>NZ_CP077769.1:0-616944 GCF_020386615.1 Chitinophaga pendula
ACGGAGCTGTTACCGCTAAGTTCGATATCAGTATGGATGTGATGATCGCCGATGATGGTTTATTGCTTTCGCTGAACTATTGTAGCGATTTGTTCCGTGCTGATACGATGGAACGGTTCCTGGACCGTTATGTTTATTTACTGGAAGCGATAGCATCGGATGCAGGTCAGTCGCTGGATCAATTGCCGTTATCTGCTCCGGCAGCTTTACAACAACTTACATACGATTTTAATAATACGGCGGCGGCTTACCCTGATGGTAGCAGCCTCGTGGATTTGTTCCGGGAGCAGGTACGTCTTTATCCGGAACGGTTGGCCCTGGTATTTGAGGAAGAGCGGATCAGCTATGGAATGCTGGAAGATCGTACTGCGCGGTTGGCAGGATATCTTCGGAGGAGGGTACCTGGTGGCAGCCGTATAGGTGTGTTGATGGATGGTAGTGCTGCGATGATCATCACGATACTGGGGATCATCCGTCATGGTAGTGCGTATGTACCGCTGGACCCGGCTTATCCTGCGGGTCGTCTTGCCTATATGATTGCCGACAGTGATATTCATACGGTGATCACGCATGTAGGTACAGGTGTTCCTTCGGAAGTTGGGGAGCACGTGCAGTGGCTATTATGGGAGGAGATACAAGCTGCGGTAGCTGCGTCGGCTCCGTGGGATGGTAGTACAGATATTGATACGCTGGCTTACATTATCTACACCTCTGGTTCGACGGGACAGCCGAAGGGCGTTATGGTTAACCACGGTAATATTGTGAGTCTGGTGAAGGGTGTTACTTATGTTTCTTTTGCGGACCAGGTATTGCTGGCTACTGGCTCACCTTCCTTTGATGCCAGTACGTTTGAGTATTGGGGTATGCTGTTGAATGGTGGTCAGTTGGTGATATGTCAGCGGGCTGTGTTAACAGATATTTTCCGTTTGAGGGAGTTGTTAGTCGCTCATGGTGTGAGTATGTTATGGTGTACAGCCGGTTGGTTTAACGAACTGGTGGAGACAGCTATCCATGTTTTTGATACGGTAACTACGGTGCTGGCAGGCGGCGAACGCTTGTCGGTGCAGCATGTGAACCGTTATTTAAGTGCCTTTCCGGGTCGTAGCCTGATCAATGGTTATGGTCCTACAGAGAATACGACTTTTTCGCTGACTTATTGTATCAACTCTCCGTCGGCGCAGGAGATACCGATCGGTGTTCCGTTAGAGAACCGTACGGCTTATATTCTGGATGTGCACGGTAATTTATGTGATATCGGTATTGCGGGAGAGATCTGTGTAGGAGGGGTGGGGTTATCACCTGGTTACTGGAATAATCCTTCACTGACGGCTGCACGTTTTATAGACATTCCTGGTTTGGGTTTAGTATACCGAACCGGGGACCGTGGTCGCTGGCAGGCAGATGGGAATATCTCGTACCTGGGTCGTATGGACGAGCAGGTAAAACTGCGAGGATACCGGATTGAATTAGGGGAGATAGAGCACGTGTTGCAGCGTTATATGGGTGTTCAGCAAGCAGTAGTTGTTGTGAGTGGTGATGATGCTCACCGTCAGCTGGTGGGTTATGTGGTACCGGAAGATGTGAATGTATCTGCGTTGGAAAGCTGGATGCGGGATCGTTTACCAGCTTACATGTTGCCCTCATTGTTATTACCGATAGCGGCGATACCGCTGACTGCGAATGGTAAAATAGACCGGCGGTCGTTGTCAGCAGATACATCATTGTCGGTACGTGTTAAGACTTATGAAGCGCCTCGCAATGCAATGGAGGAAATACTGGCGGGTATCTGGTCTGATTTATTGAGTGTACCACGAGTAGGAATATATGATAATTTCTTTGTACTGGGAGGTCATTCCTTGCTGGCGATGCGGCTGGTGTCTGCTATCCGTCAGCATCTGAAGGCAGAGATCAGTGTGCGGGATATCTTCCTGCATTCAACCATTGCGGGATTATCCGGACAGATTGAAGCAGCCAGGAATGGATTGTTATTGCCGGCTATATCGCCCCGTACATCTGACGAGTGGTTGCCGTTATCTTTTGCGCAGGAGCGGCTTTGGTTTATAGATCGTTTGCAGGGCAGTGTACAATATCACATTCCGCAATTGGTGCCCTTACCTGCAGAAACAGATGCTGCGTTGTTAGCCGCGGCGATCAGAAATGTGATCGAGCGGCATGAAGTATTGCGTACGGTGATTGTAGAGGAAGAGGGTATTGGTTATCAGCAGATCCGTTCTGCGGAAAGATGGGCCCTGGATAATTGTGTGATTACTGCTATAGATGAATATATACAACAGCCATTTGATCTGAATCAGGATTATCTGTTGCGAGCTGCGATGGTGGAGCAGGAAGATGGTACACAGTTGTTGTTACTGGTAGTACATCATATTGCTTTTGACGGTTGGTCTGTTAATATTCTCTTGCATGAGTTATGGGAAAATTATGAAGCTCATCTGGAACAGCGTGTATTATCCTTGTCACCCTTGCCGATACAATATGCGGATTATGCTTTATGGCAGCGTAAATATTTATTGGGGGATACTTTGGCCGTGCGTTTGTCTTACTGGAAGCAACAGTTGGCGGATGTACCGGTGTTGGACCTGCTGACTGATTATCCACGGGCCCAGGAGCAAAGCGTAAACGGGGCTGTATTACATAAACGGGCAAATACCGATCTGATGGCGGCGTTGTCAGGTATATCACAGGAGCATGGGGTGACAATGTTTATGACTTTGCTAGCGGCCTTTAAGGTGCTGTTGTATCGTTATACGGGTCAGGCAGATATTTGCGTGGGTACACCGATCGCTGGTCGTCAGCAGCAGGAAGTAGAGCCGCTGATCGGCTTTTTTGTGAACACGCTGGCGCTGCGTACGCAGCTGAGTGGATCAGCAAGTTTTATATCGCTATTGGATACTGTACGTCAAATGACCCTGTCTGCCTATGAGCACCAGGATGTACCATTTGAGAAGGTGGTAGAGGCGGTGTCGACCGCGCGGGATATGAGCCGTACGCCACTATTCCAGACGCTGTTTTCGGTTCAGCAGGTGGTGTCGATCGGCCAAGAGGCTACGGTGCAAACAGGAGCGGTTACTGCTAAGTTTGATATCAGTCTGGATGTGATGATCGCCGATGATGGTTTATTGTTCTCCCTGAACTATAGTAGTGATCTTTTCCGTGCTGATACGATGCAAAGATTCCTGGACCGTTACGTTCATTTATTGGCGGCGATAGCAGAGGATGCAGGTCAGTCGCTGGATCAATTGCCGTTATCTGCTCCGGCAGCTTTACAACAACTTACATACGATTTTAATAATACGGCGGCAGCTTACCCTGATGGTAGCAACCTCGTGGATTTGTTCCGGGAGCAGGTACGTCTTTATCCGGAACGGCTGGCGTTGGTATTTGAGGAAGAGCGGATCAGCTATGGAATGCTGGAAGATCGTACTGCGCGGTTGGCAGGATATCTTCGGAGGAGGGTACCTGGTGGCAGCCGTATAGGTGTGTTGATGGATGGTAGTGCTGCGATGATCATCACGATACTTGGTATCATTCGTCATGGCAGTGCGTATGTACCGCTGGACCCGGCTTATCCTGCCGGTCGTCTTGCTTATATGATTGCAGACAGTGATATTCATACGGTGATCACGCATGCCGGTATAGGTATTCCTTCGGGAGTTGGGGAGCACGTGCAGTGGCTGTTATGGGAGGATATACAACCTGCGGTAGCCATGTCGGCTCCTTGGGATGGTAGTACAGATATTGATACGCTGGCTTACATTATCTACACCTCTGGTTCGACGGGACAGCCGAAAGGGGTGATGGTCAACCACGGTAATATTGTGAGCCTGGTGAAGGGTGTTACCTATGTTTCTTTTGCAGATCAGATACTGCTGGCTACCTGTTCTCCTTCCTTTGATGTAAGCACATTTGAGTATTGGGGTATGCTGTTGAATGGTGGCCAGCTGGTGATGTGCCCGCGGGCAGTATTAACGGATATCCCCCGTTTGCGGGAAGTGTTGGTAGCTAATAGGGTGAGTATGTTATGGTGTACGGCCGGTTGGTTTAACGAACTGGTAGAGACGGATATCCATGTTTTTGATACGGTGACTACGGTGCTGGCAGGCGGGGAACGCTTGTCTGTGCAGCATGTGAACCGTTATTTAAGTGCCTTTCCGGGTCGTAGCCTGATCAATGGTTATGGTCCTACAGAGAATACGACTTTTTCGCTGACTTATTGTATCAACTCGCCATCGGCACAGGAGATACCGATCGGTTTTCCGTTAGAGAACCGTACGGCTTATATCCTGGATGTGCACGGTAATTTATGTGATATCGGTATTGCAGGAGAGATCTGTGTAGGAGGGGTGGGATTATCACCTGGTTACTGGAATAATCCTTCACTGACAGCGGCCCGTTTTGTAGACATCCCCGGTTTGGGTTTAGTATATCGTACCGGAGACCGTGGTCGCTGGCAGGCAGACGGTAGGGTGGAATACCTGGGTCGTATGGACGAGCAGGTAAAACTGCGAGGATACCGGATTGAATTAGGGGAGATAGAGCACGTGTTGCAGCGTTATACGGGAGTTCAGCAAGCGGTCGTTGTGGTGAGTGGCAGTGGAGTGCAGCGTCAGCTGGTGGGTTATGTGGTGCCGGAAGATGTGAATGTATCTGCGTTGGAAGGCTGGATACAGGATCGTTTACCAGCTTACATGTTGCCCTCATTGTTATTACCGATAGCGGCGATACCGTTGACGGCGAATGGTAAAATAGACCGGCGGTCGTTATCACAGCTGGATGTGGTAGCAAGGGAGACTGGTACCTATACTGCGCCTCGCAATGCGATGGAGGAGATACTTGCCGGTATATGGTCTGAATTGCTCGGTTTAGCGCGTGTCGGTATATATGATAATTTCTTTGTACTGGGAGGTCATTCCTTGCTGGCGATGCGGTTGGTGTCTGCTATCCGTCAGCATTTGCAGTCAGAGATCAGTGTGCGGGATATCTTCCTGCATCCAACCATTGCGGGATTATCCGGACAGATTGAAGCAGCTAGGAATGGATTGTTATTGCCGGCTATATCGCCCCGTACATCTGACGAGTGGTTGCCGTTATCTTTTGCACAGGAGCGACTTTGGTTTATAGATCGTTTGCAGGGCAGTGTACAATATCACATTCCGCAATTGGTGCCTTTACCTGCAGAAACAGATGTTGCGTTGTTGGCAGCAGCGATCCGTGATGTGATCGAGCGGCATGAAGTATTGCGTACGGTGATTGTAGAGAAGTCAGGTATTGGTTATCAGGAGATCCGTGCCGCGGAGGAATGGACAATGGGTGAATGTGGAGCGGATGCAATAACTACGTATATAAGTGAACCATTTGATCTGAGCCAAGATTACCTGTTGCGGGCTGCGATGGTGGAACAGGAAGATGGTACGTCATTGTTGTTACTGGTGGTGCACCATATTGCTTTTGATGCCTGGTCCGCCAATATTCTGTTGCAGGAGTTATGGACGTTTTACACGGCGAGATATGAACAGCGGGAATTACCCTTATCACCCTTGCCGATACAGTATGCGGACTATGCTTTATGGCAACGGAGATATTTGTCAGGAGAGACCCTGACTACTCATGTGTCTTACTGGAAGGAGCAATTAGTGGATGTGCCGGTATTGGATCTGTATACAGATCATGTACGCCCAACGGAACAAAGTATACGGGGGAGTGTGCTCCGCCGTGGAGTAAGTGTGGATATACGAAATACGCTATCTGCGTTGTCGCACCAGGAAGGGACAACGATGTTTATGACGTTGCTGGCGGCTTTTAAGGTGTTATTATATCGATATACGGGTCAGGATGATATTTGTGTGGGTACTCCTGTAGCGGGTCGTCGTCAGCAGGAAGTAGAGCCTTTGATCGGGTTCTTTGTGAATATGCTGGCTTTGCGTAGCCGTTTTGAAGGAGGTTGGAGTTTCAGGCGTTTGTTGCAGGAGGTACGTGAGGTGACGCTGGATGCTTATGCTCATCAGGATGTACCATTTGAGAAGGTAGTAGAAGCGGTGGAGGCCAGCCGGGATATCAGCCGAACGCCGTTGTTCCAGGTGTTGTTTTCTTTACAGCATGCCGGAGGACTTGGCACGTCTGATGAGTCGGCGGATAGTGAGCGGGCTGTTCACGCCCGTTTTGATCTGAGCCTTCATGTGGTGGATACACCGGATGGTTTGTGGCTGAGTCTGACTTATTGCAGTGATCTGTACCGTTCGGATACCATGGATGGTATGCTGGATCAGTATTTGGTTTTGCTGGAATCGTTGTGTGCGGATGCTGGTCAGACTTTATCTACTGTTCGTCTGCACCGGGCATCAGCTGTTGCTGAGTTACAGGATCTAAGTAGGAATGCAATAGCATTGACGGGCGGCGATCAGACCCTGGTGGATCTTTTTGAGGAGCAGGTTCGATTATCCGGGGATGCGACCGCGTTGATCTATGAGGAGGAGCGGGTAAGTTATGCGGCGTTGTACACCCGTAGCTGTGCCTTGTCGGTGCAGTTGCGTAACGCTGGTGTAGGCGTAGGGCAGCTGGTGCCGGTGTGTCAGGAACGGTCAGTAGATATGATCGTTTCTATCTTGGGTATTCTGCTGGCTGGTGGTGCTTATGTGCCGTTGTCAGCACGGGAGCCGCAGGAGCGTCTATGGCGTATGCTGGACAGTACGGGCTCAGGTGTAGTGGTCAGCAGCGGTGATTTATCTCAGCTGTTTGAAGGACGAGGGGAAGTAGTGATCTGTTCAGACCATGTAGTGATGACAGCAGGATATGTGCCTGTATTAATAAGTAGTGATGATACGGCCTATGTTATTTATACTTCAGGTTCGAGTGGAACGCCCAAAGGCGTGCATATCTCACACCGTTCGATTGTGAATTATATTCTTGGTCAGCGTCGTTATTACGGAGTGGACAGCAGTGACCGTATTTTACAGTTTTCTCCCTACACTTTTGATGCATCTGTAGAACAGATCTTCTTGGCCTTGTTGAGTGGGGCGGTGTTGGTGTTATTCCGGGAAGGATTACAGTTGGATACTGCGGGATTTGAGAGGCTGTTGTATGATCAGGGTATTACGCATCTGCATGCCACGCCGGGTTTCCTGGATACGTTGCGTGTGGGTGTTTATAATGGTTTGCGCCGGGTGATATCTGGTGGAGAGTTATGTAGTGTAGATCTGGCGGAACGTTGGCGGGAGACGGTGGTATTTTATAACAAGTACGGGCCTACTGAGGCGACGATATCGGTATTATGTTTTAACTGCTCGGCATCAGCGGAGCTGGATTATCGTCAGTTGCCGATAGGCCGACCGCTGGCCAATACGGAGGTGTATATATTAGATCAAGTTGGGGGATTATTGCCCGTTGGTGTGCCGGGAGAGATCTGTATAGGCGGTGTTCAGTTGGCGAAGGGTTATCATGAGGATGCTGTGCTGACTGGGGCGAAGTTTGTGGAGGTGCCAGGATTAGGTTTGTTGTATCGGACAGGCGACCGGGGTAGATGGTTGACGACTGGTGATGTAGCATACCTGGGTCGTATGGATGAGCAGTTGAAGCTGCGGGGATATCGAATAGAGACTGGCGAGATAGAGCAAGTGTTACAGCGTTGCCCCGGCGTAGAGCAGGCGGTGGTGGTGTTGCAAGGTAGTGGTGTTCATCGTCAGTTGGTAGGTTATGTGGTTCCGGAGGATGTTGACAGGGGCTTGTTGGAGGACTGGTTATCGTCTCAGTTACCGGTTTATATGCATCCCTCGTTGTTGTTGTCTGTTTCTTCGTTACCGCTGACGCGGAATGGAAAGATAGACCGGAAGCAGTTATCGTCCCGTGAGGTTGTACTGACGGTGGCTGAAACTTATGTTGCGGCTACTACTGCTACGGAGCAGGTGTTGGTAAACATCTGGGAGGAGCTGTTAGCTGTAGGGCGTGTAGGCATATATGATAACTTCTTTTCACTAGGTGGGCATTCGATTATTATCATTCGTATGCTTAACAAGACCCGGCAGGAAGGATGGGATCTGCAGCTGAAAGACTTTTTTGTATATCAGCATATTGCGGCGTTGGCAGCGGTGGTTGATGAGCGGCGGAGTAGTGAGTTGACGGTGGCGGATGCAGTGGGTGCAGGCGGTAGCGGGCATTTATTGAAGTTGATGACCGGTGGTGATCAGGCGCCTGTATTTATTATCCCTGGTTCGGGAGGTATCTGTGACGGATATGATGAGCTGGCGATATTATTTAAAGGTATCAGTCCAGTATATGGTATACAGATGCCGGGTGTGCTGGCAGGGGAGTCGCCATTGGAAACTATTTCTGCTATTGCGATACAGCATATCAGCTGGATAAAAGAGGTGTATGCTGCGGGGCCTTATCGTTTTATCGCTCACTCTTTCGGTGCACATGTTGCTTTTGAAATGGCCCGGTTGTTGGAATCCACAGGTGAAAAGGTAGAATGGGTCGTGATGCTGGATAGTTCTACGACGTTGAACAAGGTGGATCTTACCAATATGGAGCGCGATATGCCGGAAGAGGAACGTATTGACTTCGTTGTACGGGCGGCAGGTGCGGTATTTGAAGGACATCAGCAAATTGCTGATACGCATAAGTACTGGCTGGATGATCTGAAGAGTGCCATGCGGGGTCTTGATATGCGGGGGATGGCAGCGTATCTGTCGGCGTTTGTAAAAGAGAAAACCAATGATTACAGTGAATCGATGGATTTTCTGACGAGGTTGATCCAGTTACGTGTGAGCAATGTGGTGATGACTAATCAGGTGGAAGGTTGTATACAATCGCCTTTGATCATTGCCCGGGCGTTGGAGTCGCGTTGGACGGAGACGGATGAATACCTGGGATGGGCTGCGCATGCTTCTGATATTCGTATGCTGGAAGTGTCCGGGGATCACCTGAGTATGACAAAAGATCCTCATATCGCTGTTTTATTAACGTATCTGAAAGATACCGGGATGGTACCATTTTAGGCAGTATTTGAATACATTTTAAAAAATGTGCACTGTTTTGAATGGGATTAAAAATTGTTATGTAATTTGAATAACCTATTAGAGAATGTTTAAAAATATTATATGAGAATCCCATTAGCTACTTTCTTCATTTCCTTACTTTCAGGGTGTTCTGTTATGAAGTCGGCAAAGATCATGAAGACGATCAATCATGCAGAACTGGCCAACAAAGGATTCCTGTATGATATTCCATTTACATTTAAATCCGGCGTACTGATTATACAAGGGATCATTGACGGGAAGCAGGAGGAGCCTTTACATTTCATCTTTGATACCGGTGCGTATGGTACAGTGACGAACACTACTGCCCGTGCATATGGTTTAGATAAGGTGGCGGCTACTACTGGTGGAGATGCGAATCAGGTGAAGGGGGAAGTGGGGATTTTCCGCATTTCGTCGTTTCAGCTGGGGGCCTTACAGTATAGTGGGGTTGGTGCGGTAGGTTATGATCATCCGCCGTTGATTGCGTGTCTGGCAAATGGCGGTATTGTTGGGGCACCTTTGATGAAGGGTCGTATCTGGCAGATTGATATACGGAAGAACAGTATGGTTGTTACGGATGAGATCAGCCGTTTGCAGTTCCCGGAGGGGACAAAGAAGGTGCCTTTCCGGACGGATAAATTTTCACGGCCTTTTGTTGACCTGGAGATCAACGGCCGGAGGCAGGAGTTTATGCTGGACCTGGGGGCTACGCAGTTGTTGGATATACCCGCGAAGGTGGCAGCTATGTATACCGGTTCGGGGAGCTCATTGTTGAAGGTGGTGGGGCAGGGATATCATGGTGCCTGGGGAGCGGTGCAGGATACTATTACCTTCGGTCTGTTAGACCAGGTGCAATTGTTTGGGGATACTTACCGGCATATACCTTACAGTTATTCTCCCAAGTCCAATCAACCGGTAATAGGCAGTGAGCTGCTGAAATATTATGTATTGACAATGGATTTCAAAGCGGGGGTGCTTTACCTGACACGTTATGCGGATCCCGGTACGTTGAAGATTGCTTCTTTCGGGCTGGACCTGGACTACAAAGACGGGCAGGTGCTTGTGAGCCGTATTTACAAAGACAGTAAGGCAGAGCAGGCGGGCATTGCTTTGGATACCCGTATTATTGCCATTAATGAAAAGCCGGTTACGTATAAAAGTTATTGTGAGTTCCTGGATGATAAACTGCAGCATTTTAAAAATGACCGGATAATATTATCTCTGGCGGGAGGGAAGAAGATAGCCTTAGCGAAGGAGACATTTCTGCAGCGGTAGGCGTGCTGTACTAAAGACGGATATATCTCATGATAAAAAGCACCGGTAAAATACCGGTGCTTTTTTTATATGTGGTAGTTCCATTGATCATAACAGATGGCTGGATGAGGGAAGGGAAGGAATATATAAGGGGCCTGGTGTTGGCAGGGGTGGGGGTGGGGGAATATGCTGCATTCTGCCGGCAGGGATTGCCGTTACTCATAATTTAGATTTTTGCCTTCCGTCATTTATATTAACTTTACTTTTAACCCTTTAATTATGCGATTCAGCGATATATTCTCCCTTGCATCCCGTTCTGTTAGCGCCAATCGTCTGCGTACCGGATTGACCGTTACTATCATAGCCCTGGGTATTATGGCCCTGGTAGGTATCCTCACTGCGATCGACAGTATCAAAGGTAGTATCTATACGAGTTTTGCCAGTATGGGTGCCAATAGCTTTGCTATCCGCAGCCGGGACCTGCAGGTGAATATGGGCGGTGGCGGTGGTGGGGAAGCTACCAAAGGTAACAACCGGACGACCCGGCGTAAAGTGAAGGCTTCTAATAAGAATAAACCCATCGCTTTCGCAGATGCGCGGGAGTTCAAAGAGCGGTTTGACTTTCCTGCCAAAGTCAGTGTGTCTTACCAGGGAACGGGCATCGCTACGGTATATCGTGGGGAGAAAAAGACGAACCCTAACGTGCAGGTGATCGGCGGGGATGAGAACTACCTGGCGATCTCCAACTATACACTGGATCAGGGAAGGGACCTCAATGAGGCCGATATCACTACTGGCCGTAATGTGGCAGTGCTGGGAACGGATGTAGCGAAAAAGCTGTTCGGGCAGAACATGAAAAATGTGCTGAACAGTACGGTCCGGGTGGGAAATGTACGTTACCGGGTGATCGGTGTGCTGGCATCCAAAGGCAGCAGCAGTATGATGAGTGCGGACAATGTGGTGATCACCAGTGTAAATAATACCCGTCGTATCTTCTCCAAACCAAATCCTACCTACCAGTTATCGGTAGCGGTGAAAGATGTGAGCCAGATGGAAGCGGCAGTGGGTGAGGCGACAGGATTGTTCCGTATTATCCGTCACCTCAACCTCAACGAAGAAGATAACTTTACGGTAAGCAAGAGCGATAGTATTGCTGAAATGCTGTTCAATAACCTCCGGTATGTAACGACGGCTGCCTTTATCATCGGTATCATCACTTTGCTGGGTTCTGCCATCGGGTTGATGAACATCATGCTGGTATCTGTAGCGGAGCGTACCCGGGAGATCGGGGTGACCAAAGCCCTGGGTGCTACCGGGCAGGTGATCCGCCGGCAGTTCGTATACGAAGCGATCATCATCAGTGTCACCGGTGGTGTACTGGGGGTATTCCTGGGGATGATCATCGGCAACCTGGTATCTGTATTGCTCAGTTCTCCTTTTATTGTACCCTGGCTGTGGATATTTATGGGTATCATACTTTGCGCAGGTGTAGGACTGGTATCCGGTATCTACCCGGCGGTCAAAGCTTCCAAATTAGATCCAATCGTCGCACTGCGATATGAATAGCGCTCACATTAATATTTAGCGGTCCCTATTGTACTTTACATAACTATTAGATATTTTTAGAGATACCATGCTACATGGTATCTCATTTAACATGTTATGTAAAACCTTCCGGGATGTCGTTATTAATAGTCTTCGCCGCTATTCTGGTGCTTGTATTCTTCGTTACCTACTGCAAGCTTAATACTTTTATTTCTTTCCTGCTGGTGTCTTTGTTGATGGGGCTGGCTTTGGGGATGGATATCAGCGCTATTACGCAGTCGATACAGACTGGTATCGGGAAGACGCTGGGTTCCCTGATCATCATCATTGTATTTGGTAGTATGTTGGGTAAGCTGGTGGCCGAGAGTGGGGCTGCACAGCGTATTGCGACGGGGCTGATGAATGTGTTCGGCCGTCGTTATGTGCAGTGGTCGCTGATGCTGACAGGTTTCATCATCGGTATTCCTTTGTTCTATAATATCGGGTTTGTGCTGATGGTGCCGTTGATCTTTACGGTGGCATCCAGGACGGGGCTGCCGACGGTATACCTGGGTATCCCTATGTTGGCGGCATTGTCGGTGACGCATGGTTATCTGCCACCGCATCCGTCGCCGACGGCATTGGTCGCTCAGTTTCATGCCAATATGGGGCTGACGCTGGTATACGGCATCCTGCTGGCGATACCGGCCATTGTGCTGGCCGGACCGGTGTTCTCCCGTTTCCTGCGTAACTACAAGCAGGCGCCGGGGGCGATGTTTACCACGGAGGCGTTGCCGGATGAGCAATTGCCTGGTATGACGGCCAGTATCTTTGCGGCACTGTTGCCGGTATTGCTGCTGGCATTGACGGCGCTGGCCAAGCTGGTGGTGGCGGCAGACCATCCGTTGTACAAGCTGGCCGGCTGGCTGGGAGAGCCAGTGATCGTGATGTTACTGGCGGTGCTGAATGCCATGTGGATATTAGGGCTGCGCCGCGGCATGTCGGTGAAGCGGGTGATGGGTATTACGGATGATGCGGTGAAAGATGTGGCGGTGATCATCCTGATCATCGGTGGTTCCGGTGCGCTGACGCAGATGCTGAATGACAGTAAGGTCAGTACGTATATTGCCTCCAGCCTGAGTGATCTGCATATGCACCCGTTGTTGCTGGCATGGGGTATTGCCGCGTTGATACGTGTGAGTGTAGGATCGGCGACAGTAGCGGGATTGACGACGGCGGGTATTGTAGCGCCGCTGGTAGCTGCTACGGGTGTTAACCCTAACCTGATGGTACTGGCTACGGGCGCGGGCAGCTTGATGTTCTCCCATGTTAATGACGCTGGTTTCTGGATGTTTAAGGAATACTTTAACTTGTCTGTGAAAGATACTATCAAGACCTGGTCTGTCATGGAAACGATCGTATCGGTAGTGGGGCTATTAGGCTGTTTGCTGTTAAGTATCTGGCTATAGTACGGCATTGTTCATTTGTTAAATAATAAACGCTTCATAAAGATGACACCAACAGAAAATTTCAAAGCATTAGGACTGAATCTGCCACCTGCCCCCTCTCCGCTGGGCGTGTATAAACCATTTCTGATAGACGGCAAGTATGTGTATGTATCCGGGCATGGTCCGGTGCAGGATGACAAGAGCCTGATCATAGGACGTATAGGCGATGATGTAGATATTGAGCAGGGTAAGCTAGCTGCGCGGCAGGTAGGGCTTACGATCCTGTCTACGCTGGTAACCAACCTGGGTAGCCTGGATAAGATCAAGCGGGTAGTAAAGGTATTGGGTATGGTGAACTGTACGCCTGACTTCGGCCGTCATCCCTATGTGATCAATGGCTGCAGCGAGTTGTTTGCCAAAGTATGGGGAGAGGAGAATGGCATTGGTGTGCGTAGTGCTGTGGGGATGGGTTCTTTACCGGATAACATCCCGGTGGAGATAGAGGCCTTATTTGAACTGGTATAATCATTATCGGAGCAGCAGACGCTGCTCCGTTTGTTTTTTTAATACGAACGGTTATGGAATGGTATGAGATCAGTAATATAGACACGTTGGATACGCCGGCGCTGTTGGTATATCCGCAGCGGGTGGAAGAGAATATCCGGCTGTTAAAGACACAGATAGATGATGTAAGGAGATTGCGGGTGCATGTGAAAACGAACAAGACGGCGGAGGTGGTGCAGCTGTTGCTGGATGCCGGTATCACCAAGTTCAAGTGTGCGACGATCGCGGAGGCAGAGATGCTGGGGATGTTGAATGCACCGGATGTATTGCTGGCGTATCAGCCGGTGGGGCCTAAGGTAGGTCGGTTGCTGGCGCTGGCGGATCAGTATACGCAGACATCCTTTGGTTGCCTGGTGGATAATGAAGGCAGTGCGCGTGCAATTGCGGATGCATTTGCGCTGGCGGGCGCTCCTGCGTTGCGGGTATGGGTAGACCTGAATATAGGCATGAATCGTACGGGTATTGTACCAGGTGATGCAGCTTTGGCTTTATATACATCGCTGCATCAGCTGGAGGGAATACAGGTAGCGGGTTTACATGCTTATGATGGTCATCTGCACGATGCGGACCTGGCCTTGCGAAAGGAAAAATGCGACGCTGCTTTTGGTACTGTAGCGGCGCTGGCGGAAGCGATCCGGGAGAAGGGATTACCTGCGCCGGTGATCACGGCCGGAGGTTCGCCTACTTTTCCTATACATGCCGGCAGGCAGGGGGTGGAATGCAGTCCCGGAACTTTTGTATTCTGGGATTGGGGATACGCACAGGGGCTGCCGGAGCAGCCATTTCAATATGCAGCATTGCTGGGCACCCGGGTGATCTCTGTGATTAGCGATACGCTGATCTGTGTGGATCTGGGGCATAAGTCGGTGGCGGCAGAAAATCCGCAGCCGAGGGTGCATTTCCTCAATGCACCGGCGGCTACGCCGGTGTCGCAGAGCGAAGAGCACCTGGTATTGCAGGTAGCAGACAGCAGGCAGTACCCGGTGGGCACCGTATTGTACGGAGTACCCAAACATATCTGTCCATCTGTAGCGCTGTATGATAAGGCGCATGTGATCGTGGATCATGTGTATGCGGAGGATTGGGTGGTGATTGCGCGTGACAGGAGTATTTATCTATAGTTTTCACTTTATCTTATTAGTATCAGCTTATGTTTATAATAGACGCTCACCTGGATCTGAGCATGAATGCCATGGAATGGAACCGTAACCTGCGGCTGGCGGTAGCAGATATCCGCCGGCGGGAGCAGGGGCAGACGGACAAGCCGGACCGGGAGAAGGGGGTGGTTAGTTTTCCGGAGTTAAGGAAAGGCAATATTGGATTGGTGGTAGCGACGCAGATCGCGCGATTTGTGGCGCCGGACAATCCGTTGCCGGGATGGTTCTCACCGGAGCAGGCTTGGGCGCAGACGCAGGGGCAGCTGGCCTGGTATAAGGCGATGGAAGCTGCCGGAGAGATGCGTGCGATCACTAACCTGGCGGAGTTAGAGCAGCACCTGGCGTTATGGCAGGACGGTACGCCTGCGGATACGAAGCCGATCGGGTATATCCTGAGCCTGGAGGGCGCTGACTCCATTGTGGATGTGTCCTATCTGGAGGGGGCTTATAAGAATGGCCTGCGGGCTATAGGACCGGCACATTACGGCCCCGGACGTTATGCGCAAGGTACAGATGCCACCGGGCATATGGGACCTAAAGGACACGCCTTATTACGCGAAATGGAACGGTTAAATATCATCCTGGATGCGACCCATCTTTGTGACGATAGTTTCTGGGAGGCGCTGGATCATTTTGGCGGGCATGTATGGGCGAGTCATAACAACTGCCGGGCGCTGGTGAACCACAACCGTCAGTTCAGCGATGAGCAGATCAAGGCATTGATCGCGAGAGGAGCGGTGATCGGCGGAGCGCTGGATGCCTGGATGATGGTGCCTAACTGGCAACGCGGAGTGTCGCAGCCGGAAGCGATGGGTTGTTCGCTGGATGTGATGGTAGATCACCTGGATCATATCTGTCAGCTGGCGGGTAATACCCTGCATATCGGTGTAGGATCTGACCTGGACGGTGCGTTTGGTAAGGAGCAGTGTCCATACGACCTCGAGACGATCGCCGACCTGCAAAAGCTATCGGCTTTACTGGAGAAACGCGGTTATACCCAGCAGGATGTGGAAAATGTCATGCATGGTAACTGGTTGCGTTTTCTGCGCAAAGCCTGGGCCTAGGGATGATAAAATGTATTATACGAGGAGCGGATCGTGCAGGGCATGGTCCGCTTTTCTTTTGGCCGGTCTACGGCATGTTATTTGTGCCGGAAGGATAAACTCCTCATATGTGCCCCTCCGGTTTCCGCTATCTGCTCCTTTTAATAGCATCCGGTTTTTGTTGTGTTGGTTGTAATAAAGTTGGCCGTTTTGCTGTTGGTGCATCTCCTTTACAAGACAGTATACTGCTGGATCAGCCGTATGGTAATGATCCTGCGCAGCGGGTGGATGTGTACCTGCCGGAAGGCCGGGTTTCGTCGGAGACCTGTAGTATGGTGTTCATTCACGGGGGAGGGTGGACGACGGGGGATAAGCAGGATTTTACCGATGCGGTAAAGGAGTGGCGGCGGCGTTATCCTAAATATGCTTTCTTCAATATGAATTACCGGCTGGCTACTCCACGGGAACATCACTTCCCTTCTCAGGAGGAGGATATGCAGCTGATGATTGATTATATACGGCAGCACAGTGCTGCGTTTAATATTACTACCCGTAAGGTATTGCTGGGTGCCAGTGCAGGCGCGCACCTGGCAGCGTTACAAGCCTATAAGCACAATGACAGTGCGGATATTACGGGGATTATCTGTTTGTATGGCGCTTATGATATTTCCTCTTTATTTGCCGAAGGCACCCCTTATGTGCGTAACCTGGTGATGCAGCTGATGGGGGCTATGCCGGAGGAGATCCCGGTGAATTATGAGGATGCCAGTCCGGTGCACTATGTAAATTCGAAGAGCCCGCCGACGTTGCTGATGCACGGTTCGGAGGATTCGGTGGCGCCGGTGACGAGTGCGCGGGCATTGGCCGCGAAATTGAAGGCAATGCAGGTGCCGGTGCAGTATATTGAGTATAAGTATGGGCACGGTGTGCCGCCTGAGGCAGCGATCGGTGCGATCCAGCAAATGGGGGATTTCAATCTCCGGTACAACAAATAGTGCTGTCTTACAATAGTACTGTCTTATTGCATAACCATTTTCCTATAAGTTTTCCCGTCTTTAGTGTCCATTTCTGAGGTGATATATTCTATCACCAAGGTTTTGTTGTCTATCCATTTAACGATGCCGGGCCCCCAGTTCTGCACTTCTTTACTACCTGCGTAGGTGAGTTTACCATTATGATGACTGAATAGTTGGAATCCGTTGGGGATAAACCCTGCTTCTATGTCGCGGGCGGCGGAGAGCACCCATTTGCCATCGGGGGATACGGTAGGTTCGCCCCACATATGGGTGGTATCGCCATTGTTGGTATCGACGAGGATGTAGTTATCATCTTCGAAGTAGAAGGCATGTATGCCTACTTTGTGGATCTGCGGATAGTGCCGGGAGTAGTGGTAGGTGCTGAATTGGTTTTCGGCGCTGTCGTTGACGATGGTGCGTGTTTTGTTATTAGCCAGTTGGAAGAGCAAGGTTTGTTCGTCGGTGCGTTTTACCAGGTTGGTTTGTGCCAGTTGTTGTGTTTCGGAGGTATCCGGGGTGGGGGTGGGATATTGATCGAAGGTTTGTTTGTCGGAAGGGTAGAGGAAGAAGGTGATGTTACCCATTTGGAGGGTATCCAGTGGCCGGGTAGCCAGGTTGGTGGTGGGAGTGGTACTGTTGCTGTTGCTGGCCAGGGAGTTTGTATTGGAGGTGGTATTGTTGTTATTGTTGCCGGTATTTGTACAGGCATAGCTGCAGGCGAGGCCAAGGGAGAGCAGGATATATTTCATATTGCTGGATTGCCGGGGAAAGGACCGGGGCGGACAAATGTACTCATTTCGTAATGTATATACCAGTGTTTGGTGTATAAATGCCGGATTACAGGGATTTAATGAAGTCGAGGTTACCATCCTGGAGGAAGCGGTAGGTACCGTTGGGGTCTGTGCAGGAGACGGTTATCTGTTGGCGGCGGCAATGTTGGCGGATGAAGGCGATGCAGTCGGCGCAGAGGGGGGATGGGACGGTATAGTGGGATTGGTGGGTGAGGGATAGTTGTTGAGCGGGATGCCGGAGGGTGAGGGATTGGGGGGAGGAGGTGATGGGAGGTAGTATGCGATGCCACCATTGGGGGGATTGGGTTTGGAAGCGGTATATCCAGCGTTCGACGGAGGCGTCGGCGCCGCAGGGGGCGATGCCCAGTGGAGTGAGGAGCCATACTTCGCCTTTGTGGGGGCCATGCAGGAGGAGTATCCAGAAGGTGTTACAGCCTTCGGCGGCGATGGCGATGTTGCCATAGGAGGCTTGAAGAAGTTGTTGTTGGAGGGCGGTGGTATCCAGGGGGAACAGGTGTTCGCGTTGGAAGGGGAATTCGAGTGGGAGTGTGTGGGTATATGGCAGTTGGGAACTATGGTGGTGGCCATTGGCATGTAGGGGCAGGAGGCCATAGAAGGGGCCCTGGAAGGTATCCGGGTGTAGCAGCAGTTGCTGGTAGGCCGGAGGGATGGAGACAGCATGTGTTTGTTCGAACACTGCTACATCAAGAGCTGTGGTCATTGTGGACGCTGTTGTAGTGTTGAATACGAGGGGGTACCGGCGCTTTTGCTGATCGGGAGAAGCTGTTGTTACGAATGGTAGATCGATATTATCAAGTCCTGTCTGGCCCGGAGAAGCGAATGGTTACTGGTAAGATACGAGGTATTGGTATAGGAGGATTTTGGTGACAGTCGGTACAAGGGATTATTTAAAGAAAACATCCCGGCCATGTTTGGGTCCGGGATGTTTTGGTCGAATATCTGAAAGGAGATTACTCCGCTACTACTTCGAATTCGAGTTCAGTTTCGTTGCCTTTACCGAAGTCGAGTTTTGCTTTGTAAGTGCCTAATTCTTTCACGTCATCCAGGATATGGATACGGCGGCGATCGATCTCGTAGCCTTTTTGTTCTTTGATAGCGCGAGCGATCTGAACGCCGGTAACGCTACCGAAGATTTTGCCGGAAGTACCGGTTTTAGCGCCGATCTTCACAGGGGCAGCTTTGAGTACTTCAACTACCTTCGCAATTTCTGCCAGCAGTTTTTTCTTCTTTTACTTTCTGCACTTTCAGGCGTTCCTGCAGTTGCTTCAGGTTAGAAGGGCTAGCTTCCACTGCAAATTTCTGCGGGATCAGGAAGTTCCTGGCATAACCGTTTTTCACGTTTACCAGTTCATTCTTCTGGCCCAGGTTATCAACGTCTTGTATTAAGATAATTTGCATAATAGCTTACTTTAAAAGGTCAGTAACATAAGGCAATAAAGCCATTTGACGAGCTTTTTTAATAGCCTGGGCTACTTTACGCTGGAATTTCAGGCTGTTACCTGTAATACGGCGGGGCAGCATTTTACCCTGTTCGTTAAGGAATTTCTTCAGGAATTCCGCGTCCTTGTAATCTACATACTTAATGCCCATTTTCTTGAAGCGGCAATATTTCTTCTGGCGCTTCTCGGTTTTTACGGCGGTTAAGTATTTAATTTCTTGTTTTACTGCCATAGTTTTTAAGCTTCAACGGTTTTAGAATCAGCGTTCACGCCATGTCTTTTGCGACCATTGTACTCAACAGCGTACTTGTCCAAAGCCGTGATCATGTGGCGTAATACATTTTCGTCGCGGTTCAGCTGGATTTTCAGCTTCTCATTGAGGTCGGATGGCGCACTGTATTCCAGTACCAGGTACAAGCCCGTGGTTTTTTTCTGGATTGGATACGCCAGTGATTTCAATCCCCAGGGATTTTCGTGCGTTACTTCTCCGCCGAACTCTTTAACGTAGTCAGCGAATTTTTTCTGAGCGGCTTTGTAGTCCTCCTCAGACAGCACAGGGGTAAAAATCACCATCAATTCGTAGTTCATAAATTTCCCTGTTTAAGTGATTAAAAAAAAATTTGGAGTGCAAAGATACGAAAAAAGCAATGCCAAACGCTAATTCCCGGAAATCATTTGTCTCAAAACCTTACTGCAAAGGTATTCCCACTGGGGCAAAGTACCATAAAAGATGGCAGCTGTTTGTTATAACCCGCTTACATATGTGTATTTATTGATATGCCGGAAGTGAAGGGTAGATATATCCGGGATTTTTACCTGTCTTTGACATAAGGGCGGGATATGCTCCGGCAGGAGGATTTTTATGTCATTGATATACAATTGTTTAGGAATGGGCTGCTTATAGGTTGTATAAGCGTTGTATAAGCATTCTATAGTGATTGTATAGGTGTTGTATAAGCATCCTATAGGTAAGGTATACTGGGGGTATACTCTATGTATACCAATTGTATAAGGTTGGATAGGGGTAGCTTATACCATGGTTATACGAATGTTATACGAATGCTATAGGAGAACTATAGGAAGGGGGGTGGTAGCGGGGCGAAAAAAAGGGGCCACTTTACGGAGTGGCCCCTTGGCGGTCAAGGTTTTGTCAACAAAGACTATTTAGGCACAAATATTTTCTTCACCTGTACATCTTTGCCGCTGTATACGCGGAGGAAGTAGATACCTCCGGGTAGGGTGCTGACGTCCAGGGTTTTGTAGTTACGTCCTTTGATGAAGTTCATCTGGCCTTGGTAGCGGGTGCGGCCTTGGAGGTCGACCAGTTCTACTTTGGCGGGGCCGGTTTTGTCGATATCGAGCCAGATCTGGAGGAAGTGGCCGATTAGGCACCAGAGGAGGTCGAGCAGCGGATTTTTGCTACGAACGAACACTGGTTGGAGGTCGCTATATTTTATGTTGCCGTTGAGGCTTACTGTTTTGAGGCGGTAGTAGGAGGTACCTAACCAGGGGCGTTCGTCGTAGGTCTGGTATTGGGACAGCTGGCTGGTGGTACCTTGTGCGGCTACGGAGTCTACTTTTTCGAAGGAGCGTTTGTTGAGTGAACGTTCTACTACGAAGTAGGCGGCGTTGGTTTCGTAGGAGGTATTCCAGCTGGTCTGTACCTGGTTGCCTGCCTGGGTGGCGGTGAAGTTATTCACCGGGATGGGGTTTGCCAGTTTTTTGAGGCTGTATCGGCTGAGTACAGGGTAGTGGTCGGTGGTGGTAGTGCTATAGGCAGCGACCAGTTTTTCGACCTGTTGCTGTACGCTGGCGGAGCCTGGCAGGTAGGCTATTTTCATTTCGTCGGAGCCCATTACGTGGTCGATCATGTCGTTGAAGCTGGCGGTAGATTTTTTACCGGCGAGGCTTAGGGGACGGGTGATCATGATATAGCGGGCGGAGTCGGAGATGAAGTCGATATAAGAAGAGGTGGTGTCGGGGGCGATTTCTGTGGTGATGGTTTTGTCGAGGTCGTCGTTGAAGTCGCCGAGGATCAGCACGTTATCGTAAGGATATTGGTGATCGAGGGAGTCTTTGAGTTCTTTGTTACCATCTTTACGACGTTGCCAGGACTGTCTTTTATCGGCGGCGCTGCCGGTATTGGCTTTGGCGTGGAGCAGTACGAACTTGATGCGTGCGGTATCGCCGTTCAGGTTGGTTTCTGCTTCCATGAGGTATGGGAACCTGCCGGAAGACCAGTTATAGTAGGCGTTGGTGCTGCCACCTTGTCTGAGTACGCCGTAGGTGTTGATCTTTTTCACTACGGACGTTTTGTATACGAATGCCAGTTTTTGGGCACCGGCATAGTCAGGATCGGCGGGGTTGTCGGCATAGGAGCCGAAGTCGGACAGCTGATAGGTGTAGCCTGGCAGCTGGCTTACCACGGATCTGATGCGGGCGGTGTCTACTACTTCTGCGAGGGCGAAGATGTCGGCATCCAGATTTTTGAGGATGGTGGTGACATTGGCCTGTTGGAGGTCGTCGTTGGCCGGATCTTGTACGGGGCTACCGAACCATTCGATGTTCCAGTTCACCACTTTAAGGGAGCGGAGGGAAGTACCGGAGAGGGAGGTAGTGGTGTTGTTGAGGCCAGTAGAAGTAAAGGAGAGGTTACCATTGTAGGTTTGGTCGGCGGCAGTAGGTGCGAACCTTACCCATATGGTTTGTGTGCCTGCGTTGGCATCTGCAGCGTTGATGCTGATGCTTTGGCTGTAGGTGCCGCTGCTATCGCGGGAGAGCTGGAAGCCGGCTGGTACGGATACGGTGAGGTTAGCGCTGAGGTCGTTGGCCCAGAAAGAGAGGCTTTGGGCGGCGGAGCGTTGGCCTGCGGGTACGTAGTCGAATTCCAGGGAGCGGGTGTTGTTGCTGATGGTGGGCGGTGGTGCGGTGGTGCTGTTGGTGATGCTGACATCATCGATGGTCCAGCGGGCGGCAGCCAGTGCGGGGGAGGAGGTGTATACGAAAGCGATGTATACGTTGTCCTGTTTGAAGTTGCTCAGGTTGATACCTTCTGACAGCTGCCATACATCGGAGTCGATGGCGGGGAAGCGGCCGTTGAGGGTAGACCAGGTAGCATTGCGGGGGTTGCCGCTGCCGGTATAGTCGGTAGATATGAGCAGTTGCAAGGAAGGGCCGGCGAAGCGGGTACGGCTGGCGAACTGCAGGAGCGGGAAGTTGAAGCCGGTGAGGTCGAAAGACGGGGAGATGAGCCAGTCTTCATTTTCTACGGCGCCGTTGCTGAAGCCGTTGATCTGTACGGCGTTGGTATTGTTCTGACCGAAGGTGGTACAACCCCAGGTTTGTGCGCCGGATACGCTGTATTGGAGGAACCCCCCGGAAATGTTGGTGCTACCGTTAGGGGAGCAGTCGTTGAAGTTGAATGCCAATGCCTGCTGGCCGGTGGTAAAGCGCCAGTGGATGCTATCGATGCCTGCGAAGGCGTTGCCGGCTACATCGGTGATGGCGGCGCTGTCGAGGCGGATGGCGTAGGTGGTGTTCGGTTTGAGTTTCACTTGCAGGGAGAGGGTGGCATTGTTGATGGCTACCGGTGTGTTGCCAACGGGGAATGCCTGTTGGGTACCCTGGGTGATGTTGTATAATATGATGTTGCCGTTGGCCGCTACGATATTTTCTGAGAAGGTGATCGCGGGCTGGGCTACTGGTGATACGTCGGTACCATTGTGTACGGGTGAGAGGGCTACCAGTTCGGGCGGGGTGTTGTCGCCGCCGCTGCTGCCGGCAGTGACGTTGTCTACTGCGAAAGCGGGGCGGGAGCCGGCGCCACTGATCTGGCGGTTGGCCCAGCGCAGCTGTACTACAGGTTGGTTATAGCAATCTGCGGGGAGCAAGATGCTTTTGGTAGCCACGTTCTGCGGGGTGGTTACACCGGAGCCGGTTTGGGTGGTTGTATTATTCTGGTATTCGGTGCCGGTGATGTTAGTGAAGGCGCCGGTAGTGCCGATGCGGTATTGCAGGATCACTTCGTTGATGCGGGTATTGGAGGTACCATCGTAGGGGTTGCGGAGGGTCATGACATCGTAGCTGAACTGGATATTGGTTTTACCAGTGGTGTTGAGGCTGAGTACGAGTGCATTGTCTACGCTGCCGCTGTTGAGGAATCCGGCTTTGCCGTTGTAATTATAGACGCCGTTGGCGGTACCGGAGGCAGAGCCGTTGGCGATAAGGGCTTTATCGCTGGCGGGCGCCTGGGTGTTGAAGTTGCCGGACGGTGAGCCTGTCAGTGTCCATCCACCCCATCCATCGGGGAAGGAGGTGGCGCTATGCGGCCAGGAGTCGAAGTGCTGCTGATAGGGCAGGGGCTGTGCAGTGGGTTGGGTTTGTGCGGAGACGAACCCTTTTACCAGCAAGCAATAAGAGAAGATAAGCAGTAAAGATTTCTTCATGCATTCAGGGATTTTGGGTATAGATATTTATTCGTGATTTAGTCTGGTGAATAGTTATACGACAATCGGGTCACAGGCGCCGGGCTAAAGGATAATTCATCATCTGGTGATCATTCCTGTAAAAAGGTGAACAGGCCACTAAAGTACGATAGTCGGGTGGCTTTTTAAGATGATTTCTTTGTTAAATGAAAACAGGCGGGTTGTCTTATTGGTGCTGTTAGTAGTAGTCTATAGGGATTTTCGTTTGGTTAATACATATTCACTTGAATTTGACGGTATGTGTATAGAATCGATCGTAGTCTCTAATTAATTTTTAATATAATTGATGGTTTTTTTAAGCATTAAACAACTAATTGTAGTTTAATGATGATTATTTACAGCTATATAGTTAATAACTTAATTTTCTTAAATTTGATGAAAATAATCATCATTAAAGGGATAAAATAATTATAATGACGGAAATAAATAACATTCCAAGATATGCCAGAAGTGATTTAGGATATCTTAGCATGATTGGAAGTTTTATAAGCCAGAAGCGCAAAGAACGCAAGCGGACACAGGAGGAACTCGCAAAGTCGGCAAACGTTAACCGTAGTACTATCCAAAATATCGAGAGAGGAAAATCGGTAAACCTACTTTCCTTAATACAGGTATTACGAGTTTTAGAGCAACTGCATGTGTTCGACTCATTTCTAGAAGAAAGAGCAATCAGTCCTTTAAAACTAGCAGAGCTAGAACATAAAGAAGTGAAGCGGGTAAGGGCCTCCGCAAAAATGAGCGTTCCAAAAAAGAACAATAGAAAATCAAATTGGTAATGAATACAGCATATGTAAATCTTTGGGGGAAAAGAGTAGGCGCTATATTCTGGGACAGCAATAGCAGAGTTGCCAGTTTCGAATACGAACCTTCTTTTGTTACCCGCAATTGGGACATCGCACCTCTTACTATGCCGATAGAAGTGGGAGTAATTTATAGATTTCCGGAATTGATGACTATTAATGCGTTTAAGGGATTGCCTGGATTATTGCAGATGTTCTACCCGACAGATACGGAAATACTTTAATTAATAGTTGGTTGCTAAAGAACAATCGGCCAACAGATAGTATGAACCCGATTGAAATGCTATGCTTTATCGGAAAGCGAGGGATGGGAGCTTTAGAGTTCGAGCCAGTAAATCCGAAAGGATCAGATTCCGCTACGAAAATTGAAATTTCCAGTTTAGTACAGATTGCTGGAGATATTCTAAACAACAGGGTATCCTTTGAAGGTCAGTTAGACAACGATGAGAAAGCATTATTGGATATCTTGAAGATTGGTACGTCCGCTGGTGGAGCTCGAGCAAAGGCTTTAATCGCATTTAATGAGCAAACCAAAGAGGTAAAATCTGGTCAGGCTGATGCTCCAAAAGGATTTGAACACTGGTTAATTAAATTTGATGGTGTCCACGATAGCCAATTTGGAGAAACCTATGGCTACGGTCATGTGGAAATGGCATATTATCTGATGGCAAAAGACGCAGGCATAGACATGATGGAATGTCGATTGCTGGAAGAAAACGGACGGGGACATTTTATGACAAAAAGATTTGACCGTATTCCTGGCAAAGGTAAAGTTCATGTACAAACTTGGTGTGCACTAACGCACCGCGATTTTGCTGACATTACTTCATATAGCTATGAAGAGTTATTCGAAACCATGAGGATGCTTGGATTGGAGTATCCTGACGCGGAACAACTGTTTAGGCGAATGGTATTTAATGTTATCGCAAGAAATTGCGACGATCATACTAAAAATTTTGCCTTTATTATGGGCAAGGATGGGGAGTGGAAACTCTCACCTGCGTACGACGTGTGCCACGCTTACCGGCCCGGAAGCCCTTGGGTAAGCCGTCATTGCCTTAGCATTAACGGTAAACGGGAAAACATTACGCTTGTTGACCTATTAGAAATTGCTAAAGCAATGAATATCAAAAAGTCACAGGTTATAATCGATGAAATTAAGACAGTAATTGATCAATGGGAAAATTATGCGCTTAAAGCAAGCGTCAAGCCGGAATTAACAACAGCAATCAGTAAAACATTACTGAAACTATAAAACGGCAGTGAATATGTTGCCATCTTGTCAGTTTGCCAGGTGCTGGCATAACCTTTGAAAAAGAACACCTGAAATTAAAAATCTGAATCCCATGCAGAAAGGTGCAATACGCGTACAAACGGAGAACATCTTCCCCATTATCAAAAAGTTCCTGTACTCAGATCATGAGATCTTTATCCGCGAGCTGGTGAGCAATGCCGTGGATGCGACCCAAAAACTGAAAACCCTGGCCAGTGTTGGAGAGTTTAAAGGCGAACTCGGTTCTATCGATATTGAGATCAAGCTGGACAAAGAAAATAAGACGCTGACCATCTCCGACAGGGGGATTGGTATGACAGCGGAAGAGGTAGATAAATACATCAACCAGGTGGCTTTTTCCGGTGCGGAGGAGTTCCTGAACAAATATAAAGGACAAGGTGACGGTACGAATATCATCGGTCACTTTGGTCTGGGCTTCTATTCTTCCTTTATGGTGAGCGACCGGGTGGAGATCATCACGAAGTCATTCCGTGAGGGCGCCGCGCCTGTTCGCTGGGAGTGTGATGGTAGTCCGGAGTATACCCTGGAGGAGACCAGCAAAGAAGAAAGAGGTTCTGATATGGTATTACATATCAACGAAGAGAGTGCAGAATTCCTGGATGAGCATCGTATCCGCACCATCCTGGAGAAGTTCTGTAAATTCCTGCCTGTGCCGGTGAAATTTGAAGATAAGCAGATCAACAACCCGACACCTGCATGGACCAAGAAACCTAGCGAGCTGACAGCAGAAGACTATCAGCACTTCTATAAAGAGCTGTATCCGTTTTCCGAGCCTCCTATCTTCTGGATACACTTGAACGTGGATTATCCGTTTAACCTGACCGGTATCCTCTATTTCCCCAAGATCACCAAAAGCTACGAAATACAGAAAGATAAGATCAACCTGTATTCCAACCAGGTATATGTAACCGACGAGGTAAAAGATATCGTACCTGAGTTCCTGATGTTGCTGCATGGTGTGATCGACAGCCCGGATATCCCGCTGAACGTAAGCCGCAGCTACCTGCAGGGTGATCCGAACGTGAAAAAGATCAACGCCCACATCACCAAAAAAGTAGCCGACAAACTGGATGAGATGTTCCGTAACGACCGGAAAGATTTCGAATCCAAATGGGAATCCATCGGGCTGTTTGTGAAGTACGGTATGATGATGGATGACAAGTTCATGGACAAGGCTAATAAGTTTCACCTGATGCAGGATGTAGACGGTGACACTTTCTATACTCTTGAAGAATACCGTACCGCTACTGCTGCTTTGCAGACCAACAAAGAAGAAAAGCTGGTGATCTTATATGCCACCAACGCGGTACAACAGGACAGCTACATCCAGGAAGCGAAAGCAAAAGGATATAAAGTAGTGAAGCTGGATACCCTGATCGACGCTGCATTCATCAACAGCGTAGAACACAAATGGGAAAAGGTACAGTTTTCCCGTGTAGATGCAGACATCGCAGATAACCTGATCGACAAGGAAGAGAAAAACGAGAGCGTACTGACAGAAGAACAAAGCAATCAGCTCCAGGAGATATTCAAAGGTCAGATCGCACAACCTAATATCAAAGTAGAACTGAAAGGTCTGAGCACCAGCGCACAGCCGGTGATCGTAACCCGTCCGGAGTTCATGCGTCGTATGAAAGATATGGCAGCTAATGGTGGTGGCGGTATGAGCTGGTATGCCAGCATGCCAGATGATATCAACATGACGGTGAATGCCAATCACCCGATCTACCAACACATCCTGCAACAGGAAGATGCAGACCTGCAACAAAAGCTGGTACGCAACCTGGCAGACCTGGCATTGCTGTCGCAGCACCTGCTGACCGGTGCTGACCTGACAGCGTTCGTAAACCGGAGTGTGGAATTACTCGGTGGCGAGCAGAAAAGCGTATTACAATCATAAATAATTACTGGTATGATTTTCGCTGAAGCATCCGACCAAAGAATAACAGATAGGCAAACCATTTATTTCTATAGCTTGCTTTAAGCAAAGAACATATTGTAAAACCGAGGGCACCAAGCATATGCTTGGTGCTTTTTTTTTTGAGAAAGCTTGTAAGAAAGGATGTTTTGAATAATTGAAGGGTATGTGTTTATTTTGTTGTTAACCGTTTCTGTAGTAGTTGTACTGTTCTTCAGTTTACCAATTTTGTGAAGGGAAAGGAGATACTGAAGATGTTACTTGTGTGAATTTTGTTATCAGATTTATTATGTTTCCGGGGAGTGGATCAAAAGTATTGCCACAACAAAAATGCAGAAGATGATATTTGTTGTTAATAGATCATAGGTTAGTTTGTCGAAGGGTAACATGCATATCTATTTACTTAGAAGACAAAAGGAGCTCAAAGAGCTGAAGGTTGCAGGGTTTGCATTATGGAAGACTGTACCTGGTGTTTTCGAAGATTAGCTATATGGCGTTTTTGATTGATCCGTTAAAGATATTTTAACACAAAAGCCGGCTGATAAAGCCGGCTTTTGTGTTTTAGAAGAAGAGTTGTTACGGCATTTTAATGATACAGGTCTTTGCTGATCAGGTAAGCCTTTAATAGTGCTGGCTGGTCTGTCTGAATGATGTTGGCACCATGTTTCAATACTTCTTCAAATGCGGCTGTGTTACCACCGGCTGCATCTTTATCTATGTCACCTAATGCATTTACCCATACGCGGGCGCCTTTGGATTTGATGAACTGGATAGTAGTGTCGTTATGATGTGATTCATCGATGTGAATGGCTTCGATGGACGTATTGCGCAGTATTTGTTCTGCTTCTTTGGCGCTATGTGTTCTGAACAGGACCATAGAGGTGGGGGCATAGCTTTTCAAGTATTCCAGGTGATCTGATTCGGAGAGGAAGTACAGGCATTGGGAGACCATGCCTGTTTTGTTTACGGTGTTGATCAGTGCTTCGGGACAATCGGTGGATTTGATATCCAGGTCGATCATGATCTTTCCTTTTGCGAGTGTCAGTGCTTCTTCGAGTGTAGGCACCTTTTCTTCTGTGACAGTGCCATTGTGTTTCAATCGTAGTTGTTTGATCTGTGCCAGTGTCATGTTATGTACAAGGCCTTTGCCGCTGGTGGTGCGATCTACGCTTTTGTCGTGCATGACTACGGGTACGCCGTCTTTAGTACAGCGAACATCCAGTTCGATGATGTCGATGCCTATTTCGATCGCTTTTTTGAATGCAGCGATGGAGTTCTCAGGAGCTTCCAGGTGCGCGCCGCGATGGCTGGCAATCATGATCACTTTGGATGACTTGTCATGGAACGCTTTGGTGATAGCAGGAAGGCGGTTGTCCTGTGCTTTGGCAAAGGTGATGCTGAACAGGAAAGAAAGTAACAGGAAAATATTTCTCTGCATATAATTGTATTTAGTGAGTGATCAAGTATTAATAGTAGCCGATATTCTGCTCTTCCTGGATGGGACCACGGGGATCGAGGCGGTCGATATGTGTCTGCGGAATAGGACGCAGTATGTGAAAGGGACGGATATTACTCGCATCGGGATTGTATTTCTTTACCCGCTCTTCCAGCTTCTCACAACGAACAAGGTCTTCAAAGCGGTTGAGTTCTCCTAACATTTCACGGCCACGTTCTTCGAGTATGTAATCAACGAACTGACCGCTGATGTCTGCCGGCGTTATTTTCATCTGTTCTACGGTGGACTTGGTACGGTCTGCATAACTACCCCCTTCAAATGTCCAGTACTGGATGGTCTTAGCCTCACCTTCTTTATAGGCGGCACGCTCACGTACCTGGTTGATATATTGTGCGGCTTTGTCGAAAATACCTTTTCGTCCGTAAGCTTCTGCCAGTATCAGCAACGTTTCGGCGTAACGCATTACGACCCAGTCGCGGCTACCGTTCGTTTCGTTAGTGGTAGGACGGGAAGCATCGAGCCATTTGCGTAGTCCTGGGAACAGATTGTTCATTGTAAAGGGACGATAAGTATTTTGCGGGATGTAGACAGCAAAACGTTTGTGTTCCTGTATTGCAGCGTTCAGATCGGTGGAAGAAGCATAATATACCGGTGAGAAATAGAGCGCCGTATCGCCTACCTGTACATTGATGCTGTTGCCGGCAGTGGTAACGATATTGGTAGCGGCTTTATTGGCGATGTATCCCCATACAAATGATTTCACGAAGCGGGAATCGTACTTACGGGTGCTGCCGAATAGTCCTTCATACACATATGGTGTAGGGCGTACCCGGCGGTAAGGACGGCCATATTCTACAGAGCGTTGCATGATCTTGGTGTTGATCGCATCATATTGTGGTACATGGTACAGGTGCATCTGGTTGCCACTGCCATTACTCAGCTGATTGGTGCTGAACTGTACGGCGAAGATCACTTCACTGTTCACCTGGTTGCTGATATCAAATAGTTTGGCGAAATCGGCTACGAGGGAATAGGTACCTAGTTTTTTATCGGCGATCATGCCAGCGTAATAGATGACGCTATCGAGGTCGGTTGCTTTGGTGCCGCGGATGGCGGTCTGAGTGCCTGACAGCGCACTTCCTCTGGCCAGGTATACCTTACTCAGGAGATGAGCTGCAGCGGCTTTATGTGCACGACCTTGGGCAGCGGCTACCTGTGGCAAATTATCGAAAGCGAATACGAGGTCTGTGATGATGGCTTCGTATACTGTTTTAACAGGCGCCCGTTTGAAATCCGTTTTTACCTTATTGAGGGATTCAAATACCAAAGGAATATTACCGAAGTGTTGTACGAGGTCGAAGTAGTAATAGGCACGCAGGAACCGGGCTTCCGCTTCGGCTTCCGTTTTTCTTTTTGCCTGCATATTTACCTTCGGTAAATAATTGACAACGATATTACATTCAGAGATGCCTTTATAGTGATAATCCCAGTAGTCGGCTACTTTTCCTTCGAGGGAAGATAAGGTGGCGAGGTACTGGTTGAAGGATGGGTTGCCATCCGATCCTAGTGTGAACAGGTCGGTGCCGGCGTCGGAAAAGGTGAGGGCACGTTCGCTGGAAACACCGGGCCTGAGGGAGTTATACGCGGCGGTTAACGCGCCTTCGATCCCTTTTTCGGTTTCGTATAGCTGGTACGAAACGTCAGAGATCACTTCTTCCTGTAAGTACTTTTTACAGGCGGTAAAAGAAAGCACCAGCAATGATGCCATCACACAACAAAGTATCTTTTTCATATACTGAAACATTTTCTTGGTATCCGGTTAAAAAGAAAGGTTCACACCCAGGAGATATGTTACCACACTTGGTTCATCGAAGCCGGTGGCGCCTTCAGGGTCTGTACCGGGGAATTTGGTGAACAGGAAAGGATTCTGTACGCTGGCATAGATGCGGCATCTTTCCAGGAATGCCCTTCGTAACAGCTGTTTTGGCAGGGAATAACCTACCGTGATATTCTTTACCCGCACGAATGATCCGTTGTAGTAATTGAGGGTGCTGAGATAGTTAAGACCTGCGGTACCCAGCAGCGGACGAGGATATTGATTGCTGGCGTTGTCGGGTGTCCAGTAGTTCAGTTTAGGCTGATTGTAACGACCATCAAATCGCATGTCGAGATCATGGTTGATAGTCTGCCCGAACATACCTACCAGGAATAGGGAGGCATCGAAGTTTTTGTACTTAAAGTTGTGTGCCCAGCTGGCAGTCCATTTGGGGTCCCGTTGCCCGATAATGTATCGGTCATTGGCATCGATCTTATAGTCGCCGTTACGATCCAGCGGGCGGATATCTCCCGGTTTGAAGGTAGCGCCGTTGGCGTTATACTTTGCCATCTCGGCTTTATCCTCTGGAGTGTTCTGCCAGATGCCATTAAAGCCCAGGTCGTAAAATACATTCACCGGTTGGCCGATGAACCAGTTGGCGCCAATGTCATCTTTTTTACCATTATATAGTTCCAGGATCTCTTGTTTGTTGACACTGAGTATCCAATCGGAACGCCATTCAAAATCCCGGGTGCGCATATTGATGGTATTGAGGCTCAGCTCAATACCTCTGTTGCGCGTTTTACCCACATTGGATAAGATGGTGGAGAAGCCGGAAGCGGTAGGGAGCTGGCGATCCAGCAACAGGTTATAGGTGTTTTGTACATAGGCTTCGATACTTCCTGAGATACGACCATCCAACAGGCTGATGTCGACACCAGCGTTGTATGCTTCGGTTGTTTCCCAGGTGAGGAAGGGGTTGATCATTTCGATGGGAGTAAAACCAAGGGCAGATGTTTCGCCGAATACATAACGGATGGTATTGAGTTTACCCCATGTTTTGTAAGGGTCTATGCCGGAGTTGCCGGTACGTCCCCAGCCGACGCGGAATTTCAGGTCGTTGATGGCGGAGACATCTTTCAGGAAATGCTCGCTTTTTGCGCGCCAGGCGAGTGCTACGGAAGGGAAGACTACCCATTTTCTGCCGGTTGCGAGGCGGGAGGAGCCATCATAACGGGCAGAAACGGTGGCCAGGTATTTCCCTTTATAGCCATAGTTTAATCGTCCCATAAAGGAGGCCAGGGCCCACCGGGACAGCCTGCTGCTGACACCGTTAATAGTGAGGGCACTTCCGACATTGTAATATTGTTGTTCGTCGTAAGGCAGTTCTTTCACGGAGATATTGGCAGATTCTATTTTTTCGGACTGTATAGATTGCAGCAGCGTAGCATAGATGGAATGATCGCGGCCTATGGTGTTATTATAACTGAGGATGTTTTCAAGTGTGTACATAAACCTCCGGTCTGTGCCGTTGGCGGCAGAAGAAGGTGCGAAGCCACCTGCGCTGGCAGTATTCTCTCCGTTGAAATCATAGTTCCGCCATGCGCGGTAGTCCAGTGCCAGGTTGGTACGGAACTTCAGTGCACGGGCAAGGTCTACCTCCATGAAATAGTTGCCAAGTAAGCGATCCTGTTTCCGTACTCTTTTCGTCTTACCGAAGTTGGTAACGGGATTTGGGGTACGGGTATTGTTGGTCGGGAACATGGCCAGCGTGGTACCATCTTCTTCGTAAGGTGATGCCAGCGGGTTAAAACTTTTCAGGCCATACCCGTCGAATACATCGGACCAGCCGGCATTCTGGTTGGAGTTGGAATAGTTCATCTGCGTACCGATACGGATGAATTTTGCGATGTCATGTTCGGCATTCAACCGTATAGAATAGCGGGTAAAGTCCTGGTCTTTCACTACACCTTTGTTATTAAAATAATCGGCTGACAGCAGGAAGCGGGTAGGCTCGCTGCCGCCGCGTACACTTACCTGGTGGTCCTGTATTACGCCGTCGCGGAGACCATAGCTCAGCCAGTCGGTGCTTTGCAATTTGGAAGGATCGTAGGTACCGCTTTCCCAGGCCCGTTGCATGTTCTTATACATGTAGGGAGTGGCGACCAGTTGTTCGTTCTTAAAGTCCAGTTCTTTGTTTGGTTTACCGTCATAGGTGCCACCCAGTGCATTGCGTTGTGCTTCGCGGGAGTATGCTACGAATTCGGCGGCGTTCATCAACTCCGGTAGGGGTTGATATTTTTGGATGCCATAGTAGCTATTGAACTCTACGATGGTTTTTCCCTTTCTGCCCTTTTTAGTAGTGATAAGTACCACCCCATTGGCGCCACGATTACCATAGATAGCGGTGGCGGATGCGTCCTTCAATATCTCGATAGATTCAATATCGTTCGGGCTGATCATGTTGATCGCATCTACGAAAGGAACGCCATCTACTACATACAGTGGGGCATTGTCGCCTTTGATGGAGCGATTACCACGGATGCGTACTTCGGCCATGCTGCCCGGCTTCCAGGATTGAGTCTGTACGACTACGCCGGAGGCGCGGCCTTGCAGCACCTGTGTGACATCAGCGGCGGCTACTTCGACGATCTTGTCTGACTTTATAGAGCTGACGGCACCGGTGAGATCCCGCTTTTTTACAGCGCCATAGCCGATAACGACGATCTCGTTCAGACCTGACAGCACTTCTTTCATTCGGATCAGTAGTCCGTTGTTGACGCCTGTTTTTACTTCGAAGTTCCGTATCTGCTGTTGCTGATAGCCGACATGGGAGAAGGTGAAATGATATTTGTTGCCAGTAACAAGGCCTGTTATCGTAAAGGCACCTTTATCATCGCTAAAGAAAGCAGGTGTTTCTTTAGCCGTACCGGCTGTAACGGTGATGGTTACGCCACTGATGGGCTCACCATTTTCGGCTGTCACCATGCCATTCACCTGAGCTTTTGACTGTGCCTGGATGGAGGAAGTCCAGCATAGGGCTATTAACCCCAGGCTGCACCATTTGACAATCTTTCGTAGTTGTGTTCTCATATAGTATTGTTTGTGTATGTGCATAGTTGTCCCATTCGCCCTTAGGCGTTGCCGTTGTCCCTTCCGGCTGATAATTATTGTTTGCTGACTGTGATCGTGTCCCCGTTTTTGTTAAACGACAGTTTATTTAAGGTCCGGAGTATTGACAAGGTGGTCTCCAGGGAATCGGAGGCCGGGAATGATCCGGTTACCTGTTCTTTATTGATTGCTGCAGTTTCGTATCGGAAATGTACCTGATAGCGTTGTCCCAGTTGTGTTAATACTTTTGGTAGTGGTGTCTGTGTAAATTGCAGGTTGCCATTATTATCTGCAAGTGTAGCGCCTGTATTGGTCAGATTGGTGATATTAGACTGTTTTGTGAATGGGCGTACCTGGTATTCTTTATGTAAAGGATCGATGCGGCATTCTTCTCCCGGCTGGAGGTAAATATTTTTCATTGTCCACTGCTGTGTAGCAGATCGCACTACTACTTTTCCTTCAAACAGTTGTACAAGTACCTGCTGTTCTTTTTTTGTATTGACCATGAACCGGGTACCTAATGCGGTAGTTGCTATATTGGCGGTATAGACGGTAAATGGTTTGTCGCTGTTGGCGGCTACCTGGAACCAGGCTTGTCCTGATAGGCGTATTTCTCTTTTATTGTTTGGGAATCCCTTGTAATAGGTAATCGCGCTGCCTTTGGCCAGTATTACTATGGAACTGTCTTCCAGTGTGATGGTTTGCCGGGTAGCCTGGTTGTTGGTATATCGTTGTATTTGTTTGGCGGCGGGCGTATCGATCTTTACTTGTGCTATTGATGGTACCCGGGTCTTTGAAGCGGGTGGTTGTGCATATAACAGGAAGAGTATTCCTGCGACTGCTGCTGCTGCTGCGGCTCCCCACCATTTTACGTGACGGGAGAGGAAGAAGACTTTTTTGTTCGCAGGTTGTGGTGTGTGTATATCGTTCACCTGCATTCTTTCGTAGAGTCGCTGTAGTAAGGCCGTTGACTGATCGGCGGAGAGATATGTTTTTCCTGTATCCACATCTTGGTCGAATTCCTGCCTTAATGCGTTTTTCCATGCTGCTTCGTCACGCAGCAGCTGATCGAGGAAATCTAGTTTCTCGGTGGCGGTGAGTGTCTCTTTCCAGACTTTTTCGATGGACTTTTTGTAATGCGCTATCATGTGATGCAAGTGCGTGTCTTCATTAGTAAATACTACGAAGCGGGAAAAAGGGGATGCCGTTTTATGTTACCAAATTGTTATCAGCAGATATGATCGAGGTATAGGAGGAGCAGGAGAAGACCAGAGACTTCCATATGGTTGGTATGGTTGCTGATGTACTGGCGGATGAACTGGGTGGATTGTTTGAGATAGTCTTTTACGGAGACTGCGGAGATGCCTAATTGTTCGGCCACTTCCTCGTATGATTTGCCATGGAAGCGACAAAGTTGGAATACTTCTTTTTTGCGCGGAGGGAGATGTCCGATGGCTTCTTCTACCAGGGAGAGGCGCAGTTGATACAGTTGCTCATCGATGGGTTCCTCTGGGAGGATATCTTCTGGGAGGGTATGTTCGGGGATGAGCAGGTTGTTGTCTTTGATTTTCTTCTTGAGGCAGGTCATTGCCTTATTGTAGCTAACTACGAACAGCCATCCGCCTGCCTGTTGCATATCGAGGCGGTGGCGGTTTTCCCAGAGGGCCAGGAAAACTTCCTGCGAAATATCTTCCGCCAGTGCAGGTTCGCGGACGATGCGGCTGATATTGGCATATACAGCCTGATGGAACCGGTGATAAAGTGCATCAAATAGTTCCAGATAAGCCAAAGTGTTGTCCTGTTCCGTACCTGGTTGGCTTTCCATCATGTGTATTATTTATTGGATCGGGATAAATGAAAAACAGGCTCCAAATTAATACACGGTTGTATCAGTGCATTATTATGTAATTGTAAAGGCTTTATACCGTTACAGGCGGTTGTAGTATGGTGGGGGATATACGGCTATAATTATTTTCTGTGGTCGGCGGGGCGGATGTCGATCACTTTCAGCTGAAGGGATACTTGTCCGTTCCATTCGTTTTCATCGACCGTAAATACCATATCGAAAGGTTGTTTGTCTGCCATAATGGGGAATTTGTCGGCCATATAGAAGCCTATTCCTGAAAAGGCGGCGGTGGTATTGCGTGTGTACTGGCGTACGGAGAATTTGATATGTTCTTCTTTAACGATACGGGAGTATCCGCTATCGACGAGGTTGCGTGCCAGGAAAACGGGCCGGAGGTTGTCGGGGCCTAGTGGTTCGAACTGTTTGAGGATATTGAAGAAAGCTGGGGTGATATCGGCCAGGGAGATCTCGGTGTCGATGACGATCTCGGGGATGAGGAGTTCGGGATCAATGGTGGTGGCAACCACTTGTTCGAACATCTGCTGAAAGGCTGGTACATTTTCCGGTTTGAGGGTCATGCCGGCAGCATAGAAGTGTCCGCCATAGTTTTCGAGGAGATCTTTACACTGGTGGATGGCTTCATATACATTAAACCCCATAACGGAGCGGGCGGAGCCGGCTACTTTATCATTGCTTTGCGTAAGGATGATGGTAGGGCGGTAATAATACTTATCGATGAGGCGGGAGGCGACGATGCCTACGACACCTTTATGCCAGTGTGGTTGAAAGAGGACGGTGGATTTGCGATAGGCGAGGGTCGTATCGTTTTGTATGATAGCGACGGCTTCCTGGGTGATGGTACTGTCGATTTCTTTGCGGTCGAAGTTGTCTGCGTGGAGTACTTCGGCTATTTCACGAGCTTTGTCGGGGTTGTTCTCGATGAAGAGGTTGACTGCTTTGCGGGCATCGTCCATGCGGCCGGCAGCGTTGACGCGAGGGGCAATAACGAATACCAGGTTGGAGATGGTAAGTTTCTCTTTGAGTGCGCTCAGTTCGATAAGGGCTTTGATGCCGGGTAAGGGGCTTTCGTTGACCTTTACGAGGCCATGGAATGCCAGTACCCTGTTTTCTCCTGTCATGGGAACGATATCGGCGGCAATGCTGGTGGCGACGAGATCGAGGAAGCGATATGCTTGCTGGATGGGTATTCCCTTTTTTTGCGCGAGGGCGCAGATCAGTTTAAAGCCGATGCCGCAGCCACTCAGTTCTTTATAAGGGTACGGGCAATCATATTGTTTGGGGTTGAGTATGGCGACGGCAGGGGGGAGGATGGCATCGGGCAGGTGATGATCACAGACGATGAAATCGATCCCCATTTCTTTGGCCAATGCGATATAATCAGCGGATTTGATTCCACAGTCGAGGGCGATGACGAGGGAAAAGTCGTTGTCGCGGGCGTATTCGATGCCTTGCATGGATATGCCATATCCTTCGCGGTATCGATGGGGCACATAGAATTCTATGTTAGTATAGATATCATGCAGGAAGGCATATACGGTGGCGACAGCGGTGGTGCCATCGACGTCGTAGTCGCCATAGATGAGGATCTTTTCTCTATGAAAGATCGCTTGTTCTATGCGGGTGGTGGCTTTTTCCATATCCTTCATGAGCCAGGGGTCATGGAGGTCATCGATGGAAGGGCGGAAATACTGGCGGGCGGATTCGAAGGTGTCGATACCTCTTTGTACCAGCAGTCTGCACAGCAGAGGGTGGACCTTAAGAGCGGCCTGGAGTGATTGTTCCTGTTTTGGTTGATAAGATCTTACTGTCCAACGTTTCTGCATCATGATCTATAGTGGAGTGCGCGGGACGTCTGATTGGGAGGTGACAAGCTCTTGCGGCAGCCATCCGGCGCTAATGTTTAGAAGGTTCTGTCCGTGGTGAAGCGTACGAGCGATTCCAGGCCGTTCCGGAATTCATTTTCCGGGAATTGGTGGAGGATGTTCATGGCTTCGTCGCGGTACTGAAACATTTTTTCCTGTGTATACGCTATCCCTCCGGATTTTTTAACCAGTTCGATGACCTCGTTAACCTTTTGTTTGTCGGTGTTCTGGTTTTTGACAATATATATAATACGTCTTCTGGTTTCCGGGTCGGCATGTTGGAGGGTATAGATGAGGGGGAGTGTGAGTTTTTTTTCCCGGATGTCGATGCCGGTAGGTTTGCCTATTTTATCGGAGCCATAATCGAAGAGGTCGTCTTTGATCTGGAAGGCAACGCCGACTTTTTCGCCGAAGAGGCGCATTTGTTCGGTGACTTGTTCGTCGTTGCTGGTGCTCCAGGCGCCTGCGGCACAGGCGGAGGCGAGGAGGGAGGCTGTTTTACGGCGGATGATCTCGAAGTAAATGTCTTCTTTTATATTGAGTTTCCGTGTTTTTTCTATTTGGAGGAGTTCTCCTTCACTCATTTCCTTGACGGCTTCGGAAAGTATTTGGAGGCTTTTGAAGTCGTTGTTGTTGAGGGAGAGGAGGAGGCCTTTGGAGAGGAGGTAGTCGCCGACGAGGACGGCGATCTTATTTTTCCAGAGGGCGTTGATGGAAAACATGCCACGGCGTTCGTTGGCATCGTCTACTACGTCGTCATGGACGAGGGTGGCCGTATGGAGTAATTCTACGAGTGCAGCGGCCCGGTAGGTACTTTCTTCAATATTATTATTGAATAGCTTGGCGGAGAGCAAGACGAACATTGGTCTGATTTGCTTGCCTTTACGCTTAACAATATAGTGCATGATCCGGTCCAGGAGCGGGACATGACTTTTTACCGAGTCTGAGAATTTGTTTTCGAAATCGTGTAATTCCTTACTGATCAGATGCTTAATTTCGTCCATGATTGTAGAAAAAGGATTGCTAAGCTAGGTTTAAAATATCAAATTTTAACAATTTGGCCCTTAATTTGTAGTTAAGGGAATAACATTACTTTAACATTGCTTTATTTAAGTTATAACAAATAGGGTAATTAAGGTATAACAATTGTTTCGACTAAGTTCTAATAGTGAGGGACTTATCAATAGAAATAATCTTGCAAGAAAAATTTGTAGATTCATTTCCAATTTTTACCTTTGCTTGGTAAAAAACGGGTTATTAGTAAATTTTTAACAGTTTTTAAATAAAAAACAATTATGGCAAGCAAAAAGTACTTATTACTGGCAGGCGCTATGAGTTTACTAGCGGCGTCTTCTGGTTTTGCACAGGTTCAGCCTAACTACGATGCCCTGGATTCATCCAAAGTTCCGGCATCAAGATTGGCCCAACACAATAACTTCATCAACCACCAGTATGATTATCCTGCTAAGCCCAGGAGCATGTGGGAGCTTGGTCTTCACGGTGGTCTTCACTTTATCGCTGGTGATGTATCTGCTCGTCCCGGATATGGTGGTGGTATCTCCTTGAGAAAAGCACTGGGTCATACGATCTCTTTGAGAGCTGAGTATACCGGATCTATAGATAAGGGTCTGCACTATGAATTGGTACCCGTGAATTTGAACGGTTCTAATGCCTGGGCTGCTACTGCTGCTCGTAATGGTGGTAAGATTGTTCCTAACTACAAGACACAGACACACCAACTGTCTATCGACTTCATCGCTTCCCTGAGCAACATCCTGTTCTACAAATCTCAGCCTAAAGTTAACTGGTATATCTTAGCTGGTTATAGCCTGGGTCTGATCGATGTAGATGTGGACGCTTTGGGTGCTAACGGTCAAGGTTACGATTACTCTGGTATCAACTTCAGCGGTAAACGTAAAGACATCCGTGATCAACTGAAAAACCTGTACGATGGTGATTATGAGCAGAATGCTCCTAACCAAGGTAACAGGATTTCTATCGGTCGTCGCGATGGTAACCAACTGCTCCGTCATGGTGCTAACGTTGGTACTGGTGTTGCTTTCCGCGTATCTAAGCGTTTCAACATCGGTGTTGAGCAGAAATTGATCACTTACTTTGATGATTATCTGGACGGTTATACCAAAGGTGCTTTCGACAACTCTAAAGACTTCATGTCTTACACTAGCGTTCGTCTGAACTTCAACCTGGGTAACCCTGCTAAACGCGTAGAGCCACTGTGGTGGGTAAATCCGCTGGATTTCGCTTACAACGAGCTGAGCTCTCCCCGTCACATGAAACTGCCTACTCCCGTTCTGCCTGATGCTGACGGAGACGGTGTAACTGATCAGTTCGATCGTGAGCCTAACACTCCTGCAGGTGCTCCTGTTGACGTGAACGGTGTTGCTAAAGATACTGATGGTGACGGTGTTCCTGACTACAAAGACAAACAGCTGATCACTCCGACTTACTGCCAGCCAGTTGACGCTGATGGTGTTGGTAAATGCCCAGATCCTGAGTGCTGCAAGAACATCGCTCCTAAAGCTACTTGTTCTTCCCTGGTACTGCCTAGCGCATCTTTCAAAGGTAGCTCTGTGAAAGTATCTAAAGATATGGAAGCCGTACTGTCTAGCGTAGCTAACACACTGAGAAGCAACCCTGAATGTAATGTTCTGGTTACTGGCCACGCTGGTGCTAAAGGTAAAAAAGGTGGTGTTGACCTGAGCAGCAGAAGAGTTGACGCAGTGATTGACTACCTGGCTGACAAGCAAGGTATCGACCGCGGTCGCTTCATCAAACAAAACACTCCTGGTGAGTCTAACACTGTAGATTTAGCTCCTGCTAACTAATATAGTGATCTCACACAGTAGATAATAACACTAGCCTCCCGACATGCGAATGTCGGGAGGTTTTTCTTTTAAGGATACATATAGGGCATTCATGAGCGCTGTCAAAGTCGAGCCCGCCAACTGGAAATTTCTAAATCCAAATATTCCCCCTAAATTTGAGCGCTCTTTAACTAATTACATAGTCAGTGAGAATAGATATCAACAAGGTGAGCTTGGCCGGTCTGGTAGTAGCCCTTGGTATTATTTACGGTGACATTGGCACCTCTCCATTATATGTGTTCAAAGCTATTGTTGGCGGTAACCCGGTCAGTGACCTGTTGGTCATCGGGGGTATATCCTGCATTATCTGGACACTTACTTTACAGACAACCATCAAATATGTGATCTTAACCTTACGGGCAGATAACAAGGGGGAAGGAGGCATCTTTTCCCTTTATGCATTGGTAAGGAGACATGCCAAATGGACGGTGATATTTGGTATGATCGGAGGAGCCGCTTTGCTGGCAGACGGGATCATTACGCCACCTATTACCGTTACCTCAGCGATAGAGGGGTTGCGTACACTGGAAGTATTTAAGGACCTGTCTCAATGGACGATCGTGAAGATCGTACTGACGATCATCACCGGATTGTTTGTGATGCAGCAGTTCGGGACCGTGTCTATCGGGAAGATGTTTGGACCTATTATGGTGATCTGGTTTTCCATGCTGGGTATACTGGGGCTTTCGCATATTGCGGATGACCTGAGTGTATTGAAGGCATTCAGCCCGCATTACGCCATTGAATTGTTAACGACCTATCCTAAAGGATTTTTGATACTGGGAGCTGTATTCCTTTGTACTACGGGGGCAGAGGCCTTGTACTCGGACCTGGGGCACTGTGGGAAGAGCAATATCCGTATCTCCTGGATCTTTGTGAAGGCCTGTCTGATCCTGAATTACCTGGGACAGGGCGCCTGGCTGCTGACGCAGCGGGGACAGATCTTACCCAAAGACCAGAACCCCTTCTTCACCATTATGCCGGAGTGGTTTGTCATCTTTGGCGTGTTGATCGCCACGATGGCGTCTATTATCGCCAGCCAGGCATTGATATCCGGATCGTTTACGCTGATCTCGGAAGCTATGCGGATGAACCTGTGGCCAAAATTACGCATCAATTACCCTACAGAAATGCGGGGACAGTTGTATATACCGGGGCTTAATATCATGCTGTTCGTAGGCTGTCTGGCCATTGTGCTGATATTCCAGGAGTCCAGTGCCATGGAAGCAGCATATGGTCTGTCCATTACGATCTGTATGCTGATGACTTCCTGCCTGTTTGCTTTTTACCTGTATACGAGGAGGGTACGGCTGGTCTGGATCTTACTTTACCTGGCGGTATACCTGACGATAGAGTTCTCTTTCCTGTTTGCCAACCTGGTGAAATTCATGCACGGCGGTTATGTGACAGTGGTAGTAGCGGGTGGTTTGTTTGTGGTGATGCTGGTGTGGTTTAAGTCGAGGAAGATCAAAAACCGCTATGTGGAATTTGTGCGACTGGAAGATTACCTGCCAATATTGCAGGAGCTGAGCAATGACACGACCATCCCCAAATATGCGACACACCTGGTGTATATGAGCAGTGCGGACAATCCAAAGGAGATAGAGCATAAAATCATTTATTCGATATTGAACAAGAAGCCCAAGCGGGCAGATATATACTGGTTCGTGCATGTGGATGTAGTAGATGAGCCTTACCTGAGCGAGTATTCAGTACAGACGATCATCCCTAACGAGGTGATACGGGTAGAGTTCCGTTTAGGGTTCAAGGTAGAGCAGCGTATCAATCTGATGTTCCGGATGGTGGTGGAAGATATGGTGCGGAATAAGGAGGTGAACATTGTAAGCCGGTACGAGTCGTTGAGTAAGAACAATGTGGTAGGCGATTTCCAATTCATTGTGATGGAAAAATTCCTTTCTCACGATAATGACCTCCCGTTGTATGAGCGGATGGTGATGCGTAGTTATTTCTGGCTGAAGAAGGTGAGTTTGTCGGAGGAGAGAGGCTTCGGGCTGGATTCCAGCTATGTAACGATTGAAAAATATCCACTGGTGGTAGCGCCCGTTACCAACCTGCAGTTAAAACGTATTATACATTAGTGCGGATAGTTTGTGGTTATTTGTTTCCTGTTGTGCGCTGGGGTTAGTATCTTACCTCCTGCCAAATACAGTGAACAAATAACTACGAACTATGAAACTAATCGGCACTATGCTGCTCAGCCTGGCGAGCAGTCTTGCGATGGCCCAGGCCAGTAATTTCCACATTTACCAGGAGCTTCCCGATCCTGCCAAGATGGACCTTTCTTCCTGGGCGAAGGTCGGCAAGGGTATACATGCTGCTTTCGGAGATGCAGATACCCGTTATCCAAAACATGTTGTTCCGGGCGCTACGCCACTGCAAACTACCTGGGAGGTGACTGCCTGGAGAGGGGAGCGAGTGCATACCCAGCTGGTGTTATGGACTGGCGGAGCGCAGGCGGGCGTCAGCATAGAGTTGTCTCCGCTGAAAGATGAGCGAGGGCACCGTATTGACCGTGCGCGTATCAGCGCCGGTTTTTTGCGTTATGTAATGACGGATGAGCTGAATAAGGATGGTACCGGTTGCGGGTATCGTAAGGCGAAGGATTTTGATTCATCGCTGGTGGCTGATGCGATTGATCGTGTAGCCGCTACTGATATACCTGATCATACTACGCAGCCCGTGTGGCTTAGTGTAGATGTACCGGCAGGTGCACCGGCCGGCACTTACAAGGGTTACCTGAAGGTGCGCGTGGGCGCTAATTTTTATCCGGAGATGCTGCACTATACGATACATGTAAAAGACAGGGTGTTGCCGGCTCCTGCGGATCGTAAGTTCCACCTGGACCTGTGGCAGAGCCCCGATGCGGTGGCCCGTATGTACCAGGTGCCGAAGTGGAGTGCTGCGCATTACAAGGCGATGGCGCCGTACATGCAGTTGCTGGCAGCTGCCGGGCAGAAGGTTATTACAGCCAGTATCATTTACGATCCCTGGAATGCGCAGACGGAGGATATCTATGCGAGCACGATCAAGTGGACGAAAAAGAAGGACGGCAGTTGGGAGTATGATTACCGTGTATTTGACGCGTGGATATCGTTTATGATGCAGCAGGGTATCCGCCAGCAGATCAACTGTTACAGTATGATCCCGTGGAACCTGAAGTTCTATTACTATGATGAGGCAGCGGGTCGGGATACTTTCATTGTGGCGAAGACGAGTACGCCGGAGTATGCGGCGCATTGGAAGCCGATGCTGACGGATTTTGCGCGTCATCTGAAGGCGAAGGGCTGGTTTGACAAGACGGTAATTGCGATGGATGAACGGCCTTTGAAAGATATGCAGGATGCTATTACGTTGATCAAGTCGGTGGATAAGCAATTTAAAATCTCATTGGCAGGTAATTATCATCCGGAGATAGTAGCGGATCTGTACGACTATTGTGTGGCATCGAACCAGGAGGTACCGGCGGCAGTGAAGGAGCAACGTCGGGCCGGCGGGCTGTTGACGACCTACTATACCTGTTGTACGGAAGGGTATCCGAATACGTTCAGTTTTTCGCCACCGGCGGAAGCTGCGTGGTTGCCCTGGCATGCGGCTTTGAAGGGCTACGACGGTTACCTGAGATGGGCGTATAACAGCTGGGTACAGCGGCCGATGCAGGATTCGCGGTTCCGTACCTGGGCGGCTGGTGATACCTATTTCGTGTATCCCGGGGTACGTAGTTCTATCCGGTTTGAGCGGTTGTTGGAGGGGATACAGGACTATGAGAAGATCCGTTTGTTACGGACGGAGTTCCGGCAGGTGGGTAATATGGCGGGATTGCAGCAGCTAGAGGAGTTGTTGTCTACGTTTGAGCTGGACCGGTTGAAGACGGAACCGGCAGCGGAGATGTTACGTAAGGCGAAAGCTGGATTGAATAAGTTGTAGGGAGGCAGGTAGTATATCTGACTGACAGCGGGCTATCCCCACGGTGCTATGCATGGTGGGGATAGTTATTTTAAGGGCATTAGCGCCTGTTGGCGAGCCGTTTTCTGATCCTGCTGAGCGAGGGTCCTTCCAGGCCCAGATAAGACGAAATATGGCCTAAAGAAACACGATTCAGGATATCCGGGTATTGTTCGAGGAGGAGGAGGTATCGTTCTTCGGCGGTGCGGGTGAGGAGGTCTTCGGCGCGTGCCTGGTTGTAGATGAAGTATTGTTCGGCGAGGAGGCGGCCGAAACGTTCCCAGCCATGTGAGTTATAGAGTTGCTGGAGGGTTTCATTGTCGATGACGAACAGTTCGGCATCTTCGGTGGCTTGTATGTTATAGGGGCAGGGGATGCCGGTGAGGAAACTTTTGAGGGATACCATGAAGTGTTGGTGGCCGAGGAAGAAGAGGTTGTGTTCTTTATCGGTTTTGGTATCGACGTAATAGAGGCGGAAGAAACCTTTGACGATGAAGGCGACGTGTTTGCATACGTGGTTGTGGTGGTTGAAGAAGTTACCTTTTTTGATATGCAGGGAACGCCAGTGGGGGGCAGAGAGTTGCCAGTCTTCATCGGAGATGCCGGCGAATTGTTTGAGTGCCTGTTGTAGTTGTTCCATGTTATAAATGTAGTGAAAATGTGAATGGATGTTGTTGGTGAGGGGAGTGAGGTAGGGTATAAATTGGTAAGGGGAATGAGTAGGCTATAAAAAAAATCCCCCGGGGAGCCGGGGGATTTTTAACACAACTAAAAAACAATCAAATGTCGGAATGGATCTATTAGTTTATAATTCGTCAATCCGGCTTTTTCCCATCTAAAAAGGTATTGATAGTATTGATCTCGGTTTGGTTAGGTTGGCCATTATCCGTGATGGTATAATTGGAATAGAAGTTCTCTGCGGAGCCGGCGCCGTTGTCGAGGTTGACGTTGCGGCGAACGTATGCAGGGACGTTTTCTATTTCAGCGTTGCTATCCATGTTTTTAACATTGAAGCTAATGCTGCGGAGTTTGGCTACTCTTTCTGCCTGTTTGCGTTTTTGTTCTTCGAAATCGTCGATGGTGTAGTGGGGAGGTTGATTACCATCCTGTGCAGGTGTTTCTTCTTCCCGGAATACCATCTGCATTTCGGATTTATCGGCAGCAGGCGGATTATTGGGCTCGATGTATATCTGAGCGGGTCTGGCGGGATATCCACCGGCGGCGTTGTTTTGCTGCGGGGGAATCACGTTGACGTTATTGTTAGTTTGTGGTTGTGGGGTGGCAGGTTGCGGTGCGGGTGCAGGTTCGATATTGACAACGTACTGTTGTCTATCGAGTTGCGGTGCAGGCGCTGGCTGCTGTGTGAATGATGCCGGAGGTTCCGGATGTGCTACGATGGGTTCTACCAGGCGGGGCGCCATGATATCCACGGGTTCCTGGAAGAGGGTGCCTTGGTTATTCACCTTTTTTTCTTCCGGTTCTTTAGTGGCGGTAGTGTTATTGTTGAGATGCAGCACGATCTTTTCTTCTTTGCGGGGGGCTTCGGCGGCATTCGCTTTCATTTGCTGGATGGGCCGTTGTTCGAAGCCGGTGGCGATGATGGTTACGCCCAGTTTGCGATCGAGGGTATGATCGTATCCTACACCGAGGATGACGTCACAATCTTCACCTGCCTGGCTTTGTACGTAAGCCTGGATGATATCCATTTCATCGAGGGTGTGTTCGAATTCACCTTCAGAGGAGGAGATATTGATCAGTATCCATTTGGCGCCACGGATCTCGTTGTCGTTGAGCAGTGGTGAGGTGAGTGCTTCTTCGATGGCTTTTTGTGCTCTGTCTTCGCCTTCGGCTACGGCGGCACCGAGTATGGCAACGCCACCGTTACGCATCACGGTGCATACATCGGCGAAATCGACGTTGATCTGGCCGGTGGAGTTGATCACATCGGTGATACATTTGGCGGCGGTAGCGAGTACATTATCTGCTTTTTCGAAGGCGGCTTTGAATTTAAGGTCTCCGAATTTCTGGCGCAGTTTATCGTTGGAGATGATGAGGAGAGTGTCGACGTATTCTTTGAGTCTGTTTACGCCTTCTTCTGCCTGCAGCATTCTTTTTTTGCCTTCGTAAGAGAACGGGGTGGTAACGATACCTACGGTAAGGATACCCAGTTCTTTACAGATTTTGGCGATGATCGGGGCACCACCGGTGCCGGTACCACCACCCATACCTGCGGTGATGAAGGCCATTTTGGTATTGACCTCCAGTATTTTTTTGATTTCTTCAAAGGATTCCTCCGTTGCCTGTTCGCCTATCTTGGGATTGGCGCCGGCACCCAGCCCTTGCGTCAAGTGTGGGCCCAGCTGTATTTTGTTGGGCACTGGGCTATTCGCGATTGCTTGGGCGTCGGTGTTACAGATAATGAAATTCACCCCTTCTATGCGTTGACCATACATGTGGTTTACCGCATTGCTTCCGCCACCACCAATGCCGATGACCTTGATGATGGAGGATTTCTCCTTTGGAAGATCAAAATGTATCATGACTCTATCTTTTATGGGTTAGTAGTTGTATTCTTTAATTCTTTACTGTCAAATGGTTTCTTGTTCATGCTAAAGGTTTTTGTCCCTGTTATGTATTAATTCTTCATGATTTAAAGAAACGTTTGAGGCTGCAACAATTACGCCATTTAACCGATCTGTTGTTTGTTATAGTTTAGTATCTTCTTCTTCTGTGAACATGTCTATGATCTTCGTTTTCATCCGGTCGAGGAATGATTTGAGCGAAGCGTTACGTTCCTTTACTTTTCTGTCCTGTATCTGTTCGGGTGTTGGTAATGTTTCTTCTTCTTCCTGCTGTTCCCACTGATCATCTGTGGAGGCAGCCTGTGCGGCTTGTTCTTTGGCAATGTAGCTGGTGTTGATCTTTACATAGTTTTCTTCGAGGGCGCGGCGATCGTTTTCGAAGTCGTTGTATCCTTTGAGAATGAGGCCTACGCAGGTGGCGTACATTGGTTTGGTGAGCTCGTCGATATGGCCGCTGGCGAGGTGTTCGTTCGGGTATCCGATGCGAGCGTTTACGCCGGTGGTATATTCGGTGAGCTGGATAAGATGTTTGAGTTGGGAGCCACCACCTGTGAGGATGATACCGCCATTGAGCATCTTATTGTCCATGCCGATTTGTTTGAGGTGATAAACGACGAAGTCGAGTATTTCGCTCATGCGTGCCTGGATGATGTGGGCGAGGTTTTTAACGGAGATCTCTTTGGGGCTTTGACCGCGGAGACCTGGTATGGTGATGTAAGCATTGTTTTTGGCTTCGTCGGCGAGGGCGTAGCCAAATTGTACTTTCATCTGTTCTGCCTGTGTTTTGAGTACGCCGAGGCCATTTTTAATATCGTTGGTGATATTTTCACCACCGTATGGGATGACTGCGGTGTGTTTGAGGATACCTTCGTAGAACACGGCGAGGTCGGTGGTACCGCCCCCTATATCGACGATGGCGACGCCGGCTTCGAAGTCCATATCGCACATTACGGCGGCGGCGGAGGCCAGCGGTTGTAATACGAGATCGCGGATCTTAAGGCCGGATTTTTCGACGCTGCGGTTGATGTTTCGGATAGCGTTTTTATCGCCGGTGATGATATGGAAGTTAGCGCCTACTTTGACACCGGACATGCCGATGGGATAGGTGATATTCTGGAGGCTGTCGACGATATATTGTTGCGGGATCACGTCAATGATCTGGTCACTGGCGGGGATCACGGTTTTATATTGATCATTGATCAGCTGATCTATATCTTTCTGTGATATTTCTGCATCTGTATCGTTGCGAACGATGTCTCCTCTTGTCTGGAGACTTTTGATATGGTGCCCTGCAATCCCCACGTACACTTCATTGATCTCCAGGTTTGGATTCGAGGCATAACAGTTTTCAAGCGCCTGACGTATTGCTTTAATTGTCTGATCGATGTTGAGCACCATACCGTGCTGTACACCGAAGGACGGCGCTTTACCGAATCCCAGGATTTCCAGTTTCCCGTATTCATTCTTCCTTCCTGCAATGGCAGCAATCTTCGTAGTTCCGATATCCAGGCCTACAATGATGGGAGCTTCCTGATTCATGGCGTTTTATTGTTTTTTGTTGTGTTGACAGATTTCTTCACCGGTTTGTAAATTGCTTTCGGCTGTTGCTGCTGCGGGCCGGTCAGATCCTTTCCTTTGTGTTTTGCTGCTGTAGCAGCAGGTTTTTCTATTTTTTTGACTGTTGTTGCTTTTTTGGGCGGCGTTACCTTTTTTACCGGCGCTGCTGTTTCTTTTTTTACAGTATGCGTTGGTGTTGGTTTTTCCGCTGGTTTACCGGCAGGTTTGGGCGCTGTATTGGCGGCCAGTGTTGCTGGTTGTACCGTTGTTTCTTCGTCGGTTGCGTTTTCGGGCTCCATGGTTTGATCGGGTTCGAACCTGGAGGTATCGGCAGGAGGTCGTTGTGGCGTTGGCGTGGTGTAACCATCTTTGCGGGTGCATACCACTTCATTTTCGTAAGCGATATTGATGCGGGTATAGTTATTCCAACCTACTTTGCTGAGTCCTTCTTTATAGAAAGCCATAAGCTTGCCAAACTTTTTTGCTATGTTTTCTCCTTCGCCGAATTCGATGATATGGTCGCCGAGTTTTGGTACCAGTTCGAATTTGCGATCGCCGGTGATGATTACCTGTTCTACCTGTGCCATCCAGAAGGGGTCTTCTGTGAGGAAGTGGCCCATATTAACTATTTCGGTGCTGAGCAGGCTGTCTGCTTTTTGCAGGCGGCTGGCATCGACGGGGAATCCTGTGAATACGGGTACTCTGGCGGCGTACCTGGATGATACGGGGATACGTTCGCCCTGAGTATCGAGGTAGAAGCTGTTGCCGGAGAAGGTGAATATCCTGGCGACGGGTTCACGCTGTGTTACCTTGATATTGAGGTATTGGTGATTGTCGAGGAAGATATCGGCTTCTTTTACCCAAGGATCTTTTGATACGATGGATTCCAGCTGTGCTATGTTGATGCTGCCTATTGTTTTTCCGACAGGGTTGTTTGTTTTTTCTTTGGTGATGAGGGCTTTGATGTCTTTTTCTTCGATGAAGAAGTTGTCGTCATTGCCGGAGAATTTGACAACGATGCCTTTGCAGGTAGCTGTTTCTTTGTCTTGAACGGCGGCTGCGAGGAGCACGACAAAGCCTGTCAGTGCAGCTATCCAGAGGACGGCTGTACCTGCGCGTTTTAAAGCTTTGCGTGTTTGTATCTGCATGTTGATAATTCTTTTATCTATTTACGTAAGCTGCTCTTTGGGCGGCTTTCCGTTTAAAATTTCTTTTATTGGTTCTTTGAGCTGATCGATATCGCCGGCGCCTGCGGTAATGAGTAGCGGGGCGGTATTTGCTTTCAGCCATTCGAGTACTTCTTCTTTTGACAGTTGGAGTACATCGGTGTTTTTGATCTTAGCGGCGATGATATCGCTGGTGATGCCTTCGATGGGCAGTTCACGTGCCGGGTATATGGGTAGCAGTATCACCTGGTCTGCGAGGGAGAGGCTTTCGGCGAAGCCCTCTACGAGGTCGCGGGTGCGGCTATACAGGTGTGGCTGGAAGATGACGGTGCATGTTTTTCCCGGGAAGAGTGCTTTGGCGCTGGTGATGAGTGCGCGCAATTCTTCGGGATGGTGTGCATAGTCGTCGATATATACCTGGTGATCGCTTTTGATCACGTATTCGAATCTACGTTTGATGCCTTTGAAGTCTGCCAGTGCGGCTCTGATCTTGGCGGCATCGATACCCAGGAGGTGTGCTACGGCTACGGCTACTACGGCATTTTCTACGTTGTGCATACCACCGATGTGCAGGTGGACGTTGTCGATCATCCAATCTTGCTGGATGACGTCGAATTCGTAGCCTCCATGTATCATGCGGATGTTGGCGGCATATATGTTAGCCGCATCGTTCTGCAAGCTGTATACCAGTTTATTGTCTGCTTTGAGTTCATGGGCGCGAGGCAGGCCGAAACGGGCGAGCAGGGTACCATTTGGTTTTATGTTGTGTGTGTACTGGATGAAAGCGTCCTGCATATCGGATTCGGTGCCGTATATGTCGAGGTGATCGGCGTCCATGGCGGTCAGTACGGCGATGTCGGGATTGAGTTTAAGGAATGAGCGATCGTATTCATCGGCTTCGATGACGGCGACCGGTTTGTTGCTGCTCCAGAAGTTTTTGTCGTAGTTGACGCTGATGCCACCCAGGAAGGCGTTACAGCCATATCCGCTGTGGGTGAGCAGGTGAGCGATCATGGTGGACACGGTGGTTTTGCCATGGGTGCCACCTACGGTGATGGCGAACAGTTCGCGGGTGATCTCGCGGAGTACGTCGCTGCGTTTCACTACTTCGAAACCTTTTTCGCGGTACCAGTTGAGTTCTGCGTGTGTGACAGGTATGGCTGGTGTGTATACGACGAGGGAGGTCTGAGGGTCCAGCAGGTTGATATCATCGGTGTAGTGGATGTGCATACCTTCGGCGCTGAGCTGTTTGGTGAGGGGGGTTTCTGTACGATCGTACCCGCTCACGTGGACGCCCTTTTCGTTGAAGAATCGGGCGATGGCGCTCATTCCGATGCCACCTATACCAATGAAATACACTCTATTTATGCTGTTCAGATCCATAATCTATTTAATCAAGTAAGTCACTTCTCTTGCTATTGTCATATCGGCGTTGGGGTTGCCCAGCGCGGCGATGTTTTGTTCCAGCTGTTCCATGAGGGCCTTATTCTGGATGAGGCTGAACACGGTGTTGCCTAGCTGGGCGGCGGCTTCGCTGTCTTTGATCATGAGTGCAGCGTGTTTATCTACGAGGCTTTTGGCGTTGAATGTCTGGTGGTCTTCTGCCGCGAATGGGTACGGGATGAAGATGACCGGTTTTTTCACTACGCAGAGTTCTGCGATGGCCAGTGCGCCTGCGCGGGAGATGACTACATCTGCTGCTTTGTAGGCAAAGTCCATGAGGTTGATGAAGTCAAAGACTTTGATATGGGAGGCGTAGGGGGAAGCAGCGGCTTTGGCTGTTTCGTAGTACGGTTTCCCTGTTTGCCAGATCAGTTGTATATCTTTTTCTACGAATTGTTGCAACAGTGGTTGCAGTCCTTCGTTGATGGATTTGGCGCCGAGGCTACCTCCTACGGCGAATATTGTTTTTCTTTCCGGCCGCAGGGAGAAGTATTGCATGGCTTCTTCTTTGGTGACTGCGGACTGGGTGATGCTACCTCTAACGGGGTTGCCGGTGAGGAGTATCTTATCAGCCGGGAAGAATTTCTCCATGTTATCGTAGGCGACGCAGATTTTATTTGCGCGTTTGCCCAGTATCATGTTGGTTTTGCCGGCGAAGGAGTTCTGTTCCTGGATGAGGGTGGGCATACCCTTTCGCTGGGCTTGTCTGAGCATGGGGAAGGAGGCGTATCCGCCGACGCCAACGACGACGTTGGGTTGGAATTCTTTGAGGATACGTTTTGCCTTGCTCAGGCTTTTTAATATTTTGAATGGCAGCAGTATGTTTTTAAAGATATTGCTGCGGTTGAATCCGGCTATTTCGAGGCCTTCTATAGGATATCCTGCCTGAGGCACTTTTTCCATTTCCATTTTGCCGACGGCGCCAACGAACAGGATATCGGTCTGCGGATCTATTTTTTTCAACGCATTGGCGATAGCGATGGCCGGGAAGATATGTCCTCCTGTACCACCACCTGCTATAATTACTTTGCGTTGCATCATGTATACTTTTTTATTAGTCTTTAAGCTTCTGCTGTTTCGAGTTGTTGTGCTGCCATTACTTTGGCGATTCTTTCCTGTTCTGCTTTTTTGCCTTCGAGTTCTTCCACGTTGCGGGATACGCTGAGGATGATGCCGATGGCGAGGCTGGTAAACAGTACGGAGGAACCGCCCATGCTTACCAGTGGTAGTGTTACCCCTGTAACCGGGAACAGGCCGACGTTGACGGCCATGTTTGTCATTGCCTGGATGACGAGGGTGACGCTGAGTCCCAGTGCCAGGAATGCTCCGAAGGCGTAGGGACAGTTTTTGAATATCCTGATGCTGCGTAGTAACAGCAGGAGGTATGCACCCAGTATGAGGAAAGCGCCGAAGACGCCATATTCTTCAATGATGGTAGCGTAGATGTAGTCGGAGTAGGCGTGAGGCAGGAAGTTGCGTTGAGTGCTGTTTCCGGGTCCTTTACCTAAGATGCCGCCGCCGGCGATGGCGATATTGGCTTGTTGTACCTGGTAGGGTAGTTCGTTATGATCGTCGTGCAGGAAGCTATCGAGGCGTTTGCCCCAGGTTTTGCTACGCATTTCCATGCCGCTGATTTGGGCGACGAGGATGACGAGGATGATACCGATGAGGCCAGCGCCTATCATGGTGAGCAGGTATTTGACGGGTACGCGGCCGATGAAGCAGAGCAGCATGCAGCTGGCTCCGAGCAGCAGGGCGGTACTCATATTGGCGGGCATGATGAGTAAGCAGATGACACCGACGGGTATGATGATGGGCAGGAAGCCTTTTTTAAAGTCGGTGATGACATGTTGTCTTTTGGACAGTTGCCGGCTTACGTACATGAATATGGCCAGTTTGGCTACATCTGATGTTTGGAAGGTAAGATTGATGATGGGCAGTCTGATCCAGCGGCTGGCATCATTGATATGCGAGCCGAATGCCAGGGTGTATATGAGCAGTGGTATGGAGATGATGAATCCTATTTGTGCGGCGCGGGAGTAGATGGTGTAGTTAACCCGGTGTGCGAAATAGATGATCAGTATCCCCAGTACGAGTACGGACAGTTGTTTGAGCAGGTAATACTCGGTATGGCCGCCCCGTTCCCTGTATGCGAGGGAACCGGTGGAGCTGTATACGGCCAGCAGGCTCACGAGCGATAGGAATACTACTATCGTCCAGATGACCCTGTCGCCTTTCGTCCTATGAAGTAAGCTGTCCATCTAATCGTTTACCTTCTTCTTGTTTTGTTTCAGATATGGTGATGCTCTTTTTGCCTGTCGTTATGTTCTTATGTTCTGTCTATAGTTCTCTTACGGCCTCTTTGAACTGTTTGCCTCTATCTTCATAATTTTTGAAGAGGTCGAAGCTGGCGCAGGCGGGAGAGAGTAGTACTACGTCTCCTTTGGCGCCCAGTTTGAAGGCAGCTTCTACGGCTGCTTTCATGCTGGTGGTATTGATCATTGCGGGGGTATCTGCTGACAACGCGCGTTCGATGGGCGTATTGTCTATACCGAGGCAGATGATACCTTTTACTTTTTCTTTAACGAGTTCTCTGATAGCGCTATAGTCATTTCCTTTATCGACTCCACCCATTATGAGTACGACAGGTTGTTCCATGCTTTCGAGGGCGAACCAGAGGGAATTGACGTTGGTGGCTTTGCTATCGTTAATGAAGTCGATCCCTTTTACGGTGGCGACGTATTCCATGCGATGTTCCAGGCTTTTGAAGGAAGCGAGGCTTTCGCGTATTTTTTCGTTGCGAATGTTCATGGTTTTACCGGCTATGCCGGCGGCCATGGAGTTGTACCAGTTATGTTTGCCTTTGAGGGCGAGGTCATAAATGGATACGATTACCGGTTCATCACTCACCAGGATGTTCATCTGGTCATTGGCTATAAATCCGCCTAGTTTCAATGGTTCCATGAGAGTAAATGGTATTGAAGTTGAGTTAATGGGTTGCTTTTCCAAGTAGTTGCTGATCTCCATGTCGTCCTTACAATAAACAAAATAATCTTCTGCAGTCTGGTTCATGGCGATACGGAATTTGGAGGCCACGTAGTTTTCCATTTTGTACTCATATCTGTCCAGGTGGTCTGGGGTGATATTGAGGAGGATGGCTACGTTGGGTTTAAATTCTTTGATATCGTCCAGTTGGAAGCTGCTTACTTCTATGATATAATAGTCTGCCGGTTCGGTGGCGACTTGTCTGGCGTAGCTGATGCCGATATTACCTACCATGGCGGCTTTGAGGCCGGCGGTATGGAACAGGTGGTAGGTGAGTGCGGTGGTGGTGCTTTTGCCATTGCTACCGGTGATGGCGATGATTTTGCTGTCTTTGCTGAAGCGATATGCCAGTTCTATTTCCGAGATGACTGGGATGTTGCGTTCGCGTACTTTTTTCATCAGGTCAGTTTTCTCGGGGATGCCCGGGCTTTTGACGATTTCGTCGGCGCCGAGGATGATATCCCAGGAGTGTTGACCTTCTTCGAAGGTGATGTGGTTGACGGCGAGTTCCTGCCGGTAGATGTCTTTTATGTTGCCGCCATCGGATACGAATACGTCATACCCCTGCTGTTTTGCCAGCAAGGCGGCGCCAATTCCGCTTTCTCCTGCACCCAGTATGACTATTTTTTTATCCACGCGACTATGATTTTATCTGTTGTTATTATTAGTTATTAGCTATCTCATTTTTAGTGTTGCGATGGCGAATGCTACGCACATCACGGTGATGATCCAAAAGCGAACGGCTATTTTACTTTCGTGGTAGCCTAGTTTCTGATAGTGGTGATGCAGCGGTGACATCAGGAATACGCGGCGGCCTTCTCCGTACTTCTTTTTGGTGTATTTGAAGTAGGACACCTGGATCATGACGCTCAGGAGTTCTACGAGGAATACGCCACAGAAGATGGGTATGAGTAGTTCTTTGCGTACGATGATGGCGAGGGAGGCGATGATGCCACCCAGTGCGAGGCTGCCGGTGTCGCCCATGAATACCTGGGCGGGGTATGCGTTGTACCAGAGGAATCCTACGCAGGCACCCACGAAGGCGGCTATGAATATGGATAGTTCGCCGAGGTGGGGGATGTACATGATATTGAGGTAGTCGGCGAACTGTATGTTGCCGGATACGTAAGCGAATATGCCGAGGCAGATGCCGATGACGGCGGATACGCCGGTGGCGAGGCCATCGAGACCATCGGTGATATTGGCACCATTGGAAACGGCGGTGACAATAAAGATGACGATGAGGATATAGATGACCCAGGTATATTTTTCTGCGCCAGGTATCCAGGAGATGAGCCTGGCGTAGTTGAATTCGTGGCTTTTAACGAACGGGATGGTGGTGATGGGTGTTTTTACGTCGACGAAACGTTGTCCATCTTTGGTGACTCTTTCGCTTTGTGCGATCTGGCGTTCGTAGGGGGCGAGTTTGGTGGCGCCCTGCACTTCGCGGGAGATGACAACATCTTCATTGAAGTAGAGGGTGGTACCTATGATGAGGCCGAGGCCGATCTGGCCGAGGAGTTTGAATCTGCCGGCGAGGCCTTCTTTATTCTTTTTGAATACTTTGATATAGTCATCGATGAAACCGATGAGGCCGAGCCATACGGTGCAGAGGAGCATGAGCCATATGTACACGGTTTTGACTTGAGCGAACAGGAGGGTGGGGATGACGATGGCGGACAGTATGATCAGTCCGCCCATGGTGGGTGTACCTTTTTTGGTATTCTCGCCGGCGAGGCCGAGGTTACGGATGGTTTCACCGATTTGTTTGCGTTGGAGGAATCTTACGATACTTTTCCCCATGAGCAAAGTGATGGCCAGTGAGAGCAGCAGGGCCATGGTGACACGGAAGGTAATGAACTGAAACATACCGCTTCCGCTCAGGTGAAACTTAGCGTTTAAAAATTCAAAAAAGTAATATAACATACAGTTAGTTAGTCTCAGTTGTCGGCGATCTGGTTACTGGCCGGATCGCGTGTTTAGTTTAGTTGTCGATGTTCCTTTTGCGGGGAACGATATTATTTGTCCATCAGCGTCATCATTTCCTGCAGCACTTTTTTATCATCGAAGGGATGTTTGGTCCCATTGATATCCTGGTATTTTTCGTGGCCTTTTCCGGCGACGAGGATGATATCTTCTTTGTTGGCGAGGCTGCAGGCGGTTTTGATGGCTTCTTTGCGGTCGGTGATGGATAAGGTTTTTTTCTTCAGGTGGACGGGGACGCCGGTTTCCATTTCTTGGATGATGGCGGCCGGGTCTTCGGACCTTGGATTGTCTGAGGTGAAGATGACCTTATCGCTGTGTTCGACGGCTACCTGGGCCATGATGGGCCTTTTGGTGGTATCGCGATCGCCTCCGCAGCCTACGACGGTAATGATTTGTTCGTGACCTTTACGCAGGTTTTTGATGGTGGCCAGTACGTTGAGCAGGGCATCGGGGGTGTGGGCGTAGTCGACGATACCGATGATCCTTTCGTTGTTGGATACGATGTAGTCGAAGCGGCCTTCTGCGCCGGTGATGTTGCTCAGTATCTGCAGTACTTCGGTTTTTGGTTTCTCCAGGAGTACGGCTGCTCCGTATACTGCGAGGAGGTTATAGGCATTGAATTCGCCGATGAGGCGGAAGTGTACTTCGTCTTCGCCTATTTGCATGATCAATCCGGTGAGGTTGTTCTCGAGGATTTTGCCTTTGAAGTCTGCGATGGTGCGTAGGCTGTATGTTGCTTTTTTTGCCCTTGTGTTTTGGAGCATAACGTTGCCACGTCTATCATCGAGGTTCGTGATGGCGAACGCTGATGTGGGGAGGGCATCGAAGAATGCTTTTTTCACACGGATGTATTCATCGAATGTTTTGTGATAGTCGAGGTGATCATGGGTGATGTTGGAGAATATGCCTCCGGCGAAATGCAGACCTGCGATCCGTTGTTGGTGGATGGCGTGGGAGCTTACTTCCATGAATGCGTAGTCGCAGCCTTCCTGTACCATTTGTGCCAGCAGTGCGTTGAGGCTGATGGCATCGGGGGTGGTGTGGGTGGCGGGTACGACGGTGTTACCGATCTGGTTTTGTACGGTGGACAGTAGTCCGCAGTGGTGGCCGAGGCCGGTGAAGAGGCGGAACAGGAGGGTAGCGATGGTGGTTTTGCCATTGGTACCGGTGACGCCGACGAGTTGCAGTTTACGGGACGGGTTATCGTAGAAGTTGCCCGCCATGATACCGCAAGCGGTGGCGCTGTTGCTTACCTGGATGTAGGCGACGTTATTGTGTTGGGATTCGGGTATTGATTCGCAGATGATGGCGTTGGCGCCGAGGCTGATGGCTTTATCGATGTAGGTATGTCCATCGCTGTGTGCGCCTTTGATGGCGATGAAGGTATCGCCGGGACGGATGTTCCTGGAATCGATGCTCAAAGCGTTCACGGGGATATCACTATTCCCATGAACGGCGAGTATGTTTACATTATACAATATGTCGCGCAACGTCTTCATTAGCTCAGTTCTATTGTGATCGTCTGATCTTTAGCCAGTTTGGCGCCGCCGGGTATTGACTGTGTCTTTACTTTTCCGGCGCCTTTGATTACTACGCGCATGCCTGCATTTTCGAGCAGGTAGAGTGCGTCTTTGAGACCCATTCCGGTAACGTCGGGCACAGCGCCTTTGGCCTGTGTGATGGGTTGGAAAGCGACTTTTTTGTCGTTGACTTTCGCGTTGACCCAGTTATTGTTATTGACGTTACCCTGCATGGGTAGATGCAGGGTATTTAAAATTTCTTTCCATTCTCCGCTTCTGCCTGCTTTCATGGCGAGGAGTGTATCGACCTGTGGTTTGGCGGTCATGGGTTGTTGCCGGTCTACGGCGATGGCGTAGAGTTTGTCGGCTACTTCCCGGAAGACGGGTCCAGCTACGGAGGCGCCATAGAACTGTAACGCATGCGGTTTGTTCTTGATGACGACTACACAGGTGTATTGCGGATCATTGGCCGGGAAATATCCGGCGAATGATGACTGGTATATTTTGTCGGCGTATCCTCTGTTGCCATTGGCGACGAGGGCGGTGCCTGTTTTTGCGGCGTATGTGTAGTATGGTGTCCAGAGTTTTTTGGCGGTACCATTGAGGACTACACCTTCGAGCATTCTTCTGAGTTGTCTCACGGTGCGTTGGGAGGCGATGCTATCCAACACGACGGAGGGTTGGTATTCTTTGATGACTTTACCGTATTCCATGATGGAGTTGACGAGGTAAGGTTTCATCATTTTACCATTGTTAGCGATGGCGTTGTACAGCATGCAGGTTTGCAGGGGGCTTACGAGGACTTCATAACCGAAAGCCATCCAGGGGAGGCTGGTAGCGCTCCAGGTTTTAGAGGCGGTGGTTTTGATGACCGGGTGTCCTTCTCCTACGAGGTCGATGCCGGTGCTTTGGTCGAGTTTTAATTTCTTAAGGTGTGCGACGAAAGCGTTTGGTTTTCGACTATAGTACTGTACTGCCAGTTTTGCCATGCCTACGTTGGAGCTCAGTTCGAAAGCCTGTTGAATGCTTACGGTGGTACGATGGTGTCTTTCTGAGTCGTACACTGTTCTCCTGCCGACTTTCCATACGCCATAGTTCAGGTCGACTTTATCGTTGATGGTGGCGTATTTATCTTCCAATACGGAGATGATGGTGGCTACTTTGAAGGTGGATCCGGGTTCTGCGACCTGGAGGGCATAGTTCATATCTTCGAAGTAGCTGCCATCTGGTTGTCGGCCGAGGTTGGCGATTGCTTTTATTTTGCCGGTTTTTACTTCCATGAGTATGCAGGTGCCATGTTCGGCTTCGTTTTTCACCATCATGTTCATGAGGGCGGTTTCGACGATGTCCTGCATATTGACATCTATGGTGGTAACGACATCGCGGCCATTTTCGGGTTCGATATCGTATCCTTCTACCGGAACGAAGGTGCCACCGGCGATTCGGCGCATAAGCCGTTTACCGGTGACTCCTTTTAGGTATTCGTCGTAGGTTCTTTCGAGGCCTACGTTTTGGGCATTTTCCCGTGCGAGACCGATGGTTCTGTTGGCCAGCAGTTTGAACGGGTTGATGCGTTTGTTTTCTGTTTCAGCGATCATGCCGCCTTTATTAGGGCCGAGGCGGAACATGGGGAAGGCTCTTAGTTGCTGGTATTGATCGAACGGTACGTTGCGTTTGAGCAGGAAGTACCGGTCTTTGCTTTTGTAGCCTTCGCGGAGTAATGTTTTGTATTCGGCCGGTGTTTTATCTCCGAACAGGATGGAGAGGCGATAGGCGAGGGAGTCTGCATTTTCTTTGAAGACTTTGCCATTTTTATCTCGGAGGCCATCTGCGGCGAAGTCCACCCTGATATCGAAGTATGGGATGGAGGTAGAAAGCATTCTACCTTCTTCGGAGTAGATGGTACCGCGATCGGCGTCGAGTTCCACGTATTGGGTGTGGAGGCTGTCGGCCATGTTTCGCCAGTAGGGGCCTTTAACGTGTTGGATGTAAAATACTTTTGCCAATATGGCGACGCCGAAGAGCACCATGCCAATCAAGCACAAATAGACTCGCCATAATATGTCTTTTTTTACTTCCAATTTTTATTATTAGTCCCCTGGTTTTAAGGCCGGGGGGATTTATATGACATTATTCTTTTTTTTCTGTGTTGGGCTGGACGATTTTCTGCGGTGGCATGTTCAGTTGTTTAAGGCCTAGTGGTTCCACTGCTTTGCTTACTTCGCTCATTTTGCTTCGGAACATCAGTTCGCTTTTAACGTTTAGATATTCCCATTTGAGTTCTTTAATTTCTTTGCCCAGTTTGTTGATCCTGCGGATCTTTTTTTCAGCCAGGTGGCTGTTAGCGATATATATCAGTGCTAGCAGGGCAAGAAACAGGATAAAGGGCATGTTTTGAGTCATGGCCTTGTAGTTGATACGGAGTCGCCACTCTTTTTTGGTATCGAGTGGGGTGACGTTCTCTTCTACGTGATCGTCTTTATCTGGTACTGTTTCTATATCCTCTTCCTGCAATGTATTCATCGCGATAAAAAATTTGGTCAAAATAGCATTTAAATAGGGTAGGACTTCAGGGATGTGCTGATATAATTGCCTGTGCTGCGTCGTTATTGATGATGACGCGGGTAGGCTTTTACTTTATCGGCTGGCTGCGAGGTGATTTGGATCACGGCGTAGCTGTTGTCATCGCTGATATATAGGAAGCTGTTTTTTACAATTTTTCGGCGACCCTTAGTTTAGCGCTTCTGGATCTGGCGTTTATTTTCAGTTCCTCTGCGGAGGCGGTCACCGGTTTTTTTGTGATCAGTTTGAAGATCCTTGGGGGATTTTCGAAGGAGAATGCCTGATCATTTTCTTCGAATGTTCCTGACCGGAAGAAGTTTTTTACCAATCTATCTTCCAGGGAGTGGAAGGTGATGATGGCTACTTTGCCTCCTGGGGTCAGGACTTGAGCGGCTTGTTGGAGCAGCTCTTTGAGTGCGCCCATTTCGTCATTGACGGTGATTCTCAGTGCCTGGAATACCTGAGCGAGGTATTTATGCGGATTTCCTTTTACGATAGGCTGAATGAGCGCTTTGAATTCGGCGATTGTTTTGATCGGGTGGTTTTTGCGCAGTTGTACGATGGTTTTGGCCAGTGTACGTGCGTTGGTGACTTCTCCATATTCCTGGAAGATCCATTGCAGTTTTGTTTCTGAGAATGTTTTGATGATTTGAGCGGCGGTTGTTTCGGCGCGTTGGTCCATTCTCATATCGAGGTCTGCATCGAACCGGGTGCTGAATCCTCTTTCGGCGGTATCGAACTGGTGTGATGATACGCCGAGGTCGGCGAGGATACCATCTGGGAAGGCTTTATGGAGTTTCAGGAACCGTTGCAGGTGCCGGAAGTTTTGTTGGACGAAGGTGACGCGTTCATCTTGTATACGGTTGTTGTAGGCATCTTCGTCCTGATCGAAGACGATGAGTTTACCTTTGCTGCTCAGGCGTTCGAGGATGGCCTTTGAGTGGCCGCCTCCGCCGAAAGTAGCGTCTACGTATACGCCATCGGGTTTTATCTGCAGGAGGTTGATGACTTCGTGCAGTAGTACCGGCAGGTGATATTGTGATTGCATTCCTTCTTCCATACGCTTCATTAGATCGACAGGTTGTTATCGCCCCCCATTACCTGTTGAGCCAGGTCGCTGAAAGCGCCTGGTGAGAAATTTTCAAAGAACTCCTGGTATTTTGATTTATCCCAGATCTCTATTTTATTGGTTGCCGCTGCCAGTACGATGTCTTTTTCGAGGTTGGCATACGACGTTAGGTTTTTTGGAATGAGCAGTCTGCCGGCGCTATCCAGTTCGAGGATAGTGGCTCCATTGAGGAAGTACCGGCGAAATTCTCTTACTTTCGGATCGAAGTCGTTGAGTTTGCTGATACGTTCAAAGATGGGCTGCCATTCGTTCATTGGATACAAAGACAAGCATTTTTCGAACCCCCTGTTGATGACAAACTGTTCTCCTGCGCTTTCGCCCAGCTGTTTTTTAAAACCGGCCGGGAGTAAAAAGCGCCCTTTTGCATCCAGCGTAGCCTCATATTCACCTAGAAAACCAATCATACCATGGGGCGAAAGTCTTTGAAATCTAATTTCTAACACAAAATAACACTTTTTCCCACTTTTTAACGAAAAAAGGCATTATAAATTTTTTCCACAGCAAGCCATTGGCTGCGTGGTGGGGTTTAGGTGGTAATTTGTTAAGTTGTGTGTGAATAAGTTTTTAATACATGTTAATAACATGTTCGATAATGTTCATTTCGTGTGATTAAAGTATGGAGATACTGATCAGCCGGGTGTTTGAGAGTAGGATAGTGAGTGGAAATAAAAAAGGGGAGCGGTGAATAAAATGGGGACGGAGTCATTTCGGACTTGTCGTACAGGGTTTTTGAGGGGTATATGTGCCAAGGGAGTTGCCTGAGGGAGTGAGTAGGGTGGGGGAAGGTGTATGGTATGGGCGTGTTATATGGGAGGTGGAGGTGAGGTATAGGAATGTTATACGAAAACTATGGGAGAGGTGGACGTGAGATATAGGAATGTTATAGGAAAACTATGGGAGAGGTGGACAGAAGCATATCGCTATTCGGGGAAAAATAGACGGTAAATAACGGTTTAAGAAGAGGGCAGCGGTATTTTTTATGGGGTGGGAGGAAGTGGAGTAGGAAGTATGTGGTGGGGGAAACTATTGAATAATATATTTGTTTTATGTATAATTATCTGTCTTTATTTTAGAAAGATATGGGATGCTTCTTTATGGTTATTAATGAGTTCGTTTTCAAGGACTATTTGGAGTGGGCTTTTGCAAAATTTTAACTTCTACAGAAGGCGGTCTACCTTAAATTTACATTTAATCCTTAACTTTGCGATCCTTTTTATGCGGAAAATAGTACTATATACCGGGATACTGACTACAATTGTGACCACTTCGTGCAATAACGAATTGCGTAGGATCGAGAAGAGCAATGATCCTGAGCGGAAGCTGGCGTATGCGAATAAGATGTTCGAAAAGAAGAAGTACCAGATGGCTCAGACTGTTTTTGAGGAATTGTTCCCTGTATATAAGGGGACTGAGAAGTTTGAGAATATATATTACCGGGACGCTTATTGTTCTTATTACCTGAAGGATTATGTGCAGGCTGCCTATCACTTCAAGAACTACCTGGATGCGTTTCCGAACAGTCCGAGGGCGACAGAGGTGGATTATATGCAGGCTTATTGTTATTACAAGCAGTCTCCGAAGGTGACGTTGGATCAGACAAATACGATGAAGGCGATTGCGGCGATGCAGACGTTCATCAACAACTATCCGCAGGCGGAGAAGGTAGCGGAGGCTAACCTGGTGATAGAGTTGTGCAGGCGGAAGCTGGAGAAGAAGGAGTTTAACAATGCGGAGCTTTATTATAACCTGGGATATTACAAGAGTGCGGGCATTGCTTTTAAGAGCCTGATGCGTAACTACCCGGATTCTGATAGGAGCGACGGTTATAAATATATGGCTATCAAGGCATATTTCAACTATGCGCGGAATAGTGTCCGAGACAAGCAGAAGGAACGTTTTGAGCAGGTGCTAACGGAGTACCTGGATTTTGCGGATCACTATCCGAGCAGCAAAATGAAGCCTGAAGCGGAAAAATATTATACCTTAGCACAAAACAACATTAAAACGCTGGATAATGAGCAAGATAAAGAGAAGTCTAACCAATAGTCTTAATCCTTGGGTAGAGACAAAGAACACTACCGATATCAAGAACAGGACCGGTAACCTGTATGAATCTATTGCCGTTATAGCCAAACGCGCCAATCAGATCAACATTTCCGTTAAGGAAGAGCTGCATTCTAAACTGGAGGAGTTTGCCAGCCATACTGATAACCTGGAAGAAGTGCACGAGAATAAGGAGCAGATCGAGATCTCCCGTTTTTATGAGCGTCTGGCCAACCCGGCTATTCAGGCGACCCAGGAGTTCCTGGATGACAAGATCTACTTCCGTCGGAATGACGATGATCTGTACAGCTGATAGGATGGATTATAATTAGGAAAAATATTTAACTTCATGGCGGCAGGATTATTTCTGCCGCTTTTTGTTTTTGAACGGGTTCCTGTCTTTTGGTCTGCGGCTATGTCTGCGGGCTTTGGCCAGTGGGCCAAGGACTGAAATATATGCTTCAAGGAAAGAAAATCTTATTAGGGGTTTCCGGCAGTATCGCTGCGTATAAGGTAGCTACGCTGACCCGTTTGCTGGTAAAGGAAGGTGCAGACGTAAAAATTGTGATGACCCCATCTGCCTGTAATTTTATTACTCCCCTGACGTTATCTACATTATCCAAACATGAGGTGGTGGTTGACCTGAGTGACAATAACAGCTGGAATAACCATGTGATGTTGGGTCGTTGGGCGGATGTGATGGTGATAGCGCCTGCGTCGGCGAATACGATTGCTAAGATGGCGCAGGGGTTGTGTGATAATTTGTTGATGGCTACGTATTTATCTGCTACTTGTCCGGTGTTGTTTGCGCCGGCGATGGATGAGGATATGTGGCATCATGCGGCGACGAAGGCGAATGTGGAGCGGTTGTTATCTTTTGGGCACCGGCAGTTGCCGGTGGCTACGGGGGAGTTGGCCAGCGGGTTGTATGGAGAGGGGCGGATGTCGGAGCCGGAGGCGATCGTGTCGTATCTGCATCAGCATTTTGCGGAGTCTGGTGCAGCGGCGGCGTTGCCGTTGGCGGGTAAGATGGCTTTGGTGACGGCGGGTCCGACGGTGGAGCCGATAGACCCGGTACGGTTTATCAGTAACCGTTCGAGTGGTAAGATGGGGATAGCGATTGCGGAGGAGTTGGCTGCTGCGGGAGCTACGGTGAAGCTGGTATTGGGTCCTACGCATTTGACGGCGCGGGGGGAGGGTATTACGACGATACCGGTGGAGACGGCGGCGGAGATGTTCAACAGTTGTATTGCGAACTACCCGTTGGCGGATATTGTGGTGATGGCGGCGGCGGTAGCGGACTACCGGCCTAAGAATGTGGTGGATAAGAAGATCAAGAAGACGGAGGCGGAGATGAACATTGAGTTGGAGAAGACGCATGATATATTGCGGACGTTGGGCAACAACAAATCTGCTGACCAGTTGTTGGTAGGTTTTTCGTTGGAGACCAATAATGAGAAGGAGTATGCGTTAAAGAAGTTGTTTGATAAGAACCTGGATATGATCGTAATGAATTCGCTGAATGATGAAGGCGCCGGATTTAATTATGATACGAACAAAGTAACCTTATTTGATAAAAATGGCGGGGAGCGGAGCTTACCACTGCAATCAAAGCAAGAGGTGGCTAAGGATATCGTTGCCGCTATAATAGCACTCCAACATGAATAATTGTACTACCGTTGTGTATACCGGTGCTGATGCCGGCGCGCGGGCCCCATTGTATGTATCCCGTAGCCTATGGCTATTCTTATTGTTGATGGCTGCGATGCCTGTGCGGATGCTGGCGCAGGAGATACGGGCGAATGTGACCGTGCAGGCGGCGCAGGTGATTGGCGCTGACCGCAAGGTGTTTACTACATTACAGACAGCCCTGAAAGAATTCCTGAACAACCGCCGGTGGACGGATGATTCCTATGCGCCTTCGGAGCGGATAGAATGTAATTTCCTGTTGAATGTGACGGAGAATGTGGGAGGGAACACCTATAAGGCGAAGCTGACGGTGCAGGCTACACGGCCGGTGTTTAACTCCGGTTATGTAAGCAGTATCATGAATACGCAGGATAACGATGTGTTGTTCCGTTATGTGGAGTTCCAGCCGTTGGAGTTCAATGACAACCGGGTGGTGGGTAATGATCCGCTGGCATCTAACCTGACGGCGGTGATGGCTTACTATGTGAATATTATATTGGGATTGGATTATGATTCTTTTTCGCCCGGAGGCGGGGATGTATATTTCAAGAAGGCGTTGAACATTGTGAGCAATGCGCCTGACGGGAAGGATGTGAGTGGCTGGAAGCCTTTTGAAGGTAACCGTAACCGTTACTGGTTGCAGGATAATTTATTGAATGCCAAGTTCAGCCGGTTTCATGAGGCGATGTATGCTTATCACCGGGAGGGTTTGGATGTGATGTATGATGATCCGGTGAAGGGGAGGGCGGCGATTCTGAATAGTTTGAACCTGTTGTTTGCTATTCATTCGGACGTGCCTAATTCGATGTTGTTGCAGACGTTTTTCGCGGCGAAGTCCGGGGAGCTGCAGAAGGTATTTTCGAAGGCGCCACCGCAGGAGAAGAGCCGGGCGGCGCAGATGCTGGCACAGATGGATGTGCCTAATGCGACTAAGTACCAGCAGATGAAGTAAGTGATTGTATTGTTATGATATTATGGGGATGCCCTTCCGGTTGGCGGCGATGGAGTTGCCAGCCGGAAGGGCATTTTACGTGAGGGGGGGTGGAATATTTTCCCTGTTGTGCGGTGTAAATGTTCGGTATAAAATGTAGATTGCAATGCTATGTACAGAATTTATATGCTATTGCTGTTGCTGATGGTTGCGGCATGCGGGGAGGCGGACAAGGTGCCGAAGGGTATATTGGAAAAGGAACAGATGCGGGACGTGTTGTTAGACATGAGTCTTGCGGACGGGTACAGTATGTCGTTATTGGAGACCAATGCGCGGCCTATGCCGGATTCCATCCGTCAGGAGCATGTGAAGGTTTATTATGGTCAGATATTGGCGTTGCACGGGTTGACGGTGAAGGGGTTTATGACCAGTTACCGGTTTTACGAGGCGCATCCTGACCGGTTAAAATCGGTGTATGAGATGGTGATGACGGAGTTGGGTAAACGTAAGGCTGCTTTGCCGGAGGAAGGTACGGCTATCAATGGGGTGCGGTATTACTTTATGCATGCGAAGGAAGCGGTGCTGCGGGGCAGGGGTGATACCATTATTCCTTTTCTTGAGCGGAAATAATCATTTTTCAAAAACACCAAAACATGAACAAAGTAGTAGCAAATGCCGACGAAGCGATACATGATATACCGGATGGTGCGGTGCTGATGCTGGGGGGCTTTGGGTTGTGTGGTATACCGGAGAATTGTATTGCTGCGCTGGTGCGCAAAGGAATTAAAGGATTGACCTGTATTTCGAACAATGCGGGCGTTGATGAATTTGGATTGGGGCTGTTGTTGAAGACGCGTCAGATCAAAAAGATGATGTCGTCTTATGTGGGGGAGAATGCGGAGTTTGAGCGGCAGTTATTGTCTGGCGAGCTGGAGGTGGACCTGATCCCTCAGGGTACGCTGGCTACGCGGATCCAGATGGCGGGTATGGGTATACCTGCATTTTTTACGCCTGCAGGCTATGGTACGGAGATCGCTGAGGGTAAGGAGGTGCGTGAGTTCAACGGGAAACATTACCTGATGGAGCTGGCTTTGCCGGCGGATTTTGCCATTGTAAAGGCGTGGAAGGGGGATACGATGGGCAACCTGGTATTCCGAAAGACGACGCGTAACTTCAGTACATCTATGGCGAAGGCGGGCCAGATCACTATTGTGGAGGTAGAGGAGCTGGTAGCTGCGGGGGAATTGGACCCTGATAATATCCATGTACCTGGTATTTACGTACACCGTATTTTCCAGGGGCATGACTATGAAAAGCGCATTGAGCGTAAGACCCTGAAGATATAATTGCGTAAGCAATCACAACAAATCTTAACACCAAAAAAATCCATTCTGATCTTATGAGTTTAGATAAATACGGTATTGCGAAGAGGATTTCGCAGGAACTGGCGGATGGTATGTATGTGAACCTGGGTATAGGTATTCCTACCCTGGTGGCTAATTATATTCCGGCGGGGATGTCGATCATGTTGCAGTCGGAGAACGGGATGTTGGGGATGGGCCCTTATCCGAAGGAAGCGGAGGTAGATGCGGATCTGATCAACGCGGGTAAAGAGACGGTAACGTTGGCTGCCGGCGGCTGTTTTTTTGATTCGGCGGAGAGTTTCGGGATGATACGAGCGGGCAAGGTGGATCTGACGGTTCTGGGGGCGATGGAGGTATCTGACGGTGGTGACATTGCCAACTGGAAGATCCCGGGTAAGATGGTAAAAGGTATGGGAGGCGCGATGGACCTGGTGGCTTCTGCCAAGAACATAATAGTGGCGATGATGCATACGAACCCGAAGGGGGAGAGTAAGTTGTTGCCGGCTTGTACGTTGCCATTGACGGGTGTGAACTGTGTGAAAAAGATTGTGACGGAGCTGGCGGTACTGGATGTAACGCCGGACGGTTTCCGGTTGCTGGAGCGGGCTCCAGGTGTGAGTGTGGCGGAGATCGTTGCCAAGACAGCGGGGCGATTGATCGTGGACGGGGATATACCTGAGATGCGTTTATAAGTAGTGAAACTTAATGATAAGATGCTTTGTATTGCCATGTGCGATACAAAGCATTTTTTTGGGGGGTAAAAGAAGGGTTAAAGTTGTGGACAAGCCGGGGACTGCCATATATTTTTCGTAACTTAACAGTCCGTTAAAATTGTTTGAAGTGCAAGTTGGTCATCTATGTTATAACGGTAAGTTAGTTCCAGCCGGAGAACCTATTTTTACAGCCGATAACCGATCTTTCAGATATGGTGACGGTTGTTTTGAGACCATGAAGGTATACCAGGGTAATGTATTGCTGGAGGACCTTCATTTTGAGCGATTATTCGCCAGTATGCACCTGCTTCATTTTGACCTGCCGCAGTTATTTACCAAGCGTTATTTTACGAAATTGATCCGGGAGCTGTGCATTAAGAACAATGTGCAGCAGCTGGCACGTGTCCGTTTGTCGGTGTTTCGAGCGGATGGTGGTCTATATGATCCGCTGGATAACCGGCCTCAGTTCGTTATCCAGTGTTCGGAGCTGGCATCGCAGGTGTTGGAGCTGAACGAGGTGGGATTGAGCCTGGATGTGTTTCCCGATGCGCGGAAGAGTTGTGATAAGCTGGCGAACATTAAATCGAACAATTGTCTGCCGTACGTGATGGCGGCGATGTATGCGAAGCAGCACCGGTTGAACGAGGTGGTATTATTAAACCAGTATGGGCGGGTAGCAGATTCGACGATTGCGAATGTGTTTATTGTAAAACAAAAGACCTTACTGACGCCGCCGTTATCGGAAGGAGGGGTGTGTGGGGTGATGCGTAAGCATTTGTTGCGGATGGAATTGCCTTTCCAGATCGTTGAACAACCGTTGACAATAGAAGACCTGGAGACTGCGGACGAGATTTTCCTGACTAATTCAATTTATGGGCTGCGTTGGGTGGAAGTGTTCCGTGACAGTAGTTATGGTAATGCGGCGGCAGCGATCCTGCATGAAATGTTACAAGAAAGCCAGTTATAAATCCACGATATTAGCATTTTATTTGCGTAGGTATCCCACATCCTCCGGTGTGGGATTTATTTTATTCACAGTAAATACTGACAATGGCGAAAACGGTGAATTTATGTTGGTTGCGGCGTGATCTGCGGCTAAAGGATCAGGCAGCTTTATATCATGCATTGAAGGCAGGTGTACCGGTAGTGCCGGTATTTATATTTGACACGGACATATTGGATGACCTGGAATCGAAGGACGACCGGCGGGTGACCTTCATCCGGGATGTACTGGTTGGTATGCAGGAAGAGCTGGAGTCGATGGGTAGTACGCTGGATGTATTCCACGGAACGGCGAAAGCGGCTTTTACACATTGGCTGTCGCATTATGATGTGCAGGCAGTGTATACCAATCATGACTATGAGCCTTATGCTAGGGAGCGGGATGCCGATATAGGTAAGCTTTTGGAGGGGAAAGGTATTGCTTTTCATACATACAAGGACCAGGTAATATTTGAGAAAGACGAGGTGTTGAAAGATAATGGAGAGCCCTATACTATTTACACACCATATAGCAAACGCTGGAAGTCGTTGCTCAATGATTTTTACTTACAATCTTATCCTACTAAGAAATATTTCAAACACTTTTTTCAGCAGTCGCCGAGGCAGATACCTTCGTTGGCAGCGATGGGATTTAAGGAAGGGGAGCGTGGATTTCCCGGTATACAGGTGAAGGGTGAGTTACTCAGCCATTATGATAAGACGAGGGATTTTCCGGGGATTAAGGGGACGACTCATTTGGGGGTGCACTTGCGGTTTGGTACGATCAGTGTACGAGTGTTGGCCAGGAAGGCGATGGAGCTGAATGATACTTTTCTGAATGAGCTGATCTGGCGGGATTTCTTTATGACGATACTCTGGCACTTTCCGAAGGTGGTGCATCAGTCGTTCAAGGCGGATTATGATAAAATAAAGTGGCGGAATAATGAAGAGGAGTTTGCCCGTTGGTGCGAGGGGCAGACGGGTTATCCGATTGTGGATGCGGGTATGCGGGAGTTGAATGCTACAGGGTTTATGCACAATAGGGTGCGTATGATCGTTGCGAGTTTTCTGACCAAACATTTGTTGATAGACTGGCGTTGGGGGGAGGCTTATTTTGCGCGTCAGTTGTTGGATTACGATCTGGCGGCGAACAATGGTAACTGGCAGTGGGCGGCGGGATGTGGATGTGATGCGGCGCCTTATTTCCGTGTGTTCAACCCGACGTTGCAGACGCAGCGATTTGACAAGGAGCTGCGGTATGTGCGGCATTGGGTGCCGGAGTTGGAGGAACTGACGTATGCCAAGCCTATAGTGGTGCATGAGGACGCGCGTAAGCGTGCCCTGGAGGCATATGGTAAGGCGTTAAAAGGATAATCTATATGGTGACCTGTGCGGCTTTCTGCAAGAGTGTTTCTACTGCTGACTGGCCTTCGGCGCCGAGGTCGAGGCTGAAGTCGTTGACATAAAGGTCGATATGTTTGCGCATAACGGCTTCTTCCATCTCCTGAGCATGTTGCTTTACGTAGTCAGACAGCTGGGGATAGTTTTTCCAGGCGTAGCGGAGGCTTTCATGTATGAGTTGATCTATTTGCTGCCGGATGTGTGCGGGGATGTCTTTACGGATGAAGATGCCGCCCAAGGGGATGGGGTTGCCGGTTGTTTGTTCCCAGTACTCTCCCAGGTCGATAATCTTTACCAATCCTTTTTGCTGGTAGGTGAACCTGTTTTCGTGGATGATGACGCCTGCGTCTACCCGTCCATCGAGGACTGCGTTTTCTATATCGGAGAAGAGCATTATTTCTTTTCGGGTGGCATCGGGGAAGGCGATGGAGAAGAGGAGGTTGGCGGTGGTTAGCTGGCCGGGGATGGCTATTTTCCTGTTTGGGACTTCGTCTTGCGGGATGGGTTGGCGGGCGATGAGGAGGGGGCCACAGCCGCGGCCCAGGGCGCTACCGCTGTTGAGCAGGTCGTATTTATCTTTTACCTGGTGGTAGGTGGCAAAGCTTAGTTTGGTGATGGCGAGTTTTCCTTGCAGGGCCCATTTATTGAGTGTTTCGACATCTTCGAGTTGTGTATGGAAGGAGAGTCCTGCTGTATCTATCTTATTGTTAACCAGTGCATCAAAGATAAAGGTATCGTTTGGGCAAGGTGAAAATCCGAGCGTTAGTTCCATGATCTTACCAATTTTTGGTGGCTATAGGTGCCAGGTGTAAAGGTAGTTGATTTGTGTATTTACCAGATGTTCCAGGTTTGGAAGAGGAGGGAGAGGGATTGGTTGAGTTCGCGGACGGCGAGGGGGATATTCCATTTGCTGCGATCGCGTTGTTCGACGTAGTTGGAGATGGTTCTTATTTGGAGGAAGGGGATCCGATCCATGAGGCAGGCGTAGTGGAAGGCGGCGCCTTCCATGCTTTCGAGATCGGGGTGATATTTGGCGATGAGATGATCGCGTGTGTGGAGGGTGCCGGTGACGGTGTTGACGGAGGCGGCGGAGGCGGTATCGAGGTGTGTGATGGGGGGGATACTTTGGAAGTTGTTGGTGAGGGCGATGCCGTTGAAGGGGGGGATATCTGGTTGCCAGAGTTGCATATCGAAGAGGTCGTTGAATTCGCCGGAGGCGAGTTGGGCGCCGAGGTCGGCGAGGTATTCCTGGTTGACGGCGAGGGTTTTGCCCAGGGGCCAGTCTGTGCGGAATGAGCCGGCGATACCGGCCTGGATGGCGATATCGGGTTTTGTGGCGGCGAAGTATTTGCCGAGGCTCCAGGCGGCTGGCATCATGCCGATGCCGGCGATGAGGACGGTGAGGTGGTGATCGCCCAACTTATAAACATTATCTGTTATCTGTATCGCGCGTTGTTGGAGCAAGGCGGTAAAGGGGGCTATTTCCAGTATGGTGGCGGCTGTAAGCAGTATATTCATGATACAAACTTAGGGTAAAAAGGTTGGAGAGTGGGTCAAATAATTATCACTAATCTGGACATTTTAGTGGAAAAGGTGGATTAATGGTAAATTTGCCTGAAATTAACTTAAACGATAATGATCTATTTAACGCGTGTGGAGAATTTCAATGCCGCACACAAATTGAGCAACCCTGCATGGAGTAAGGAAAAGAATCAGGACGTATTTGGAAAATGTGCCAATGATAACTGGCATGGTCATAACTATGAGTTACATGTGACTGTTAAGGGAGTACCCGATCCTGAGACAGGTTTTGTATTTAATGCCAAGACATTAGGGGATATTATCAAGGATACGGTGGTAGAGAAGATTGATCATCGTAATTTGAACCTGGATGTAGATTTTATGGAAGGCAAGTTTACCTCTGCGGAGAACTTGGCCATTGGTATCTGGGAGCAGTTAGTCCCACATTTACCTGCGGATGTACAGTTGCATTGTATCAAGCTGTACGAGACCCCTCGAATTTACGTGGAATATTATGGCGGCAAATGATCTGAACAGGTCATAGCAATGCGGATTGTGAGTTGGTAGTCGAGTTATACCGGCATGGCTGGCCTTTGCAATGGCAGCGCCGGGTAATATGAATCCTGGAAATTTTAAGCACATGGCATATAAAAAAATAGAATCATTTGATGAGGAGGTGACGACGGCGTTAATTCATCATTATCGCAGCAGCCTTTCTTTACTAGGTGAGGATCCGGATAGGGAGGGATTGTTGAAGACCCCGGAGCGTGTAGCGAAGGCTATGCAGTATATGACGCAGGGTTATAGTCTGGATGCGAAGGAGATATTGCGTGGTGCCCGGTTTACGGAGTCTTACAGTGAGATGGTGATTGTGAAGGATATAGAGCTTTATTCATTGTGTGAGCACCATATGGTGCCGTTTTTCGGGAAGGCGCATGTGGCTTATATCCCGAATGGTTACATTACGGGGTTGAGTAAGATTGCCCGGGTGGTGGATGTATTTGCGCGCCGGCTGCAGGTGCAGGAGCGTTTGACGCACCAGATACTGGATGCTATCCAGGAGACGCTGGAGCCGCAGGGTGTGGCAGTGGTGGTAGAGGCGCAGCATTTGTGTATGATGATGCGTGGGGTGCAGAAGCAGAATTCTGTGACGACGACGTCGGCATTTTCCGGTCAGTTCGAGGACAATACGACCCGTTCTGAGTTTATTCGCCTGATAGGTCGCAGGTCCAACTAGTCAGTGGCGGGATACGCCTTATAAGTCTTATTTATACCAGGGAGGTAGGTGTTTTGTATCGGGAGATATGAGACACCTACCTGCTTTTTATGGTGATACCTGCGTAATTATTCCACGGAGGGGAGTTGATGTGGGAGGGGCATCCCCCAAAAATGCTATAAATGATTCTTTGAGAAGTGGTTAATAGTATGAATCTTTGCACACCGAAAAGGGAAGATATTTATAAAAAGGATAATGGGTGTGTCCGGGGAATTGCTATAAATCGAATAGGGACAGCTGTAATGGATAGTGGATCATTTTGGAGATGGTCCGGGGCCACCCTGCTTAACAATAAAAATCAATTCAACCAGCATGAAGCACGCATACGTATTTCCAGGCCAGGGCTCTCAGTTTCCGGGTATGGGAAAGAACTTGTATGAGACCAATGAGCAAGCAAAAGCGTTATTTGAGCAAGCAAACGAGATATTAGGTTTTCGTATCTCCGACGTGATGTTTACGGGGTCGGAGGAGGATCTTAAGAAGACGAATGTGACACAGCCGGCTGTGTTCTTGCATTCTGTGATTGCCTTTTTGTGTGCGGAGCATCCGGCGCCAGCGATGGTAGCGGGTCATTCGCTCGGTGAGTTTTCTGCGTTGGTAGCTAATGGTGTGTTGACATTTGAGGATGCGCTGCGTTTGGTAGCTATCCGTGCGAATGCGATGCAGAAGGCATGTGAGCTGCAGCCCTCTACTATGGCGGCGGTGTTAGCGCTGGACGATGTAAAGGTAGAGGAGATCTGTGCGGCTGTTACGGCGGAGACGGGAGCGGTGGTAGTACCAGCTAACTATAACTGTCCTGGTCAGCTGGTGATCTCCGGTGCTTTGAAGGGTGTGGAGATCGCCTGTGAGCGGATGAAGGCAGCCGGTGCAAAGCGTGCGCTGATATTGCCTGTAGGTGGCGCATTCCATTCACCATTGATGGCGCCGGCGAAAGAGGAGCTGAAGGCGGCGATTGAAAAGACGACTTTCCGTACACCTAGTTGTCCGGTATACCAGAATGTGGTAGCGGCGGCGGTAACTGATCCAGCTGTGATCAAACAGAACCTGGAAGAGCAGCTGACAGGCGCGGTAAGATGGACACAGTCTGTGCAGGCGATGATCGCAGACGAAGCGGCTGAATTTACGGAGGTAGGCCCTGGTAAGGTATTACAGGGGTTGATCCTGAAGATAAAGAAGGATGCTGTTGTGAACGGTATTTCTTAAATGAAACGATGATAGTGGGAAGGCTACCTGATAATCACGGGTAGCCTTTTTTATTTAGAGCTGGCAGATCATTTCGTATTGGGAGATGGTGTGTTGGCAGCCTGCATTCAGGAGGAACTTTTGCAGGGTGGTGTTCTCTTCTTCTACGTTGATGATAGTGAGCGGTTGACGGAGTGTAGTAGCTACATGTGAGAGGAGGGCCTGTCCGATGCCTTGGCGGCGGTGATCGGGATGTACGGCGATCTGTCGTATGCGGCAGTTGCCGGTGAATACGCTGATAAAGCCTATTATTTCGTTGTGTTTGTAAGCGAGCCAGGTGGTGGTGTTATTACCTTCGCGGCGGATGCTGTCGAGGCTATTGCTCCAGCTGGGTTGCTGGGTGGAGAAGGAAGCCAGTAGTTGCCAGTCGGGATGTTGGGTGTTGAGGATGCGGATATTTTCGGGCATGGGAGCTGGAAGGATATTTCCTTTAAAGCAGTGGAAGACGCGGGATTGCCGGAAGCCGCAGCTGCCGTATGCTTTGATAGCAGGGGTGTTGGTGCTGATGACTTCCAGGATGAGCTCGCGGATGCCGGCTGTTATAAAGGAGGGGATGGCTTGTGCGTACATTTGTTGCACGAGGCGTTGGCCGCGGTGGGAGGGGGTTACGCCGGTGCCTCCATTATAGAGGCGGGTAGGTGTAGCGCCGTTGTCGTCGGTGCCATGTAACATGAAAGCGACCAGCTGATCATTATCGAAGGCACCTACGGAGAAGGGTAGTTGTATATTTTCGCCCTGTACTTTCTGTTGAAAGAGGGGGAGGTTGATCTTGAAGGGGATGACGTAGTCGCTAAAGGCGTAGTTGAATGTATTACAGATGGTCTCCGGTGATTGGCCGGCCAGGTTATTAAACTGTATCATGGGCATGTATGTTGAGGCAGGTTCCGGTTGCTTGCATATTTCAGGCTATTGTTTACATATCGATATGTACGTTGATCCATTCGGGATCGAAGTCTGCGTTGAATTTTTTATAGAAGTTGATGGCAGGTTCGTTCCATTCGAGTACTTGCCACATCATGCCGGTGAAGCCGAGGTCTTTAGTTTCCTGGATGAGGTGTTCGAAGAGTAGTTTGCCGATACCTTTTCCGCGATAGCTATCGGTGATATTTATATCTTCGAGATAGAGGCGACAGCCTTTCCAGGTGGAGTATCGTTTGTAATAGAGGGCGAAGCCGACGATGAGTTCCTGGTCATTTTCGGATGTGGTGGCGACGAGGGCTGTCCATACGGGATTGGGTCCGAATCCGGCGTTGACGAAATGTTCCATTGATACTACTACGGCATCGGGTTTGTTTTCGTAGGTGGCCAGTTCTTTAATCAATTCCATGATTCTTTCGCAATCTTCTTTGCGGGCGTGTCTAACGGTAACTTCCTTCATAATTGTATCTTGAGTGAGCGATGCGCTATCCGGGTGTATACCGGAGGGCAGTGATTATGTACAAGAATAGCTAATAGCTGTTATTTTTGCGTGATAAAATTAACAAATACTGCCCATGAAAGAAATGTTCATCAGTTATGCGGCTTATAATCTCTGGGCTAACGGGAAGTTGGCGTCGTTGTTGTTAAAGCTGCCGGAGGAGCAGTTGGACACGGAGATGGGCGGTAGTTATGGTACGATTAGGGCTACGGTGTATCATTTATGGGATACGGAGGTGATGTGGTATCAGCGATTATTATTAGCAGAGCAGGTGAAGTTGCCGACGGAGGATTTTGGCGGCAGTTTTGCCAGGGGGTGTGAGTTGTGGCTGGATCAGTCGAAGGTGTGGGTGGATTGGGTGCGGGAGGCGACGCCTGTGAAGCTGGGGCATACGATCGCTTATATTCACAGTCGCAAATCCTATAAGACGGCTGTGTTGCAGTTGTTGCAGCATGTATTCAATCATGCTACCTATCACCGGGGGCAACTGATCACGTTGTTGCGGCAGGCAGGTGTGCGTAAATTACCGGGGTTGAGTTATATTGAGTTTACCCGGCAGCGGAAACAATCCTGAACTTTAGATTTTTTATATAATTTGACGACATGAGTTCTCAATCCTACTATGCTACCGTGCCCCGGCACCTGGTTGCTGTTGACTGCATTATATTTGGTTTTGAAGGGAGCAAGCTAAAGTTGTTGATCATGCAGCGTAAGGTGGCGCCGCGGCAGGGAGAGTGGTCGTTGATGGGAGGTTTTGTACAGGATGGAGAGAGTATTGATGCGGCGGCAGCGCGGGTATTGAAATTGACGACGGGGTTGGAGCATATATACATGGATCAGCTGTATACTTATGGAGAGGTGGAGCGTGATAGTGGTGCACGGGTGTTGTCGGTAGCTTATTATGCGTTGATCCGTATCAAGGAGCATGATCATATATTGGCGCAGGAGCACGGTGCGCATTGGTTGGAATTGCACCAGATACCGGAGTTGATCTTTGATCATTCCAGGATGATAGCGGATGCGTTGCGGAAGTTGCGGGATAATGCGCAATTTCATCCGATTGGTTTTGAGTTGTTGCCGGAGAAGTTTACGTTATCGCAGTTGCGGTGTTTGTATGAGGAGATCTACCAGCATGAGTTGGACAAGCGTAATTTCCGTAAAAAGATCTTGTCGATGAATATACTGGAGAAGTTGGATGAGAAGGATAAGACGACATCGAAGAAGGGGGCTCATCTTTACCGGTTTGATAAGAATAAGTATGAGTTATTGACGAAGAAGGGGTTTGTATTTGAGATGTAGGCGGGGGATATAGGAATGTTATAGGATGACTATAGGAATGATACAGGAGAGGTGGACGTGAGCGATAACATACTGTATTTCAATTCCTTGCAGGGGGTGTATTTTGGACTTTGACGCATAAAAAAGGCGGTCTCTTATGGAGGGACCGCCTTTTTTGTTATGATAAGTTGTTATTATTTAGGATCGTACGCCCATTTGATGTAGGAGGCGCCCCAGGTGAATCCGCCGCCGAAGGCAGCGAGTACGAGGTTATCACCTTTTTTGAGTTGTTTTTCGTAGTCCCAGAGGCAGAGGGGGATGGTACCAGCGGTGGTGTTGCCATAGCGTTGGATGTTCATCATGACTTTTTCTTCGGGTAGTTCCATACGTTGCGCGGTGGCGTCGATGATACGTTTGTTGGCCTGGTGAGGTACGAGCCAAGCGATATCGTTGGCGGTGAGGTGATTGCGGGTCATGATATCGTGTGCGGCGTCGGCCATGTTGGCGACGGCGTATTTGAATACCATTTTACCTTCCTGGTATACGTAGTGTTCGCGGGCGGTTACGGTTTCGAGGGTAGCGGGTTTGGCGGAGCCACCGGCTTTCATGTGGAGGTATTCGCGGCCATGTCCATCGCTTTTGAGGATGCTATCGAGGAGGCCGAAACCATCTTCGTTAGGTTCGAGGAGTACGCCTGCGCCGCCATCGCCGAAGATGATGCAGGTGGTTCTATCGGTGTAGTCGATGATGGAGCTCATTTTATCGGCGCCGATGACCATTACTTTTTTGTATTTACCGCTTTCGATGAAGCGGGCACCGGTATCCAGTGCGTACAAGAATCCGGAGCATGCTGCGGATATATCGAAACCGAAGGCGTTTTTAGCGCCGATTTTGTCAGTAACTATGTTGGCAGTGGCGGGGAATACCATGTCTGGGGTTACGGTGGCTACGATGAGCACGTCTATTTCTTCGGGGGAGATACCTCTTTTGCGGCAGACCTCCAATGCGATAGGGACGCAGAGTTCGGAGGTGCCTTTGCCTTCTCCCTTCAGTATCCTTCTCTCGTGAATACCGGTACGTGTGATGATCCATTCATCGGTTGTATCTACTATCGTCTCCAGTTCTTTATTGGTCAGTACGTAATCCGGAACATAACCACCCACCGCTGTGATAGCGGCCGTTATTTTATTCATATAGATTAAATAAATGTTTAAAACGAGGCGTAAAAATACGACATAAAAGGAATTTCAAAAATGTGATTTAAGGGGGATGGTGTTGGGAGGGGGGCATTGCTGTGCGAGAGGGTTGCGGGCAGTGGGGGTGTGTGGGGGATATGCGATATTATTGGGGGGTGGTAAAGAAACTGTGAATTTTGCGGACGATTGCTTATTTTGTTTAATTTATTGCACTTTTGCAGCTATGATTGCTTACCTTAATGGAAAACTAGCCTATAAATCTCCCGCCATGGTGTATGTAGATGTCCAGGGAGTTGGCTATGAAGTGCAGATTAGTTTGCATACCTATTCGCGGATCCAGCAGTTGGACAGCTGCAAGTTGTTAACTTATCTACATATTAAGGAGGATGCGCACACTTTATATGGTTTTTTTGAGGAAGCCGAGCGGAGTATGTTTTTGTTACTGATAGGTGTATCTGGTATTGGGGCTGGTACGGCCCGGATGATGTTGTCGTCGTTACAGCCTGAAGATATACAGCGGGCGATTACGATGGAGAATGAGAAGATGCTGGAGAGTGTGAAGGGGATCGGTTCGAAGACTGCCAAGCGTATTATATTGGAACTGAAAGATAAGATCAGTAAACGGAAGGATGCGGGTGTATATTTATCTTCTGCTTTGAACAATACGGTACAAGAAGATGCGTTAAATGCTCTGATCACTCTCGGAATAGCCCGTAATATGGCAGAGCAGGCTATTCAGAAGGTATTGAAAGCTGAGCCACAATTGCAGGATCTGGAAGGATTAATTAAGAAATCCCTTAAAAACTTATAAAATTTTTTCTATAAAAGACCTCTATTAAAACCTATTCGCTTGGCAAGAAAGACATATTTTGGTGCTTTTGCAGTAATAGGCGTCGTATCTTTTATTATTGTTGGAACAGCAGCCGGGAACCGATCAGGTTATAGTTATCATCACAGCGCGAACTGGAAAACTGATACTACCTCAAAGGATACTGCCAGGAAAGATACCTTGAAATACCCTATCAGAGACAGACACGGTACCACTATCACGGAGCCGGTCCGTAATGGCATAGATCTGAAGGATCCATCTGGCATTAAGAAAACAGTAGAATACGACCCTGTAACCAAGCAATACACCGTAACCGAAAAGATAGGCAACCAATATTACAGAAACCCCACACCCCTAAGCTTTGATGAATTTTACAAATTACAGTCTTCACAAAGTGAGCGCAGTTACTGGGAGAAGCGTGCGGGCACGCTAGGTGGCCTGAATAAACGAGGAAGCGGCCCCGATCTCTATTATGGCAGCAACCTGTTTGACCGTGTATTTGGTGGCAGTAAAGTAGATATCCGTCCACAAGGTAGTGTGGATCTGACCTTTGGTTACCAAGGGCAGAACATCCGTAACCCTGTATTGGTGGAGCAAGCCCGTAAGAACGGAGGCTTTGACTTTGACATGCAGATCAACATGAACGTAACGGGTAAGATCGGTGAGAAGTTGAAGCTGATCACGAACTACAATACACAATCCACCTTTGATTTTGAGAACCAGGTGAAGCTGGAGTACACCGGCTTTGAGGATGAGATCATCAAAAAGATAGAAGCGGGTAACGTTAGTTTTCCTTTGCGTAGTTCGCTGATATCCGGGGTGCAGTCTTTGTTTGGTGTAAAGACGCAGTTGCAGTTTGGCAAGCTGACGGTGACCAGTGTGTTATCCAACCAGAAATCGCAGAAGCAGAACCTATTGATCAAAGGCGGTACGCAGGTACAGGACTTTGTGATCCGTGCTGATGAATACGAAGACAACCGGCACTTCCTCTTAGGTCGTTTCTTCCGGGATACTTTCAATTTTGCTATGTCGAACCTGCCGGTGATCCGGTCACTGGCCTATGTGAATCGTATAGAGGTGTGGGTGACCAATAAGACCGGTGCGACGACACAGACCCGTGACATCGTGGGTTTGATGGACCTTGGTGAACGTTTCCCCTTTAATACTGACATCAGACCGACAACCAGTTCTCAGTTGCCATCTAACGGCGCGAATGACCTGTATGCCAAACTGGCTACTGATGGTGGTGCGCGTAATACCGGGACGGTAGTCAGCCGGTTATTGTCGATGAATATTCAGCCGGTGCAGGAGTTTGAAAAGACCTTTGCCCGTAAGCTGGACTCTTCGGAGTATGTGATCAACCGTCAGTTGGGTTTTATCTCTCTTAACCAGCAGTTGCAGCCGGATGAGGCATTGGCGGTAGCCTATCAGTATACTTACAATGGCAGGGTGTACCAGGTGGGGGAGTTTTCCCAGGATGTACCGCCGGATCTGAATAATAGTGCCAATCAGCGTATCCTGTTCCTCAAACTATTGAAAGCTACATCTGCGAGGCCGGCGTTGCCTATCTGGGACCTGATGATGAAAAACGTGTATGCTACCAATGCTTTCCAGGTAAACCGCCAGGACTTTAAGCTGGACGTTTATTATAAAGATCCTGGTACGGACGACCGTACGCCCAGTGAGAAACGTTATATACCGGATGCCAAAGGTGTTTATTCCGGTGCTCCTATTATTACCATTCTTAACCTGGACCGTCTGAATAACCAGAATGACCCGCAACCGGATGGGGTGTTTGACTATGTGGAAGGATATACGATTAATTCCATGACGGGTAAGGTGATGTTTCCGATGTTGGAGCCATTCGGCGCTGGGTTGAAACCGGCATTTGGCGGGGATGTGGCTTTAGAGAAGCAATATCTTTACAATGTGCTGTATGACTCTATTAAAGTGGTGGCGCAGCAGTTCCCTCAATTAAATCGCTTCATCCTGAAAGGTTCTTACAAGTCAAGTAATTCCTCTGAAATATTGCTGGGTGGATTTAACATCCCTCCCGGTTCGGTAGTGGTAACGGCCGGCGGGCAGCAGTTAAGGGAAAACGTCGACTATATCATTGACTATAATCTGGGACGGCTGAAGATCATTAACTCAGGGGTATTGAACTCAGGGATGCCTGTGAATGTACAGTTTGAGAATAATGCGCTGTTCGGCCAGCAGGTGCGTAACTACCTGGGTACGCGACTGGACTATGTGGTGAATGATAAGCTGAGTCTGGGAGGTACGTTAGTACGTATGAGTGAGCGGCCTTATTACCAGAAGGTGAACTTCGGCGATGATCCTATCCGCAATACGATGGTGGGGCTGGATGTGAACTATGCTTCTGAGTGGAAAGGCCTGACGCGCTTCCTGGATAAGTTACCTAACTATAGTACTACGGCACCTTCGAGCATATTGTTCACCGGTGAGGTAGCGCGGTTGTTTCCCGGGCACAGTAAGCTGATCAATGCACCAGGAGGTAAGCAGGGGCAGGTGTTCATAGATGATTTTGAAGGTTCGAGGAGTGGGCTTGATCTGCGGTTCCCGGCTATTAACTGGTTCCTGGCGTCTACGCCGAAGGGTGCTACTGATGAAAACGGCGCGATCCTGTTTCCCGAGGCGGATGCCAACAATTCACTTTCTTATGGTAAGAACCGTGCGTTGCTATCCTGGTATAATATAGAACCGACCTTACAGATACCGAAGTCGCCCGGATTACCTAACAACATTACGAAGGAAGAGCAGTCTGACCCGAGGGTCCGGTTGGTGTATCAGAAGGAGGTATTTACCAATCGTTCTACAGACTTTGGACAAAGCCAGCTGTTGACATTAGACCTGGCCTATTATCCCCGGGAGCGTGGTCCGTATAACTATACTGCCAGCCCGGACAGCATCGATGCGAACGGACGTCTGCGTAATCCGGCCAAAAAATGGGGTGGTATCATGCGTGCGATCGACAACAGTGACTTTGAAACTTCCAACGTAGAATTCATTGAGTTCTGGGTTCAGGATCCTTTCATTAAAAATCCCAATAGCACCGGTGGTCAACTATACTTTAACCTTGGTAACGTATCGGAGGATGTACTGAAGGATTCACGCAAATTCTTCGAGAACGGATTGCCTGATCCTAACCGGGAGCCTAATAAAATAGATACATCCAACTGGGGACGTATTCCTAAATTTCAGCAACAGATCACTCAGGCATTTGATAATGACCCTGCGATCCGCGCTTACCAGGATGTGGGATATGACGGTCTGCGTTCTGACGATGAGGCTAATTTCTATAAGGATTACATGGCTCGTTTGCAGAGTAACTTCCCTGCAGGATCTCCCTTGAGAGAGAGTGCAAGACTGGACCCGTCGAATGATGACTATCGTCACTATCGTAACAGTGAGTATGATAAACTGCCTACTTACGAGACCAATAATGGCAATCCCGTTATCCTGCAGCGTTATAAATACTATAGCAAACCGGAAGGTAACTCGCCGGTATCTGACGGTAAGTCTCAATATTCTTCTGCTTCGACCAACATTCCGGAGTCGGAGGACCTGAACAGGGATAACACGCTGAATGAAACGGAAGAGTATTTCCAGTACATGGTAAAGCTGCGGCCTAACATGAACATCGGTGAGAGCTATGTGGTAGATAAGATACAGGCGGATGTGACGCTGGCAAACGGGCAGAAGACGAAGGAGACCTGGTATCAGTTTAAGGTGCCGATCGCCAACTATAACAGGAAGATCGGTAACATCCCTGATTTCAAGTCTATACGTTTTATGCGTATGTTCCTGACCGGTTTCCAGGATTCTATCGTATTGCGTTTTGCCAAGCTGGAGCTGGTACGTAACCAGTGGCGCCGGTATCAGTATGAACTGAAGCCCGGTGATCCGATCCCTGTTGATGAGACTACGACCTTCAACTCTTCTGCTGTAAATATTGAGGAGAACTCTTCCCGTAAGCCTATACCTTATGTGCTGCCTCCGGGTGTGTTAAGGCAGAATACTGTCAGCACCAACAATACTACTTTACAGTTGAATGAGCAGGCGTTGTCCATGCAGATCTGTAACCTGAAAGACGGTGATACCAGGGCGTTGTATAAGAACCTGAATATGGACATGCGTCAGTACAAGCAATTGCAGATGTTCATACACGGGGAAGCGGTAGGTACGCAGACCTCTCTTAAAGACGGTGACCTGCGGGTCGTAATCCGTATGGGTAGCGACTTTGTAGAGAACTATTATGAATATCAGGTACCGCTTAAGCTGACACCATTCTTTGCTACCCGTGATACGGATATATGGCCGGATAGTAACAATATCGACCTGACGATGACCAGGTTGAGTGAGCTGAAGATGAAACGTAATAATGCCGGTGCCTCTCCGCTGTTACCATATACGGAGGCAGACGGTTCCGGTCGTACATTGGTAGTGGTAGGTAATCCTAACCTGGGCGACGTACGGAACTTTATGATCGGTGTCTTGAACCCTAAAGATGATGGTATGCCTAAGTGTGGGGAAATCTGGGTGAATGAGTTGCGCGTAAGCGGGCTGGATGAGAAAGGTGGGTACGCCGCGCTGGCCAGGGTAGATATACAGTTGGCCGATCTCGGTTCGGTTACGGCCTCTGGTAGTATGCATACTGCTGGTTTTGGAAATATAGATCAACGGGTGAATGAGCGGTTCCGGGATAACTTCCTGCAATATGATGTGGCGGCTAATCTGGATCTGGGTAAGTTATTGCCCAAGAAAGCAGGGTTGTCTATCCCAGTATATGCCGGGTATTCGCAGACAACCAGTAACCCGGAATATGATCCTTACGATCTGGATATCAAACTAAAAGATAAGATGAGGTTAGCCCGCAGCAAAGCACAGCGGGATTCTATCAAGCGGGATGCACAGGATTTCACCTCTATTAAGAGTCTGAACTTTACGAATGTGCGTAAACTGAACCAGGGTAAAAAGCTGAAGGTGTGGGATCTGGAGAATTTTGATATCAGTTATTCCTTCTCGCAGATATACCGTCATAGCCCCATCATCGAAAATGATATCCTCACCAAACATCGTGGTGGCCTGGGGTATAACTATGCAGGGCAAAGCAGGTTCCTGGAGCCATTTAAGAGGCTGATCAAAAGTAAGTCGCATTGGTTGTCGCTGATACGCGACTTTAATATCAACTACGTGCCTTCTATTATCAGTTTCCGTGCAGATATAACTCGTCAGTTCGGCGCTACACGTATACGAAATGTAGGGGGAGATGCCGGCTTTAAACTACCTGAGACTTACGATAAATACTTTACGTTTGACCGTTACTATGGTCTTAAATGGGATCTGACAAAGAGTATCTCCATCGACTTTAACGCGGTTAACAACGCACGTATCGATGAACCTTATGGCCGGATCAATACAAAAGAGAAAAAGGATACGGTACGCCGGAACCTGTTCAAACTGGGACGTACAACGAACTACTTCCAGTCGGCCAATATCACTTATACATTACCGACGGCTAAATTCCCATTGTTAAGCTGGACGAATGTAGCAATAGGATATAGTACAGAATACCGCTGGACAGGTGCTTCCAGGTTGGCTTTATATCTCGGTAATGCGATAGAGAACACGCAACAGAAAACGGTTACTGCAGAGTTGAAGTTTACCGAGCTGTATAACCGCTCCCGGTTCCTGCGGCAGGTAACATCGAGTAAGCCGCCGCCAGTAAAGGCCAATCAACCTCAGCAGAACAATAACAATAACCAACAGCAGAATAAACCGCAACCGAAGAAGGATGAAAGTGCAGGAGAGATATCGCCAATCCTCAAAGCCGTGATGAAACCGCTGTTGTCCATCAAACGTATCGGTATCAACTACACAGAGAATGCGGGTACACGTTTGCCAGGTTATATTGACAGTACCAAAGTATTGGGAATGAACTGGGCATCTATGGCACCGGGGCTGGCATTTGTATTCGGACATCAACCGGATAAAAAGTGGTTGGACAACTTTGCGAAGAAAGGACTGGTGACGCCAGATACGCTATTCAATATCCAGTTCCAGCAACAGTTTACACAAAGACTGGATGCGCAGGCACAATTGGAACCAGCTCCTGATTTGCGTATCGACCTGAACATCACCAAATCGTTCTCCAAAACGCATACGGAGCTGTTCAAGAATGTGACCGATTCAGGGTTCCAGCACCAAAGTCCGTACGATGCGGGTGGCTTTGAGATCACTTATATCGCGATCAAAACGATGTTTAAAAAGATCGATTCAGAAAATGGTATCTCTAAAACGTTCCGTGATTTTGAAAGCTATAGAAGGGTCATCTCAGAACGTTTAGGCGCCCAAAACCCTTATAGTAATCAGCCGGGCGTTCCTTTGTATGATCCTAAAGATCCTAATTACCGTTATGGTTACGGGCGTTATGCACAGGATGTATTGATACCAGCCTTCCTAGCAGCTTATACTGGTAAAGATCCCAGTAAGATAGGGTTGTTGAAACAGAACAACGGCAACATCCGCTCTAATCCGTTCAAGAGCTTTATACCGCGTCCTAACTGGCGTGTCACCTATAATGGGTTGAGTAAGCTGCATCCCTTCCGTAACTTCCTGACTAACCTGACATTGAGCCATGCTTACGTGGGTAACCTGAGTATGAACTCGTACAATACAGCGTTGTTCTATGAAGATCCGCGGCTGGCTGGTTATCCGGGCTTCGTAGATCCGGTATCGGGCAACTACATACCTTATTTCCTGGTGCCGAACCTTACGCTTACAGAACAGTTTGCACCGTTGATAGGGTTCGATATGACCTTTACCAATAGCCTGAATGCGCGGCTGGAGTTTAAGAAGAGCCGTTCGTTGGCGCTCAGTCTGATCGATTACCAGCTGACCGAGCTGCGTTCGAGTGAGATCGTGGTAGGCGCTGGCTACCGTATGCGTGGCTTCCCGCTGCCATTCAAGATCGGTAAAGATGGCGGTAAGCGTTTGCAGAACGATCTGAACCTGCGACTGGATATGAGCCTTCGTGATGATCGTACGGTGAATAACCGACTGGATGCCGACCAGGTGATTCCGACCAGTGGTCAGAAAGTGATCGGTATAGCGCCTTCTATTGACTATATCGTGAACAATCGTCTGAACTTGCGTTTCTTCTACGATCGCCGGCAGACGATCCCGGTGATATCTACTTCCTACCCGATCACCAATACACGCGGTGGTCTGACGGTGAGGTTTATGTTGACGCAATAACAATAAGCCGATTAGTAATAATAAATTGGGGGTTGATGATCATCATCAACTCCCTACTTTTATGGTATACCGCCAATAAATACAAAAGCCTCGTATTATACGAGGCTTTTGTAAGATCTTCAACTGTACCCGAAGGAATACTGTTTTTCGCCCACCCAATCTTGCTTCATTGCCCAACGGCCGTAATTATTCCTTCTGGATCTGTCAAAATAGAAGCGCCATTGATCCTTCCACCTGGGATAATACAGGCGCAGCATGTAAATTGTTACAAATGTAAGCATAGGGATATGGTATAGATATTATGGATAGTTAGTCTCAAACATTGTAACGCAAATCTACACTTTGCTGGTCATGGGTTGGGAATAGCTGGTTTTAATAAATTATTACTTTATCTCGATGCACATGTTAGTTACTAATAGCTTAGCCAGCATTCCGGAAGACTCTCTTCGCCTTTTACGAAGAACAGCAAATATGTTAATATTATCAAATGTATATTTTTTATATAATAATTAACATCACATGATCGTGTCAATTTCTATCCAGATAGTAAGCATTTGCCTGTTGCAGTGGTGTTAGTACCAGGTCATTGATACAAACATGTACCGGGAGGGACGCGCAATACCATATCACATCCGCTACATCTGTGGCTGAAAGCGGTGTAAAGCCTGTATATACGTTACTGGCTTTGTCAGCATCACCCTTGAAGCGTACCAAGGAGAATTCTGTCTCTGCTGCTCCGGGATGTACGGCGGTCACTTTGATACGGTAGGGGAGCAGGTCGATACGCATACCCTGTGAAATGGCATCTACGGCAGCTTTACTGGCGCAATACACATTTCCTTTGGCATAAACGTGTTTGGCGGCAGTAGAGCCGATATTGATGATATGGCCTTTAGTACGTGCTCTCATCCAGGGGATAACGGTACGTGAGACGTACAATAGCCCTTTTACATTGGTATCGATCATCGTATTCCAGTCTTCTGTGCTGCCTTCATCTATTGTACTTAATCCCAGTGCCAGGCCGGCATTATTGATCAATACATCTACCGCTTTCCATTCCTCGGGCATGCCATCAAGGGCATCATAAACGGCTTGTTCTTCGCGTACGTCAAAACAGCGTGTCAGTACCTGTACCCCAAATTCCTGTTCTAACTGAACATGCAGGGCATCTAATCTGTCTTGTCTGCGACCTGTGATGATCAGATCATAACCTTGTGCCGCAAACTTCTTCGCACAGGCTTCACCAAAGCCGGCGGTAGCGCCGGTAATAAGAGCAATTGACATATATGCGGGTTTGTTTTTGAGAGTATAAAGGTAGGGCATCCTGTGTTATCTGCAGACAGGATGCTATGCCAGGAGGAAATGCTTGAAGGAAGGTAGTGCGCCGGGCTAGCGCACAAGTGTGACGGTACCTTTTCGTAACACTTTGTTGCCATTGATATCTTTGCCTTGTATCACCCATACGTAGGTGCCGATCGCCGCCCGGTTACCATTGACGGTGCCGTCCCATCCCTTCAGATATTCTACTGTTGAGTACATCAGGCGTCCCCAACGGTCAAATACCCGGAAGAAATCGGTTTGGACGATACCTACAGGGATAGGCCGGAAGATATCGTTCAGCCCGTCTCCATTGGGAGAGAACCCTGTTGGGATGTATATTGCTGGACCGGCGATAAACCGGATGAAGATATCGTCTGTAGCATTGCACCCTTCTGCAGTATATACAGTGACCCGGTAGGTAAAGTCGCGGTTGATATTAGTGATAGGGTTGGATATATTAGGGTTGTTAAGAGCATCGGTAGGTGTCCACACGTATCTGACACCGCCGGTAGCATGTAGCTGAAAAGGCTGATCTTTTATCAATATGGTATCGTTGCCTGCAAACGCGGGTACGGGAGGAATAACGGTGATCAATACTGTATCATTTACTGCTTTGGGACATCCTAATACATCTGTTACCGTTACAATATAATTGGTAGTCTGCATGGGCCTTGCCTTGGTAATGGCTTGCCTGGGGCTGGAAAGAGCCGTAGCCGGTGACCATACATAAGAAGATCCTCCGCTGGCGTTCAGCGTGATCTCGTCGCCGGTGCATATGCTGGTATCTCTTCCTGCATAGGCTTTAGGAGGATCTACCATCTTCAGGTTGATGGTATCTCTGGAACTACAGTTACCCAGATCTACTTCTACCGCATAGCTGCGGTTTGGCGGTGGCGGTGTGATATTCAATATCGCATCTGTGCCTACTACAGTATTATTATTGTTCAGGTCCAGCCAGGTAAAGCTATAAGGACCGTCTGCTGTTGCTCTTAATGTGAGCTGATCTCCGGTACATACGGTGCTGTCAGTACCAGCAAATACCTTTACCGTATCCCGCACATCTATTTTCACACTGGCTGTATTATCACAACCGCTGATGTCAACAAACCTCACTTTATATTCCGTATCTACTTTGGGAGATACAGTCGGTGTGGCTGTCAGCGGATTGACGATATTATAATTAGGTGTCCAGGAATAAGTACCATTGATAGGACTTTCTGCCTTCAGCTGCAGGGAGTTCTTGATACAAAGTACGGTGTCGCTGGTAACGGTCAGCGGTGGCTTATCGTAGATAGTTATGTCACTGCTGATGGTACGTTCGCAGCCAAGTTGTGTACGCATCAGTAACTTGGCGGTATAGGTGCCGGGACCGGGATATTGGTATTGCGGGTTCCTGATATTGGAAGTGTCTTCCAGCGTACCCGGGTTACCGAAATCCCAACGATAATACGTAATCTGGTCGCGTGGGTTGCTGGTATTGGAACCGTTGATAAAGCTGGTAGGTTTAGTCGCACAGAGTCCCGTTACATTGAAGGAAGGGCTTAACAGTGGATATACGTATACGGTAGCCAATGCGCTATCGCCGCAATTGCTGGCCTTGTCCACATATAATTTCGCGATGTAGGTGCCCTCTGCTGCATAGGTGTGCGGGATCGGAGCGGTGCTGGTGGTTTGTAATGTTGTACCATCACCAAAGTCCCAGTCGTATGTCTTACCAGGTGTACTGTTGTTGATAAAAGTAACAGTAAGACCGCTGCAATCTGCATATTTGTCTGGCATTGCCGCCTCTACTAGTTTGGTACAGGTGGTGATGTTGATATGGAAGTCCTTACGATGAGTGCCTAACAGTTTGTTACCCCTGAATTCTTTTACACATACGGTCACGACATACTTCCCGGCGGCGGGTGCTTTCCCGGAGATGATACCAGTTACCGGGTCTATTTTTGCATCAGGCCCCAGTGGTTGTGTGGCTGTAAACCCTCTGATATAGTCAACGGATTGATAAGGGGGACTGGTAGCGGGAGGGGGGACGCCAGTACCCGGCGTTGTCTGTCCGCCGGTATAGGCATTACAGAATTCGTATTCAAGACGGTCGCCATCGGGATCTGTAGCAGAGAAGTCGTAGGAGAAGTTTTTACCGGCACATACCAGTACTGCTTCATCCTTGGCAAATACAGGACTGGAGTTGCCTATTTCGCTGAAACTTCTGCCAGGTAATTCTGTAAAGTAAGTAGCGCCGGTACCGGTCGTACCGCCATTACTGGGCAGGATGACCTGTATGTTGACCATGAACTCATCCCGGCAGCAACTCTGAAAAGCAACGGTATAACCGAGATTATTTTCAGGTACGGATATTATACCGACAAACAAACCTATTTCAAAACAAACCCGGGGAGGATTGACGATACAGGGGTCTATAGTACCCAGTTGTTTTACTTCAAATCCTGAACGGCCGAATTGTGTCTGGCTGACCCTTGTATTATCGTCTTTACTGAAAACAGAGAAATAAACCGCAGTAGGCATCGGAGCGATCTGCCCACCTGATTCACATACACGGAATAGTTTGAGAGTCACTTCATAACGGTTAAGGCTACCGTCTTTTCCCAGGTATTTATAATACATCTCACCTCCTATGATGTGAGAAGCCTGTACAGTTAAAAATGCACAGGTAAGGAATATGAGTAATAGGAGGGAGCGTTTCACTTTTGGTTGATTTATGATCGATGTTGGCAAAACTCAATAAACTGCCGGAGTACCAGGTTGCTTGTATCAGCGGCTTCCCACATACCCAGGTGTCCGACATCTTCAAATATATGAATACTGCTGATGGATGGCAAGCTGACTTGCGGCAGAATATTATTTAATGGTATCGCATTGTCATCTTTGCCGATGATGAACAATGCGGGGACTGGCAATACCTGTAATACCGCGGTGCGATCCGGACGGGCTATCATCGCTTCATAATAGGCAATGAGACTTTCCGGCGGACATTGCAAGCCTTCCTGTATACAGTCCTCTATCAGTTCCGGTGCTCTTTTGCGGGATGCAGCACTCAACATATTAGGTTGGGTTTGCCTGATAAAAGTCTCCGCACCATATCGTTGTATCATCTTAATAGACTTACGGCGGGCTTCTTTCTTTTCTTCGCTGTCTGCTTTTGCTGTAGAGTGAAAAAGCCCCAATCCCATAAATACTTCCGGGTATTGAGCGGCCATCGCCAATGTAATATATCCACCCATGGAATGTCCGATGATAACGGCATTCTCTACTTTTTCTGTTGCCAATATTGCACGTACAAATCCTGCCATCCCCTCCATACTTACATCTTCCGCTAGCGGACTTCTGCCACTCCCGGGCAACTCCGGCACTATTACCTGGAAATGTTGCTCAAGCGCGGCCTGCTGTCGTTTCCATACATTACTGGTTTCTCCAAAGCCATGTATAAGCACCACCGTAGCTCCTTCTCCTGTCAGTTGATATGCACCTTTATGAGTATCGTTGTTAATTTCTTTCCACATGATGTTGCTGCCTGGTAAATCGTAAGTAAAAAGTATAAATCAGTAATAAGATACAAAATATCGCCGCACCTTTATAAATAAGATCCCCAAAACGTACATAGAACGTAAGATCGTGACTGGGAGTTACATTTCCACTGATAACGCCGGCTTTCCAATAGGGTTGCGCCTGCTGAATGTCGCCATTGGGATCAATAAAACAGGAAATGCCGGTGTTGGCACTCCTGGATATCCAACGCCTGCTTTCTATGGCACGTAACCGGGCATATTGCACGTGTTGCCGGTGTCCTTCTGTATTCCCCCACCAACCATCGTTCGTGATGATAAATAACAGGCTGGCGCCCAGTTGTATATGCTCTCCTACAAACTCACCATAGATAGATTCATAACAGATGGATGTAAATACCTTCAGATGCAGCGCCGGATTTTCCATCACTTTAACGCCTGGCGTGCGCCCGTAACTACCACTGATCCCACCCATATCCAAGGCCCAGTTTTCTAAGAACTTAATATACCGGGAGTAAGGAATCAATTCTACCCCTGGTACCATTTTATATTTATGATAGATCTGTATTAGTTGAGAGGTATCGATCTGCAAAGCGGTATTGAAAGCATCGAAATAGAGATCATCCTGTTGCCTGGCAGAGTAAGGCATATCATCTTTGCTATTATACCGTTTCAGCGTGGTGGCACCAGTGATCAGTCTGGCTTGGGGATATTCCTTCAACATATCCCGGATCGCGATGATCTCAGGTTGTTCATTGAGGGTATGCTCCCAGCCCCCGGTGGGAAATAATGCGGTCTCCGGCCATACAATGTAGGCCGTCTGCTTGTTGGCTTTTTGTTTGGTAAGCGTGATCAGCTGCGATAACTGCAGGGTACTGGCGCCTTCCGAAAACTTATCATAGGGATCGATATTAGGTTGTACCACTACTATCTGCACCGGCGATTCCTGGGGTGCTTTGAATTGAAGATGGACGATCGTACTGATCAGCAGCGGGAGAGCGATGACTGCCACTACCTTCCAGCCTTCTTTCCAAAATAAGTTCTTCCAGGTATAAGCATGCCTTTTTCGCAGGGTTTCGTATACCAGGATATTTGTTGCCAGTATCCACAAAGCACCACCACTGCCGCCGGTCCACTCATACCACTGTACCCAGTTGGGATGCATGGCAAATACGTTGCCGAGTGATAACCAGGGCCAGCTGAATTCCCAGTTGAGGTGAATATATTCAAAGGTGAGCCAGTATACGATCAATGCAAAATAACCGGGTGTAGTACCCAGCCGTCTGCGCGTATTATAATACCCCAGCCAGGGAATAGACATCAATACCGAATTAGCAAAATTGGCGAGTACGCCGCTGAGCGGTACGGTGGTATTACCTACCCACCAGGTGGTACAGCTGTTCCAGATGAGCATGGATAAAAAGACGGCTCCGAAAAAGGCACCCCGGCTTTGTAGCTTTTCGGCCAGATAAAGTAAAGGGAGAAAGGCGATGAATATAAGAGGTGTCAGCGGCGAGGTGGGCCATGCCCCCCAGAGCAACAATCCGCAAAGGATGCTTAACCCGAAAACTAATGATCTGCGTAAGGAACGGTCTGCCATACTTTTATGCGCTATAGTCTTTCAAAAATAAGACTTTGATGGCGGTAGGAAAGGATATATTTCATCTTTCATACAAATATAAAAAGCCCCGCATGGTATGCGAGGCTTTTAGGAAAGATAATGATAATGCAATTATCTGCTGTAGTTAGGTGCTTCCTTAGTGATCACCACATCATGCGGATGGTTCTCTTTTACGGTAGCAGCTGTGATTTTGATGAACTGTGCCGCCTGTAATGTCTTCACATCTTTCGCACCTACAAGACCCATACCAGCACGCAGACCGCCTACAAATTGCTGGATCACCTCTGCCAGCATACCTTTATAAGGAACGCGACCTACGATACCTTCCGGTACCAGTTTTTTGATGTCGTCCTCTTCCTGGAAATAACGGTCTTTGCTTCCTTCTACCATTGCTTCCAGAGAACCCATACCACGGTAGGATTTAAACTTACGACCTTCGTAGATGATCGTTTCTCCGGGGCTTTCTTCCACACCAGCAAAAATAGAACCCGCCATGATGGTAGAGGCACCGGCGGCGATGGCTTTCACCATATCACCGGTATAACGAATACCACCATCAGCGATTACGGGAACACCGGTCTTTTTAAGCGCTTCAGCAGCATTCATAACGGCAGACAGCTGAGGGAAACCAGCACCTGTTACGACACGGGTAGTACAGATGGATCCGGGACCTACCCCTACTTTAACTGCATCAGCACCAGCCGCTGCCAGTGCAGCTGCACCTTCTGCTGTGGCTACGTTACCGGCAATCACCTCCAGTTTAGGAAATGCTTTCTTCAGCTTTTTCAACGTGTTGATCACCGCAATGGAGTGACCATGAGAGCTGTCAAGACATACTACATCCACTCCCACATTGATCAGCGCTTGTGCCCTCTCCAGCACATCAGGTGTAATACCCAATGCAGCACCTACCAGCAGACGACCGTATCCGTCTTTTACCGCATTCGGATAGCTGGTCAGCTGAAGGATATCACGATAGGTGATCAAACCTACCAGTTTACCTTGTTTACTTACAACAGGCAGCTTCTCGATCTTATATTGCTGTAATATTTTCTCCGCTTTTTTCAAGTCAGTACCTTCAGGAGCAGTGATCAGCTTTTCCTTGGTCATTACATCACTTACCAGTTTCTTCACGTTCCTTTCGAAACGGAGATCACGATTGGTCAGGATACCTACCAGCTTGTCATTATCATCTGTGATAGGAATACCGCCAATACCATTCTCTTTCATCATCTTCAGCGCCTGACCAATGGTCGCATCTGCTTTCAGCGTTACTGGGTCAAGTATCAGCCCGCTCTCGCTACGCTTTACTTTACGCACCAGTTCTGCCTGCTTCTCGATGCTCATGTTCTTGTGCAGGATGCCAATTCCTCCTTGACGCGCTAAAGCGGTCGCCAGGTTAGCTTCCGTTACAGTATCCATCGCAGCAGATACCATGGGGATGTTGATCCGGATGTTTTTTGTTAATTGAGTGGTGATATTGACCTCTTTGGGCAATACTTCTGAATAGGCTGGAACCAGTAGAACATCATCAAAGGTGAGTCCGTCAGCTACAAATTTCGGTTTGGATTTTCCCGCAGGCATGATGCAATTATTTGTCAGTTTAAAAAATAATTGCACGCAAATGTACACCTATTTCCGGGAAATACGAAATCGCTCACAACCATGACGGATAGCAGACAATCATCAACCACTGCCGGAACACGGTTTTCAAATTGAAAAACACCTCGTACTTATGTTCGCTGAAATACCTGTCCCGGCAAGCATTTCAGCTGATGACTCATCTGCAGGTTTAACACCGCAGTAGCGACCTGGCTACCAGGTAAACCACTCCTGATATAGATTTCATCTATATGCAGTTCAGCTTTCTCTATAAAGAGTGAAAGAATATGCTTTTCCTCATCGCTCAACGCTACAAACAAATCAGCCTGTATCGGCGCTTTCACAGCAGATGTTGCCATATCCCAGCCCATCAGCTGCACTACATCCGATGCCGATGTGATCAGTGTTGCTTGCTGGGATTTTATCAGTTGCAGACAACCTGCCGCCTGCGTATCTCCCACTCGCCCGGGCAAAGCCAGTACATCTCTGTTATAACTGTAAGCAATACCTGCTGTGATCAATGAACCCCCTTTTATACCACTTTCTATCACGATCGTCGCATCGCTCAACCCCGCTACAATACGATTCCGCATCGGAAAATGCTGTTTGTCGGGAGACGTGCCGCTCATATAATCCGTAAGTAATCCTCCCTGCGCCGTCATCTGTTGTGCTACCGCCTTATGAGCCGCAGGATATAGCCGGTCCAGCCCATGCGCCAGCACGCCTATTGTAGGCAGCCCCACTTCCAGCGCAGCTTTATGCGCGATCACATCTACGCCGTAGGCCAGCCCGCTCACAATCGACACGCCTGTATCTGCCAACTCATGCACGAGTTGCTCACACATTTTTTTCCCATACGCACTGGGCGAACGTGTCCCGATGACACTTACCATCCTCGGGGCATTAAGCACTGCCGATCCCTTAAAATATAGCAATACCGGACTGTCATGACAATGATATAATCGTTGCGGATAAGCAGGCTCCCCGTAAAAGACAGGTTGTATCTGGTAACGTTCTATAAAACGTAACTCCTCTTCCACACGGGCGAAATTGTCAAACTGACGGATCGCCGCCGCCCGCATAGTACCGATCTCCGGTGCCAGCTCCAGCAAAGAACGTTTCGCAGCAAATACCGCACTGGCACTGCCAAAATGATCGATCAATCGCTTCGCGATCACATCACCTATTTGTGAAATTTGTGTAAGCGCTACCTGGTAGTACAGTTCTTGGGGCATAATTGTCTAAGTTTGTGGACAACACACGAATTTAATCCAATATTCATTTAGTATGCAAAAGAGCTATCGCTACGCACTGATACTGGCTTTATCCTTCGCCGCTTGTAAAACGCCCGCCCCCGTTACCACCGCTACCACCACCACGACGGCTGGCAAAGACGGCAAAGAGCCCTTGCTACCCTATGGCCCCGCCTGGGCAGCCCTCTGGCAACAACGCTCCTCCGAATATAAAGCCCTCTGTTTTCAAGCCTATAACACCGCTATCTTCCGCCTCGATCAAATACTACAGCAAGGTCACGATAAACCTCTGGCCGTCGTTACAGACATCGACGAAACAGTACTCGATAATAGCCCCTATACCGTGCATCGATCCATGCAGGGATTAGGATATTCCAATGACTCCTGGAAACAATGGACCGACCAGGCCGATGCCGATACCGTTCCCGGCGCCTTGTCATTCCTGAAATATGCTTCCTCTAAAGGCGTGAAAGTATTCTATATCACTAACCGCCTGCAGGCAGAACAAGAAGCTACCTTATCCAACCTCCGCCACTGGGGATTCCCCGACGCAGATGCAGAACACCTGCTGCTGAAAACCACCACCTCCGGTAAAGAATCCCGCCGCCGGCAAGTGCTTCAATCCCATGAAATAGCACTACTGATGGGCGATAACCTGGGCGACTTCTCAGAAATATTCGACAAGCAACCTGCAGAAGAGCGCGATGAAGCAACCCGCAATGCAGCAAACAACTTCGGCAATCGCTTCATCGTATTGCCGAATCCCATGTACGGCGATTGGGAAGGTGCTTTATACAACTATCAACACCAGCTCTCTCCCACAGAAAAAGAAGCCATATTGGAGAAGAAACTCAGAAATTATAAACAGTAACAACTACAAACCAAACTGCTCAAAGTGGTGATTGAAATGTTATGTGTGAAACATACACCACTCCTCATAATTGAGCGGGCCAAAGGATGTACAGGACGGTGGTCCGGATGTGATAAATGGTAAGTATGAAAATCTGCTACTTCTGCCAGCAACTGGTCCTGTGCTTCTTCCATACTAAGATGCGCTATCATCTGCTGCGCATTGAAATGCCCCCATAAAGGAGCCCTGCCTGCGGGCAACTGCCGGATAGTAGTGGCTAACGCCACTGCCTCAAGAATGGTGGTTTCTTACATAATGGTGTATGGTAGTTTGATAGAGCGAAAGGTAATATAAGCTACTGCACCTGTAGTACCGTAAAGGTCGTCCGCCTGTTTTGTGCCCTGCCTTCCTCCGTATCATTGCTGGCTACCGGAAGCGTCTCCCCGTAACCTTTCGCTTGTAACCGCGTAGCAGCTACTCCCTTATCGGTGAGATACTTCACTACCGATTTCGCACGGTTTTCCGACAACAACAAGTTGTCTTTATCACTGCCTACATTATCCGTATGTCCGCCAATCTCGATACGCATACCAGGGTTATCCTGTAATAATCGGATCAATTTGTCCAGCTCGTTCACAGACGCTGGCTGAAGGGTATATTGTTTGGTGGCGAAGAAAATATTATGCAATACAATACTGGCCCTTATAGCGATAGGCTGCAAGGGGATGTTCTTTTCATATGGTTCTCCGGGCTGACGGCTCTGCAGCGAAAAATTATCAGAATAAAACAGGTAACCACGCCTGTTTACATTAAATGCATAATCTTTCCCTACAGGCAGCGGAACAAGGTAGTTACCGTCCTTATCACTCTGCAGTACACTGACCACCTGCCCCGTGCCCAGATCCGTCAATTCCAGCTGAGCCGCCAGCCGGGCATTGCTGACAGAATCAAAAACATATCCTTTCACATAAAGTGTCTGCAAGGGACGCGCCTCCGGATACAATTCAAAGCTGTAAATATCCAGCGAACCTTTACTGTCTGCTCGGTCAGAAGCGAAGTAAGCGGTCTTACCGTCAGCAGCTACGATCAGGCTGGCTTCCTCGTCGATCGTATTGATCGGATAACCCAGGTTCACCGCAGGCCCCCAGCTACCATCCGGCTGCCGGCGACTGTAAAACATATCCATATTGCCATAACCGGCATGACCGTTGGAGGCGAAGAAAAGTGTCTGGTTATCGGCATGTATAAATGGGGTCGTCTCCCTGCCTCTTGTATTAATGTTAGGCCCCAGCCGCTCCGCCCGCCCCCATTGCCCATTGGGCTGTAACTTGCTCAGGAATATATCAGCACTCTGATCATCCGTCTCCCGTACAAAGTACAGCGTCTGCTTGTCGGGCGACAGACAAGGCTGCGATTCCCAAGTGCGTGTGTTGATAGACGGGCCTATGTTTTTAGGGGCCTCCCAGCCGTTAGCTGTCTTCCGGGAAAAATAAATATCACAACTACCCAACCCGCCAGGAAAATCACATCCGGTAAATACAAGCATCTCCCCGTCCTGCGAGATCTGCTGCGCACCCTCATTAAAGGCAGAATTTACCGGCTCCCCCATATCCTTCGCCGGTGCCCAGGCAAGACTATCCCTGCTGGCCACAAAAAAATCCTCATTACGCCCGTTTACCCGCCGGGTAAATACAAGCGTCTTATTATCGATCGTAAGCGAAGGAAAGTACTCCGGATCTTTACTGTTGATATGCTCTCCCAGGTTATGTGGCTCAAAAGGCACCGCCTTCAATGCATATTGTAACGCAAACTCGTAATTGGCTTTTAAACGCTCCGCAGTAGGATTTTTCGACTTCGTGGTCTCCAGGTACCGGTTGACCACTGCCAGCGCATCCCCAAAGCGCCCTCCGCCAGCCAGTGCCTTCGAGTATGATAACGTTGCAGGCCGCAAGGCACCACTATCCAGCTGCTTTAATTTATCAAAACTGGCCAGCGCCTCTTTGTATTGTTTTAGCTCCACATATGTTATGCCTCGCTGACCATAAGCATCCGCAAAACCAGGCGCCACCTTGATGGCCTCTCCCAACAAACGCACCGCCTCCGGAAGGTTGAACCCTCGGACAGCCGTAATAGCATTGTCAAAATATTGCTGGGCCTTTTTAGGCGCCGTCTCATAAGTCACTACCTGAGCCGTAGCAAACAGGACAGGCAACAACAAACAGCCTATTAAGAACAGGGAACACTTTTTCATAGTCGATATCTGTACCCTCCCCCAGCCCTAGACCAGAAAAGGTATTAAGTTACTTTTATATTTATCTGCCTGTAAAGTAACGAAAAAAGCCAGCGTAATATTGGAAGATGCGGGCACTCCCGCCAGGGAAAGATCAGGGAACGTTAATATACTTGTGCACCTGTACAGATAAGGTCCATTGCGGATGCTCTTTGATATAATCCACAATAAGCGGGGTCATCTCTGCCGCACGATCCCATTCAGGTTGCAGATAGAGCTTACAGTGTTTGCCCGCCAGCGCAGCATACTTCTCCGCCCAGGCAAAATCAGATTTGTTGAAAATAACCACCTTTAACTCATTCGCCTGGCGGCAAATATCAGGAAGCGGCGCTTTGAATTTTTTGGGAGATAAAGTGATCCAATCCCATTTACCACTTAATGGAGAAGAACCGGATGTCTCCATATGCGTACGAAAACCAGCCTTATGCAGCGCCTTACACAGACCATCCAGGTTGTGCAACAGCGGCTCTCCACCAGTGATCACCGCCAGGCGACCCGGATGCTGCGAAGCCCTCGATACGATCTCCGCAATAGATACCTGCGGATGTTTGGCAGCATCCCAGCTATCCTTCACATCACACCAATGACAACCTACATCACAGCCACCAAGCCGGATGAAATAAGCCGCATGCCCCTGGTAAAGTCCTTCGCCCTGAAGCGTATAAAAGCTTTCCATAACTGGCAAAGTGGCAATAGCGGTACTGGTATGTAGTGAGACGGTAGACATAATTTGCCGCAAAGTTCCTAAATCGCAGGGCAAATGCCAAATATTCCGCAGGCAATAGCATGCCTCCTGCAAATAAATAAAAAGGGAACGTGCGATACGTTCCCTTTAAATAGCTGATAATCAGCTGTATTTTTGGTTTCTTAGTTCAGATTGCCCTTTTCTCCGATACATGCCTGATAAGTGTTCTTTAACAGCGCAGCGATCGTCATCGGACCAACACCTCCCGGTACCGGCGTAATAAAACTTACCTTGGGAGATACCTCCGCAAAGTTCACATCACCCACTAACCGGAAACCACTCTTCTTACTCTCATCAGCAACACGGTTGATACCCACGTCAACGATCACAGCACCTTCTTTCACCATATCACCGGTCACAAAATTAGGTCTGCCGATCGCCGCCACAATGATATCCGCCTCCCGGCAGATCTCCGCCAGGTTAGCCGTCTGAGAGTGACACAGCGTAACCGTACAGTTACCAGGATTGCTGTTACGGCTCAACAGGATACTGATCGGCGTACCCACAATGTGGCTGCGGCCAATCACCACCGCATGTTTACCCTTCGTAGGAATATTATAATGCTCCAACAACAACATAATGCCATAAGGCGTCGCAGGAATAAATGCAGGTAAACCACTTACCATCTTACCTACATTCACCGGATGAAAACCATCCACATCCTTGCTGGGATCAATAGCATTGATCACCAACTCTTCATTGATGTGTTTAGGTAATGGCAATTGTACCAATATACCGTCTACATCAGGATTTTCATTGAGTAATGCTATTTGGTCCAGTAAATGCTTTTCGGAGATCTGCGCGTCAAAACGCAGCAGGGTAGAGTCATAACCGATCGCCGCACAAGATTTCACCTTGGATGCTACATAAGTCTCGCTTGCGCCGTCGTTGCCTATTAATATCGCTGCCAGGTGAGGAACCTTTTTGCCGGCAGCCTTCAATGCCGCCACTTCAGTGGCCAGCTGGGCCTTGATAGCCTCAGATACAAGTTTACCGTCTATAATTTGCATGTGCAAAGGTAATCATAAATCACAAATGCGTCCATCCGATTTGTGATTGATACTCATCGCCTAACAAGCACCAATAATAGCCACAGGTTATAGTGAAAAAAATATTATCAGCTAAAAAGGAGTAGTACTTTTTTGATCGGGATACGTCTTCTAAGCGAAAGAGAATAAAAAGAGTAAAAAGGAGAGGATTCCCACAAGTTCCGCAAAACAAGTTCGCGTGTTTTCAGAACGAAACTGATACGGAACTTGTTTTGCGTCAAGGCATGGCCTTTACTGAACTTGTTACATGCGGTGGAACTTACAAGGCTAAAGACCTACAATATAATTAAATTTTTGGAGATGCAGATAAAATTTCTTCTCCCGCTTCAGCAGCATACTTTTCAAAGTTACGCACAAACTGGCCAGCCAGGTTAGCCGCCTGCTTGTCATACGCCTCCTTGTCCTCCCAGGTGTTACGCGGATCAAGGATCTCCCCAGGTACCCCCGGACAATTGCCCGGAATAGCAAAACCAAATACCGGCTGTTCATGATAAGTAACCTCATCCAGCTCTCCGCGCAAAGCAGCACCGATCATCGCACGGGTATAACTCAACTTCATACGGTTACCTACACCATACGGACCTCCGGTCCAACCGGTATTTACTAACCACACATTCACCTCATGCTTACGCATCTTATCCCCCAGCATCTGCGCATACTTCGCAGGATGCAATGGCAGGAACGGTGCACCAAAACATGCACTGAACGTAGACTTAGGCTCCGTTACACCCGCCTCCGTACCAGCCACCTTAGCTGTATATCCGGAAATAAACTGGTACATTGCCTGACCAGGCGTCAGCTTGGAGATCGGAGGTAATACCCCGTAAGCATCACAGGTCAGGAAAAAGATATTCTGCGGAATACCACCCACAGAAGGCTCCATCGCATTATCTATATAATGTAACGGATAAGATACACGGGTATTCTCCGTAATACTTTTGTCTGCATAATTCACCTGGTTAGTACCAGCATAGAATGCCACATTCTCCAGCAAAGCGCCTTCACGCACCGCCCGGAAGATCTGTGGTTCCTTCTCCTCACTCAGGTCGATACACTTGGCATAACAACCACCTTCGAAATTAAACACATTCTCTGCCGTCCAGCCATGCTCATCGTCACCGATCAGCTTACGCTCCGGATCAGCACTGAGCGTCGTCTTTCCAGTACCACTCAAGCCGAAGAACACCGCAGTGTCCCCGTCCTTACCCTGGTTGGCAGAACAGTGCATACTCAATACCCCCTTCTCATGAGGAAGTACATAGTTCAGAATAGTAAAAATACCCTTCTTCATCTCTCCCGTATAAGCAGTACCGCCAATCAGGATGATCTTTTTACTGAAACTTACCGCAGCAAAATTATGCTGACGGGTACCATCCGTAGCCGGATCCGCCATACAGCCAGGTGCCTGTATAATCGTCCAGTCTATATCCAGGTACTCCAGCTCCTCCTCAGAAGGACGCAAGAACATGTTATAAGCAAACAGGTTCGCCCATGGCATCTCGTTGATCACACGAATGTTGATACGATAGTTAGCATCTGCACAGGCATAACAATCCCGCATCCATACCTCTTTACCTGCAAAATACTTCGTAACCTTATTATACAGCTTGTCAAAAGAGGCAGGCTCTATAGCAATGTTAAAGTCATTCCAGTTAACAGTATGTAGGGTCTTGTCATCCTTTACTATGAACTTGTCTTTGGGTGAACGGCCGGTAAATTCTCCCGTGTGCACGACCAGTGCGCCACTGTCAGATAACTCACCTTGTTTGCGGGCCAAGGTCTGGGTAACTAAGGCGTCCGGCGAAAGTTGATAAAAAATATTAGCCGTGTTCTCTATGCCTAATTCCCGTAAGTCTGTAATGGGATTCCTTACGCTGCTCATTTGCATAAAGCAAGATTGTTTTGGTGTAAAAGCAAAACTAGCGATTTTTTGATATTGTCAAATTTTATAGGTGTTGTCCCATTGAAATTTAGACAATTCAGCCACCTAACCTTTTTTTGTTTAAATAATATTTAATAGCCCCGTTTTTATTTGCTAAAAACGCAAAGGAATTAGCTGTCAATATATAGTAAAAAATGAGCTATTATTAATATGCTGATTACCAGTGCAAAAATGAACGCGTGAAATACTTTGTCAACTCTTTTAATGCCTTGATAAGCCCGTTAGTACAGCGTTTGATCGTTTTTTGATTAATATGCTAAGTCATATTAACAGCCATATTGCTATCGATTGCCGCCCCTCCCTTACCCCCCAAAGCCTACTTTATCAACCCGAAGTTTCCCTTTTTTCGTATCGAGAACCAACCGATATCCCCCAAAAAGGTTATTCCCCGTCATACCTCCAATACCCATCTTCATCATCCGCTCCACTTGCGACGGGTCAACACCGTCTATATAGGTAACATAATGAAGTGGTGGCCGCAGCCGTCAGATTATAATTTCACCCGGGTGAAAGCCCCGGGATCATAAAATACGAAAAGTGGTCAAAATTAGAAAAGTTCCGGTTTCACTCACCTCCACCTTTCCTTCGCTTCTCCTATAGCATCGGTATAAGTAAACTATACTTCACGTCCACCTTTCCTATAACATTCCTATAGTCATCCTATATCTCACGTCCACCTTTCCTGCGCTTTTCCTATACCATTTGTATAAGTAAAGCGTACTTCCCGCCCGTTGGACCGCTTTACCAAAATTACCCTGAACTCCACCCCATTGCCCGGGCTACCACTCCGCACATCATAAAATCCACTTCCCATTTCGTCATTTTGCTGTAGGTTTGACGCCTTATTTGGATTTAAATCATACATTTTCATATAAAACATTCATTATGAAGTATTTGCCTCTGGATGCGCAGATATTTGTCCAAAACCGTCAGCGTTTTATCGCTAAAATGAAGCCGCAGTCCATCGCCATCTTTAACTCAAACGATGAGCTCCCTACCAATGGAGACGCACTGCACCGTTTTAAGCAAAATTCCGATCTCTATTGGCTCACCGGTATCGAACAGGAAGATACCATGGTCATCCTATACCCGGACCATCCGGATCCTAAATACCGCGAAGTACTCGTACTGGTCCGCCCTAATGAGCTGAAAGAGAAATGGGATGGTCACCGCCTTCGCCGCGAGGAAGCCTTCGCTATCTCCGGTATCAATACCATCGTATGGCTCGATAGCCTGGATGCCGTACTCCAGCAATGGATACATGAGGCAGAAAATATCTACCTCAACTCCAACGAGAACAATCGTAAGGCTAACCTCGTACCCGTACGCGACTACCGCTATGCAGAAGAAATGCGTACCAGGTACCCACTGCATAACTACCTGCGCGCTGCCGCTATCATGAAAGAAGTACGCGCAGTGAAAACCGCAGACGAGATCAAAGTGATCCAGCAAGCCATCGACATCACCGAAAAAACTTTCCGCCGCCTCCTCCAGTTCATCAAACCTGGCGTATGGGAACATGAGATACATGCAGAGATCCTCCACGAATTCCTCCGCAATCGCTCCGGCGGCGAAGCCTATGGCTCCATCATCGCCAGCGGCGACCGTGCCCGTACCTTGCACTATGTGGCCAACAACCAGGAGTGTAAAGATGGAGAACTGATACTGATGGACTTCGGCGCCGAATATGGTGGCTATAATGCCGACCTCACCCGCACCGTACCCGTAAATGGTAAGTTCACCAAACGCCAGCGCGAGATCTATGACGCCTGCCTCCACCTGCACAACTATGCCAAAGGCATCCTCCGCCCTGGTATCACCATCGGCAAATACCACGAAATGGTAGGAGAAGAAGCAGGCAAAGAATTCGTGAAGATCGGCCTCCTCAAACAGGAAGATATCAACAATCAAGACCCGGAAAATCCTGCCTACCGCAAATACCTCTACCATGGCATCTCCCACCACCTGGGCATAGATGTACACGACCTCGGTCCTTCCTTCTGGAAACCAATCCCCGAAGGCGCCGTCCTCACCGTAGAACCTGGTATCTATGTAGAAGAAGAAAACATCGGCATCCGTATAGAAAACAATATCTGGCTCACCGCCTCCGGCAACGTAGACCTGATGAAAAATATCCCGATCACCGCAGATGAAATAGAAACGCTGATGAAACACTGATCAGCCGCAAACAATAAATAATTGGTATGTTCCGCGCCCGTCGTGCGGAACATATCTTTTTATCTACCCGCCGCCCGGAAATTTTTACCGATTTATACGCCGATATTTCTACATTAGCGGCGCGTCCGGTTCGAATGTATATCGTCTAATAAAATCTTACCAACCATGAGCGGACCCTCATGGACCAGATTATGAAACAATTACCTAACATCCTTACCCTGTGCAACCTGTTTTGCGGCGCCCTCGCCGTTATCTGCATCCTGCACGCCCCTCAATACATCGCAGAGTTCAATGGTAATGACTATACCATCACTAACCCGGCCCCCGTATACTGGGCTTCCGCACTCGTAGTCCTCGCAGGGGTCTTCGATTTCTTCGATGGCCTCGTTGCCCGCTGGCTCAAAGTACAATCCCCCATGGGTAAAGAACTCGATTCCCTGGCGGATGTCATCAGCTTCGGACTCGTACCTGGTATGATCCTGTTCCGCCTGCTCCGTACCGCCTATATGCAAATGCCCGACGTATTCGATGTGTCTTACGTCAACCTCGCTCCAGCCCTATTGGTACCGTGTTTTGCAGCATATCGCCTCGCTAAGTTCAACCTCGATACCCGGCAGTCCGAAAACTTCATCGGCATGCCCACTCCCGCAGTAGGGCTGCTGGTAGCGTCTTTCCCACTCATAGTATTGTACAACTCCTTCAACCTAGCTCACTGGCTCCAGCATATATGGGTACTCTACGGCATCATCGCCATACTCTGCTACCTCATGGTCGCAGAAATACCAATGATCAGCCTTAAATTCAAAAGCCTGTCTGTCGCCAAGAACTGGCCTCGCTTCCTCCTCATTGCCCTGGCCATCATCAGTATTCCTCTCCTGCAATATGCCGCCGTACCCTTCATATTCCTGGCATACGTCATCCTCTCATTGGTAGCGCCTCCTAAGATCAGCACCACTTAATGGCCGCCCGCAACGACAAAATGTTAATTCTTATCTATTTATTCTATAGTTTTGCGTCAAAATTTTTAGCACAATGACTTTTACTGCACATATCAATGTGATGCCACTGAAAGAATTGCTCGACCCTCAGGGTAAAGCAGTAATGAGCGGACTGAAGAACCTCGGTCTGAACCAGATCAATGATGTGAGAATAGGCAAACACATTACCCTGCATATCGAAGCCAATACCAAAGAAGATGCCCTGCAGATCGCCGAAACCGCCTGCCAGAAACTCCTGGCTAACCAGGTAATGGAGTCTTTTGAAGTAAATATCCAGTAAGCCACATTTACGATTTACGATTTTAGATTTACGATCTCATGTAAATGTTCAGGCAACAAATCTCAGGTCGTAGGTCTAAAATCGTACATCAATGAAATTATATATAGTTCCCTCTCCAATAGGTAATCTCGATGATATCACCTACCGCGCCGTTAAAGTACTGACAGACGCAGACCTCATCCTCGCAGAAGATACCCGCACCTCCGGATTCCTGCTCAAACACTACCAGATCAGCAAGCCCGTTACCCCCTACCATCAACACAACGAACATAAAGTATTACAACACCTGCTGCAACAATTGCAAGCCGGTAAGACCATGGCCCTCCTCACAGATGCAGGCACACCAGGCGTCTCCGATCCGGGATTCCTGCTCGTAAGAGAATGTATCCGCGCCGGCGTACCCGTCGAATGCCTCCCCGGCGCCACCGCCTTTGTACCCGCCCTCGTCAACAGCGGCATCCCCATGAACCGCTTCTCCTTCGAAGGCTTCCTCCCACCAAAAAAAGGCCGCCATACCCTGCTCACCAGGCTTGCAGAAGAAGACCGCACCATCGTATGCTACGAATCCCCCATGCGCCTCGTCAAAACCCTCGAAGACTTTATACAATACTTCGGCCCCGACAGACTTTGCTGCGTCTCCCGCGAACTCACCAAAATGTTTGAAGAAAATAAAAGAGGATCACTACAGGAAGTAAGGGATCACTTCGCAGAAAAAGGCGTAAAAGGAGAGATCGTGATTATCCTCCAGGGAAAAGATGGATAAACGGGAACCCCTTCATATAAAGAGCTCCCGCTAAATAACTATCAATAAAAGAACGCTACCTCCTCCAGCGCCTTACGACGCAGATCAGGCACCCAGCACTCCTCCGCCGGATAACCCACCGGTACCAGCAGGAACGGCTTCTCATTCTCCGGACGCTCCAGAATACTACCCAGGAAATTCATCGGGCTCGGCGTATGCGTCAACGCCACCAACCCAGCATGATGGATCGCTGCCAGCAAAAAACCCGCAGCAATACCCGCACTCTCCTGCACATAGTAGTTGTTATGCTTATGCCCATTCTCCTCTACCTCGTAAATACGCTTGAACAGAATGATCAGCCAGGGCGCCACCTCCAGGAAAGGCTTCTGCCAGTCCGTCTGCAAAGGCCGTAGATCCTTTAACCACTCCTCACTCATGCGCCCGTTATAACTCCGGTACTCCTCCGCCTCCGCTTCCTGACGGATAAGCTGCTTGATCGCAGGGCGCTCCACCGCACAAAACGTCCACGGCTGCTTGTGCGCCCCCGATGGCGCCGTACTCGCCGTCAGGATAATGTTCTCAATAACCTCCCGGGATACAGGCCGGTCTGAAAAGTCGCGGACAGTACGACGTTTGTCCATCCAATGCAGGAAATCCTGAGATTGACGCAGCATTGCAGAGGGCTCATAAGTATCATGTGTATAGTCCACAAATGGATAACCGTCAATGATTCTTTTGGTTGACATACTACATTTTTTATGGTTTAGATGATTGTTGTAAAGGGTAATATGAAAAGATGATAACCACATCTCCTCACCTGGCTATTTATCAATGTCCGCATATTGATAAGAGAACAGCCTGCACACAAACAAGGGTAATAGTCCGCTACAAATGGTACCACCAGGTGCCGCCTACAAATAAACAGCATTTAATTACATTTTACATAACACCGCCGCATATTTATTCTTTTCATGTGTCACAGCGTGTTTTACCACCAATTACATCACATGGAACGAATACCATACCGCCTTTCAACCATTTTTTGGAAAGCTGCTCACCGAAATTGTCATAAATTAGCACCTTAATCAAAAATGGAAATACGTCGATGAAGCAATTGCTATTGGGAAAAAGCATTGCCCTATGTCTGCTATTCGCAACAGCCGCGCAGGCTCAGCCTGACCGCTGGCAACAAAGGGTAAAGTATACAATGGACATCAACATGGATGTACAGGCACACCGCCTCAGTGGTAAACAAAAACTGCAATATTTTAATAACTCCCCTGATACCCTCTACAAGGTCTTCTACCACCTGTATTGGAACGCATTCCAGCCCAATAGCATGATGGACGTACGCAGCCGCGAACTGGGAAAAGTAGTGTATGGCAAAGATCGCCGGGGCAATAACATGCAGGACTGGGACCAGCGCGTACGCGACCGCATCTCCAAACTGGAACCCAACGAAGTCGGCTACCAGAAAGTGCTGTCCCTCAAACGCGATGGCAGAAAACAAAACTATAAGGTCATCGAAACCATCCTCGAAGTCTCCCTCGACAAACCCATCCTGCCACGTACCACCACCACCTTCGATATGGACTTCGAAGCACAGGTGCCCGTACAAATACGCCGCAGCGGCCGTAATAACGTCGAAGGCGTAGACTACTCCATGGCACAGTGGTACCCTAAAATGTGCGAATACGACTACGAAGGCTGGCATCCAACACCCTACATCGCCCGCGAATTCTATGGCGTTTGGGGCGACTATGACGTAAAGATCAGCATCGATAAAGCATTCACCGTCGCCGGTACCGGCTACCTCCAAAACCCCCAGCAGATCGGCCACGGATACGAAACACCCGGCTCCAAAGTACAAACCCCCGCCGGCGACAAACTCACCTGGCACTTCGTAGCCCCCAACGTACACGACTTCGTATGGGCCGCCGATCCAGACTATAAACATATCACCCAACAGGTAGATGGCTTCACCGCCCACTTCTTCTATATCGAAAACGAAACCACCAAAACCACCTGGCCACAACTGGCTAACATGATACCCAAGGCCTACGCGTTCATCAAACAACACTATGGCCCTTACCCCTATAAACAATACTCCTTTATCCAGGGCGGCGATGGCGGTATGGAATACCCAATGGCCACTCTCATCATGGGAAATGGTAAAATGATGGGACTATACAATGTCGCCATCCACGAATGGATGCACAGCTGGTACCAGATGATGATGGCTACCAACGAAAGCCTCTACCCCTGGATGGATGAAGGCTTCACCACCTTCGCCGAAGACAATACCATCTACAACACCATCGACTCCCTCAAAGGACAAAATCCACATGCCGGCTCCTACCGAACCTACTTCGCCCTGGCCAACAGCGGCCGGGAAGAGCCCATGTCCACCCACTCCGATCACTACAATACCAACTTCGGATATAGCACCACCGCCTACGCAAAAGGAGCCGTATTCCTCGAACAATTGGGATACATCATCGGCGCCGCCAATCGCGATAAAGGCCTCCTCAATTACTACTGGACCTGGCGCTTCAAACATCCCAATCCAAACGACTTCATCCGCATCATGGAAAAACAAAGCGGTATACAGCTCGATTGGTACAAACAATACCTGGTTTATACCACCAAACACATCGACTACGGTATCGACAGCATTTATGAAAAAGGGAATAAAACAATCGTACGCCTCGCCAGGGTCGGACTAATGCCCATGCCCATAGATCTCGTCGTAACACCTAAGACCGGCGATAAAGTAATGCACTACGTACCACTATCCATCATGTTCGGCGAAAAACCTAATGAAGATGCCTCCATGAAACGCGTAGTACACGATGGCTGGTACTGGACACATCCCACCTACGAAGTGGAAATAGACCTGCCATTATCCGCTATCAAAGAAGTAGAGATAGACCCCAGCCAAAGACTGGCCGATATCGATCGCAGCAACAACAGGCTGATAGTACAATAATATCACCTGGCCAAATACCAGCTCTCCGGATGCCATACCTCCAGCAGGTACAGCATCCGGAGAGCTTTTTACAGGGTAGGAGAGAGGATTATAATTGAGATAACTGCCGGTAAGCAGACGACCGCATCGCCAGCAAAGTGACGATCAACCCAATAGTACCGGCAATGATAAAGATAAGCGCAATACCCCTGTCGGTACCCACGCCAAACCAGCTGCCGAATAGCTCCACCCCCTTACCCGTAGTCATAAAAGGAATAAAGATGAAATGCGCTACAGGCCCTATCACAAAAGCCGTGATCGGAGAAGCCGCCTGCTCAATACTCTGCGCAAAACCAAATACACGCCCCTGCCGCTCCAGCGGTACCGCCTTCTGCAAAATCGTCTGCTCCGCAGCTTCTATGACAGGAATGAGACACATGTAGATAAACACACCCACACCCAGGAGCACGATCGATGCCTGGATAGTAAAGAAAATACAAATGATCCACATCACCACGTTGCAAAGAAATAACGTACGTATAGGCCGCTCACCCAATCCCCGCTTGGCTACCATAATGCCTCCCAGGATAAATCCCAGGCTCAGTACACCCCATAATATACCCCATACCTGCACCGATACCAGCGTCAGGCCATAAGGGTCCATCAGCGACATAAATACGCCCCCCAGGAAGTTATTGAATGTGTTGAAAAAGATCAGGGCAAAAAGACCGGGGATAAGATGGATCGCTTTGATAGTCCCTTTCACATCTATCGCGCCGTGGGGCGTATCACCATGCACGATCTCCTTTTCTGGGATATGTACCGCCAATAAGTGAAGAATGGACAACAGGCAGAGTATCAGCGACGCGATCAGTATCCAGAACATACCCAGGAAACCTACCGCCATACCACTCATAATGGAGGCCAGCAGAAAAGATACGCCGTTCACCGTGCCCACCATCCCGTTCGCTTTATCCCGCTCTTCAGGAGGGATCATAATGGTCACAATTGTAGGTAGCGCAATACCACGCAGGTTGCCTGCCAGGGCGCCAAACAAGGCCAGCAGGATGAACACCCAGAGTAAGATACTATCGTCGTGTTTGAAAGCACCTGCCGGTGCCGTCGCATACAGCACAGCAGCAATCACATATAGTACCAGCGACGCGATGTTGGAGATCATCATGGACGTCCGCTTCCGGTACCGGTCCACGATCGAACCGAGCAGGAACCCCGATAACGCTACCGTACCAACGTATACGCCCGCCATGACAGACGTCGCCAGCACAGATTTCGTTTCCAGGTATACCCAGAAAGTAACCGCAAACCAGACAAATGTATTGGTGATGGACGTAGCAAAGGTGTTGGCTAAAATCGCATAAAAGGGCCTCATAACTAATGGTTTCCGGACATAAATTAACCAAAAAACCGGTTACCCCCTATACTAAAATGACGATCAGGATTCGTCAGCCGGCTACGCACAAAAAGAAGAGAAAAATATCAATCCAGTAATTCACAATCAAATCCGCTACGCCTTACAAAATCAATCATCGTATCCTCTGATACCGGCATGTCGACTATACGTAATACCTTGTCGCAGTCCTCCAGGTCTACATTGCAGGACCCTACCTGGAATTGCCGGCGGATCGCTGTTAACATTTCCAGACTATCACGCCGGGTGGCAATGTTGGTCTTGAATATTCCGATCATAAGAACAGTGTTTTGCATGGTAATGGTGTGGTGCTACCTCGGAAAGTAGGAAGGCGAAAGTATCATTCACCAGCGCCTTCCCGCTTATCCGCGGGTAGTTAAATATTTTCAGTACGTTCCGGTTCATTATTACCCTCGCCTGCCTCATTCCGCCAGTCACGATAACCGCCACCCTGCCGGCCCGCATCCTTGTCAGATCGGCCAAAACGAGACCGGCTCACACACTCCCCATAACGCTCCGCAAACCGCTCCCGGATACGCTCCCGCTGCTCAGGATCTAACCGCTCCATCCGGTTCATCATCTTATCCTTCCATTGCTTCTTCCCCTTAAATCCCCAGCCACCATCATGCCCGCCACTGTTGTGCCAGCCGAAAAGCAACTTACTCAGCAATAAAATACCTAATGCCTGCCAGAACGTTATGATTGGCCCATGGAACAACTCAGGTACCAGCCAGTTCCACAGCATCATGATCACAAAACCCAACGCCCCTATACATAGCACACCCAACACTACAAACTTAAGTATGCCCAGGCCGATCTTTTTTCCACTGCCCCTTGGTATTCTTCCCATGATAATATGTTTAATTAGTCATTTAATAACTCCCGGTACAACTGTTCCAGGCGATCACGCAAATACAATACAGCATACCGCTTGCGCGACAATAAAGTGTTCACCGGCACACCCGTCGCTTCCGACATCTCCTTGAAGGATTTACCCTCCACCTCATGCTGCAGGAACACATCCCGCTGCTCCGCCGGCAACTCCTCCACTGCCTGCATGATAGCCTCCGCCATCACCTTACGTAACATCGGCGCATCCGCCTGCCCCGTAACACCCGTGTCCGCCAGCATCTCCGTCAGAAACAAATGCTCCTCCCCATCTACCACCGCCGTATGATCCGAAAAATTACTCTCCCGCTTCTTACGGAACCAATCCGTAATCTTATTTCGCGTTACCGCAAATAACCACCCCGTCAGAGAGTCTATATGACTACCCAACCGCAGGTACTCCGTAAACTGGTAGAATACATCCTGTAAAATATCCTCCGCATCCGCCACATTATTCACCCGCTGGCGAATAAAGTGAAGCAAACGCTTACGCTCCTGCCTGACGGTCTGCTGTATGCGCTCGTTTTGTTCTTGAACCATAGATGTGGGTGTGAGGACCAACTCTTTCATCTTAATAAGGAAGACGATACAAGTGGTAGGATATTGTACAATTGGTCAAAAATTTTCCGGGGTAAGAAAAATAGGATAGCAGGGGTTAACATCTTTTTATAACACATTCATTAACAGCACTTACACCACCACCACATACTTCTGCTCAAAGTAAGGCTCCGGGAATAACTCGAAAATGTCCGTCAGCAAAGGCCGGCAACCACTCTCCGATATCTCCTGCGCCAGATCACCGCCCTTCAGACAGATCAACCGGCCCCGAAAATCACGCTCCTCCTGAGCCGCCCGCAAATCCGGCTGTAATGACTTCCGCAACACCGGCTTACTCCATTTCCACAGATCCTGCAACGGCGCCACCGCCCGAGATACCACCGTGTCAAACTTCCGCTTCACATCCTCCACACGACTATGCGCAGTCGTCACATTACGCAGCTGCAAAGCCTCCGCTACCGCCTCCACTACCTTGATCTTTTTGCCGATAGAATCCACCAGGTGGAATTGCACCTCCGGGAAAAAGATCGCTAACGGAATACCAGGAAAACCACCCCCCGTACCCAGGTCCAGCACCGTCATCCCATCAGCAAAATCCGCAATAGCAGCTATCGCCAACGAATGCAACACATGCTTCTCATACAATGCATCAATATCCTTCCGCGATATCACATTGATTTGCTCATTCCACTCCTTATACAGCCCCCCCAATGCCTGAAATTGCTGCATCTGCGTATCCGAAAAGTCGTCAAAGTATTTTAAAATGATCTCCATATCGTATAATTAGCGATGCCCTCCTCATCGGAAGGCACATAAAAATACCGCTAGCAACGGTATAATCCCCCAAACATGGTGACTACCACCTGTTCTTGGACTTAAATAATAATGCAGGTGTGAAGATAATGTAATACAGGCACATAAGGATATCCATCAACCAGCCATACTTGAAAAGATCAGGCTCATCCAGCTTTTGCATCGCCTTGTATGTGATAATGGACTGTACCAGCACCTTCAGAACAAAGATGCCCAACACATAATATAACATCGGGTGATAAAATAACCCGGCAATAAAAAAAGGATAAAAAAGGAACTGACTCAATGAAAACAGCCCCAACAAGAACTTATGCCCGAACTTATAATGTCGCCCCGTCGACATATGACGCGTCTTCTGACGGAACCAACTCCTCCAACTGCTCTTCGGCTCAGAATATGTAAAAGCCTGCGGATCTACTACCACCGCCACATTACGACTAGTAGCAGCCGCATTCACAAACAGATCGTCATCCCCAGAGGCCAAATGCTGGTGCGCCGTAAACCCCTTCTGACGGAAAAATAACTCCCGCTTGTAAGCCAGGTTACGCCCCACACCCATATACGCAATACCCGACAACGCAAACGATAAATACTGCATCGCACTGAAAAACGTCTCGTAACGGATCACCTTGTTCAGAAAACCAGGCTTCTTATGGTAGGCCCCATACCCCAGCACAATCTCCTTACCCTCCGTAAACCCCTGGCTCATAAAAGACAACCAATACGTACTGCCCGGCTTACAATCAGCATCGGTTAACAGCACATTCTCATATTTAGCACCTTTGAGACCTATGGAGAGCGGGTATTTTTTTCCGGGGATAAACTTGGCGGGTTGTTTGATTTCTATATGCCGGTAATGTGGATAACCTGGCTCTATCGACTGTAAGTAGTATTTCGTGTCATCTTCTGAATTGTCATTCACCACAATCACCTCATATAAAGGTTGGTGATGTACCTGGTATCGCTGCTGTAACACACTGGGCAGATACTTCTGCAGATTCATCTCCTCATCCCTCGCACAAATGATCACAGATACTTCCGCCGACGGCGTGTGATCTTGGTCAAACTGTCGTCGGTAAAAGGCTAGCCGCGAAAAGAAAATAAGGTAATAAAACACCTGTATTCCGGCGATAGCAGCAAAACAGTAAAAAACAATTATTCCCAGGCTGTCGAACATAGTGACGGCAAATATATACGATTTCGATCATCTGTATGCGTTTGTGGATAAATTCCACCTTACTCAACCTGAAAATGAACCTCCTCACCCGCCGCCTGGCGCCAAATGATAACGAGTTGTCGTCACAGGATACCTCCAACGCCCCCTCGCCCAAGTACCTTTGCATCATCACAATAACACATCAAAACTTACAACAATGATAACTTTGAAAAACATTATGATGATCAACGCCATCAGTAGCGGCATTACAGGTATCGCACTCGTCGTAGCCGCCAGGCCCGTCGCAACCCTCTTCGGCCTCACCAACACCGTACCCTTCACAGAGGTAGGTATCTTCCTGGCCCTGTTCGCCGCCTTCGTCGGCTTCACCGCCCTCAACACCGCCTCCCATATCCGGGCCGTCCGTACCATCATCACCCTCGATACCCTCTGGGTCATTATGAGCGCCATCGCCTTGGTATTCCTCAAAGACATTATCTCCCCCCTGGGCAGCGTAGCGATCACGCTGGTAGCCATCTGGGTAGCTGCCATGGCTGTCCTCCAGAAAAAAAGCCTGCGCGCACAACTAAGCCATTCATAAATAATTGATTACTAAAGATATAAAAGGTCTCAAGGGTAAATAATATACCTTTGAGACCTCGTCAGTAAATATGACCGGAAAAAAGACCAGAAAATATTACCGTTCGACCTCCTACAACAGGCCCCCCTCCAGAGCGACGAAATCCCGGTAATGCCGCCGCCAATACCCGGACGATCAGCCGATCCGGGTAAGACTGCCACTATCATTGCTGAGAGATATAAGGAGTTGAATGTAAAATACTTAGCTATAGTCAACCCCGCTCCGCACCGGGCTAAATTCACAGATCCACGCCAAGCGTGGATTTTTTAGTTTAGTTTTGCCGGCCGCAACGATACCGCCAGCAGTGCCTGTAGCAGCCGCAACAGCCACTCCCGGCAGTACCCGGGCAGCACACTCGCAAGTAGCCATCATATGAAGTTTGAACTTTTAACGACAGACGCCAATAGCAACGCCAGAGCCGGAATACTCACCACCGGCCATGGCGCCATAGAGACGCCCATATTCATGCCGGTAGGCACCGTAGGTAGCGTAAAAGCCGTTACACAGGAACAATTGCGCCACGATGTTCAAGCACAGATCATCCTCGGCAACACCTATCACCTCTACCTCCGACCAGGTATGGACATACTCTCCCGAGCCGGCGGCCTGCATCGTTTTAACACCTGGGAAAAACCCATCCTCACCGACAGCGGCGGATACCAGGTATTCTCCCTGGCAGCCAACCGTAAGATCAAAGAAGAAGGTGTACTCTTCCAATCCCATATCGATGGCTCCCGACACCTCTTCACTCCCGAAAGCGTAATGGACATCCAACGCACCATCGGCGCCGATATCATCATGGCGTTCGATGAATGCCCGCCTTACCCTTCTGAATACCGATACGCCAAAAAGTCAATGGAACTCACCCACCGCTGGCTCGACCGCTGTATCCAACGCCTCCGCGAGACCACGCCCGCGTACGGACACGAACAAACGCTGTTTCCCATCGTACAGGGTAGCACTTATAAAGACCTCCGCACCATCTCCGCAACAGAGATCGCTGCCCGCAACTGCGCCGGCAACGCCATCGGCGGCCTCAGTGTAGGCGAACCCGAAGCCGATATGTACGAAATGTGCGGCCTCGTATGCGACATACTGCCCAAAGAAAAACCCCGATACCTCATGGGGGTAGGAACCCCCTGGAATATCCTCGAAAATATCTCCCTGGGCATCGATATGTTCGACTGCGTAATGCCTACCCGCAACGGCCGCAACGGTATGCTGTTCACTTGGAACGGCGTCATCAACATACGCAACAAAAAATGGGCAGACGATTTCGCCCCCATCGACGAACATAACGAATGCTTCGCCACCAACACCTATAGCAAAGCATACCTCCGTCATCTCTTCGTCGCCGGCGAAATACTAGGCATGCAGCTGGCCAGCATCCATAACCTGGCCTTCTACCTCCAACTCGTGAAAGAAGCCCGCCGCCAGATACTGGCAGGCACCTTCAACGCCTGGAAAAAAAGCATGATACCCCAGCTGCAAACAAGACTGTAAATCCACTATTTTCCTTCGTAATAAGGATTTAACATTTTAGATTTACAGGAGACAAGTTCACAAATCGTACATTGTAACTTATTTCCAGAACAAAAGGACACAGATATAAATCGCAATACCCGCAATGACCAAGATAGACTGGTATATACTGCGCAAATTCATAGGGACCTTCATTTACTCACTGATGATTTTGCTCGTCATCTCCGTAGTGATCGATATCACCGAAAAGATCGACGACTTCATGAGCAATAACCTGTCCTTAATGACCATCGTGGTGGACTATTATTTCGGCTTTATCCCCCATATCGCCGCACTCCTGTTCCCCTTGTTCATCTTTATATCCGTTATCTTCTTTACCTCCAAAATGGCCTACCGCTCAGAGATCATCGCTATCCTCTGTAGCGGAGTGAGCTTCCGCCGCTTCCTGCGCCCATACTGGATAGGCGCATTCCTGTTCAGTACCATCCTCTGGCTCGGCAACCGCTGGACTGTCCCCAACGCCAACCGCATCCGCACCACCTTCGAAAACAAGTATATCAACAGTCACGAAGATCAGCGTACCATGTACGACAAAACTACCCGCGTGGATAGCTTCACCTACGTGACGTTCGGCTCCTACGACCCGAACTATAAAACCGGCAACAACTTCACCCTCGAAAAAGTCAATGGCCAAAACCTTAACTATAAACTCATGGCCGACCGTATCTCCTGGGACTCCATAGCCAAAGGCTGGAAACTGGAATACGTATCCACCCGCTCCATCAACGGCCTCGTCGAAAAATGGAACAGCCGCCAGGATACCCTACTCAAAATACCCCTCATTCCCAAAGAGCTGATAGAAGAAAGAAACCGCCAGGAAGCAATGACCACCCCCGAACTGGTCGCCTTTACCAAACGGCAGTCACTCCGCGGTACAGAAGGCCTCAATACCTATTATGTAGAAAGATACCGCCGCACCGCATCCGCCGCTGCCGTGGTCATCCTCACCCTGATAGGGGGTATCATCGCCTCCAAAAAAGTCAGGGGCGGAAGTGGCCTCCACCTCGCCCTGGGTATCGTGATCAGCGCATCCTATATCATCTTCCTCCAATTCTCCACCGTATTCTCTATCAAAGCAGGCCTGAACCCGATCATCGCCGTGTGGATACCTAACGTCATCTTCGGCGGCCTCGCATTCTACCTCTATCGCAGAGCACCAAAGTGAGGCAACATCCGTTATTTAATGTGAAAACTTTGCCATAAGGCAACTGATCTGCCACATCATCCGCTCATCGCTAAACACCTCCAGTGGCAGCAGGGGTACATGGTCCAGCTACCGGACTTGGCCAGCATCCTCCGGATGACGCATCGTTGTCATAATAGGCCAGTCCCTTCATTGGAATAATGGTGCAGTGGCTTTACCTGATCCAGCCGAAACGCCGGAAAGGAAGATCGTTTGTCGCATTTTACGGTGGTTGTTTGTTCGATGCAAAGGGCGGTAGGAGGGAAGTGGCTTTGTTGCCCTATCGAGTTAAGTAGTAGCCAAAATGAGAATAATGCGGTACACGAATACACACTCCCTTTCATATAACATTCCGACAATAGGAAGAAGTGGCATAGAATATGTTCCTTGTAGGGCCTAAAGGAACCAATATGATGCGAAGACCAACGTTAGCTATTATCGCCTTTTTGCTGGCCGGTAACGCCCTTACCGCTTGTAATACAGGAACTTCCAGATCCGCAGATACAAAAACAGGTACCGAAATGGCCGGACAATGGCTGGCTGCCGATTATCTCCGCCAGGTTGCTGAAAACCATAGCATTGCACACACAAGTGCGCCCGTATATGGCTGGGTAGCATTGTCATTCAGCCCGGAACTGAAAGACAGCGTACTGGCATTTAATGGCTTTGAAGAACCCGACGCTATCCCTTTTACCCGGGAAGGAGATTCCCTGAAACTGGACCTGCCGTCCCGTGTATACATTCATAAGAACCTCGCAGATAGTAATACCTTCATGGCAGTAGAATACGCCGATGGCCAGGTGTTCAAAGAACAATATGTAAAAGTAGATGCACCGCTGGAAACACCTGATGCCACCTTCGACCGCGAACTGCGTAAGTCACTGTTCGGCAACCGGCAGTATCATCTCATCACACAGGAGGGCAAACCTGCCGCGCCTGGTGCGTTGCCCGTTGTCTTTAAGGAGGATGGAATAGTAACAGGTCTCCCGGGGTACGCATCATACCAGCTTTGTTATGCAGGCGATTGTATTCAGACTACCGATACTTCAGATATTATTTTCCTGACGCCTGTGAACAGTAAAGAACAACCGGTGGCCTTCCTCTATAATATGTCCCTTGATGGCAATAAAATGGCGCTATATGCTCAGGAAGTGATCAACGCAAATGAGAAGGGATCCGTCCGCAAAGGGAAATTGTTATATGAGCTATCAACACAGCATTAGAACATGACAACAGTATACAAATAGAAGGGGAGCCGAATGGCTCTCCTTTTTTATTGCTGCAGGTACCACACGTTTTATACACTTGCATGCTCTCCTTCACATACCCACACACACGCATCTTCGCCGTCCCCCCGCAGACGCATCCCTCGCTCTGCACCCCGCTCATCTCCCCACGCCCTTCCGGTCATCCTCACACCTCACACCGCTCGTTCCATCTCCACGCATCTTGGCCCACACGCCCGCAGACGCATCCCTCGCTCTGCACCCCGCTCATCTCCCCACGCCCTTCCGGTCATCCTCACACCTCACACCGCTCGTTCCATCTCCACGCATCTTGGCCCACACGCCCGCAGACGCATCCCTCGCTCTGCACCCCGCTCATCTCCCCACGCCCTTCCGGTCATCCTCACACCTCACACCGCTCGCTCCATCTCCACGCATCTTCGCCGTCCCCCCCGCAGACGCATCCCTCGCTCTGCATCCCGCTCATCTCCCCACGCCCTTCCGGTCATCCTCACACCTCACACCGCTCGTTCCATCTCCACGCATCTTGGCCCACACGCCCGCACACCCACCCCATACCCCGCAAGCTCACACTCGCTTCACACCCGCTCGCTCGCACCCACACCCCCGCAAATCCAACCCCCGTCGCACTAATGAAAATTTCACATTTCTTTAATATCCATTGCACTTATCACAGATTATATGTTTAACCCGCTAATAAAGAGGTTTTTATGATAAATTGCCCGCTCCCCGCCACCTAAAAAATCCTATGGGAATCTGTGTTTTAATGTGCCAACTTCATTAACAAATCGTTACATTTGTCAATTGATCGATTTTGTTTTACACTACTAAATTTTCGCAGTAAAATGGGGTACATAAAAGAAAAATTCAAGGTGAAAGCCGATGAGCTCAACGCAGAGGTGAAAGACATAGTGAAGAATCACGGCGACAAAAAGATTGGTGATGTTACAATCTCCCAGGTATATCAGGGTATGAGAGGTATTACTGGTCTGGTAACAGAAACTTCCTTGCTCGACGCAAACGAAGGTATACGGTTCCGCGGTTACTCTATCCCAGAACTAAAGGAAAGCTTGCCTAAAGTACCCGGTGGCTCCGAACCACTCCCAGAAGGTCTGTTCTACCTCATGCTCGTAGGCGAACTACCTACAGAAGCAGACGTACAACACATCTCCAGCCTCCTCGGACGCCGCTCCCACGTACCTAACCACGTATTCGATGCCATCGAAGCGCTGCCTATCACTACGCACCCCATGACCATGTTCACCGTGGGCGTAATGGCATTGCAAACCGAATCCCTCTTCGCTAAAGCTTACGCAGAAGGCATCAATAAAAAAGACTACTGGAGCTACATGTATGAGGATGCTCTCAACCTCATCGCACGCCTCCCTCGCATCGCAGCATACATCTATCGCCGCAAATATAAAGGTGGCCAACATATCCAACCCAACGGTATGCTCGACTGGGCGGGCAACTTCGCTCATATGCTCGGATACCAGGATGAAGGCTTCCACGAACTGATGCGCCTCTATATGACCATCCACGCCGATCATGAAGGTGGTAACGTAAGCGCACACACCACTCACCTCGTAGGCTCCGCCCTCAGCGATGCTTACCTGTCTTTCGCTGCCGGTATGAATGGCCTCGCTGGCCCCCTCCACGGCCTCGCCAACCAGGAAGTGATCCGCTGGATACTCAGCATGCGCGAAGAACTCGGCGGTGGAATCCCCACCAAAGAAGAGATCGAAAAATACGTACGCAAAACCCTCGCAGAAGGTAAAGTAGTACCAGGATACGGCCACGCCGTACTCCGTAAAACCGATCCCCGCTTCACCGCACAAATGGAATTCGCTAAAAATCACCTCCCCAACGACGAACTCGTTCGCATCGTTTGGATGGTATACGATACCGTTCCGGACATCCTCTCCGAATTAGGTAAAGTGAAAAACCCTTGGCCTAACGTAGATGCACACTCCGGAGCACTCCTCGTCCACTACGGCCTCGTAGAATACGAATTCTATACCGTATTGTTCGGCGTTTCCCGCGCATTAGGCGTACTCGCTTCCCTCATATGGGACCGCGCTTTAGGCCTGTCCCTCGAAAGACCTAAATCCGTTACCTCCGAATGGATGAAACACTTCGTCGAAGGTAAAGTAGACGCAACAGCAGAATAATTATCTTTGCAATACATGCTAAAGGCAAATGGTTTAGTACTGTTTGCCTTTTGCTTTTTTAGGATACAAACAGATCAATCTCAGTACAATAGCTACACACACCGCCATATTATCCAGTCCCATTGAATATCTCAAAGGCGTCGGACCTCAACGGGGTGAACTACTCCGCAAAGAACTCGGCATCCACACCTTCAGAGACCTCCTCCACTATTTCCCATTCCGCTACGTCGATCGCACCAAGATCGAAAAAATCGGCAGCCTCCGCAGCCACATGGAATTCGTGCAGATCAGAGGACGAATCACCCACATAGAACTCCTGGGAGAAAAAAAAGGAAAACGCCTCGTCGCCACCCTACGCGACGAAACCGGCTCCATAGAACTCGTATGGTTCCAGGGATGGCAATGGGTACAGAAATCCCTCCGCGAAAACGTCGCCTACCTGGTGTACGGCCGCATCGCCCCCTTCAATGGCATCATGCAGATCACTCACCCGGAAATGGACCTCCTCACCGAAGATATCGCCGCAGGAAAACAATTCCTCGAACCCGTATACTCCACCACCGAAAAACTGAAAGCCAGAGGCCTCACCGCTAAAGCGATCGGCAAACTGACATTCAACCTCCTCGAACAACTATCACCGCTGGAAATACGGGAAAATATCCCGGCCTCCGTCATCCACCAGTACCGCCTGATGGGCAGAGCCACCGCCTTCTTCAAAATACACCTCCCCGCATCAGAAGAAGAAGCCGCCCTCGCCCGCCGCAGACTCAAATTCGAAGAACTATTCATCGCCCAGATCAGGATATGCCGCCTCAAACTCAGAAGAAAAATGCTCTCACATGGCTTCCTCTTCGATAAAGTAGGAGACATATTCAACCAGTTCTACAACGAATTCCTGCCATTCCCGCTCACCGGCGCCCAAAAACGCGTACTCAAAGAAATCAGACAGGACACCATGGGTGGCAAACAAATGAACCGGCTCCTCCAGGGAGACGTAGGTAGCGGCAAAACAATGGTCGCACTCCTCACCATGCTCCTCGCCCTCGACAACGGATTCCAGGCATGCCTCATGGCTCCCACAGAAATATTGTCACAACAACACTTTAAAAGTATATCCGCCCTCCTCCAAGGAATGCCGGTCAAAGTAGCAATACTCACCGGCTCCATTAAAGGAAAAGCCAGAAAAGAAACACTGGCCGCCGCCGCCGATGGCTCCCTGCACATACTCATCGGCACCCATGCACTCCTCGAAACAGGCGTCGCATTCAAAAATCTCGGAATGGCCATCGTCGACGAACAACATCGGTTCGGCGTCGCACAAAGAGCACAACTGTGGCAGAAAAATACCATCCCGCCACATATCCTCGTCATGACCGCCACTCCCATCCCTCGAACACTCGCCATGACCGTATATGGCGACCTCGATGTATCCGTCATCGACGAACTGCCCCCGGGCCGTAAACCCATTACCACCGTACATCGCACCGAATACCAACGGCCACAGGTAATGGACTTCATCCGCGAAGAGATCAGAAAAGGCAGACAAGCATACATCGTCTACCCGCTGATAGAAGATTCAGAAAAACTCGACTACGAAAACCTCATGAAAGGTTACGAAGAAGTGAAAGCATTCTTCCCAGAACCGCAGTTTTATATCAGCATGGTACATGGCCGGCAACCGGCAGATATGAAAGAAACAAACATGCAACGCTTCGTAAAAGGAGAAACACATATCATGGTCGCCACCACCGTCATAGAAGTAGGCGTCAACGTACCCAACGCTTCCGTAATGGTCATCGAAAGCACCGAACGATTCGGCCTCTCGCAGCTCCACCAGCTCAGAGGCCGCGTAGGCCGCGGCGCCGAACAATCATTCTGTATCCTCATGACCGGTAACAAACTGGGAAAAGATTCCAAAGAACGCATACAGGTAATGGTACAAACAAATGATGGCTTCATCATCTCCGAAAAAGATATGGAACTCAGAGGCCCCGGTGATATCGAAGGCACCCGCCAAAGCGGTGCCCTCGACCTCCGCATCGCCGATATCATCGTCGACAAACCCATCCTGGAAGCCGCCAGACAATCCGCAGAAAAAATACTCGAAGAAGACCCGGACCTGGCACTCCCGGAAAATACACCACTACAGGAATTCCTCGTATCACAACGGGCAAAATCCCAGTGGAGTAAAATTTCTTAGCGCCTTATACGTTATTATCAGCAAATATGACAGTATAATCGCTACGCCGTCGCTCGTACCTTCATCCCGGCCATGCAAACAATGTCACACTGTAACTTTTAACCGCCTCAGGCGTTTTTACAATTAAGCCGCTTTTAAGTATAACAACGTTAAATCGATTCCTTTGAAACTTTCGCTATATCTACGCTGCTTCGGATGTATACTAATAACGTGGCTGATTGGCCCGCTGAACACAATGGCTCAGCAATACCCGCCTGCCGCCAACTTCACACCGCTCTCATTCTCTGAAAATAAAGGTCAGTGGGATAAAGCCATCCTCTATAAAACAGACCTCGGCGGCAGCGTCATCACACTCAAAAAAAATAGCTTCGGATTCCTCCTGCTCAATAAACAAGACCTCGACCAGCTATCCGAAGATGCCCATGGCAATTACCGCCCCGGCAACAACGATAATCCTCATATCGAACATGGAAAAGTAACCACCCCCACACCGGCCTCACAAACACCCGTGAAAGAAAATCCAGTACTCTCCGAACAAAAAAATCCCGCCGTCAGAGGGCACTACTATAACGTCACCTTCCTCAACGCAACAGATAATCCGCAAGTAACGGCCGATAAAGCACAGGAAGCATATGCCAACTACTTCATCGGCAATGACCCGTCCAAATGGGCCTCCGAAGTAAAATCCTACCAGCGCGTTAACTATAAAAACCTATACCCCGGCATCGACATGCAGGTATACTCAGAAGCCTCCCAACTGAAATACGACCTCATCGTCAACCCGGGCGCCGACCCCGCACAGGTAAAACTCCAGTACGACGGCGCCACCAGCATGGAAATAAAAAAAGGCCAGCTATATATCAATACCTCCGTAGGATACGTTATCGAACAATCCCCCTACGCATACCAATACATCAATAACCAACGTGTGTCCGTCAAAGTAAGCTACCAGCTTAAAAACAACCAGGTCAGCTTCCGCATTGGCAACAACTACGACAATAAATACGCACTCATCATAGACCCCACCTACGTCTTTTCCACCCTCACCGGTGCCAAAGCCGACAACTGGGGCTTTACCGCTACCTACGACGCGCAGGGCAACTTCTACGGCGGCGGCATCGTCCGCGATGCCAACGGATACCCCACCACCCCCGGCGCTGTACAAAGCGTCTACGCCGGCGGAGTAGATATCGGTATCACCAAATTCAGCGCCAATGGCCGCAATGCCATCTACTCCACCTACATCGGTGGCAATAGTGCCGAACAACCGCATAGCCTCTTCGTTGACCCTCAGGGCAACCTCGTCATCGCCGGCCGCACCCGCTCCGGCAACTTCCCCTTCAAAACCTCCGCCGGCACCTCCGGTGGCTGGGATATAGCCGTCGTAAAACTCAACGCCACCGGCACCGCCATCACCGGCGCCATCCGCATCGGCGGCAGCGCAGACGATGGCGTTAACATCCGCGACGACAGAGAAGCAGGACCATTCGCCCTCCTCCGCAACTATGGCGACGATGCCCGCAGCGAAGTTGTCCTCGATGGCGCCGGCAATATCTACGTCGCCAGCTGTACCCGCTCCGCCAACTTCCCCGTCACCGCCAACGCCTACCAGAAAACATTCGGCGGCTCACAAGATGCCGTAGTCATGAAAATAGACCCCACCTGCTCCAGCCTCCTATGGGCCACCTTCCTCGGCGGCAATCTCGAAGATGCTGCCTACGTACTGGCCGTCAATGGCACCAACAGCGTATACGTAGCAGGGGGCACCGGTAGCTCCAACTTCCCCACCACCGCCGGTTCCATTTACAATGGGTTCCGTGGCGGTATCTGCGATGGATTCATCACCCACCTCTCCGCCGATGGCAGCAGCATCCTCCAAAGTACCTTCCTCGGCTCCGACAACCCGGCCGCCGACCAGGTATATGGTATCCAGCTCGATGCCAAAGGATTCGTATACGTAATGGGTACCACAGAAGGTAGCTGGCCCTCCAAACAATCACCAGGCACCCCCACCTTCTATAACGACAACTCTAAACAGTTCATCGCCAAATTACAACCCGACCTCTCCGCCTTCATATACTCCACCACCTTCGGAAAAGCCGCCAGCCTGCCCAGCCTGTCTCCCGTAGCATTCCTGGTAGATCGTTGCGAAAATGTCTACGTCTCCGGTTGGGGCGGCGGCATCAACCCGCAACTGAAATACCCGAACTCCAACACCTTCGGCCTCCCGCTCAAAGATGCCTTGCAAAGCACCACCGATGGCGCCGATTTCTATTTCTTCGTACTCCAGCGGGATGCCACCGGCATCCTCTACGGTAGCTACTTCGGTGGCAACGGCCTCTCCGAACACGTAGATGGAGGTACCAGCCGCTTCGACCGCGATGGCGTCATCTACCAGGGCATCTGCGCCTGGTGCTCCGCCCCCGGTGCCCCCAAATTCAGATACCCAGTCACCCCTGGAACCTACGCAACAGCACCTCCCACATTCTGTAACCTGGGGGCCCTCAAAATCGCCTTCAACCTCGCCGGCGTCAAAGCTGGTATCAAAACAACCGGCAACAAAAATAACTTCTGCGTACCAGCTACCGTCAGCTTCGAAGATACCACCTCCACCACCGCACAAACCTGGGAATGGACCGTCATAAACCAAGCCGCACCAGTAGTAATGACCACCAAAGATCCTTTTACTTACACCTTCAATGCCGTAGGCGACTACATCGTCCGACTCGTAAAAAAAGATCCGTCTACCTGTAATGGCGCAGATACCGCCTTCACAGAAATAAAAATACGCGAAGACAAAGCCACCCTCACCTTCGTCAACCGCCGGCTCGAACCTTGCGAAGCCCTTTCCTACGAATTCGATAACACCGGCTCCATCGCCCCCGCAGGCAAGCCGTTCACCAATAAATCATTCGTACTCAACTTCGGCGATGGCTCCCCGGCAGATTCCGTCGGCATCGGCGTATTCCCACACAAATACCAGAACCCGGGCGTATACAACGTCACCATGACATTGGTAGATACCAACTATTGTAACGCACCCGAAACCATCACCTTGCAACTACGGGTGGCTGCCAACGTACATGCCAGCTTCATCGCCCCAGATAGCGCCTGCGCACCGGCAACCATCGAATTCAATAACACTAGCCAGGGAGGCGCCTCCTTCACCTGGGACTTCGGCGACGGAAACACCTCCACCGACGTAAATCCAACACATACTTACTCCACACCTGGCACCTACAATATCCACCTGGTAGCCGTAGACAATAACACCTGCAACAAACAGGACGATACCACCAGCACCATCATCATCAGCCCACCGCCAACAGCTGATTTCGACTTCACACCCAAACAACCAAAAGAAAATACACCGGTATCATTCACCAACCTGTCCAATGGCGCCGTCTCCTACGTATGGAACTTCGGCGATGGCCACGAATCAACACAGACCAATCCAACCTATCAATACAACAAAACCGGCACCTACGAAGTATGCCTCACCGCCACCAACCAGTTCGGATGCATAGATTCCGTCTGCAAACCAGTAAGCGCCATCGTAGTGCCCCTATATGATGTCCCCTCAGCCTTCTCACCAAATGGGGATGGCATCAACGACGTATTCTATGTAAAAGGATTCGCCGTCTCCCGCTTCAATATCAAAATATTCAACCGCTGGGGACAACTAGTATTCGAAAGCAACGATATCAACATAGGGTGGGATGGCAAATTCAAAGGCAGCCTCCAGTCAATGGACGCATACGCCTACGTCATCAACCTGGAATTCAATGATGGTACAAAAGCCAATAAAACCGGCAACCTGACCCTATTACGGTAACAGATGCCCGCAATGCCCGGTCATGGAAAAACAAAACACCATGACCGGCAATACATTAGCTTGCCAACAAGGATTTTTTAATGGTCAACCTGCTCAAATTCGCAGTCACACAAAATTTCCGGCACACTTTTACGTTATACTTTAAAGAGAAATAAGAGCAACAAATACCTGCTCATCGCTAATTGGCTAAAGTTTCATTCCTATGCTGCAAAATCTACACTTCTCCGCATTCGATACCTGATGTTATTTTTACCTGGAATGGTAACTTTTATAAGCAGTTCTGCGTTAATTTTTGTAAATTACTTAAGTACACAAACACTAAAACTATTTCGTGAAATTTACGTCGTATGTTGGTTTGGTAGGATGTTTGCTAATGCTCCTTCCGGCGTTTTTTCAACCGGCGCAGGCTCAACAGCAGGAAACCAGCAGTAATTTCGCACCCCTCTCATTTTCAGAGAACAAAGGCCAATGGCATAAAGATGTGTTGTACAGAACCGACCTCGGTGGCAGCGTAGTTTCTCTCAAAAAGAATGGATTCGGATTCTTCCTGCTAAACAAAGAAGATCAGGATAAACTGTCCGACTACACCCACGGACACTACACCCCGGGCAGCGGTGTCAACCCGCATATCGATAACAGCAAGGTCACTACCGCACCTGCTTCACCCACCACCTCCTACCCGGAAGTACCAAACGCTCCGCCTCCCGAAGCCCCCAAAGTAAGGGCACATTTCTACAATGTCACCTTCCTCAATGCAGCAGAAAATCCACAGATAACCGCCGATAAAACCCAGGAAGGATACGCTAATTACTTCATCGGCAACGAACCGTCCAAATGGGCCTCCGAAGTAAGATCCTACCAACGCGTCAACTATACCGGCCTGTATCCCGGCATCGACATGCAGGTATACTCCGAAGCCTCCCTGCTGAAATATGACCTGATAGTCAACCCCGGCGCCGATCTCTCCCGCGTCAAATTATTATACAACGGCATCACCGGTATCAGCATCAAAAAAGGACAACTACACGTAAATACCTCCGTAGGCGACGTAATAGAACAAACACCCTACGCCTATCAGTTTATTAATAACCAACGTGTAATCGTAAAGGTAAGCTATCAGCTCAAGGGCAACCAGGTAGGTTTTAACGTCATCGGCGACTACGATAATAAGTCTCCACTGATCATCGACCCCACATACGTCTTCTCCACCCTCACCGGTGCAAAGGCTGACAACTGGGGCTTCACCGCCACCTACGATGCACAGGGTAACTTCTACGGCGGCGGCATCATCCGCAACCGCGATTTCTACCCCACCACACCAGGAGCCATCCAAAATGCCTACGCAGGAGGTGCCTCCGATATCGGTATCACCAAATTCAGCGCCAACGGACGTAGCGTTATATACTCCACCTACATCGGCGGCGGCGGCGATGAACAACCGCACAGCCTCTTCGTCGATGCCCAAGGCAGCCTCGTAATCTCCGGAAGGACCAACTCGTCCAACTTCCCGTTCAAAACGTCCGTAGGCCCACGCGGCAAATGGGATGCCGCCGTCATCAAACTCAATCCCACCGGCACCGCCATGATAGGCTCCCTACTCATAGGGGGAACAGAAGACGATGGCGTCAACATCCGCGAAAACAGACAGGCAGGCACCTTCAGCCTCCTCCGTAACTATGGCGACGACGCCCGCAGCGAAGTAGTCATCGACAACGCCGGATATATCTACATCGCCAGCTGTACCCAATCTGCCAACTTCCCGGTTACCACCAATGCCTACCAGAAAACATTCGGCGGCGTACAGGATGGCGTCGTAATGAAGATAGATCCCACCTGCTCCACCCTCATCTGGGCCACCTTCCTCGGAGGAAGCCAGCAAGATGCCGCATACGTACTGGCACTCAACGGCACCAATAGCGTATACGTCGCCGGAGGTACCGCCAGCAACAACTTCCCCACCACCGCAGGAAGCCTGTACCCTAACTACCGCGGTGGCATCTGCGATGGGTTTGTCACACACCTCTCCGCCGATGGTAGCACCGTCCTGCAAAGCACCTTCCTCGGCGCTGACAACCCTGCACCAGACCAGGTGTATGGCATACAGCTCGATACAAAAGGCTATATCTACGTAATGGGCACCACAGAAGGCTCCTGGCCCATCAAACAACCCACCGGTACCGCCTCCTTCTTCAATAACAACTCCAGGCAGTTCATCTCCAAATTGGAAGGTGACCTCTCCGCTTTCGTATACGCTACCACCTTCGGAAAAGCAGGTTCAGCACCCAGCCTGTCACCTGTCGCTTTCCTCGTCGACCGCTGCGAAAATGTATACGTCTCCGGTTGGGGCGGCGGGATCAACGAACAACTCAAATACCCGAACTCAAATACCTTCGGCCTGCCACTGAAAGATCCATTGCAAGCCACCACCGATGGCGCCGATTTCTATTTCTTCGTATTACAACGCGATGCCACCAACATCCTCTTCGCCAGCTACTTCGGTGGCAACGGCCTGTCCGAACACGTAGATGGCGGCACCAGCCGCTTCGATCGTAATGGCGTCATCTACCAGGGTATCTGTGCCTGGTGCAGCTCTCCTAACTCACCGTACAAGTTCAGATACCCGGTCACACCTGGCACATACGCCACCACCGCACCTCCATACTGTAACTTCGGCGCCCTCAAAATCGCATTCAACCTCGATGGCGTCAAAGCAGGTATCAAAACAACCGACCGCAAAAGAAATTATTGCGTACCGGCCACCATCAGTTTCGAAGATACCACCAGCACTAACGCTCAAACCTGGGAATGGACCGTGATCAATCAAACCACACCAGTCGTATTGACCACCAAAGATCCATTCACCTACACCTTCAATACCATCGGCGACTATATCGTTCGCCTCGTCAAAAAAGATCCCGCCACCTGTAATGGCGCCGATACCGCTTACGCAGAAGTGAAAGTACGCGAAGACAGAGCCACCCTGGCTTTCGTCAACCGCCGCCTCCAACCTTGCGAAGCCCTCTCCTACGAATTCGATAACACCGGCTCCGTCGCGCCGGCAGGCAAACCGTTCACTAACAAATCATTCCTGCTCGACTTCGGCGATGGTTCCCGCCCCGACTCCGTCGGCGTCGGCGTATTCCCACATCAATACCAGAACCCGGGCGTATACAACGTCACCATGACGCTGATAGACACCAACTATTGCAACGCACCCGAAACCATCAATATGCAATTACGGGTAGCCGCCAACGTAGTCGCCAGCTTCACCGCACCCGACAGCGCCTGCGTACCCGCTACCATAGAATTCAATAATACCAGCCTGGGTGGCGAAACATTCACCTGGAACTTCGGAGATGGATCTCCCACCTCCAACGAAGTCAACCCGGTACATGTCTATACCGTACCAGGTACCTACAATATCCACCTCCAGGCCGTAGATAATAACACCTGTAATAAACAAGACGATACGGTCATGACCATCATCGTCAGCCCTCCGCCAACAGCTGAATTCGACTTCACACCGCAAAAACCACAGGAAAATACACCGGTGTCATTCATCAATCAGTCCAATGGCGCCATCTCCTACATATGGGAGTTCGGCGATGGCGAAATATCCACCGCAACTAATCCATCCCATCAATACAACAAAACAGGTACCTACGAAGTATGCCTCATCGCTACCAATACCTTCGGCTGTACCGACACCGTCTGCAAACAAGTGAGCGCGATAGTCGTACCTTTGTACGATGTACCCAACGCCTTCTCACCCAACGGCGATGGCGTCAACGATGTATTCTTTGTGAAAGGATTCGGTATCTCCCACTTCAATATCAAAGTGTTCAACCGATGGGGACAACTGGTATTCGAAAGCAACGACCCGAAAATAGGTTGGGATGGTAAATTCAGAGGAACTGTACAGTCTATGGATGCTTACGCATATGTAGTGAATATAGAATTCAGCGACGGAACCAGGGCCAACAGAACAGGAAATGTCACCCTTTTAAGATGATAATTATGAAACAACTGATTAAGCTTACTACGGTATTATGTATAGGGTTGATGGCAATAGGACAGTCCTCCTCCGCCCAGGACTTACACTTCTCACAATTCTTTAACTCACCACTGACCACCAACCCGGCCAACACCGGCTTCATTCCCGATGGTAACTACCGCGTAGGGATCAACTATAGAAACCAATGGGCCTCCATCCCGGTACCCTATAAAACCATGTCCGTATTCGCAGATGCACAACTCTTCCGCGATCGACTCGAATATGGCTGGGTAGGTATCGGCGGCGTACTGCTACGCGATGTCGCTGGCTCCGGCAACCTTACCTCCACCAAAGGATACGCCTCCATCGCCTACCACCAGCTCCTCGGATTCAGCAGCCTCCTATCACTGGGATTCAATGCAGGCGTTGCCAACAAACGCGTAGATGTCACCAAACTGACTTTCGGCGACCAATGGAACGGCCAGTTCTTCGACGCCGGCGTACCCACCGCCGAACCCATCGCCAACTCACGCGCCAACTACTTCGACCTCCAGGTCGGCATGAACTACGCCTACTTCCCAACTGACAATATTTATATCAACGCCGGATTCTCCGTACAACATATCAACAAACCAAGAGAAAGCTTCTATAACGGTAATAACCAGATCGATCCCCGCTATATAGGATTCCTTAGCGGTAGCTTTAAAGTAAGCGACAACGTGATCATCAACCCCGCCGCCTACTACGCCGTACAAGCCAAAGCCCGCGAATTCGTACTGGGTGGCAACGCTGCCTATAACCTCTCCGGCGATGGCTCCAAACAAGTGTTCGGTGGCGCATATTACCGCCTCAACGATGCCGCCGTCTTCCTCGTAGGATACCAGATATCCAACATCAAAATGATGTTTAACTACGATGTCACCACCTCCCAGTTCGCCAACGCAAATGGCCGCCGCGGCGCCTATGAAATCGGTATCGTATACACAGGTCTATACCCGAACCGCAGCTTCAGCGGCGCTCGCAGGGCCACACTCTGTCCTTCCTTCTGATAATACGATCAGCAGGAAACTATCGCAGCGGGTCGCCCTCCGCCGAAGGCATCGCCTCCACACCCAGGTGAACCGCACCCAACGTCATCACATGACGATCCTTCACCAACCATTTGATAACCTCCACACTCGCTCCCCGACGCATTACACATAAATTGCACCTTGCCTCACCGTAGGTAATCATTATCTTAGCACTACAAGACTAACTTATCAGTTTCAGGCAATGATCACATTCAATACACTCAAAGAAGAACACATCATCTGGTTCCGGCAAACGCTGGGAGAAAATAATGTACTGGTAGATCAAGAACGCCTGTCGCCATACGCACACGACGAAACTGAAGACCTCCACTTCCTGCCCGAAGTAGTGCTCAAACCTTCCCTGACAGAAGAACTTAGTAAGATCATGAAATACTGCTATCAGGAAAACCTGCCTGTCACCCCCAGGGGTGGCGGTACCGGCCTGAGCGGCGGCGCCCTGCCACAGCATGCAGGCGTATTGATCTCCATGGAAAGATTCAACACCATCATTCATATCGACGAACGTAATCTACAGGTAGTAACAGAACCTGGCGTTATTACCGAAGTACTGCAAAATGCAGTGAAAGAAGTAGGATTGTTCTACCCACCAGATCCCAGCAGCAAAGGCTCCTGTTTTATCGGTGGTAACATTGCCGAAAACTCCGGTGGCCCCAAAGCTGTGAAATATGGCGTGGTAAAAGATTATGTACTTAACCTGGAAATGGTACTGCCTACCGGAGAAGTGATATGGACAGGCGCTAATGTGCTGAAAAATGCAACAGGATATAATCTCACACAGCTGGTAGTAGGCAGTGAAGGCACACTGGGCATCGTTACCAAGATCGTATTGCGACTCATCCCCCTCCCTAAATATGATCTGCTCATGCTGGTGCCCTTCCGCGCAGCAAAAAACGCCTGCGCCGCCGTCAGCGCTATCTTCAGAGCTGGATACATTCCCTCCGCCATGGAGTTCATGGAAAGGGATGCCCTCGAATGGGTAATGCAATATGTAGACAGCAGCCTGGTAAAACTCGAACCAGACGTACAGGCACACCTGCTCATCGAAGTCGATGGCAACTATCCCGAACTGCTCATGCAGGAAATGGAAGGCATCGCCACCGTAGTAGCCGGCTTTGACAGCGGCGATATCCTGTTCGCAGAAGATCACCAGCAGAAAGAAGAACTGTGGAAACTGCGCCGCCGCGTCGCAGAAGCAGTAAAAGCCAATTCCGTATACAAAGAAGAAGATACCGTAGTGCCCCGCGCAGAACTACCAATCCTGCTCAAAGGCGTAAAAGAGATCGGCCGCAAATATGGCTTCCATTCCGTTTGCTATGGCCATGCCGGCGATGGTAACCTGCATGTCAATATCATCCGCGGACAACTATCCGAAGAACAATGGAACGGTACCCTCAAACAGGGTATCCGCGAAATATTCGAACTGGTCAAATCACTGGGCGGAACCATCTCCGGCGAACATGGGATCGGACTCGTACAAAAAGATTACATGGATATCATATTCACAGATGCTTCCATGAACCTCATGCGACAGATTAAAAAAGCATTCGACCCCAAACATATCCTGAACAGAGGCAAAATATTTGACTGTTAACTATAGGGGTAGCATGCTAAAGAAACGTTAACTATAACAACCGAATAAATGTATTACTATGAAACGTTTATGGATCATCCTGCTGTTACTGATCAGCACTCAACTGACACAGGCACAGTATTATAAGACAGATACCAGCGAACGAAAAGGGTTTGACAGATCCCGCCTCATCATCGGCGGATCAGTAGGCGCCATCTTCGGCAACTATACCAATATCAATCTCTCCCCGGCTATCGGATATCGCTTCTCCCATGTGATTGCCGCCGGAATAAATCTTAACGGCCAATACGGCTCCCAACGCTGGAGAGATATCTATGACAATACCATACAACGCGATAAATACACCGTTTTCGGTGGCGGCCTCTGGGGTCGCATATACCCCTTCGACCAACTTTTCATTCACGTACAACCCGAATACAACTTCGTAAAGATCCAAAGCACCTACTACCAGGATCCTAAGCGTACCCTGTCCGGCAATGATGGCGTACCCAGCCTGCTCCTCGGCGGTGGCTACTCCCAACCCGTAGGCGAACGCGCTGCCATCAGCTTTATGTTACTGTATGATGTCGTGCAGGATAGAAATTCCCCTTATCAAAATGGACTTATATACAGAGGCGGAGTGAACTTCGGTTTCTGATCAATAAAAGATAATCGTCAACAGGCCCGTGGTAGATATAATTATCACGGCCTTTTTTTATCAGGTCACTTTCAGATATTCCAGGAACTCTGATTTATACGTAACCCCAATAGGCAATGAAATAGACGTCGCCTCCTTACTACGCAACACCACCTGGTTGCCCTCTATCGCAACGATCTTATCAAGTGCTACTATATAAGAGTTGTGTATCCGGTAAAATAACCGGGAAGGCAACTTCGTCTCCAACGTTTTCATATTCATCAATGCTACGATCTTCTCCCGCCCGCAATGAAAAGCAACATAGTTTTTTAACCCCTCTATGTAATCCACGTCAGCATAGTTGATCTTGATATGTTTGCCCTTAAACTCCCCCTTCACAAAAATATAATCACTCTCCGGCGATACACTGACCTCCGGAAGCGCCTTCGCAGGCGCCGGGTTCGACTCCATCTGAAAAAGCTTCAATGCCTTATGACTGGCCTTCAGAAATCTTTGGTAGGTAATAGGCTTTAATAAATAGTCGATCACATCATTCTCAAATCCTTCAATGGCATATTTACTGTACGCCGTCGTTAAGATCACCTTGTTGTTATTCAGGTTTAAGATCTTTAATAAACTGATACCCGATACCTCCGGCATATGAATATCCAGAAATACCAGCTGTACACCACTGGATGTGATCTCCGCAATCCCGTCAAAAGGTTTGGTCGAACTACCCGCCAACTGTAGATAAGGCGTCTGCTGTATATACTCCTTTAAGATATCTACAAAGTGCTGCTCATCGTCTATGATATAACAAGAGATCATGTTGTCAGAATTAACGGGAATGGTATTTTATTCGCTGATTTGGCATAAATGGTTAAATACACACTGTACACATCATCATCTTCTTCCGTATTGAACTGATGACTGTCTTCGTAAAAGTTTTCCAATTGTGTCCGGATATAAGTTAAGCCAAATCCTGTAGATATTTCCTTCGGACCCGTCCTTTTTTTATTTCGGGTACTGAAATAGATCTCATTTTCCCTGATGTCTAAAGTGATCACCAACGGATATTTAATATCATGCAGATCCCCGTGTTTAAAAGCATTTTCTACAAACGTGATTAGCAGATGAGGTAGTATACGATGCCGGTCCGTATGACCACGCTGCACAAAATGTATATGTACATCATTATTATACCGCATCTCATAAATAGAAATAAGATGGCGGATATTCTTCACCTCCTCCGTCAGAGAGATCTTATCATCATCGTCTGGCAATTGCGTCGACGACCGTATAATACTGCTCAAGGCCAGCATTCCCTGACCTACCTCACCATGAGTAGTAGCAATCTTATCATGAAAGCTGCTGATCGTTTTGATCAGAAAACTTGGATTAATACGCGTCCTTAACAGAAAGTTATCTAGCGTCAGCTTCTGTTGCTGTAATAATAACTGGTCCTTCTCCCGCTCTATGATCGCTGCCGCAGCAAGCCTGCGTGTTCTGCCCTTCTGTATCAACATCTTTCCGAAACCATACCCGGATGAATATACGATGTATTGAAACCACCACCAGGCATTGATCAGGAACAGGTCCATAGGGTCTATGTTCGCAATGGATGGAGGACGGTTCGTCAGAAAAGGCATACCGTAAAATGCCATCCACCACCGGATAAACCAATTGTACAACAACGTCAGCACCAACCCGGCAATGAAATAACCATACCGCTTATTCGCAAAATATTTGGGCAACAGAAAATCAGCATTGAAATAAAATATACTGGCACAGATCGCATAAGAAGCGATCGCCTCATATACCACCACCGCAAACTTATTTTTCATATTGGCATAGATCGCCGTAGCAAACGTGGCATACAATATCCAGATAAGCAAATGGATCAATACCGTCCGGAAATGTTTCTTATTGATAGCTGGCATAACTTAACGAATGTGCAGTGGATAAACTGGTAGGGGAGGGGCTCGTCTGAATGTTCAGGCAAATACGGTAACGCCGGTTATGCTCTTCATAAATAAAAAAACAATGCTCACCATACAAAGTCACCAGGTAGTCTTTCAATTGGTTCATCTTACTTTCCAACAGGATGTTCTGCTGAATCAACGTCCTGCTGGCAGCAATACTCAATGTCAGCTGATGATTGCTCTCCTGCAGCGAGATATTCACCTCATCATGCGCCGCATCAAAGTTGATATTGCTGATCACACTGTCAATAATGGTTACCAGTATATTAGGCGTTACAGGATGATGCCCGCTCTCCAGCGACGTATCCAGCGATATCCGCACCGCCCCAGCATAACACAACTGGTAAATATAAATAAGGTGCGCGATATTCTCCGCTTCTTCCTCTATGGAAATATCCTCCTGCTCCTGCTGGTACTGCAACGAAGACCGCATAATGTTGGTCAACGCAATAATACCTTGCGCGATCCCAGGATAGGGCTTGCACAACTTATTATAGAAATAACCCAACGTATTGAACAGAAAATGAGGATTCACCTGCGCCTTTAATATCTCATTCTGCACCAGTAACTGTTGCTGCTTTAATATCAGGTTCTCCGTTTCCTGCCTCGCCAGGTCCATCTGCGTATTATGCAACTCCTTCTCCCGTTGGATCAGCGTGTTTAATAACCAATATCCCATCGAATACAACATGAACTGGAACCAACCCCATAAGGCTTTCAGGAACATAGGGATAAAAGGCTGCTGCGGCGGACGCGACGGCAACAGGTGAGGAAGCAACTGGCTGGATATCACATAGCGGAACAACACTACCACCGACAACATCCCGATCGCCGCAAGACCATACAACACATACTTTTGCTGACCCAATAACCTGGGAAGTATCACAAGAGAATGCAAATAAAAAACACCTACGTTAATGAGGTAATAACCAACACTCTCATAAACGAAAGGAAATACTTTCTTTGACAAATGTAGCTGCACACTGATAGCAAAGGAGATATATAGTATCCATACCACCGTATGGATAATGATCTCTTTAAGGGTCACAGATGGCTGTTTGCTCATAGGGGGCAATTTTGGTGTTAATTCCGCCAGCTTTTCTGGTGTTGGAAATAGGTGTTAATGTATGATACCCAATCAGTAACCTCACTGATAGGGATATCCGGGGGCAATCCTATATTGTCAATGGGATGCTCAGGCACCCACATCCCTTTGGAGGTGGGACAGTAGTAAATATAGTGTTTACATGGCATAGTTCGAGGACCCACAAGATTAAAATAGTCAAAGCTACCGGCAGAGTTCCTGCCAAATACCTTTACCTTTTTACTCTGCCGCGCTCGCATGATCAGATCCTCCGCAGCACTTACACTGCGCTCGTTGATCAACAACGCTACCCTGGCAGGATACGAATACACCGTATCCGACTGAAATATCTCCTCCTCCGTGATCACATAAGTATCCGGATGTGCTTTCATACTCACCAGCAAAGGCCCCAGCACCTCCTTATTCTTAGCAGGGATACGAGGGTCTGCCACCAACTCTTCAAACAAAGCCGTATTGTCACGCGTAGCCAACACCTTCGCCCGCGGAGCCCGGATCTCCCCAGTATAAATAATAGGCAACAAACTCTCAAAAGCAATACTATACCCCCCACGATTATTACGAAGGTCCACGATCAGGTTAGGCCGGCTCGTAATATCCGGTAAATGCTGCCTGATCAGGCTGTCTATTACCGACTTATACACAATACTGAAACTATTCAACCGCAGATAGGTAGTCAGCGGATTTAATATCTTAAAAGCAATCACCGCATCATCAGCCGGATCTGCTGCACGCCGGTTATTTCCCCCCGCCAACAACTTCCTCCATTCCGTACCAGCAAAACGAAGTACCGCACTTTCCTCCTCTGCCACCACACCCGACATCTCCTCCTCATGATCCCGGTTCCGGTACATTACCTGATAACTATTATGACCCGTCGATAGCATCTCAAACTTGATCTGCCCCGGCATCCAGAATACACTGTCCGCCTTCAACACCACCGCCTGGTACCGCCGCTCAGCATTCCGCAGCAACGCTACCTCAAAAGCACTGTCAGCAGAAAGCCAGATCCCTTCCAATCCAATACCTCCCTTCCCAACACCGGCAAAACGCCGGCGTACCGCCCCGATATCTATAGCCATAGCAGGAGCCGCCGCAAATACCGAACGTACGTACGCCTGCTCCCCAACTCCTCCCGACAAACGCAGAATCAGGTGTTTGTCCTTGAAAAAGCCCAGCCAGCTCCGCAATACCGATGGGCATCGCTCCGCCGTAGCATAGGCCGCCAGCCTACGCAAACTATCCGTGTAATATTGATATTGCACAACGGTCCGGCTATTGACCTTATCCTCGAAACCCGGATAATTCTCCGTGATCTTTCGTACTAAATACTCAAAATTATTAAGGCAGTGACAGTCTTGTGAATAAGTGATAAAAGGAACGAAAAAGAACAGTAAAACTAAAAACGCGGACTTATTCATTGTTGGCAGTTTTGTCTCGGTTATGGATATACCATCTCCTGCCCGATTTTCGAGGTCGGCCGTTGGCTAATCTCATAAGAATGCTTTTAGCGCCGGCTTACTCTATTTAGGCAGGCCCGCACTTCCTCCGCCGGTTCCCTCGTTCGTACCCACTACACTGGTGGTCTCCGAACAGGTCCATGACGCAATACCGGTGTTAACCGTAGTAGGTGTGAGCACGTGCGGCCCATGCCAGAAACTTAATTTCGCGATCTTGATTCGGTTGAGTTTGAGTGCTGGGTTGCCACTGGACTTAACTTGTTTGGTTTTCATGGTCAATCAAATTGTTTAGTTTGTGAACAAAACAATGGGTTAGTCCAGGCAATACTAACAAAGATATCCCGAAATACAACGGTCAGGATAAATTTAGTACCGATCCGCCGATTGCATAGACCAATGCAATACCTGTAATGATCAATACCTTATTGCTCCCATTTTGCAGTAAAACTCCCGCAGAATACCACTTTAACCGCCTTTTCTTAAATCCGTCCTTAAATTCTACCCATCCGTGTATAATATTGGGCCTCCCACTTGCCGTACCCTAGCTTTGTACATGCCAATTATAGAGAAATTATTCGCATAACCTATGCCAGCTAACTTATTTCAGGATACTGTGCATATAGAGGGATCCTTAAAGGTCTTTATTGTTTTATCCCTATACCGGAAGTAATTAATGGGGTAATAATACTACTCTAAGGGTTTACACACACACACACGAATGAAACCATTCTGGCCATTTATGGCCTGGGAATCTTTCTCTCAAATAATAACCGCCTCCCCCTCGGGCATACTAAATACCAGTATGCCCCAAGAAAGTACTTTAAATCCATGTTAATTGTTTATAAAGGCTAAACTTTATTACAGCGGGGCTGTTATCTTTGCGGCTTTCAGAACAAAACAATGAAAGCCAATGAATATGCTTCCACAATTAGCCGTCTTTGATATCGCCGGCACCACCCTGCATGATGAATCCAATGTCGGACTAGTACTCCGTAAAACACTCGTTGACGCCGGTGTCGAGGTATCCCTCGAAGAAGTCAATGAAGTAATGGGTTATGCTAAACCATTTGCTATCACACATTTACTGTCAATAAAAAAGGACCCTAGAGCCGAAGAGCCTGCCAGCATCGATACCCTCCATACCCGGTTCGTCCAGGACATGATCACACACTACAAAACCAACGAAAACGTAAGGGAAAAATCAGGTACCTCCGACGTATTCCGCGCACTTAAACAAAAAGGAATCAAAATAGCCCTCGATACCGGCTTCGATCGCGCCATCACCGAAGTGATCCTCCAACGCGTCGGCTGGACAGAACAAGGCCTGGTAGATATCGTCGTAACCAGCGACGAAGTACCCCATGGCAGACCATACCCATACATGATCTATCGCGCTATGGAACAACTGGGTATCCGCAGCATACAGGATGTCATGAAAATAGGCGATACCATCTCCGACCTCGAAGAAGGTACCAACGCAGGCTGCAAATACGTGATCGGCGTAACAACCGGCGCCTATAGCCGCCCGGAACTCGAAAAAGGCCCTCATACCCACCTCGTGGCCCATCTCAATGAAGTCCTGACACTTTTCTGATCTTTCCCCTTTTTTTAGAATAGTAGTATATATTAGCTAAACAAGCAAGCAGTCCCATGCAACAACAACAGGCCAATATAGCAGTGATCGGCGCTGGCATCGTAGGCCTCGCCATAGCATACCACCTCTCCCGCCAGGGTAAAAAAGTAGTCGTATTCGAACGCAATAGCAAAGCCATTAGCGCCTCCATACGCAACTTCGGCCTCGTATGGCCCATCGGTCAGACCGCCGGGAAAATGTACCAACGCGCCATGAACAGCAGACGTACCTGGCAGGAACTGGCCGCCAAAACCGGCCTCCAATGCCAGGAAACCGGCTCCCTCCACCTCGTATACAACCAAGACGAACTGGCAGTACTCGAAGAATTCATACAAAATGCACCGGCTGCCGGATACGACTGTCAACTCCTCACCCCACAACAGATCGCCAACCACAGCAACGCTGTAAAAACAACCGGCCTGCTGGGCGGAATGTGGAGCCCCACAGAAATGACCGTCAACCCACGACAAGCTAGCGCCGCTATCGCCGACTACCTCCAGGAACAAGGAGTGACCTTTCGCTTCGGCACCGCCATCAACAACATCACCATGCCGTTCCTCCAAACGCCTGCCGAAAAATGGCAGGTCGAACAGGTATACGTCTGCAGCGGCGCCGACTTCGAAACACTATATCCGGCCGAATACGCCAACGCATCCCTCACCAAATGCAAACTGCAAATGATGCGGACCGTCGCCCAGCCAAACAACTGGCAACTAGGTCCCGCCCTCTGTGCCGGACTTACCCTCCTGCACTACAGCGCATTCGCCCATTGCAATAGCCTCGCCGCCTTGAAAGATCGTATCAACGCCGAAATGCCAGCATACCAACAATATGGCATCCACCTCCTGGTATCCCAGAACGGTGCCGGCGAACTGACCATCGGCGACTCACACGAATATGGTCCCGACTTCGAACCTTTCGACAAAGAAAATATCAATCAACTCATCCTGGACTACCTCCACACCTTCTTGGTAGCACCAGACTTCACCATACAAGAACGCTGGCATGGCATCTATCCCAAACTCACCAATGGACAAACCGATATCGTCCTCTCCCCCGAACCAAACGTCACTATCGTAAATGGCCTCGGCGGCGCAGGGATGACCTTGTCATTCGGCCTGGCCGAAGAACTGGTAGCAAAGACATAGATCCCATATTGTGTTTCACCAAATAAAAAGCAGGCGATTCTCCAATCGCTTGCTTTTTTTATGTAAATAATTAGGATATGATGAACTTTATTGCTATATTTTTGTAAAATTACGCGTAATCATTACCTGTAATCCGGGCAAATGATGTAATATAACCACGTTATCATGCATACAGGTAGCTGAGTATCCCCCTTCATTGCCCCGGCAGGTATAACACTATCAACCATCACGCCGGCAATGGCAACCAGGAACGATACGCAAGTACCCCCGTCACCTATGCTATGATAAACGGAAAATATGCGATACTTGTCACCATTATAAATCATGAAAATAAATAGGCAAACTATATAAAACTCGTTTGCAGTACTTACTCGGTAAGTCACTGCACGTTCATAACGTGTTAAATGTAATAGCAGGTTTCTTTTAAGTTACCTGCTTTTCTTTTTTATCCACCCACCGCCCTCCAATACCACCGCCCACACAATTCTGTGCATTACTAACCCGAAATCCCTATTTTTATTCACTAAACCAAAAGTAGATTATGGCTCCAGCCGTGTTCGTATTATTCATAGCTTGCTATTTCTTCGTCTTGCTATTGATATCCTATATCACCACCCGTAATGCCGACGCCCAGTCTTATTTCACCGGCAACCGCAACTCCGTATGGTACCTCGTAGCCATCGGCATGATCAGCGATTCCCTGTCCGGTGTCACCTTCATATCCGTACCCGGCAAAGTAAGCGTAGCACAATTCTCATATCTCCAGGTCATCCTGGGCTATGTACTCGGCTACCTGATCATCGCAAATGTACTCCTGCCCTTATACTACCGGCGTAACCTTACCTCTATATATACCTACCTGCAGGAACGATTCGGCCCCGTCACACAAAAAACAGGTGCCGTATTTTTTATACTCTCCCGCTTGGTAGGCGCCGCCGCTCGCCTCTACCTCGTCGCCGGCGTATTGCAAATATTCGTTTTCGATTACTATGGCATCGACTTCCGCGTATCCGTATCCGTCATGATCATACTCATGCTGCTATATACCTATCGCGGTGGTATCAAAACCCTGGTATGGACAGATGCACTCCAGTCCATCTTCCTCCTCGGTGGCGTCGTTCTCACCATCGTCGTGATCTGCCGGGAACTTCACTGGGGCCCCGCCGACCTGGTCAGCAACGTCGTCAACAGCGAATACTCCCGTACCTTCTTCTGGGACTGGAAAGCAGCCAACTTTTTCCCCAAAGACTTCTTCGGCGGAATGATGATCGCCGTCACCATGACCGGCCTCGATCAGAATATGATGCAGAAAAACCTGAGCTGCCGCACACTGGGCGAAGCACAAAAGAACATATACTCCTTCAGCATCATGCAACTGATCGTAAATGTCTTCTTCCTCTCCCTCGGTATCCTCCTCTATCAATACGTGACCTCCAAAGGCATCGCCATCCCTAAAGACGCAGTAACCGGCAGATTGCTGACAGATAACCTGTTCCCCATGCTGGCCCTCAACTACCTGGGCACATTCGCCAGTATCGTATTCATCGTAGGCCTCACCGCCGCCACCTTCAGCAGCGCAGACAGCGTACTGACCACCCTCACCACCTCGTTCTATATCGATATACTCAACCTCGACCCGGAAACAGTGACCCGCCGCAACCGCAATATCAAAAATGCAGTACACATAGGCTTCGCAGCACTTCTACTGCTCACCATCCTCCTGTTCCGCGCCTATAACCAACAGGCCATCATCGACTCCGTCCTGTTCCTCGCTACCATCACATACGGACCCATGCTAGGCCTGTTCGCATTCGGCATCCTCAACAAACGCCCCACACTCGATGGCGCCTCCATCATCGTATGCCTTATCGCACCGGCACTTTGCTTTATTCTGAGCAAATATTCGGCACAATGGCTAAATGGTTATAAATTCGGTAACGAATTATTGATTGTAAACGGGCTGTTCACCTACTGTGGCTTATTATTGTTTTCCCGTAAACCACAAGCGGTACAAACAACCTGATGGTTTTCACTAAATGTAATTGCAGATGAACGACAGCTTCAAAAATCTCAAAGAAAGAGACTGGACAGAAACCAAAGCACATTCCAGCTGGCAGATATTTAAGATCATGGCCGAATTCGTCGAAGGCTTCGAAGCCCTCGCTAAAATAGGCCCCTGCATCTCCATCTTTGGCTCCGCCCGCACAAAAGAAGGCAACAAATATTATGAACTCTCACAAGAAGTAGCTCGCAGACTGGCAGAAGAAGGATTCGGTATCATCTCCGGCGGAGGCCCCGGCGTTATGGAAGCCGCCAACAGAGGCGCCCAACAAGCCAAAGGCAAATCCGTAGGCGTGAACATCACCCTCCCACACGAACAATATCCTAATCCATATGTCGACCACGACAAAAATCTACACTTCGACTACTTCTTCGTCCGTAAAGTCATGTTCACCAAATACTCCCAGGGCTTCGTTATGATGCCGGGCGGATTCGGTACCATGGACGAATTTTTCGAAGTAGCAACCCTCATCCAAACCAAAAAAATGACGGATACACCACTCGTACTCGTCGGTAGCGAATACTGGGGCGGCCTGCTCGACTGGATCCGGACCACCATGATGGAAAAAGAAAGCAACATCTCCCCCGAAGACCTCGGACTTCTCAAACTATTCGATACAGCAGACGAAGTAGTAGAATACTTCCGCGTATTCTACACGACCAACAAATTGCGGCCTAACTTCTAAAAAAAGAACGCAACGCTGAAAAATCACTTCCTTAAAAGGCTACCGAAAGGTGGCCTTTTATATTTTTCAAAAACACCGCTCCTTTGAAATTCATAAAAATGTCTTTGAACAGACGATCCATTTGCATGACAGCACAACACAACTTTACACCTGAAATGTTACCGTGGAAGTACAAAAAGGTCTTCCGGAAAAGATAGTGTGCTCTACACACTCATCGGCCCCCCACTTACCCCGTATATCATAAAAATCCTTGTAGAATCGTTAATACCTTGGGCGACAACTACCTGCCGATATAAAAAATGAAATATTAAGTAGCTGAAAGCTAAATAGTTAAGCTGGAGTAAGTCAACCCGCGCAGCGCCTGGTAAGAGCTTTTATACGTGTTCTACCTGCTGTCTGCCGTATTCCACACCCCCAGGTGCGGAGGGCTGCAGCCATCCTTCAATATGCCAGAAAATCCTAAAATCAGCAAACTCTCACATATAAAAATCTTAGGTTTGCAGAAAATTTATATATGGATGTAATTCCAGCTGCCGTAGAAGCGTTTGCAGAGAAATATACCAGCCCTGAGACAGAGGTATTACGCCGCCTGAACAGGGAAACTCATCTGGAAGTAGAACGCCCGCACATGTTAAGCGGACACCTGCAAGGGCAATTCTTTCAGCTGATCAGCCATATGATCCGTCCTCGCCGCATCCTGGAAATTGGCACATATACCGGTTATTCCGCTATCTGCCTCGCCCAGGGCCTCACAAACGATGGATTACTATATACGATCGATATCAACGAAGAAATGGAAGACCGTTGCCTGCGCTATTTTAAAGAAGCAGGTTTGGCAGATAAAATAAAGATGCACATCGGAAAAGCCGTGGACATCATCCCGCAGATGAACGAAACATTCGACCTCGTTTTCATCGATGCCGACAAAGCTGGCTACGATGACTATTACGACCTCGTATGGGACAAACTCCGGACCGGTGGATTCATCCTGGCCGATAACGTCATCTATCACGGCGAAGTACTACTACCCGCCGCCGAACAAAGCGCCAACGCCAAAGCAATGGTGCGGTTCTGTGAAAAAGTATTGGCCGATGGCCGTGCCGAAAAATTGCTACTTACTATCCGCGATGGTGTACTCATCATCCGGAAAAAATAATAAATGATCACGTGAAGAGAAAACCGTGAATCGCTCAGAAACCCATTAAATTCAACCATACATGCAAGTAAGAAAATTCTTGTCAGTGGTCTGTTTTCTTATTGGCTGCATGCCCTGTTTGAAGGCGCAGAACATGACGACGGCGCAGTATATCGCCACGTATAAAAATATTGCCATAGAGGAAATGAACCGTTCCGGCGTACCAGCCGCCATCAAACTGGCACAGGGCATCCTGGAAACACAGTCAGGCAACGGTTGGCTGGTAAACAATTCCAACAACCACTTCGGCATCAAATGTAAAAACAACTGGATAGGTCCCTCCGTCAACTATGACGACGACGCCCGCCAGGAATGCTTCCGCAAATACGATAACGCAAGCGCCTCCTATCGCGACCATTCTAACTTCCTCCGCAATAACCCGCGCTATGCCTTCCTCTTCCAGTTCGGACCAGAAGACTATCGCTCCTGGGCATACGGCCTCAAACAGGCAGGATACGCTACCAGCCGCACCTATCCGCAACAGCTCATTAAGATCATAGAAGATAATAACTTACAGGACTACACGCTGATTGCCATGGGCAAAAAAAGCAGCAGCACCGATACCCAACAGAACGACCCGGTATACGCTGCCGCACCCGCTCCGGCATCACCTAAGAACGATCGCGCTAACTTCCTTACCAACCCGCAGCCTCCCAAAGAATACCCTAAAGGTGTATTCGAAATCAATGGCCGTAAAGTACTATACCTGCCCGCAGGTACCTCCCTTATCCAGCTCGCCGATCAACGCGATATCCGCCTCCGCAACCTCGTAAAATACAATGACCTGCTCGACGATTCCCCCTTGTCTAAAGGCATGTTCGTATTCTTACAGAAAAAAAGCAAAAAAGGCAAAGACGACTACCACATCGTACAACCGGGAGAAAATATGCACGATATCGCCCAGGCCGAAGGCATACAGCTTCGCTGGCTCCAGCGTAGAAATAAAATGGAATACGGACAAGAACCCGCCGCAGGCGAAAAACTCGCCCTCGATGGATACGCCTCCCGTACCCCCCGCCTTCGCTCCGAAGCCGTATTACGCCCGCTCGACGAACAACACGAAGATTTCTCCCCTCGCCAATTCGTAAAAGGCATCAAAGAAGAAATCGCCAAGTCAAATAACAACGGCCAGATCGCCGAAGCTCAACCCAATCCCCAGGCCTCCAATAACCTACCCCCCGGTATGGTCGAAGACCTGAAGAAAATGGGAACCGTAAAGCCTTCCGGCCCCGCTCTACCCCCCGCATACCCGGCCAGCGCACCGGCCCCCTCAGAGCCCTCCCGCGCAGGCGCAATGCAATACCACGACGTACAGCCCAAAGAAACGCTGTTCGCCATCGCCAAACGTTACAATGTCAGCATATCACTCCTCCAGGAATGGAACAACCTGCAAGGATACGATATCAAAATAGGACAACGACTATTGGTAGGTAAATAACCAGGACGCTTAAATAATCGTATATAAAGAGCACACAAAATCTGTAATCTACAATTTGAAGAGAATGTCAGTAATCAAATGTCATGACAAGCACTTTCAACCCTATATCGGGCCGGAAGAGCTGCAGCTGCGTATTAAGGAGATGGCCGATCAGATCAACAAAGACCTGCAAGGCGAAAAACCATTGTTCATCGCTATTTTGAATGGCTCATTCATGTTTGCCGCCGATCTGTTCAAATACCTCACCATCGATGCGGAAATATCCTTCATTAAACTAGCTTCGTACAAAGGCACCAAATCTACCGGCAATGTCGTAACTGCCATCGGCCTCGATGAAGACCTCTTCGGACGTACCGTAGTAGTCCTGGAAGACATCGTAGATACCGGCAAAACACTCAGCCAGTTCCTGCCCCAGCTCGAACACCAGCAGCCTAAAAAACTGCTCGTAGCCTCACTGCTCACCAAACCCGAAGCAATGACCCACAAGATCGATATCGACTACCTCGGCTTCTCCGTACCCAACAAATTCCTGCTGGGGTATGGCCTCGATTACGATGGCCTGGGCCGTAACCTGCCCGCTATCTACCAATTGGTGGAAAACGAATAAAAATAACATCAGTATAAAGCAGGGGCGGCACCATAGCATAGGCCGCCCCCCGCCTTTTTATCACCACCCCCATATCCCTGCTTTCCCGACTCCGTATTATTCTGTAACTTGAGCACCTCAACCCCGGGGTAAAACAGATGCAACACCTCCTTATACTATTCGTTCTCTTATGGGCATCGGTAGGGGCACATGCGCAAACGGTATGGGTAACAGGGGCAGTAGAAGACAGTATCTCACACCAGCCACTCCCAGGTGTGGAGATCCACGTAGCAGAAGATACCACCAAAACCACCACTAACCGTTATGGCCTTTTTCGTATCGTCGTTCCGGCTGGCAGCACCCACCTGCTGTTCACCCACCAGGCATACCGGCCACAAAAGATCGCACTGAAGCACTACGACAGAATGCTGGTTGCACTAAGCCCGCTTGACAAGCAGGTAGATGAGATCGCCATCGCCAAAGCCAAAGCTAAAGCCCGGTTCTCTCACAGCACCAACCCCAACTACGGTAATACCGCCATGGGAATGGGCGTCAGCAACTTCTTCGACGAAACATATGGCGCCATCTACGAAAACAAATTCGCCGCAACAGATCGCATCCCCGTCTCCTCCTTCGCCGTAGATGTAGACAGAGCCGCCTATAGCAACATCCGCCGTTTCATGAGACTCAAAGAACGGGTACCCGTAGATGCCGTCCGCATCGAAGAAATGATGAACTACTTCCACTACGATTACCCCTTGCCCGCCGGACAACAACTCATGGCCATCCACAGCCAGGTAGCCGACTGCCCATGGCAACCAGGGCACCAGCTACTCCAGGTAGCCATCCGCGCTAAAACAGTCAACATCGATAGCCTACCCCCCAGCAACCTCGTGTTTCTCATCGATGTATCCGGCTCCATGGGCACACCCAATAAATTACCGTTGCTGCAAGCCGCCTTCCGCGTACTGGTCAATAACCTCCGCGCTAAAGACAGAGTAGCCATCATCGCCTATGCCGGCTCACCGGGTATCATCCTCCCCTGCACCCCCGGCAACCAAAAAGAGAAAATACTCAATGCCATCGACTACCTGAGCGCCGGCGGTGCCACCGGCGGCGAAGCCGCCATCAAAATGGCCTACCAGATCGCGGAAGAAAACTTCATCCCCTCCGGCAATAACCGCGTCGTAATGGCCACCGATGGCGACTTCAACGTCGGCCAATCCAGCGATGCCGATATGGAAACACTGATCCTCCAAAAGAAAGAAACCGGCGTATTACTCACCTGCCTCGGCGTCGGCATGAAAGATTATAAAGATTCAAAACTGGAAACCCTCTCCAGCAAAGGAAATGGGAACTTTGCCTATATAGACAACCTCGAAGAAGCAAATAAAGTGTTCGCCAGGGAATTCGGTAGCACCCTCTTCACCATCGCAAAAGATGTCAGAGCCGAATTAACTTTTAACCCCAACCTAGTAAAGGAATACCGCCTGATAGGATACGAAAACAAAGTGCTCCGTACAGAAGACTCCAATGAAAAAATAATCGGTGGAATAGTAGGCGCAGGACATTGCGCCGTAGCCATGTATGAGATCATCCCCGGCTCGTCTGCCTGGCAACAGGATAGCCTCCTGGCAAAAGTGAAACTACAGTACCACGACCCCAGGGATACCGCCACCTATACCTTGCAGAAAGAGGTACCTGCCAGCAGTACCACATTCGAAGCTGCCGGCAATGACTTCCGCTTCGCCAGTGCAGTAGCGCTGCTCGGCCTGCTGTTACGCCGGTCTGCCTATAAAGGAAAAGGAGAATGCACCTTGATAATAGATATCGCCAAAGATGCCAAAGGAAAAGATCCCGGCGGATACCGGCAGGAATTCGTCAAACTGGTAAAAGAATTGAAAAAACAAGGACAGATCAAATGATCACTGCTCCGGCGCTACCACCGCCGCATCTCGTCCCCATATAAGCACCCCCAGCAACATACCGGCAATACTGGCTCCCAAACCGGTCATCAGCGAAGGGATCGGAGAGGCTATATACTCCGTAATGAGATAAACAGCCGTACCAAGAAGAATAGAAAGAATAGCACCGGCATTGTTCGCCGCCTTCCAATAAATACCGGCTGTCAATGGTACAAATAATGAAACCAGACTGAGTATGGAAGAATCCGCCACCAACTCATAAATATTCCGGCTGATCAAGGCCATCACCAACGATATCAGCGCCACCCCGATCACCGATAGCCGGATCACCAACAACAACTGCTTATCATTGATATTTTTATAGAACGGACGGATCAGGTTCTCTCCCAACACCGTAGCCGGCGCCAATATCGCACCACTTGTAGTACTCATAATAGCCGATAGCAAAGCCCCGAAAAACATCACCTGGATGAATAACGAACCGTGCTGTAATACCATATTAGGTAATATCTTTTCCGTCTCGCCAGCCAGTAATGAAGGATATAATACTCGCGCACACATAACGATCAGCACCGGCAATAACCCGATCACCAGGTACATTCCGGCTCCCATAAAAGATGAATACACCGCCACTCGCTCACTCTTGGCAGACATCAATCGCTGGAACACATCCTGCTGAGGGATCGAACCCAACCCTATCGTCATCCACGCCGCCAGGTACTTCAACCAGTCATGCCAGTTATGATCAGGTAAGAAACGGTAATGATGCGCCGGCGTCTCCTGTAACACACGCCCCAAACCGCCCGCCTGGCTCACAAACGTCCAGGCCAGGATGATCAACCCGCCAATGATCATGATCGTCTGCACAAAATCAGTAACAGATACCGACCACATCCCCCCCGAATAAGTATAGGCCATCACGATCAAAGCACTGATGATCATCGCAATCTCCTGCGGTACGCCCATCACCGTATTGATCACAATACCCATAGCCACAATCTGCGCAGCGATCCACCCAAAGTAAGAAGGGATCATCAGCAACGCAGAGATCACCTCCGCCTTACGGCCATATCGTATACGGAAAAAATCACAGAAAGTCAGGATATTAAATCGATACAAGGGCCGGGCAAAAAATAAGCCCACCAGCAACAAACAAAGCGATGCACCGAAGGGATCTTCCATAATACCCAGAAAACCATGCTGCGCAAACTCACTGGTAGATCCCAGCATCGTCTCCGATCCAAACCAGGTCGCAAAAATCACACAGGCACTCATCCCCAAAGGCAAATTCCTGCCGGCGACCACAAAATCACTGGTACTATGTACCCGCCGGGCTGCCCACTGCCCGATCAAAATCGTAACAACCAGATAGACCAATATAAATAAGGGCAATATAGCTTGCTCGGATAATAAAGAAATCGCGATCATTTTACAAGACGGTAACATTTGCGGATCATCTTCTGCTGGAAATCAAAAGGCAGCGTCTGTGCCGTGATGTCCTTAATAGAGCTGGCTGATATGTTATCGGCATCTAATACAAAACGCCGGTAATTATTGCTGAAATATACAACCCCTCCCTTCCTCGTTGCCATCAATACACGATTCACAATATCTACATGATCCCTTTGTATATCCAGGATATCCTTCATCCGCTTACTATTGGAAAATGTAGGAGGGTCCAGTATCACCAGGTCGTACGTGTTGATCTTAAGTGTATCCAGGTATTGTAACACATCCGCATGTACAAAATGATGCCGCTCCGCATCAAAACCATTCAACCGCATATTCTCCTCCGCCCAGCCAAGATAAGTCTTCGAAAGATCCACAGAAGTCACCTCCGTAGCACCCCCCGCAGCAGCATATACCGAAAACGAACCGGTATAACAGAACAGGTTCAGTATCTTTTTGCCGGCAGCCTCCTCCCGCACCATACCCCGCGTAATACGATGATCCAGGAATAAACCCGTATCCAAATAATCTGATAGGTTCACCTTAAACCTCAACCCGCCTTCCTTCACAGTAAATTCCTTACTCTCAAAAGACAACTTCTCATATTGTTGTCCTCCCTGCCGGTGCTGCTGCCGTTGCCGTTGTTTAATATAAATATTTTCTGCCGGCACTTCCAACACCCGGCTGATCGTTTCAATACATTGGTCCAACCAGGCCTCATGCGCCTCCTCCTCCATACCGTGCTTACGATGATACTCCGCTACATAAATGTAATCTTCGTAAAATTCAATACTGAAAGGAAACTCCGGAATATCATCGTCATATACCCGGTAACAGGTGATCTCCTGCCGCCGTGCCGTCTTCCTGAGGTGTTTGAATACCTTGGCAAGCCGGTTCTCAAACATCTGTATTTTCGAAGTAGATTGATCCATAGCAGCAGCAAAGATATCCTAGTTTTTAGTATTGCTACCCTGTTTTTTAACAGCTACTACCAGAGATCGTTATCGCTGGCAATACGCCAGACTCACCGTCATCACCAACATGCACCGTTTGCAACGGTAGCTGAGTAATAGCCTCCAGTAAAGACAGATAGTGTGCAAATATCCGTCGGATCGTACTTTCATAGAACAGGTCCGTGTTGTACTCCACCGCCAGCAATAAGCCGTCAGCCGTCTCCCGAGCACCCACATTTAACTCAAATTGACTGGTCTCCCGCGCAATACCGATCTCCGATGCACGCAAGCCCGTGAGCTCTAATGCGGGGGATGGTGGCATATTCTGTAACATAAATATCGCCTGCCACATCGGTGGGTGCATACCCTCCATACCATAACCCAAACGCTCCTGTATCATTTCAATAGGAACATCCTGGTGCTCAAAAGCAGAGATCGTTGTCTCCCTTACCGCATGCAACAGATCACTAAAAGACTGCTGGGGCGCCAACAGGCTTCGTAATAACAGGAAGTTGTTAGAGAAGAATCCAACCGTCTGAGCCACCTCCTGCTGCGACCTTCCGGCAGATACAGTAGCAATACAAATATCCCGTTGCCCGCTGTAACGGGCGATCACCACCTTAAAGGCCGTCAGCAAAGTCATAAACAACGTACACTCCTGCTGTAACGACAACTGTTTAAGTGCCATAACAAGTGTCTGATCTACACGAAAATCGATCGTATGCCCCCGGTAACTTAGCTGTTGAGGCCTGGGGTGATCAGTAGGAAGTGACCATGGCGCCATATCCCGCAGCACATCTTCCCAATACGCTAATTTATTTCGCATCACACCCGAACGGATATACTGCTGCTGCCACAACGTATGATCCGCAAACTGTACCACCGGCTTATCTACCACCGGCAATGTCCCGGCACTAACAATATTGTATAAACGAATGAAAGATTCCATTATGAGAGCCATCGACCAGCCATCCGCCGCAATATGATGCAGGTTAATAGTGAGAAGGTGCATATCCACACCAAACGATACCAGCTGCACCCGCAACATATGATCCTGGCCCAGGTCAAATGGCTGGTCCAGCAGTCCCCGTACATAATCGTAAAGCACCGTATGTGCCACCTTGTCAATTACAGCAGGCACACCTCCGGCAACCGCGGCAATCACCCCCGCCGGTACATCTGCCTGACCAACACACTGCAGCTGCCATTGATCCTCCGGTAACAAATAAGAAAGCACCGCTGAATCATCTCCGGTAGCCCGGATAACAGTACGTAATGTTTCATGCTGATTGACGAGTAGCCTGAAAGCTTGCTCCAATGAAGGAACATCAGGATGCCCCCGTAGCTGGTATACCTTAGGAATATGATAATGCACACTACCGCTTCGCTGGTCCATTGCCCACAACTCAGCCTGTCCAAAAGAGAGTGGGATACCAGCCCCAGCCAACCGTTTAACAGGTACGACCGTATCCTCGTAATCAACCATACCTTCAGCCGGTAAGCTGTCAAGGTAAACCCCAAGGTCCGCCAGTAAACGGTATCGATAGAGTTTACTGATAGCTACGTTCTTACCGCATAACTTACGTATCCGGGCTTTCACGCTGATCACCAGCAAGGAATGCCCGCCCAGCAAAAAGAAATCATCTGTCACACTCACAGAGGAAACGTGCAATACCGATTGCCAGATAGAAACAAGCTGCCTTTCCGTCATATTGCGGGGAGGCGCATATACCCGTTCCACCTGGTCCGCAATAGAAAAGACCAGCGCATCCCGGTCTATCTTACCATTGGGCCGTAGCGGCATAACATCGATAGTTTGCAATACCGCCGGTATCATGTAATCAGGCAGGTTTGCCTTTAAATACAGAGCCAACTGATCCGTGTCAAGATTAGCACCGGGTACTATATACGCGATCAGCTGTTTATGTCCCTCCACCGGCTGATATACCTTGACGGCCACCTGGCTCACCATACCGCTTTTTAATAAGACTTGCTCAATCTCGCCGGGTTCTACCCGGAATCCCCTGATCTTTACCTGGTCATCTGTCCTGCCCATAAAATGAATAGTGCCGTCTATATGGTAACGCGCAAGGTCGCCCGTATTGTAAAGTTGTATGCCGGGCAGAAAAGGATGAGGAAGGAATCTCGCCGCAGTCAGCGCCGCAGATTGCAGATAGCCTTTCGACAATCCCACTCCTCCTACATATAACTCTCCCGGCACATGCGCTGGCAGTGGCATTCCCTGCCGGTCCAGCACATAAGCCGTACGATAGTCCAATGGAAGTCCTATAGGGATTTCTCCATACATATCGTCATGACTGACCAAATGCAAAAGAGAGAAGGTCGTATTTTCTGTTGGTCCGTACCCGTTAATAATTGAAAGACGCGGATAGGCCGATAATAATCGCCTGATATGGTAAAGAGATAATTTATCCCCACCCGTAATAACAGTATCCAGGTTTTCAAACACACGGATATCATGCTCCACCAGCTGATTCAGCCAACTGGAAGTAAACCACATTTTTTTAATGCCGTGGTAAGAGATCGCCTCCCGCAGATAGCTACTGTCCAGCAAAAGCGCCTGCTCACAGAGCACAAGCCGCCCGCCGTTGAGTAACGTACACCAGTATTCAAAGAGCGTAGCATCAAACGTAATAGCTCCGGTAGATAAAACAGATTCCGAAGCTTTTATCATCAGGTGTTTACTGGCCCACAGCATACTGCTTATATTACGGTGAGTGATCATCACGCCCTTAGGCCGGCCGGTACTACCGGAAGTATACATGATACATGCCAGATCATCCGGCGCTGCTCCTTCAGGTGTAAGTCCTGGTAGGTTATCCGCGGGCAGATCCGATATTAACCCCGCTGCCGTATCCAGACAAACAAGCCGTTCTTCAGGAATGCCAGCACTCATCAACAGGGGCCGGTGCGATGCTAATGTAATGACCACCGGATAATTAATACCTTCCAATAGTTGAAGAATACGCTCCGGAGGATAGCTTGGTGTTAGCGGCAGGTAAGCACCCCCGGCTTTTAATATACCCAGGATACCTGCTATCATATTGATCGACCGGTCTATACAGATAGGTATCGGGACATTGCGCTCCACACCGCGCTGTCTCAAATAAAAGGCTAATCGATTGGCCTGCCTGTTTAACGAAGCATAGCTAACTGCATCCGCTCCGGATACCAATGCAACCGCTTCCGGCTGCACAATCACCTGCTTCTCAAAAAGAGGAACAAGACCGCCTGCAGCGTCAGGATAGATCGTAGCAGTCGTGAGTGTACCATAATGGTTGTTCCATTCCTCCTGTCCTAGTATCCGGCGCCGGTCTGCCGGTAGATCATAATACGCCAACACTTGCTCCAACACCCGGTGGAAATATTCGCTCAGCTCCTCCATCGACCGGCCACTGCTTAATCGCCGTGACTGAGAGAAAATAACATGTAACTCATCACCGGTGATATTAACGGAACAATCCAGGAAAGTATTGGTCTGCTCATAACCGTCTACTACAATACTTCTTTCATCAGCAGATCGCGCTTCAAATGCGCCTGCCTCCAGCTGCTCATATACATGGAAATTGACAAAGTTAAAAAGGATGTCAAAAAAAGGATTTTTACCGGGCTCATTATTACCGGTCGCCTGCGCGATCGCTGGCAACGGCATACGGTTATAAGGCTGAATAGCTAATTGATGCTGATCCAGCTGCGTAAAGAAAGCCCTCCAGCTCTCAGCTCCCGTGGGCATCATATACCGGAAAGGAATGGTATTCAGAAAACAGCCCAACAGCTGATCCCCGTCATCTACCAATGGCCGGTTATTGGTCACTAGGCCAATTGTACCTTCTTTTTCATAACTGAATAAACCGATCGTATAGATAGTCGCACCCAGGAATAATGTCTTCAATGATACACCCTCCTCTACCGCTTTATCTTTTAACGCCGCAAAGAATGCGCGATCATAGCGTTTCCTGAAACGATGAAAATGATGCTCCTCCGAAAAGATATCTGTCCGCTTATGATCGGCTAATTCCCTGATCCAGAATTCCTTCGTAACGGCACTATCCTTCTCAATAATATTTTGTATCACGAAATCCTTGTAGCTGCTGCCTAACGGTGGCAATGTAGATAGATCGCCTGCAGCGAGCTGCAGATAAAGATTGTTCAATGATGTGTTAAACGATGCCACACTCCATCCATCCGCAATGGCATGATGGAACTGTAACACAAATAAATAATGATCGGAAGTCCGCAATAGGTGCATTCGCCACAACGGGGCCTGGTCAACGATGAAAGGATGCTTCCGTTCTTCCGCCAGGAATGCTAATAACGCCGCATGTATATTTGCTGCCGCCCGGATATCTACCACCGGTAGTGCTACCGGTATAGTGGAATAAACAACCTGTATACCTGCAGAAAGTTGTTCGATCGGAAATGCCGTCCGTAATATGCCGTGTCGGGCAACAATCAATTCCAGCGCTTTTTTAAAGCGCACAATATCAACATCCTTACTTAACCGGTAAGCAAATTGATCATGATAGATCGCGGCGTCTGGGTATTGAAGGGAGGTAGCGATCATACCCAGCTGGATATCACTCATCGGAAAAAGATCTGCTATCATAGCCGCATCCGGCAGCAGCGGCAGCAATGAACGTCGCTGCTCCTCCAACATAACTGCTACCTGCCGTACCTGCTCCTGGTAATGATCCGCAGGTAGTAACGTATCTATCAATGAAGCCAACGCATCGATAGTAGTAGCCTTATAGAGATCCGCTACAGACACTTCTTTGCGGAATACCTTCCTCACCTGGCTGATCACGCGTATCAGGTTAAGCGAATCCCCGCCTAGCTCAAAATAATTATCAGTAATGCTGATCGCTTTCGCACCTAACACGCCTTGCCAGATATCATGCAGCAACTGCTCCGTTTCATTACGAGGCGCTATCTGTATGGTCTGTGATTGCGGATCAGGTAACGCATCACGATCTACCTTACCATTACTGGTAAGTGGTATTTTTGTTACAACAACAAAGAGTTGTGGAACCATATAGTCGGGCAGCCTGCCTTGTAGGGCCGTGATCATAACTGCTTTGTCAAAGGCGCCGGTAGGTACGATATAAGCCACCAGGTGTTTTTCACCAGCGCCTTTATGCAAGGCCCTGGCTAATACGACTCCTTGTTTGACAAGCCCGGTCTGTAGTATCGCATTTTCAATTTCACCGAGCTCAATACGATACCCTCTCACCTTCACCTGGTTGTCTATACGTCCCAGGTACTCCAGTGTCCCGTCAGGCAACCACCTGGCGAGGTCCCCGGTTTTATACAATCGTTGTGAAGTAATAGTAGAATGTTCAATAAAACGTTCGGTAGTAAGAGCTTCCCTGTTCAGATACCCTCTTGCCAAACCTGCTCCTGCGATATAGAGTTCCCCGGGTACACCTTCGGGCAGCAACTGTGCCTGTGCATCGAGTACATAAGCCGTCAGCGAAGCAATGGGTTTACCGATTACACTAGTGGCTGCCTGTATATGCTGTGCATGGATCTCCTGGAAGGTCACATGCACGGTCGTCTCTGTAATACCATACATGTTGATAAGGCGGCAGGTAGTATAAGCTGCATGCCATGGTTTTAGTTTGGCAGGGTTGAGTGCTTCCCCGCCAAAGATGACATAGCGTACGGAGAGATCAGGGAAGTTGTCAGCCGCCGCGGATATAGTGTCCTGCAATACATAAAAAGCAGCAGGTGTCTGATTGAGTACGGTTACCTGCTCGTTATGCAATAAAGCGGCAAATGCAGGAGTATCCCTGGCAATATGTTTGGGAACGACAACCAGCCTGCCGCCGTACAATAACGCGCCATACATCTCCCACACAGAGAAATCAAAACAGAAAGAATGAAACAATGTCCAGACATCTGATTGTCGGAATTGGAATAAAGGCTCCGTGGCATCAAACAGGCTGATGACATTACGATGCTCAATGATCACGCCTTTAGGCTGCCCGGTAGACCCGGATGTGTAGATGACGTAGGCCGCCTGCTGCGGGCTGACTACAGGCAACGCTTCGGGCTGCAAGGCATCAGTCTGCAGGAGCACCTGTACCGTAAGGAATGTAGGACTATGTACCTCTGCGCAGATCGTCTGCAACAGCGGAAGATGTGTTTCAGTAGTGATAGCCAGCGTAGCCGCCGTATCCTGTAAGATGAACCGTATCCGCTCGGTAGGATAGGAGGGGTCTACAGGCACATAGGCGGCCCCCGCTTTTAAGATGCCGATCAGGGCAACGATCATGTCAATAGATGGTTCCAGGCATACCGGGATAAAGGTGTCCGGCAGCAGGCCATGACGGATAAGCTGCGCTGCAAGCAAGGTCGATCGCCGGTCAAGCTCCTGGTAAGACAACTGCTGTTCTCCAAAGGTCAGTGCAATATGACCCGGTACGCTCATCACCTGTCTGGCAAAAAGATCCACGATGCTGGGATAGTTAGTTTTCATGGCAGGAATAATCTCGACGGACGCCTGCCCGGCTGATAATATATGATCCCGCTGTATCGTATCGTCATAATGGCGAAGTATTTGTATTAATACCTGGTGGAAATAAGTATAGATCTCCTCCATCGATTGACCACATTTGAAAGACCGGGTTTGAGATACTAAAAGGATCAACTCATCTTCCGTGATACTGATACTCCAGTCCAGGAACGTATTGGTAAAGGCATGATTACTGAACAACACTGACCTTTCATCAGCAGTATTACCCGCGGTCAACCCTTCTGAGAACTGGTCATATACATGGAAGTTGACAAAGTTGAATAATACGTCAAAAAAAGGATTCTCCTGCGCAGGCCCCTTACCGGCAGCATGGGTGATAGCCGATAAAGGCAGCCGGTCGTGAGATTGCAGTGCCAGCTGCTTTTGCTCCAATTGTGCAAAGAACTGCTGCCAGCTATCTAATGCCGTAGGCATCGTATACCTGAACGGGATCGTATTCAGAAAACATCCCAGCAATCGATCCCCATCTTCTACCAGCGGACGATTATTGCTTACTAAACCAATCGTCCCTTCTTTTTCATAATGCAGCAATCCCAGGGTATAGACCGTTGCTCCAAGGAATAGTGTTTTTAACGATAAGCCTTCTGCAGCGGCCTTACTTTTTAACGCAGTAAAAAATGCGGGATCAAACTTCCTTTTGAAACGATGACAGAGCGTATCTTCCGAAAAAAGATCTAATCGCTTATAACCAGATAATTCATGTGACCAGAATGTTTTGGCTGCCTCATTATCTTTCTCTATGATATCCTGTATAACAAAATCCCGGTAAGTACTTTTTAATGGTGTTAACTGACTGGGGATTTCCCCTCCCACTAATTGGAGATAGAGGTTATTTAACGCCGTGTTAAAAGAAGCCACACTCCATCCATCAGCTATGGCGTGATGAAACTGTAATACAAAGATATAATGATCCCTCGCCTGTAACAGGTTGGCACGCCATAACGGCGCCTGCTCGATGATAAAGGGCCGGGCTCGTTCAGCAGCTAGGAAATCAGCCAGCGCCTTCGTTACATCTGCTGCCGCCCGGATATCCGTAACCGGTAAAGGTACAGGTACTGTTCGGTACACTACCTGCACACTTGCTGTAAGAAGGTCGAGCTGAAAAGAAGTCCTTAATATACCGTGCTGCTGTACAATCAACTGTAATGCTTGTTGAAATAAACGGATATTCAGATGTATAGGTAGCCGGTAAGAAAACTGATCATGGTAAATAGCTGCACCTGGATGTTTGAGGAAAGCGATGATCATACCCAACTGAATATCACTCATCGGAAAGATATCTTCCACCTCTGCTGCATCGGGCAATACAGCAAGCAACCTGGTTTTCTTTTCCTCCAATAGCTCAGATACCGACCGCACTGTTTCCTGATAGCTGCCGAGTGCCGGTAAAGTGTCTATCAACGAAGCCACTGCGCCGATAGTAGTGGCCCTGTACAGATCGATGGCCAGCACCTCTTTCTGAAAGACTTGCCTGATCCGGTTGATCACGCGTATCAGGTTAAGCGAATCCCCGCCTAGCTCAAAATAATTATCAGTAATACTGATCGCTTTCGCACCTAACACGCCTTGCCAGATATCATGCAGCAACTGCTCCGTTTCATTACGAGGCGCTATCTGTATGGTTTGCGATTGCGGATCAGGTAACGCATCACGATCTACCTTACCATTACTGGTAAGTGGTATTTTTGTTACAACAACAAAGAGTTGTGGAACCATATAGTCGGGCAGCCTGCCTTGCAGGGCCGTGATCATAACTGCTTTGTCAAAGGCGCCGGTAGGTACGATATAAGCCACCAGGTGTTTTTCACCAGCGCCTTTATGCAAGGCCCTGGCTAATACGACTCCTTGTTTGACAAGCCCGGTCTGTAGTATCGCATTTTCAATTTCACCGAGCTCAATACGATACCCTCTCACCTTCACCTGGTTGTCTATACGTCCCAGGTACTCCAGTGTCCCGTCAGGCAACCACCTGGCGAGGTCCCCGGTTTTATACAATCGTTGTGAAGTAATAGTAGAATGTTCAATAAAACGTTCGGTAGTAAGAGCTTCCCTGTTCAGATACCCTCTTGCCAAACCTGCTCCTGCGATATAGAGTTCCCCGGGTACACCTTCGGGCAGCAACTGTGCCTGTGCATCGAGTACATAAGCCGTCAGCGAAGCAATGGGTTTACCGATTACACTAGTGGCTGCCTGTATATGCTGTGCATGGATCTCCTGGAAGGTCACATGCACGGTCGTCTCTGTAATACCATACATGTTGATAAGGCGGCAGGTAGTATAAGCTGCATGCCATGGTTTTAGTTTGGCAGGGTTGAGTGCTTCCCCGCCAAAGATGACATAGCGTACGGAGAGATCAGGGAAGTTGTCAGCCACCGCGGATATAGTGTCCTGCAATACATAAAAGGCAGCAGGTGTCTGATTGAGTACGGTTACCTGCTCGTTATGCAATAAAGCGGCAAATGCAGGAGTATCCCTGGCAATATGTTTGGGAACGACAACCAGCCTGCCGCCGTACAATAACGCGCCATACATCTCCCACACAGAGAAATCAAAACAGAAAGAATGAAACAATGTCCAGACATCTGATTGTCGGAATTGGAATAAAGGCTCCGTGGCATCAAACAGGCTGATGACATTACGATGCTCAATGATCACGCCTTTAGGCTGCCCGGTAGACCCGGATGTGTAGATGACGTAGGCCGCCTGCTGCGGGCTGACTACAGGCAACACTTCGGGCTGCAAGGCATCAGTCTGCAGGAGCACCTGTACCGTAAGGAATGTAGGACTATGTACCTCTGCGCAGATCGTCTGCAACAGCGGAAGATGTGTTTCAGTAGTGATAGCCAGCGTAGCCGCCGTATCCTGTAAGATGAACCGTATCCGCTCGGTAGGATAGGAGGGGTCTACAGGCACATAGGCGGCCCCCGCTTTTAAGATGCCGATCAGGGCAACGATCATGTCAATAGATGGTTCCAGGCATACCGGGATAAAGGTGTCCGGCAGCAGGCCATGACGGATAAGCTGCGCTGCAAGCAAGGTCGATCGCCGGTCAAGCTCCTGGTAAGACAACTGCTGTTCTCCAAAGGTCAGTGCAACATGATCCGGTACGCGCCCCGCCTGTGCGGCGAAGCGGCTACTGATAGTCTGATCACTAAAAGAAGTAGACATACCCGGCTTGTGCAACAACTGCGCTCTTTCTGTCGGCAAAAGAATATCAATAGCACCTACCTGCTCCTGCTGCTTATCAGCAAATTGCCCTATAATATATAATAACCGTCGGGTGAGCATGGCTGCATCCTGCGGTGTCAGGGTGTCATACCGGTAAAGTAAGGTGAGCTGTAAAGGCTGATGTTTTCCATATTCCTGCCAGTATACGCGTAAGGGCCTTTGTTCTGCCTCGTTCCATAACTGGTGGAAACTGCTTTGTAGATCGCCGCCCATATCCAGCTCAAAATTTAATGCCGCATGATTCACTACGATCTCGAACAATGACATATCACCTGCCCGCTCCCTGAGTAAATGACTCAACTCACTCAATCCCACATATTGATTTTTCAAGTCCTCCGTTTGCGAACGGTCTATCGTAGCTAGCAATGCAGACAGCATCTCCTCAGGATGATAATGACCAATAAACGGTACAATACCCGCATAGGTACCAATAATATTATGCTGCGCTGTCGTTCTCCGCCTATGCCTCGCAATACCCAACATTAACCGCTGCTGCGCATTAACCCGGGAAAAATAGATGAGTAAGGCAGCTACCGTCAGCTTCTGCAAACCAATATGACCGGTAGCAGCAATAACATAATCCAAGTTGCCTCTTTCCGCTGCAGTCAACTGATAGGTATACACCCCGCTAACCTTGCCGGATGGATCACCAGTTGCATAGCTGTGTGGAAAGATCTTAGGACATTTATGAGTTAACTGCTGAGACCAGTAAGCTACTTGATCCTGGTAGCCGGGCGTCGCGCAGTAAGCAGCCGCCTTCTCAATATCAGCTATATAAGAGGAGGACACAGCAAGCGACGTAGTAGTATCGCCTGCCAGCAACATCCTGTAGCTCCTGGCTACAGCAAGCAGCCACAAACGATAGGCATACAGATCAAATAATAAATGATGATGCCGGAAACAATACCAATACTCGTCCTCAGATATCTTAATGAGATAGTGGTCAAACAACACCGCGTCTTTATGGATATCATATGGAATATTACATTGTTCCTGTAGCCATTGCTTCGCCACCGCCGCAGATGCCACATGTTGACTATAATCTGATTCTTGCAGGGGAATAATCACTTCAGCAGCGGTAACATAACCCATAGGTGTGGACGACCGGAGATCAAATCGCATACGGAATATATCATGCGCACTAAGCATATCTGCTACCGCCGTTCTGAAATAAGGAATATGCAAATTCCCTCTCAAAATAAGGTAACCGGCGGTAACATAATGTGGACTATCGGGATGGGCTAACTGGTCAAAATAAATATCTCGCTGTGCAGGATGTAAGCTGATGGCACGAATTGGCATAGTGCATTGTTTTAGGTAGAGTGGCAATGATAGAATGACAAGAACAGGAGCGCTTGTTGGCCTCGGCTGCGGTTGAAACAAACATATAACTTAACACACGTACTAGGTAAATGGACGGGTGTATTATAACACGACAGAACTGTAACTATTGTATTGGCGGCATATAGGAAGACAGTAACACATCATGCTGGCTGCAGGGAACTTACCCTCGTACGAAGTCTGTCAGAAAATGAATGGATATAATTCAGTATAGTGTTATGAGCTTTTTCATATTTGGGCTTGTTTTAAACATTGCAAGACTAAAGTTGATAGCGGGTTGTAGACTGAATGAAATTAATAAAAAAAATTGATACCATACTGGCTGTGCTAAAAAAACAATCATGCCGGATACATGTAAATACCTATAGATAAAGCCATACAACGGACAATTATTTTTTTAATTGATATTATTTGTATAGATTCGAAAAATTGAAAGTGCGTTTAGAATGATAGAGAAGTAGCTATAAAGCCAAGTATACAACCCAGAAATCGTTTCGTTTAACCTTGCCGGACTATTAGTTTTTGATTGCCTATGGTTTCGTTTCAACCTCTATCGTAATAACAATGCCTGGAAGGAGCGCTTGATCTAAATATATGTTACCCGTGAACTGCCCATGTATCTTCTTTTCCGCCTGCATGGAGCTTCATTGTCAATACAAATAGATCGCAGATGTTGCTATACTGCTGATATAACATTACTACAACGTAGCGCATAAGCTATGCGCTAACGGCTATACATTATGACCTCATGGAGGCCATCAGCTATGTATTGCTTGTCAGGAAATTTAAGCATTTGAAGATATCATATGAAAAAAGAAAAAATAGGCGTCATCGGAGCTGGCGTAATGGGACAAGGAGTGGCCCACCAGTTCTCTAAATACGGATATGACGTAACCCTGGTAGATGTAAATGAGGATAAATTACAGGAAGCCGCTGCCCGTATAAGGAATATAGAACGGCTGGACCTGCTGATGCAGAAAAGCGGTAAATCCCCTCAAAGCATCAATCAAAATATCCTGCAGAACATATCCCTGACCACCTCTCTGTCCACATTGAAAGAAGCGACCGTCATTATTGAAAATGTGCCCGAAAAGATCGAGATCAAAACAATCGTGTACAAAGAACTATATCACGTGGTTAATGATACAGCACTTGTAGCAGTGAATACCTCCGCAACACCTATCGGAATACTCTCTGCACTACTGCGATATCCGGAAAGAGTCATGGGAATGCACTTCGTCAATCCCGTACATCTGATGCCAACGCTCGAACTTGTAAAAGGAGCCAGCACTGATGATAACACCATACAAAGAGCATTAGACCTGCTGGCAGATATGAAGATGAAAGGTGTATTGGTCAATGATGCCCCCGGATTTGTATCCAATAGGGTAATGCTCATGTACATCAATGAAGCCGCTATGTGTGTGGAAGAAGGTATAGGCAGCGCTCATGCAGTCGATCAGATATTCAGAGAGTGCCTCTCCCACAAAATGGGACCACTACAAACCGCAGACCTCATCGGCATCGATACCATTCTCTATTCCCTGGAAGTATTACACCACTCATTTGCTAACGATAAATATAAACCTGCAGGAATACTCCAGCAAATGGTCGATAAAGAACTGCTCGGGATCAAAAAAGGTCAGGGATTCTATAAATACTAAAGACATTAAAAACAATCTTATGAAAGAGGCTATCAGATCATACCTTCAACAACGTATAGGGGAAGACGTCAGCTTTTCCAATACAGACGATATATTCGAACTGGGACTGGTAACATCCATTTTTGCGATGCAACTGGTTATGTACCTGGAACGGGAATTCAATATTTCCGTGTCGAATGATGAAATGAATATCACCAACTTCAACTCCGTAGATAACATTACCACCTTCGTGTCCGGCAAAAAAAGTTCGGCCACCACAGCAAATGTGTGATGGCCCCCAATACTATTTTTTCCTGGCTACCATCAAACCATCACGGATAGGTAGAATAATATTTTCTACGCGTTCATCAGCATGTACCTTACGCACATATTCTCTTAGTGCCACTGTACTACGGTCAGTGGCACTTTCATCCGTTATTTTTCCTCTCCAGAGAATGTTGTCCGCAATTATATAACCACCTGGTCTGATCTTATCAAAGACCAGGTCATAATAAAGCGCATAACTGGGTTTGTCTGCATCAATAAATACAAGGTCAAACACATCCTGCAATGCCGGGACTATCTTGCGGGCATCCCCTATATGTAATGTTACCTGCGCCGATAAACCTGCCCTTTCAAGAAATGAGTGGATATGCGGCGCCAGCTCCTCATTCGCTTCTATCGTATGCAATACGCCTCCTTGCCGCAACCCATCACTCAGGCAGATAGCAGAATAACCGGTATAAGTACCTATCTCAAGAATAGCAGCTGGCTGTATCATCTTACTGAACATACGTAATAACTCACCTTGGTAATGTCCTGCAAGCATTTCCGGGAAAGGTGCCTTCTGTTGCGTGAAATCATTCAGGTCACGCAGAATATCAGATTCAGGTTGTAGATACGATTCAACAAAAGATTGTATGGCTGGTGATACCAGTTCGTAGTGGGCGTTTTCCATAAGTAAGCGGAACAATGTTAGAAAATAGTTGTTGACAGCCGGGTTAATAGACTGTACAATTAAATTAAACATTTCAGGTGGGAGTACCAAAAATCAATACCGTAGAAAAAGAAAACCCCTGCGTCATTACAACACAGGGGCAGATTGCATATGAGGTGGACACGAAAAACTATTGCAACAATTGCGTAAGACGCTTTTTAAGATCCTCACCGCGCAGATGTTTAGCCACAATCTTGCCATCCGGACCGATCAGGAAATTTGCAGGGATACCCTGTACTCCATACAACTGAGCTGCCTCATTTTTCCAACCTTTCAGATCGGACAACTGTGACCAGGCAAGTTTATCATCATGAATAGCCTGCAACCAAAAAGACCGCCCATTAGGATTGTCCAGGGAGACACCCACAATGGTGAAATTCTTATCCTTGAACTGTTCATAGGCGGCTACTACATTAGGATTCTCCTTGCGGCAGGGACCACACCAGCTGGCCCAGAAATCCACCAATACATATTTACCGCGAAAATCCTGTAAAGACACCATCTTGCCGGTAGTGTCGGGCTGTGTGAAAACAGGCGCCGTTACGCCAATAGCCGTTTTACGCTGGGTCTCCAGCAACTGTGTAAACCGCTGCCCTGCCTTACTTGTTTTCATCTCATTGGATAACAGCGCAAATACCGGCGCCGCTGCATCCGGATCAGGATCATCTCCTGCCCACTCATACAAGGCATCAAGACTAACGATCGTATTCGGATGCTTCTTGATAAAGGTCTTTACGATCTGTCCTTGCGCTACTGCCAATGCTGCATTGGCAGCCTGATACTTTTTCTTGAAATCCTCCTGTGCCCTCTCCTCCGGCGTCATCGCATAATACGCATTGGTAATAGAGTCCGAACGACGATCTGTCGCTGCTGTCAACGCCTTATAGGCAAGAAAAGTAGTATTCACCGTACCGCCGCTCACCCTGGCATGCGCAAGCGAATCCGGAGACTGTATCTTCGTATTCCCTTTCTCCAGGTAAAAGATCACCCGATCCCCGGCATAAGACTGCGCCAGGCTATGACCGGTAAATAAAAAGGCCTTGGCTGACCGGTCAGTACGCCCCTTAAAAATAAAAGCGCCGTCCTTGATGTCTACAGAATCGATTAGCCTCCCCTTACCGTTGCTGCTGTATAAATAGGCCTTGGGATAAACATTGCTTTTGCCAAGTTGCCCTTGTATCGTATAATCTGCCTCCTGTGCGTGCGTAGCAAATGGCAACAGGCATAGCGCTGTGATAAAAACCTTGTTCATGTGCATGGTATATTGTTAATATTGGTAATTGACGTTTATTGATCCAGCCACTGCCGGTATTGATTCCCTGACTGTTGAATATCCCATCCGTAACTTTTAAAGTATCGGATGATCACCTCGTATTTCCTCGCTCTCGCCGGACTGTTGTCCAGGTACTGCCGTTTGATATGATCGTACGATTCCGTAGCTAATAATCGCATCCACTCCGTAAAATCATTGTCAAAACTGTTAGCCCCACCTATCGTGATAAAGCCACCATTACGTGCCACCTCTATCCTCGCTGCATCCCTGGCCTCCGCATCACCGTCTAGCTCATATTGCTTCCAGATCTTGTCCAAAGCCTCCCCGTTGTCATAAGCCTTCCCCGCAATCACAAATTCATTGATCGGCTGCTCTATACGTGCCGCAACCATTTGCCCTATAGCAGACCATACACTGCGCGTCAATACAGAATCCTGATAATAATGATGCACCGCATCCGTAATAGGTAACGCACCTTGCATCTGGTTAGGCCAGCAGATGATAAGCCGGCTACGCCCTATACTGGTGATGTCTTTCGCCCAGAAACTACCACTATAGCTCTTTACGAAAAACATTTCCAGTGGAAAGAAACGTTTTGCAAAGGCAGGAGATACATTCGAAAGCAGGGCTTGCGCATATTGAATAGCACTGCTACGCGCCGTATCATGTATTTTCCCTACCCCCCAACGGTTAATAGGATCACTCGCCAACACACCATTGGTTACCTCCTTCCAGTCGTTAAAATCCATACGCACCCACACCTGATAACGGTCAAATAATTCCTTGACAGCAGCCGGAGCATTGGCAGGGGGCGCAAAATTGGTAGCTATACCTAACGCATCCGTCTTTCCCGGTACTTCGTCTTTACTGCATCCTGATAATAGCAGCAACAGTAGTATAAATAGATAAGTAGATCTCATCACTATTAATTGAAATGATTATGGATTAATGGGCATCTCCGGACTGTTGATCTGCTCCGATACAGGTATCTGCAACAGGTAACGGTTATCGTTTTTCTTCAGCTCATAAGTCTGACCATTCTTGAATACATGTACCAGCGCCGGACGACCCAGTCTCCGCAAATCCATCCATCGTAAACCGCCGTCAAAGGCGGTCTCCAAACGGCGCTCCTCCAATATCCGCTGTAGTATCGCATCATTACTGGCAAAATCCCCTCGCCGCAATGCCACGAACTGTCCCCGCTTGATCCGGCGTCCCAGCAACGTATTGATATCTGATAATGCCGCCTCATATTGCTGCTGACGCGCATACGCTTCCGCACGTATCACATACGCCTCACTCACCTTCAGCCCGATAAAATAGCTGGGATTCTCCTGCTTGGCGTACATATTATACATCGTACTGCCAGTCTGCTTGCCATCACTGGTGTTCAGATCAGCAAAAGAGGAAAAGATATATTTGCGATAATCAGTTACATTCTCCTGCCGGTTACATAGCAATAGCAACTCCGGCGATGGCTTGAACATATACTGTGAGTAATAGTACATGTTGGTATTAGCACTGCCTCCCATAAAGAACAATACCTCGTTCTTATAATCCGTATCTATAAAACCGGTATTACCGCTGAAGGCATTGATGTTTCCCTTATCATCAATACGGGGTTGTAAGGTGTTGAGGTCGGCAAGTGGCTTATTCGTCATCACATCCGTGGCAGCTTGTATGGCAACGTCGTATTGCCCCGTAAACAACGCCACCCTTGCCCGGAACAATTGCACCGATCCCGCATCAAACCGGAACTTACTACTACTCTTTTTTCCCGCTAGCAACCGCGCCGCTTCGCCAATATCCGTCTTTATCTGCTCGTATACTTTGCCGACAGTAGCCCTGGTATTATTCTGCGTATATTTTAACACGTCCTTGGCCTCCAATGGCATAGGAACTCCAGGCGATTCCAGGGTTGAAGTACTATAAGGCTCGGCATATAAATTGACCAGATAGAAATAACTGAACGCACGTAAAGCATACGCTTCCCCCTTCACCGTTTCATACCGCTCCCGTTCAGATACCTGTGGCGTATAATTACTCAGGTGATCCAATACCGTATTGGCATAGAATATAGACGAATACAACTGCCCCCAGTTAGGATCAGTCTCTACACCATCCAGCTGCTTCGTCGGCGCCCAGGTAAACCATAGCTCCTGTTCCTTCGTTGGATTATATAACGTAATAAGGTTAGCGTAAACATTGTCCGTCATCAACTCCGTCTTCATAAAGAAATCAGTACGGGGATAACCGCCCAGCAACACCGATTCATAATCCTCCAGGCTTACCGGTACCATGCTGTTCACCGGCTTGATATCTAATAGCTTATTACAACTGCTGACTACAGACACAAGTAGCAATAACAAAAGTGTATATGTCCTATGCATAGCGGCTGATTTAAAATTGTAAGGAGAGAGAGAAAGAATAAGATCTTGGTATCGGCAAATATGTATTACCAAAAGAAACATTCGCATTGTTGGTTTCCTTATAGTTCATCAATGAACCAGTAGCTTCCGGATCCTGCCCTTTTAATAACTTATTCTTCCATACATGAAGATTGTTACCCTGTATCATAAAGCGGATGTTCTGAATACCGCGTTTACGCATCGCTGTCGTATACAGGTCGTAACTAAGAGAAAGGTTCTGTAACCGTACAAAATCACCTTTTACCGTACGTAGGTCGCTATTGTCATACATCTGCCCGTTATATGGAGCAGCATTAGTAAGACCAGGTACGTCATTGTATGGTTCCAGTACAGGCACATTGGTATGCAACTCATCGCCGGGCTGACGCCAACGCTGCGCCATCTCCGCCGACAAGTTCTGGCTGGCCTCCGGAAATGAAAAAATGAACCCTCTCGTTAGGTTACGTAACCGTATCACATTCCCGAAACTGCCTATGAAAAGTGCAGATAACGTCAACTTCCGGTAACTGATCGTATTCGTGAATCCTCCCTGTATAACCGGCATAGTAGTGCCGCTGTACTCCAGCCCGTTTACAGATCGCATACCTGAGAGTACCGTCTCTCCCGCCTTATCCGTATAAAAGGTCGCCCGGCCTTCCTTATTCAATCCGGCATAACGGAAAGACCATAAACCATTAATAGGTTTACCGGGAATAGCCGCATTAGTATGACTCGAACGCTGGGCATTCGTCAGCGAATTAACACTGGGCAATGAATACACCTCCAGTACCTCGTTTTTATTATAACCGGCATTGATATTAGTAGACCAACGGAAGTCTTTAGTGTCGATGTTGATAGTGTTCAACGACAGCTCTATCCCACTGTTCTTCATAGATGCCCAGTTCACTTGTATAGTATTGAATCCTGATACCTGCGATACCTGTTTGTATCCCAGCAGATCTACACCTTTCTTATGATAGTATTCCAACGTCGCCGTGAACCGCCGCTTCCATAAACCAAACTCCAGCGCCAGGTTCGTAGTGTAGTTCTTTTCCCACTTAAGATGGGGGTTTTTAGGAGAAGTGATCTGCAGGTAGTTGTCTTTATTTGCCTGATCTGCTTTACCAATAGTGGCTACCAGGTCCGAATAAGCCTGGGATGCCACATTCCCCTGGCTGCCATAGGAGGCACGTATGGTCAGATAACTGAGCCAGTCCTTACCGGCCAGGAACGGCTCTTCCTTCAGTTGATAATTCAAACCTACCGCCCACAATGGCTGAAACAACTGGTTGGTCTTTAATCCGAAGCGGTTGGAACCATCTGTACGGGCATTAAAACTGACAGTATAACGGTTCTTATAAGTATAACCGGCTACACCGAAATAAGACAATGCCGCACTCTGGCTAAGATCCTCCCGCCAATAAGGAACACCTAACTTCTGCATCAACGCAAACTGAGGTATCTGCTGATGCCCGCGCTCATGTACATAGCCATAGATCTCTGTCGTCTCCTTCTGATACCGGGATACCCTGATCTCCTGACCGGCCATGATATCAAACCGGTGATGCTGATGTACGACCGGCATATAAGATACCTGATTACGTAAAGTGACAGAACTGTTGTTATTATTACCGCCTTTACGATAGCCGCCATCCTTCCACAACTGCACACCCGTATAATCAACGATCTCAATAACATCCCGTTGCCGGCTCTTCACGAAATAGCTGTTCTCCGTAGCAATATCTTCTTCCGTCGTATTCTGGTTGTTGAAAGAGAACAAACTGTTAACGATCACTGCATTCAATGGCTTCCACTCCAGGTCTATCGTTCCTCGTATACCAAAGTTTTTGGAAGAACGCCAGCCGTAATTGCGGTTCTCCAGGAAATTGTATTTGATGCCGCTATAATAGAGGTAATTGTACTGCTGCTGCTCATCATACGCATTATGCGCCCGGGTCGTATAAATGGACCATTCAAACGGATTCTCCCGGGAGTCAGTGGCAAAAAAACTCTCATTGGCCCGGTTGCTTACATCCAACATAGCACCTACCCGTAGATAGGGACTTACTTTGGTATACACCTTCAATGAACCCGTATAAGTCTTCATGCCCGTCTGCAATGCGGTAGCCTGCTCGTCCATATAACTGCCGGATAAATAAAACGTCGTCTTGTCATTACCGCCGGAAATATTCAGGTTCTGCCGGTGCGTAACTGAATTGCGGAACAGGTATTTGAACCAGTCCGTATTCACCTGCTCCAACTGATTAACACGTTGCTCAAAATCCTGCCAGCTCATCTTACGGTCATGCACATCAATCAGCGCACGCTCAAAATCAGTAGCAGTACCATATTCACCAGCCCGGCCCGAAGTGGCATTCAATACACCCCTGCGCATCATCTCCAGGTTCACGTCTATACGCTCCTTCGAATTCATCATATAAGCATCCTTCATCTCCGGTCGCATACCTACCGTCACAAAACTGGTGAAGTTCATCCGTGTCTTGCCAGCCTGCCCCTTCTTGGAGGTTAGCACAATTACCCCGTTGGCTGCCCGTGTACCATAGATAGCCGTAGCAGCCGCATCTTTTAATACGTTGATCGTCGCAATATCCTCCACATTGATCCCCCCGATACCAGAAGCGATCAGGTTGCGGTTGGTCAGGATATCATCGACAGAAGCATTGACAGGATCTTCCAATATTACACCGTCTACTACCCACAACGGCTGTGTATTACCACTGAGCGTAGAGGTACCTCTTATACGGATCTGTGGCACCGCACCGGGTGCACCGGAAGTACTCATCACCGTCATACCTGGTACCTGCCCCTGCAGCAGCTTGTCGATATTAGGCTGGTTGATATTCTTCAGATCCTCCGTCTTAATACTGGTAATAGCGGATGTCAATACGCGTCGCTCTATTCGCTGGTAACCGGTAACCACCACCTCATTCATACTTTTATCCTCCGCCTGCAATACCATATCGATATTGTTACGGGCGTTGATCTTTTCCTCTTTACTAGTATACCCGATAAAAGAAAATACCAGTGTCGCACTGTTATCCGGAACATGCAAAGTGTACTGCCCCTGCGCATTGGTGATAGCACCAATAGTAGTACCCTTCACCTTTACCGTTACACCGATCAGCGGTTGACCTTTACTGTCGGTAACAGTGCCGGTCAACCTCGCTGGTGGCGGTGTAGGTGCTGCATTAATGGTTGGCTCCTTCGGTTTGATCAATACCGTATGGTTGTCGGTAATGGTGTAGGTAACAGGTTGATGCGCAGTGATGCGATCCAATGCATCCCGTAACGACGCGTCTCTGATGTCGATCGAGATATTGCTCGCGCTGTTTAATGTCTCGTTACTGTATAGGAATAATGACCCCGTTTGTCGGCGCAACTCCTTGAACACACGGTCAAGAGAAACGTTTTGCGCACTGAGAGTGACTTTCTGCGCCGGCAGTTGAAGACTGAGCAATAGCCCCATAGCCAATGCCGGCATGCTTTTGAATCTAATCATAGTTAAGAGCTTTAATAGCCTCCCCGGTAGTCAGAGTGGTGGGAACTGCCGGATTTCATTGTCAGGCCAGATACCGATCGGAAAGCGTGTGATGCGTAGGCAATAATTGACCAGCACGCCCCGATGGTACATGTTGTGTTGATAAAATGCCGGCTGTCACCGGATAACTGTTATTAAGAAATGGTTGATCTGTTTAGTGTGCGCTGCTTAGATGGCAATTAGATTGTAATGGTACGGTCCTCCTCACCGGTTGTTATTTATTTAATACTTGAATCACGTCCTGGCCGCTCTCGTTGTTCGCTTTTATAAGTCTGAAATGTACATGGCTGATTTGTGTGAGCATTTGCAATACATCGCTCAATGAACCCGAACGGGCTACCTGCCCCGTAAAATGAACATCCGGCACACCTCCTTCGTAAGATACCCTGACATTATACCAACGCTCTAATACACGCATTACCGTAGGAATATCGGTATTGTCAAAAACGAAGAGCCCATCTCTCCAGGCCATCGCATCAGTTGCAGTTACCATAGATACCGCCGGCAACGGCTGCTGTACCGTATTCACTGCTTGCTCTCCCGGATGTAATATTTGACCCGATGTACTGCCGGGCATACATACTTTAACAGCGCCTGATTGTAAGGTAGTCACCACCTTAAATTCATTGGCATAAGCATTGACGTTAAAGGCCGTACCCAGCACGATCACATCCTGCAATGCCGTCTGTACAATAAAGGGTTGGCTAGCTGCCGCATGCACCTCAAAACAGGCCTCACCGACTAATGTGATCCTCCGCTGAGGGCCATTAAAGTGGTCCGGGTATTGCAGACTACTGGCCGCATTCAGCCATACCACACTACTATCCGGCAATATCACCTTATACTGCCCGCCGGCAGGAGTTGTCAATGTATTGATCACAGGTGCTCCTGTAGTGTTACCAGTCATATGCTGCAACTGCCCGCCTCGCTGAACAAGCTTACCGCTTTGCAGATTGATCACCCGGTTGTTGTCGTCATCCAGTATCAGCGTATCTCCATTACCCAATGTCAGGACTGCCTTGTTGATACTCCCGCGCTGATCAGCAAGCGACAGGGAAGGAGCGGAGCGCTTACCGGTCTGTAGTAGCAGATAGCCTGCATAACCGGCAACAACGAGTAAAGCTACTGCCGCCGCCCACCGCCATCGATGCATAATCACCCGCCTGCCAGGCCGCGCAGATACCTGCGTGATATTACTGAGTACAGCAGTAATACGGTCTTCTGGAAGGCCTTTGTCCCCTGGAATATCATAGAGTAAGGTGTCAATAAGTGAGATAAGCTGCGCTGAATATTGTGCATCCTGTACCAGCGCATTGAATTCATTGATCTCAGCTGTTGTTGCATCGCCGGCAATATGTCTGCCGAACAGATATGTAAGTCGATTTTGGTCCATGTGTAATAAAGCCCCTGTTATAGATGATACATGCTGGCGATATAAATAAAGATCCTGCTAACAGTTATTTTGGGGGGAGGGAAATAAAAAAAATTATTGCATCATATACAGGCTCCAGATAAATAGCACCTCTACACCTGTTTTAATACCTTGCTGAGACAGCAGGTAGGCTCTTATATGTTTGGTGGCCGCAGCCAGGTATTCTTTGACAGTGTCAGGCCGTATATCCAGCCGCGCCGCAATCTCTTCCCGCCTCAGTCCTTCTTCCTTACTGAGCCGCCATACCAGCTGCTGCCGGGGCGATAAGCGGCTGATAGCCTTGCCTAACAACTCGTGATAGTTACGATAAATGATCAGATCATCTGTCTCATGCGAGACATCCTCCAGGTCCTGCGAGATAGCCAGCGACTGCAACAGCTCCTGCCGGCGACTATGACGCTGTAAAGCTTTAAAAGCATCATTACGGGCAATGATAAACAGCCAGGAAGATACATCTGTAATAACCGATAGTTGTGCCCGCTTCAGCCATACCTTCATAAACACCTCCTGTACCAGCTCCTCAGCCTGCTGCGCACTATGTGTCAGCAACAGCCCTACCTGGTATATCTTCGGGTGATGACGCCGGAAAAACACAGCAAAGGCTGCCTCATCTCCTGCAACGATACGGCCGATGATGTCTCGCTCGTTATATGCATCCATTAGTTGAAATGTCCCCCTTTTATATGCGATGATAGATTGGTTGGTTGGTGAGGGCTAAAATATCAAAAACTTTCCAGAATTCGCTTCTTCGATGTGTTAAACGGACTTTATACTGTTTAAAGACAGTATGTATAGGGAATATGGGGAAGCAGAAATATTGGTTCCTATACTGCCAGTTAATAGACATAAAAAAAGAGAACAGGTTTTGGCCTGTTCTCTTTTCATATTTTATAATGATAGGCTTAACTAAAGATATCCCTTACTTTCTCAAAGAAACCCTTTTCAGATTTCTCCGGATTAGGTTGGAAATTATTAGCCGTCTGCAATTTCTCCAGCATCGCCTTCTCGTCGGCAGACACATGCTGTGGCGTCCACACATTCACGTGGATCAGCTGATCGCCTTTGTCATAAGAGTTAACGGAAGGGAAGCCCTTACCTTTCAGCCGGAAGATCTTACCACTCTGGGTACCGGCAGGTATCTTGATCTTGGCTTTACCGTCGATAGTAGGTACTTCGAGGGAAGTGCCGAATACGGCATCCGGGAAGGAGATATAGAGGTCGTAAGCCACGTTCAGACCGTCACGGTGCAACTCCGGATGTGGCTCCTCTTCTATCAGTATCAGCAGATCGCCAGGGGCGCCGCCACGTTCGCCGGCATTACCCTTGCCGCTCATACTGAGCTGCATACCCTCCTGTACACCAGCAGGGATATCGATGCTTACCATCTCTTCACCATATACACGGCCTTCACCTTTACAGCTGGTACATTTGTTAGTAATGGTCTGCCCTTCCCCGTTACAGTTAGGACAAGTGGTCACCGTTTGCATCTGACCCAGGAAAGTCTGTGTTACCTTTCTTACCTGCCCGGAACCACCACAGGTACCACAGGTCTGGAAAGCACTTTTATCTTTAGCCCCCAGCCCGTTACAAGTACCACAAGGAACATGTTTCTTTACTTTGATCTTTTTGTTGGTGCCTTTGGCAATCTCTTCGTATGTCAGACGTATCTTCACCCGCAGATTAGAACCCCTGGTACCACGGCCACGACGCTGTCCTCCACCGCCACGTTGGCCGCCTCCGAAAAAGCTGCCAAACAGATCGTCGCCGAAGATATCCCCGAAATTAGAGAAGATATCATCCATATTCATACCACCAGCACCACCATAACCACGGTTACCTCCTACGCCGGCGTGACCAAAACGGTCATATTGCGCACGTTTATCAGGATCGCTGAGTACCTCATAGGCTTCAGCAGCTTCCTTGAACTTTTCCTCCGCTTCCTTATTGTTGGGGTTACGGTCAGGATGATACTGCATAGCCACCTTGCGGTAAGCCTTCTTGATCTCATCTTGTGAGGAGGACTTGGATACATCCAGTATCTCGTAAAAATCTCGCTTGGTAGACATTTTAATACGCTTAAAGCCGAGCTGGGCTCGGCGTGTTTTTTTATTATATATGTTCCTTGATCTGGATGACCGTCCGCCTCCGGTATAGGAGAAAGGCTATACTGTGGTGTTCGTAACAAGCCCCAAAATCAGGAAATCTTCTTCTGTCGCTTATGTCAGATCGGCATTATTTACCCACTACCACCTTGGCATGACGGATAATTTTGTCATTCAGGTAGTACCCTTTCTGCACCTCGTCCAGCACTTTACCCTTCAGATCGTCGGTAGGAGCCGGGATCTCCGTAATAGCATCGTGCAGATCCACATCAAATTCCTTATGTACACTCTCCATAGGCTTCAAACCTTTGGCTTGTAAAGTGCTCTTTAACTTATTGAAAACTAACATTACACCGTCTTTAATAGCGGCAATGTCTGCCGATTGCTCTAATTGTTTGCTCGCACGCTCAGAATCATCCAGCACATCCAACAACGCAGCAATCACCTCGCGGTTGGCAGTCTGCATCAGCTCTATACGCTCTTTGGCAGTACGTTTCTTGTAATTGTCAAACTCCGCAACCAGGCGCAGGTATTTATCGCGCATCTCACCCAGTTCCTGCTGCTTTTTGTCCAGTTCGCCGGTTTCATTCACGTCGGCATTCAGGTTAGAGGTCTCGCTAGTGTTTGCTGTGTTCCCTGGCGTGTTTTGGGCTCCTTCTGCGCCAGCATTAGCCTGTCCGTTTGCCTGCATGTCTTTTTCGTTTACTGTCATGATGGTTATAATTATCTGCAAAAGTACACCAGACAATTATTTTGCCAAGGCTTTAAAGACGACAAATTGACGGTCTATCCCCTGAAAAACCGACGTACAAACATGAATTTAGCTACCTTTGCGGTTCGAATCAGAATAAATGACAAAAGTTTTCTTAAAAAAGAAGATACAGAACAGAGTATTACAGGGCCATCCCTGGGTGTTTGGCAATGAAGTAGGAGAGATCGACGGCCCCGTAAATGCCGGCGATATCGTAGATGTACACACCCACCAGGGATTCTTCGTCGGACGTGGCTATATCAACCCCCAGTCCCAGATACTGGTCCGCATCCTCACTAGGGATAAAGACGAACAGGTAAATGCCGCCTTCTTCCACCACCGCCTGCTCAAAGCTTGGGAATATCGTAAAAAACTAGGCTATGTGGAAAATTGCCGCCTCGTATTCGGCGAAGCCGACGAAATGCCGGCACTGGTAATCGACAAATTCAACGACTACTTCGTATTGCAAACCCTCGCCCTGGGCATGGATAAATGGAAAGGAGCCATCATAGATGCACTCAACGCCATCTTCTCCCCAAAAGGTATCTACGAACGTAATGACGTCCCCGTACGCGAACTGGAAGGCCTGCCACAACAGAAAGGATTCCTCAGCGCTCCCTTCAATACCGATATCATCCTCAACGAAAATGGATTGAAATTCCATGTAGATATCGTCAATGGCCAGAAAACCGGCTATTTCCTCGATCAGCAGGACAACCGCCGCGCCATCCAGCATATCGTCAAAGATGCCGATGTACTCGAAGCGTTCTGCTATACCGGCACCTTCTCCTGTCATGCTGGCCACTATGGTGCCAAAAGCGTACTCGGCCTCGACATCTCCGAACACGCCGTCAACACCGCCCGTCGCAATGCCGAACTCAATAACCTGCAGGATATATGCAAGTTCCAGGCTGTCAACGCATTCGACGTACTCAAACAGTGGACCCGCGACGAGAAGAAATTCGATGTAGTCATCCTCGACCCACCCGCATTCACCAAAAGCAGGGAAAACATCCAGAAAGCAATTACCGGCTACAAAGAGATCAACCTCCGTGGTATGAAACTCCTCAAACCGGGCGGATTCCTGGTCACCGCTTCCTGTACCAACCTCGTACCTCCGTCACTATTCCTGGAGATCATCGACATGGCCGCCAAAGATGCCAAAAAGAAACTCCGCCAGGTGACCTTCCAAACACAGGCACAGGACCACCCCATCCTCTGGAACATAGAAAATACTACCTACCTCAAATTCCTCATCGTAGAGGTATCCTGAGCCGGGAAGAGATCATACAGAACAGGGGCCCTCTGCAATACAGAGCGCCCCTGTCTCGTTTATCAAAATACAGACACTATGGCGTCACCTGATAAGTAGTGTACCCTGACAAAAAATGAAATACGCGAAACATCACCATAGGATACCACATGACATAGCATCCGCTAACACCTTGCAGTAGCGCAATACCACACAAGAAAAAAACTAATCCCGCCAGCTTTCTTTCTGGTATAACTTACCCATGTTTTTTAAAGGACGTTTGATAATAGCACCAGCACGCGCCACAGCTGCCTGTTGCTCTGCCGCTGAAAGATGGGATGCCGCTTGCCGGGTCAACTTGAACAACAAATCCTGCAGATCAAACCCGTCTATATAATGCCGCTTGTTCTCATTACAAAGTAAACACCACACATAACTCTCAAAATAATCAATTGGAATAGGCCGGATCTCACGCGTCTCAGAACGGAACAACGTCTTGTCAATACTATCCGCCACCTGGTACCGGTAAGCCAGCTCCAGCCGGCTGTACATAATAACCCCCTTGGTATCATCCATGTTTTCATATTGGTCGAAATCCAAGCCCCCGGTGCGTTTAATCGCCTCCAGGCTCTTCTCCTGGCTGACGGCCGTACCAATACCAGATTCATATAGTACCGCCAACCGCGACAAACAAAGCGGGCTACCCTTGTCAGCACAGGCTACACACCAAAGAAAACGTACACTGTCATTGGCTGCCTCATCCAATGCCGGATCGTCATAATAACTGCTATAAGAGATCACCTGCTCCTGAGCCGGAACATAACCGGCTGCCGCCAGCACACGGTAAAGTAGCCGCGCACTGTCCTTATCCTCCTTAAATGCACAATCCACCCGCGTCGTATAATCCCCACAGGGGCCGCCGTCCGAAAAATGCCGCGCCATATCGTACAGCGCCCGCGAATAACCAGCCGCCGCCGATTGCCGCAATAAAAGGGCATACGCCTCATAACGCCCCTCCCCGCCATCTGCCGGATAAAGCACCTTCCGGGCTTTATCATATAAGTCAGCTCCCTTGCTGCTATCCGCCGCTTGCTGGGCATATAATGAACCAAAAAATGATAATATCAGTACTAAAGTGGAGAAAAATGATCTGTAGGTCAATGGATTACGGCTTTTACGCAAGGTACGCATTATCCGCCGGCATAAGGCACAAAAAAAGCCGCCATCGGCAGCCCCCTGATAATAGAATAAATAACGTAACTACTTGACGACGTTGAACTTACCCGACTCAATCAGGTTGCCGCGCTGATCCCGCACCTGGAAAATATAAACACCACTATAGTAGTTATCCAGGTTCATTATCGTTAATGTGTTGATTCTTTTTACCTGATCAACCTTCTTTCCCAGGAAGTTATACACAATAAGGTCATATACCTTGTCGTTATTATGCTGTTGTAATTCAAAATTGATCTTGGTAGTAGCAGGATTAGGGTACAACTTAACCAGCTTCACCACACCCTCTGACGACTCGGAAGAAAAGGGCTTGCCGCTCTGCGCCCTGCCGGCCAGAGGCAGCATGCATGCAAATCCGAATAATAAAATGAAGAGAGTAGAGGTTTTCAACATAGTCTTATAAAGATAAAGTTTTTTTCAAATATCTGCAATTTAAATTTTACCACGTAAACATATTAAAAATAGCAAACGGCAAGCCAATTAAGAAGGCCTGCCGCGACTATTTAGTAAAACTTTAACGGTTTTGAATGCCCCTTTTTGTTTATAAGCTCTTCAGGGTCTCGTGGATCGCCTCGAAATTAGGAAGATCACCAGCATTCTCCAGTACTTCCGCATAACGAACAACCCCTTCCTTGTCTACCACAAACGCAGAACGTTTAGATACGCCTTCCAGGTCCAGTGCAAATTTGTCATAATAAGCACCATAAGCCAGAGAAGCTGCCTTGTTGAAGTCAGACAACAGCGGGAAGTTCAACTGCTGCTCTTCTTTGAATTTGCCTAGGGAAAAGGGAGAATCCACAGAGATACCAACCACATCAGTAGCCAGGTTGTTGTAGTTAGCCAGGCCGTCTCTTACACTGCACAGCTCTTTGGTACATACTCCTGTAAAAGCCAGTGGAAAAAACAGGATCAACAGGTTCTTACCTTTGTAGTCCTCCAGAGATACCGGTTGCTTTTCTGTATTGTATAATTTGAAATCCGGTGCTTTACTGCCTACGGTTACTTGCATAGCGGGTAAAAATTAAAGGGTGAAAGAAAATCCGGAATAAAATTCCGGGCGTAAATGTAAGGGAAAATGTGAAAGATGTAAAGCTGTCAAGTAGTAAACAATACCAAAAGACTGCAGCTTTGTTGTTAAGTTTGTAATAACACCTGAAACCATGACGCAACCATCGACCCGTAACGATTGGGTGGATAACCTCCGCTCTTTTATTACCCTGCTGGTAATAGCCCACCATGCTTCACTTGCATATGCTACCTTCGGGCACTTCAACCCCCAAGCTTATATCCTCTCCACGCACCCCGTCGTCGATAACGCCAGGTCCAAAGCCATAGACATCTTCCTCTCCTGCAATGATATCTTCTTCATGTCACTGATGTTCCTCATCAGTGGCATATTCGTCATGCCCAGCCTGCAACGCAAAGGCATACCCACCTTCATCCGTGACAGACGTAACCGCCTCTTCATCCCCTTCCTGGTAGGCGTAACCCTCCTGATGATGCTGGCCTACTATCCCGCCTACTACCAGGGACATCCCCAGCACGGTATCAAAGCATATATCATAGACTACTTTACTACTGAAGCATGGCCCGTAGGCCCACCCTGGTTCATCTGGCTACTCTATTTCTATAGCTATTGCTTCGCCAAAGGTGCCCGCATATGGACCAATGCCATCAACCGGATCGGCAAATCCCTCGCCGCACAGCAACACCGGCCTTTTCGTATATGCCTGGTAGCCTTTCTGTATAGTTGGATCCTATATGTCCCCATCACCCTCATAATAGACCCCGGTTTCTGGATCGGCATCGGCCCCTTCGACTTCCAGCTCAGCCGATTCTTCCTCTATGGTGGCTACTTCGTAGCAGGCGCTATCATTGGCGCTCCGGGCCTGGACAATGGCATCCTCGCCATCAACAGCCCGCTCGTAAAAAAATGGCCCTTGTGGATCCCCGCCGCCATCGCCGCCTTCCTGCTCATCAAAGCAACAGATGTACCGCTACTTTCCTTGCTGTCCGACAAAAAGGTGACCGCCTGGCAATATGCCCTCCTGCACAGCACCTTGTGGATACTCTCCTGCACACTTACCTGCATTGCCTTCCTCACCCTATTCCGCCAGCTCATATCGCATACCAGCACCATCTGGAGATCACTGGCAGCAAATGCATACGGCATGTACCTCCTGCACTACATCTTCGTAGTCTGGTGCCAGTACTTCCTCCTGCCTGTCAACATCTCCGCCATCTCCAAATTCCTTATTACCACCATCGTCGGTATCATACTTAGTTGGTGCGCAACCGTTATACTAAGGAAAAGCAACTGGATCAGTAAATACCTCTAACCCGCTACGACAAGACAATTTTCTGGAAAAAAAAATACAATCAAAGGGCAAAAAAATCAAACGCGGGTATCTTATAGGTATACAGCTTATGAACTATGCCTGATATTACATTCATTCCAGTATAGCGTATTACATAATAAATCAGCCTGATCGGACTAACATTATATCACAACTAAAATCACAAAAAGAATCAAACCGGATCGTCACAGCTGTCCGTAACTCCACATTTATTTCCGACTCAACTTAAAACCAGATCGATGTATATGTATTCAATGACTGCAAGGGTCGTAGGGGGAACCTATGCCTTGAAAAAAACACTATACCTGCCACTACTCTCACTTTCCTTGCTCACTACTGTAGTAACAACGGCAGCGCCGGTAAATAACAGCAATAGCAGCTTGCAACAACAGGAAAAGATAATCGTGAAAGGAAAAGTCCTGGATGAAAATAAAAATCCCCTGCCAGGTGCCACCGTAATAGAAAAGGGAACACGAAACCACAGCCTGACAAACGCTGCGGGCGAATTTTCACTAAAAGTGGAAAAAAAAGAGGTGACGCTGGTCTTCTCCTATATCGGCTATCAAACCCGGGAATTAAGAGCAGATGCAGACCTGACAGCCGTAGCCCTAAGCCGCAGCGACAAAAGCCTCAATGAAGTAGTCGTTACCGGATTTCAGCAACTGGATAAAAGAAAATTTACAGGCTCCGTCACACAGATCGATAAACAGGTATTCGACAGAACAGGATATATTGATGTGTCAAGAATGTTGCAGGGCGCAGCAGCAGGCGTCTCCGTACAAAACGTATCCGGCACCTTCGGCACCTCTCCAAAGATCCGTATACGTGGTAACGCCTCCATATCCGCCAACCAGGAACCACTATATGTACTAAATGGAATACCAATCTCCTCGCCGGCAAATGTAAGCGTAGGGCAACTCTACTCCGGCGACCCCGCCGCCTTGTTAGGCTCCGCTATCGCTGGCCTAAACGCCCAGGATATTGAAGACATATCCATCCTAAAAGATGGTGCAGCAACCTCCCTCTATGGTACCCGCGCTGCCAATGGCGTCATATCCATTACCACCAAAAAAGGACGGGCAGGTAATTTGGCCGTCAACTTTACCACCGCTATCAACATAGGCCTCAAACCCAATATCAACCAATTCAACCTGATGAATTCACGGGAGGAAATGGATCTGTATAAACGCCTGTTCGATGCCGGATACTATTCCAACGATAACTGGCCTAAAGTAACAGGCCCCTTTACAGAAGCTTTCAGACGATATGGCCTCAGACAAAGCTCCCTGCAAGAAGTATACCGCGACCTCGATAAAGCAACCGTCGCTAATACCAACTGGTTTGACGTGCTGTTTAGAAATAACATCGTACAGGAACATAACCTGTCCTTCTCCGGTGGTAATGAAAAAAATACCTTCTACGTTTCCGGTAGTTACGTACATGACAACGGACAGGCCATCGGCTTTAAGAACGTAAGATATACCACCGACTTCAGACAGGTACTCAACCTCAATAAAGTACTCAGCATCGATATCAACGCTAACTACGTAGGCCGCTCACAAAACACACCGGGCACACAGAACGCCACCACCAGCTATGGAGACGTATCCAGAAGTTTTGAGATCAATCCCGCAGGATATGCGACAGGTACCAGCAGAGCCATGTATCCCTATAATGAAGATGGCTCAAGAAAGTATTACCTGAGCAACCTCGCCCCGTTTAATATACTAACCGAGCTGGAAGAAAACTTCGGTGTACTGAAAGCGCAGGAATTCCGCGTGATGGTACGGCCCACCGTCAAGATCACCCCCGCACTCACCTACGAAATGACCGCCTCATTCCGGAGCACCGTAAGTAACAGCGCTCAAACAGCTACCGAAAGATCTAACCTCGCTAACGCCTATCGCGTCGACTATACAAACAGCCTGAGAAATGCCAATAACTTATTGTATCAGAATCCTAACGATCCCAACGCAATAAAAGCAACGATCCTACCCATTGGTGGTATTAAGATCGTACGCTCCAATGCTGGTAAGTTTTATTACCTGAGAAATCAGCTCACCTTTAATAAAGCATGGAAGAAACATTCGCTGAACTCACTGGCCGGCGTCGAAGTAAGAGCCGATAAAACCGATTATAACTATGATAAAGTATTCGGATACCTCCACTATGCAGGCCAGAGAACATCGCCTTCTATGCTCGCATACATGAAAGCAGTCAACGACAACGACCTGCTGCACCAGGAATCATTTGAAACAGAAAGGAACCTGGGATTCTATACCTCCCATCAGTATAGCTACAAGTCAAAATATAACTTCGAAGCAGCAGGACGACTGGATGGTAGCAACATCTTCGGTAGAAGCGTACGCACCAAATTCCTGCCTAACTATTCCTTCGGCTTCTCCTGGAACGTAGAACAGGAAGAATTTTTCAAAAAACTAAACTGGCAGGATAAAATATCATCCCTTAAACTGCGAACCAGCTACGCCCTTCGTGGTAATACCTTCCGCACCTCGCCCATGATGAATGCCGTGTATGAAAACCTCATTAGGTATGACGCACAGAATAATGATGTAGGTGTCCGTATCAGCGCACCAGAATTGTACAACCTCAACTGGGAACGCGACTATATCGTCAATTTCGGAATGGACTTCAGCTTGTTCAACAATAATGTCACCGGCTCCGTAGAATATTACCGCAGAAAAAATAAAGACCTCATTACCAATTTCAATACCGCCCTGGAAGAAGGATTCAGTACTAAACAGATCAACTGGGCCAGCATGGAAAATAGAGGACTGGACATCAATATCGGCATTCGCAATGTATTAAGCAGTAAAGATTTCAGATGGGGATTTAACCTCGTATACGGATATGTGAAAAACAGGATAGTAGATGGCGAACTCGCCTCCATTAACCTCACTACCATCACACGCCCTACCGGCTATGGCCTCAATGGATATCCCCTCGAAAGCCTCTTCGCATTCCGGTATGCCGGGTTGAACCAGCTTGGCAGACCTACCTTCTATAACAGCAAGGGCGTCGTGAGCGATGTACTCCCCGGAGATCAGGATAGATCACTGGTACAATACGTCGGTTCCCGCACACCCACCTCTACAGGCTCCGTTGCTACCAACTTCGGCTACAAACAACTCGAACTAAGAGTATTTGTGACATATGCCCTGGGCCATAAAGTATTCAAAAATCCTATCGCCGAACTCACATACAAAGACAATACCTCCAAAAGCGCAGACCTGAATTACATGTGGAGAACACCTGGCAACGAAACCCAGACTAATATCCCCGGCCTGCTCACCACCGTACAGCAAAGCTATATAGACACCTACTTTGCTATCAATGAACTGGCCTACAACAGAAGCACCGAAAGAGTAGTAGATGCCAGCCACTTCCGGTTGAGCGAAGTAATGCTCAGCTACAATGTAGGACAACGACTACTCAGCAGAATGCGCGCTATCAAAAGCGCCAGGATGTCCCTGGCCGCCAATAACATCGCGTTCTGGGGTAGCAAAAGACTTAGAGGAGTAGATCCTGATCTCTATATAACAGGTGTGAACCTCCCGAATCCAAGAACTTATTCTTTTCGCCTTAGTGTTGGCTTCTAATCCTTACAGACATGAAGAAAATTATCTTTAGTATCATCATATTCATCGCCTTCCCCAGCGTACTTACATCCTGTAAAAAATACCTGGATGAACCGTTCGATAACAGACTGGAAATTAAGAACGTGGAAGATTATGCCGGCGTTGCTAAAAGCGCTTACCCGGTGCGATACGACCTCTTTACAGAAGTTTTAACGGATAACTATAAACTGGTATCCAACCTGATGCAAGGTGCCTGGAAACCGATATACATACCCTTGTATCTCTTCAAAGATGATTATGACTACATATTGAACTACAACTCTCCTGCTACCGCTTACAGGGGATATTACAGCAAGATATATATGGCCAATGTCGTGATAGAAAATGTAATGGCAGCAGCAGGAGATACCCGCAAAAAAGAGGTCGTATTAGCAGAAGCACTACTGATCCGCTCCTATTGCTACTTTATATTGACCAATCTATTCGGTAAACACTACAATCCCGCCACATACGACAAAGACCTCGCCGTACCACTCGAATTGAACGTAAATAAATCCAACAGACCGGTATACGCCAGGGCGACCGTCAAACAGGCATACGACCAGATCGAAAAAGACCTGTACCAGGCCATCGATATCTTCGAAAAATATCCGTCAGAAGTGCCGTCCAGTCCATATCGGTTTTCACTGGCATCTGCCTATGCTTTCGCTACCAGGCTGAACCTCTACCAGTCCAACTTTGAGAAGACAGTCCTCTACGCCGACAAAGCCATCGGTCAGAAAGGTCGTGTACTGAGAGACCTCAAAAAAGACCGCGATGTACTATATGCAGCCGGATGGAACTTTTTTTCACAACAGTTTAATGATCCTTCCTCCCATCCCAATATCCTGCTGGCAGTTCAGTCAGACTACGTACATGAACCCTTCGGTAATAATTGGGGCGGATTCTATATCACCGAAGAAGCATTGAATATCTTCGCCGTCAATGATTACAGAAATGCCATAACAACCAATGCAGGTACCGTAATAGACAACGCTACTTATATGGTAAAAAATAGAACAGACTGGCAAAAGTCCCGCTATTCCTATTTCAATATGGAAGAAGTATTGCTGTCCCGCGCAGAGGCTAACCTCAGGAAAGCAGCACCCGACCCTGCCACCGCTATTCAGGACCTGGAAGAACTGAGAAAAGTAAGAATGGTCACCTATACACCACTCAATACCGCTGGTATGGACAACGCCGCGTTGCTGAAACTCGTATATGATCAACGCCGCGTCGAATTCCTGACAGAAGGACTCAGATGGTTCGATGTCAAAAGGTTGGGAATAAAAGTAGCACACAAACTGGATCAGTTTTCTAATACCATCGATGCTACATTGCTACCCAATGATCCGAGAACAGCCTTGCAGATCCCGCTTAACGCAAGAATAGGTAATCCCGTATTGGAAGGTCAACTAAATCCCAGATAACATGAAAAAAGCAATCTTATCTATATCAATTATCCTCCTCACCATCGTATGGCTTACCGCGTGTAAGAAAGAACAACATTTATCACTGCCGGCAGCAAATACTGACTATTTCGCGATCAATAATAAGCCAAAGGATAAATGGAATGCACTCGACTCATTATGCGACTCCATATACCGGGACTATGGCGTGAAGATCGTATACGAATACACGCCACAGGTCATCCGTCCCAATGATTTCTATTATCCGCCTAATTATGATAAAGCCCTGGCCTACACCCGTAACGTATTGAAACGCCTCTGGCTGGAACCCTTGAAAAAAGACTTCCCGCTATACTTTAAAGACCAGACTCCGGTAGAATTCGTACTCATGGGTGGTTACTATCATTCCCATCCCACCAGTACCGATGTCGGAAGCGGCGCGGGTTTCAACGGCCAGTTCTACCGCTTGGGAATGGGTGGCATCAACCAGCTGAACCTACTCGATAAAGCTGCCGTACATGATCATGTGGTCATCCTCTGGCACGAACATGCACATAATCAGGATCAGAAATATGGTAGAGGAGAATTCTTCGACCGTATATCCGTGGGCACCTACTATAAAGAAGCCTGGCCAACCAAAACCGATGCACAGGCCAACAAAGATGGCTTCTTCAGAAAATATGGCGGCTTCGCCCCCGAAGAAGATTTCGCCACCACCGTAGAACATATCACCAGGTATCCCAAACAAGATGTACTGAAACTGATCGATACAAATGATAAACTGAAGATTAAATACAACTACATCTATAAATACTACCAGGATAAAGGAATGGATCTGCATAAACTACAGCAGGTGATCTATAAACTCATTTATTAATCTTCTTAAAAGAACCTGTATGTATAAATTATTTAAACCAATAGCTGGGTATATATTATGTCTGCTGGCAGCCAGTATCGCTTCCTGCGAAAAAGATAACATTACCACCACTACAGAAAAACTCGCGGCAACAGTCACCGCCACAGAACAGGAACTCGTGCGAAACCTGGGAAGCGCACCCAATGGCTGGGTGATAATGGTCAAAACAGAACAGTCTGATACCGTCTACGTACCAGTCGTAATGAAGTTTGATACCGCGAAAAATATCGTAAGCATGAGAACAGTATACGGTACCACCACCCAAAACAAATCTACCTACCTGGTGAACAAAGGCGTTTCCGGCACCTTACTCAACTTCTCCGGCGGATCGGTCATATCCTCCCTGATGCGCATGGGTAGCCCCTATAGCAATATAACCGATTACGTATTCAAAGTACTGGATGTACAAAAAGAAACCATCACCATCCAATGCTTGAAGAGTGGCGCAGCCTATAAACCCGAAGGGGGAGCAACATTTGTGTTGTTTAAAAGACCAGATAGCTGGAAATGGGCAGACGATGCCGTATTACTCGACCTGAGAAATATAACGGACCTCAAAGACATTAATGGCATACAGGGAACATTAAATCTCCGCTACCAACAGCCGGTAGCCAACATAAGCATCCCTTTCCTATTTGACTTGAGTACCATCCAACCATTCCTGGCTGCCTGGCAAAACTGGGACCCGATCTCAGGCAATCCGTCTGCCGATGTGTACGACAAAATGTACCCGTTTTATAATTACGTTGCATTGAATGGAAATACAGCGGATACCTACCCGGTAGCGCGGCAGGGACACAACGCCTGGTTCTACATCCCTTTCCGGGTAAGCACACTCACAGAGCCCGTCGGTCACAACATAGCAATGGCCAAAGCCATCAAAACCCCCTACTTGGCTGTTAACAAAGTAGACAAACAGGGGGGAAAGGTAACCATCAGCGTCGCCGCATATGACAAAACAGGCAAAGAATACCTGACAGGAGAGTATAAAAACTTCTGATCCGGCTTCTTCATAAAAAAGCCCGGACATACTACATGTCCGGGCTTCGTATTATCAGCAGATATCCGCCTAAAATCTCGGGCAGTTCACACTCTCTAATGTACTGTTCCGGCTGTTCAGGAAATCCTTGAACACCAGCGACAGCTCAAAGCCGCCAAAAGACTGACTCACCGTACGCAGCTTCGAAATATTGGCATCATAACTCACCGCTATCTCATACTTACCCATATCCAGCTTGACCACCGGCACGATCGCATCATTCCAGCGTAAAAACAACCCACCATAAATACCCCGGTCAGACTCCAAACCCTGGTCCATCAATCCATAACCAATCAACCCGCCGCCAATGAACTCCGTATAAGAACCCTGGTGCAGCTGATTATATTGACCAATGAACTTCACCCGCTCCGACATAGGGATCGTAATACCAGCGTTGATAGTGAACTTCATCGCCAGCTCCGCCGTCTTGTCTTTATAAAAGGATACCTTCGGCTTGTTGAAATGATACACCGCTGCCCCAAAGAAGTAATTCACATCTTCTCCGATCGTACTGTTAAAACTCATACCTGCACCCGCATCCAGGTAAGTATACCCTTGCAATGCCAGCCGCCCCTCCTCACCGGTAGGAGCCGAGGGGTCAAAACGTCCCCCCATATACTGGTTGTTGAAAGTCAGATGAGAGGGGTCAAACTGCCGCTGCACAACACCGCCCATAAATCCCAGCGACAGAAACATGTTCCGCGTCTCACTGAGCGATTTATGATAGTTGACAGCAGGTAAGAATTGCACCGATTGTAACCGGGAAGTGCCCGCACGGTCATAGGTCATCTGCACACCGGCAGTGACAAAGTCATAAGCGCCTACAGGAAACTTTAACTCCCCGCTTACCGTCCCCGTCTGGTAAGGGATCGTGACACTGTTCCATTGATTGCGGTAAACCGCCTGTACTCTTACATCCCCATTAAAAATACCTATCAACGCAGGATTGCGTAAGATCGGCGTCTCATAGAATTGGGATAAGTGTATGTCCTGGGCATTCACGGCTGTAGTACCGCAAATACCAATAGCCATCAGTATTACTCTAAAGGCTTTCATATTGGCAAAGGTTTTTTTAGGTATGGTCTATGGTGCTCTAAAATTGTCCGAAAAACTATCTGAATAACGTTATATTCCCCTTCAGCTGGAAGAAATCTTGAGTGTCACAGTAGGCCTCCAGCAAATAAACATATACATCCGCAGGTTGCGGCTTGCCGGCAAAGGTACCATTCCATCCGAAACTTACATCATCAATGTTGAAGTTTTCACGCCGGAACACCTCCTGGCCCACCCGGTTAAAGATCCGGAACGACTTGATCACCTGGATACCCTTCCCCCGTACATAAAAAATGTCATTCTGACCATCCCCGTTAGGACTGAAGGCATTAGGGATGAAAACCACATCCTGACTACATATCAGCTCAATATCCACCACGTCACTTTTGATACAACCATACTGGTTCGTCACCGTCAGACTATAAGTAGTCGGCTTCCGTACCAAAGCCGGGGTAGTAGGACAAGTACCGCAATCCAGGTAATCCTTCGGCGTCCATTCCCATTTCACCACATCCGCACTATAGGTAGACTGCAACGTAATAGGCGTCCCCACGATCACCGATTGATCCCTGCCGGCATTCACCGTAGGCAACGGCCGTACCGATATCTTGACCTGCTTGCTCTCCGATGGACAACTACCGTCATTAGATCCCGTTACCGTATATACAATGTCCCCCGCCGGCGTAGTAATAGGTGCCGCCACATTGGTCACCGTCAGGTAATCCGCAGGCGACCAGCTATAGTGGGTAGCCCCCGAAGATGTCAGCAACACCGAGTTACCCACACATACCGTCGTATCCGTCCGCACCGCCAGCTGCACCTTCGGCACCACCTGCAACGTAATAGAATCCTTCACCGAACAGCCTTGCACATTGGTCGCCGTAACATAATACTTGCTGTTAACAGTAGGAGAGGCCTGCGTAACCGCACAATCCGTACAACTCAATCCCACCGGTGGCGACCATTGCACCGCCGCATTGGTCTGCGCCGTCAGCGTAATACTGTTACCCTCACAGAGCTTACTCCCGGGCGCCGTAGCCCGTACCGTCGGCACCGGCTGTATGATCACCTGCTTCTCGATAGAATCTACACAGTTACGGGCGTCAATAGCCACCAGCTTGATACGCACCGTACCTGCCGCAGTATAGGTCAGTGGGGTAGGAGCCTGCGCCGTCGAAGTAACACCGCCGCCCAACTGCCACCGCCAGCTGGTCAATGGGATATTAGGACTGGGCTGAGAATTGTTCACCAACGTCACCGGCTGCCCCGTACAAGCCGTCCCACTTACCGCAAAATCAGCCACCGGCGCTATAATGTTAATATGGTGCTGCTTCACAATCGTATCCGGACAATATAAACTGGCATCCTTGTACTGGATGATCAGCGTATCCGTGTAGGTCCCCTTGTTGGCAAACAGCTTCCGCACATCCGGCAACGTCGTATTCACCACCCCGCCGTCACCGAAACGCCAGCTGTAACCTCCTACCAGCTGAGAGGGTACATTCAGTACCCCATAGCTGATATCCTGCCCGCGGCAAATAGTGTTTACCCCCGTGTTGAAATCAGCCCGGAAATAGGTAAGCGTCTGGAAATCACTGGTCGTACAATTGTTGGCCGCGTCTTTAAGTGTCAACCTGACAGTATAACTGTTAGGTTGTGAATAAATATGCGTCGCATGCTGACTGGATACCGGCGTACTGCCGTCTCCAAAATCCCATTCATAGGTCACCCCGGGGACCGTAACAGAAGTGTTCGTGAAAATAAATTCATTCTTGTTCGTACAGGACCGCTGCCAGCTAAACCGCGCTACCACACCGTTCACCTGCACCTCCACCGGCGCCGCCGCCTGGTAACAACCATTCGAACCGGCCTGCATCCGCACCGTCAGCATGCCGTTCGCACGAAACTGATGCGTAATATCATGATCCGCACCCGCCGCCGTCGTACCGTCGCCAAAATCCCAACGGTAATCATCCGCATTCGTCGCATCGGCCAGCAATCGCACCGGCGCTCCCGTACAACTCACCACCGCAGGCGTCACCGTAAAACTGATATTACCGGGCGCCGTACCTGCTTTTACCCGCCGAGCAAACGTACGCGTAGCCGTACACCCTTGCTGCGTAGTAATGGTCAGCGTCACATCATACCCGCCCACATTCGCATACCGGTGACGTACATTGGGCACACTCGTCGTCTGCATACTGCCGTCTCCAAATGCCCACTGATACGCCGTCACCAGGTTATTCCCCAACCCGCTCACCGTCGCCGTCAACATAGCATCGAATGGCGCACATCCCTCCGTACCACCGTCAGCAAGCACCAATACCGGCAGCTCCACTTTGATAAAAGCATATTTCGTAATAGTCTCCGTACATCCTTGCGCATTCGCCACACTCACCGTCACATCAAAATGACCGGCCTTACTGTACACATGCTGTACATAATTGTTCGATGTCGTCACCGGTGCACTGCCATCCCCGAAATCCCACGTACGCAATACCCCGTTGCTCGTATACTCCGTAAATGTCGCCGTATAACCCTTACAACTGCTAGCCTGATCCACCGTGAAATCCGGCTTCGGCGTTGCATGTATCGTAATGTCCTTCCACACCTCACTGGTACCCGTACTATAAGTCGCCGTCAGCTTCACCCGGTAAGTACCGGGCGTAGTATACGTCACCTGCGCATCCGTCGTCGTCACACGCCGCCCGTCACCAAAATCCCATTGGTAAGAAGTAGCAACACCCGTAGAAGTATTTTTGAAAGAAAGCGTAGCTGGTGCACAATGAGTGGTCGGATCAGCCGTGTAAGTATAAGTAGCCTGCTGTGCCGTCACCGCCACACTGTAACCAATGCCGGCAAATACCAGCATAACACGCAACAGCATAGGAAAAAACGTTGACCTAAGGTATTTCATAGGAGATAGGTATGGTAAAATTGCTACAAATTAAGAAAAATTACAGAATGTAACAGATGTAATATCCGCTCATATTAAGTATCAATTGGTTATAAAAAAGCCGGGAGCTGTCGCCCCCGGCCCGTATCGTTATCGCAACACCGTCACATTCCCCTTCAACACAAAGAGCTCACCCGTGTCACAGACCAGCTCTGCATAGTAAATGAACACCTCCGGATTCACCACCTGCCCGTTGATCTTACCGTCCCATCCCATCGACATATCCTCGATATTGAAGTTGCCGCGCTCAAACATCACCTGCCCCCACCGGTTAAAGATCCGGAACACCTTCACCAACCGGATACCCTTCCCGCGTATATAGAACACATCATTCTGACCGTCCCCGTTAGGCGTAAAGGTATTAGGCAGGAACGTAACCCCCGACTGACAAACCAACTTGATCGTAATATCATCCGTACTCACACAACCGTATTGATTGCTGGCCGTTACCAGGTACGTCATCGCCGTCTTAGGCGATACCAGCGGTTGCAGACAATCCGTACAACTTAACCCGGTCGCCGGCTGCCATTGTACCCGCGTAATGTCCGGACTACCCTGCGCCGGTATCCGTATCTCCGAACCCACCGGCACCACCATATCCTGCCCCGCATTGATCTGCGGAGAAGGCCGCACCGTCACCAACACACGTGCCGTATCCCGGAAACAGGCATCCCGGCCGAAACCAACCACCTCGTAGGTAGTCGAAATAGCAGGACTGGCAATAGGATCTGCTACATCAGAACGATTCAACCCTTCAGCGGGTATCCACTGATAACGCGTCGCCCCACTCGCATGCAACTGCACATTTTTACCGTTACACATCTCCGCATTCACCGCCTGTACCTTATGCCGCTGCGTCACCGTTACACGTATATCCGCTTCATTGGTACATCCATACTGGCTCTCCGCAAGTACATGATACACCGTATCCACCAATGGCGATACCACGGGCGATAAACTATGAATATTAGAGATCTGGTAGTTCGTCCATGTCACCTGTGTACCAGGGTCCGTATTCGTTTGCAACTGCGTCGAAGATCCCACACATACATTTTGCGGCGACCCCAGGTTCAATCGGGGAGGAGCATGCACCGTAATAGTCGCATTCGCCGTATTCGGACACGTACCGTCCGCATTAGTAATCGTTAGCTTCACAGGGATAACGCCGGGCTGTGAAATAGTCTGCCGAGGCGGCTCTATCACATTCATCGGCTGACCATCACCCACCTGCCAGGTCCATTGCGTACCAGGCAAATTACCTGTCTCCCGCCCTTGCAACCGCACACTGTAACCCGCACAGATAGGAGTGATCGGCAATATCTCCGCCACAGGCTGCGGCGCTACCTTAATAGGAAGTGTCGCCTCCGCCTTACACCCAAATGCACTGGTCGTCACCAGCTTGATCGTATAATCTCCGGGCTTGTCATAACGGAATTGCGGATCAGCAACATTACTCACATCATCCGTACGGTCCGCCACCCCAAAGTCCCAGGCATAACTCATCGCACGTCCTTCCTTCGTATTCGATACACTGCTGCTCTTATTCGTAAGACGGATAATACCGCCGCCACAAGCCAGCGTCGCATCAGATGTGAAATCAGCCAATACCTTGTCGATCAATACCCGCTCACTACCCAACGCCGGCACCTGGCACCCGCGGTTATCTTCCAGTATCACTCGGGGATAATAAACACCTTCCTTCGGATAGGTGTAAGAAGCACTGGGCGTGGTACCGGTCATCACCGTACCATCATCAAAATCCCAGATATACTTCACCGCATTCGTAGCCGTCACCCGCATCGTCACCTCCGCCGGCAAACACGCATCCTTCGGCGTCGCCGTCTGCCGCCCGTCAGGTCCCTGTATATGTATGTTCTTAGATAATGCATTACTACAGCCGCCTTCCGTATACACCGTCAGCGTCACCGGGTAATCACCGGGTCGGTTATAAGCATGCGTAGGCGTCTGCTGCTGCGATGTACTGCCGTCCCCAAACTCCCAGGCACTACGCACATAACCGGTAGAAGCATTCGTGAAAGATACCAGCACCGGCGGACAGGGAGCCAGCTGCGACGGAAAACTGAACGCCGCCCGCGGATCTCCCACCTGGATATAGTTACTGGCCGTCGTACGGTCCTCACATCCCTGGCTGTTCGCCACCGTCAGCGTAATATTGTACTGACCGGGCTGCTGATACTGATGCACCGGGTTCTCCGCCGTACTGGTACCGCCGTCCCCAAAATCCCACTTGAATTTCGTCGCCCCTTGTGACGTACTGAAGAAAGAAAAATCCTTGTTAAGACAGGCCTCCGCACTCAACGTACTGAACACCGCACGGATCACCGCAACATCTACCGTAGTCGTCACCGAATCCTTACACTGATGCTCATCCGTCACCACCAACCGCACCGGGTACTGACCAAAATTTTGAAAACTATGAGGATAATGCTCCGGCCGGGTCGCCACATCCACATCCGGCGTCCCGTCAGCAAAACGCCAGGTCCAGTTCGTGATCTTATTGCCCGAACTGGCAGAAGAAGCATCCTTGAAAGTCATCGTACTGCCCTTACAGGCCTGCCCGTCAACCGTAAACCGCGCCTTCGCCCCATTCACCACGATCGGTAATATCGGCGACTGCACCGTACACTGGTTCGCATCTACAATCTCCAGGTACACATCATACTTGCCGGATGAACTATATCGCTTCACCACCGCTTGGGAAGCATCAAACTGCTCCCTCGGGATCGTCACCACCGTCCCGTCCCCAAAGTTGATACGGTACAACAGAATATTACCATACTGCATCGGCCCCACCATAAACCGGAACGCATCTCCGCCTATACAGGCACTGTTCACATTCACCGTCAACGTCGGATGCTCGTCGATCACATTCACCACCTGACGACTCACCGACTCACAATGCCCGTCACTCACCGTCAACACCACCGTATACTGCCCGGGCTTCGCATAACTATGAGAGGGCGACTGATCCGTCACAATAGCACTGCCATCCCCGAAATCCCACTTCCAGCGCTTCGGATTGTCAGGCCCAAACTCCGATTCATCCACAAAACGATAAAATAACTTGTTATCACAATCCTTGATCACCCGGAACCGCGATACCGGCGGGTAGATCTTAACGAAATCCTTCTTGAGCAACGTACTCACACACCCGTAGTTCTTCACCACCAACGCCACATCATGATTGCCGAAATGCTGGAACTGATGCTTCGGCGATTCATCATAACTGTTCGTACCGTCCTGCACAAAAGACCAATACCAGGAAGTACCCCTGGGCTGCGACAGGTTCGTAAATTGCACATTCGTCGGCTGACAGGTCTCCTTCGGCGTAGCATCAAAATCTACCACCGGCTTACGGCCCGCACTGGCCATACCGCCAGTCGTCACCTTACACCCCCCTGCCGTCGTTACCTCCAGCGTCACCGCAAAATTGCCTTCCGTCGTATAAATATGTTTAGGGGCCTTATCCGTACTGGTAGCCCCGTCGCCAAAATCCCACTTGTAACTCACCACCGGGTCCAGCGTGTTCACAGAAGAGGTAAATGAAGCCTCAAAAGGCAAACACCCTTCCGCCAACGCTGGCGTAATAGTCGCCTCCACCCGCTTAAGCTGTATATATTCCTTGAGCGTCAGCGAATGGCTGCAACCTTGCGCATTCGTCGCCACCAGCGTCACCGTATACTTACCTTCCGCCTGGTATGCATGCAAAGGGTTTTGCTGCGTAGAAGTACCACCATCACCAAAACTCCAGTACCATTTTACCGCATTACCCGTCTGCGCCGTAAACTGCGTACTCGAAGGGATCGCACAACTGGGATTAGGCGTCGCCGTAAAGCCTACCGCCGGCGGCGTCTCCACATGCACCGTCTTCGTAATCTCCTGCTGGCAACCGTCGCCGATCGCCAGCATCTTCACCTGGAAATCACCGGCACTGCCAAAAGTATAGGTAGCATGGATACCCTGCTGCGTACTGCCGTCCGGGAACGTCCAGATCGCCTGCCGCGGCCTGGGCTGCGTAGTATTGGTCAACGTCACCCGGTTACCGGTACAGATAGTCTGCGCAGGCGCAAAATCAGGCTTTATCTGCTGAATAGCAATGTAATCCGCCTCCCGGATCGTATGCACACACCCACCACTGGTCTTAGCCGTCAACGTCACCGTAAACAAACCTTCCGTCTGGTAAGTATGCTGCGGATGCTCCTCCGTACTCGTCGTCCCATCCCCGAAATTCCACTCATACGTCAATACCGTACCTCCGGGATGCTTAGTCGTATTGAAAAAATGTACATTATAAGGGGGCGCCTGGCAAGTACCTTGCCCGTCACTGCTGAAACTGGCCACCGGCGCATCCTGCACCTCCACCACCTGCGAAGATCCATTGGTACACCCATGACTGTTCGTCACAATGTTCGAAATGTTCATCCGCCCGCCCGTCGTATAAGTATGCGCCATCGTTGCCCCCTCCCCGCTGGTACCGTCCCCGAAATCCCAGGTCACCTTCGCAATCGTTCCGTCTCCGGGAGACGACCGGTCCGTCAGCGTCACCGCCAACGGCGTACATCCTTGCATCACCGAGGGCGTAAACGCCGCCACCGGGTTCTTGTACACCGTAATCTGCTGCGAAACCTGCTCCGCAGGCCGCCCCGCATACTTCACCGTCAACGTTACCGTATAAGTCCCCGGCACATCAAAGATCTTACCGGGCTCCCATTGCGTAGACCCCGCCCCAATACCAAACGTCCACTCCCAACTCTCCGCTGGCTGATCAGATGTATTGTTGAATTGTACATACAATGGCACACATCCAGAAGACTTGGATGCAATAAAAGAAGGCTTCGACTGACCATAGCCAGTCATAAAGCCAAAAAATAGCCATGTCAGGCATAAAACTACGTGCCGGTAGCATACCCGTTGGTATAGGTGCAGTTGGTAATTCATCTAGGAATGGTTATCACCCGCTCGGGACGGATCAAATGGTTTTTTCAATGCAAAGGTATGCGCCTTTTTCAGATTTACCGCCTTAAAACCGCAGGGAAGCACACTTTATAACACATTATGACATAAAAATGTAATACTCAACAGTGTTGTTTGTACGCAATGTCGGGGCCGCAAACCGTTTTACTATTTCACAGGTTAGACATAATTTAAAGCACATTTAATATAACTTTCCACTATAAAACCACCCACCATGGACATATTGGATGCGAACTACTGGGACAACAGATACCAACAGGGACAAACCGAATGGGACATGGGACAAGTATCCCCACCCCTCCGCAATTACATCGATCAGCTCACAGATAAGAATAAACGCATATGCATCCCCGGCGGTGGCAATAGCTATGAAGCAGATTACCTCTGGCGACTTGGATTCACCAATATCACCGTCCTCGATATATCACCAGTCGTCACCGAACGCCTCCTGCACAAATTCGATGGCACCGATATCAACGTTCACAACGTAGACTTCTTCCAACACCAGGATACCTACGACCTCATAATCGAACAAACCTTCTTCTGCGCCCTCGATCCCGCACTCCGACCCGAGTATGTCAAACATATACACCAGCTACTGGCACCGGCCGGACAGCTCGTAGGCGTCCTCTTCGATCGCAACTTCCCACCTCCTGGCCCGCCTTTTGGTGGTAATAGCGCAGAATACCGCGACCTCTTGTCGCCTTATTTTAATTTCAGGACCTTTGAAACGTGTTACAATTCGCATCCTGCCCGCCAGGATAAGGAACTGTTCATCAACCTTGTCAAAAAGTAAACAGATATGAAAACAGGAAAATGTGTGTGGCTACTCTGCATACTGCTGAGTATGCACTTCGCCACAATAGCCCAGGACAAAAAATCAGCAGTAGACGTTGAAACCTTCGAAGAAGGCATGCAGCAACCGGGCGTACAGATATTTGACGTAAGAACTGCCGCAGAATTTAATACCGGCCACCTGCCAAATGCCCTCCAGGCCGATTATAAAAAGCCCGATGAATTTAAAACCAGAGTAGCCGCCCTCGATAAAGATAAACCCGTCTATATCTACTGCCTCGCCGGCGCCCGTAGCGCAGACGCCGCTAAAACCCTCCGCGATAACGGCTTCAAAGAAGTAGTAGAACTCAAAGGTGGCATCAACGCCTGGAAACAAGCAGGCAAAAGCCTCGATGGCGTCAAACAACAAGAACCCGAACAGTCCCCCGAAACATTCGAAAAAGCCCTCAACACCAGCCAGCTCGTACTCGTCGATGTAGGCGCCTCCTGGTGCCCACCTTGCCGTAAAATGGACCCCGTCGTCCAAAAATACCTGCAGGCTCATAAAGAAGTTAAACTCGTAAAAGTAGATGGCGGAAGAGACCAGACCATCATGAAATCACTCCACGTCACCACATTGCCCACCTTCATCTTCTACCGCGATGGTAAAGAAATAGGCCGCAAAGAAGGAATCGTACCAGCCACCGACTTCGACAATGCCTTCCGCCAGTAAACACATGGATGGATCAGCATTCCACATAAGCCATTGTGACGTCATCTGCCCCCGCAATACGCCGCAATGGCATCTTTTTTCCTGGTGGATCGCTTTTTGATCCCTCTTCACACAATGCAAATAACAATCATGAATAAACCTAAACTCATATATGTCATGGATGCCTACTGCAGCTGGTGCTACGGCTTCAGCCCGGTCATCCGTAAACTGTCCGAAAAATACGCGGGCGTACTCGATACCGAAGTACTCAGCGGCGGCATGATCCCCGAAGACATGCCCGTCACCGAACTGCTCAAACGCTTCGACGACCCCATCGCCGCCTACACCCGCGTGCAGGAAACCACCGGTGTACCCTTCGGCGAAAAATACCTCGACTTCATCCGGCAAGCAGCCAATTCCTCCCGAATTATGAACAGTGAATTGCCGGCCAAAGCGATGATCGCCCTCAAAACACTGGCCCCGGGCCAACAAGCCCAACAGGCCGGCGATGTACAAATGGCCGTATTCCAAGACGCCAAAGACCTCACCGATATCAATACCTACCTGCCCATCGCCGCCAGCTATGGCATAGACCAGGCCGCCTTCGAACAAATTTTCAACGACGAACAACTGTTCGATGAAGCCCGCTACGAATTCCAATTGGCCAAACAATTACAGGTCACCGGATACCCGGCCGTATTAATGCAGGTAGCCGAAGATAAATGCTACCTCATCGCCAGGGGATATACCGACTACGACTCCCTCCGGCAACGCGTCGATAGCGTACTGGCAGAAACCCGCCCGCAGATCACCGATATCAGCACAGCAGGAGAGAGCTGCTCCGTAAACAATCCCGACGCCTGCTGATAAACGCCTGCAAACAAAGACTACAGTTTCCTCCTCATAAAAAAAAGCGGCGATATCTGATTGATATCGCCGCTTTCATTACATACCCTCCCAGACAATTGTACTTATCAGGAAAGACACTTTCCAAACATGTTCCTATATCATTCCTGTATCATTCCTGTATCATTCGTATAACATTTGTATAAGCGAAGCATAGGCAAGCCTATACAATGAGTATACAATGGGTATAGATAGCTTATACAATGACTATAGAACGCTTATACAATGCTTATACAACGGCTATACAACAGGTGGGTAATAGCCTGATTATTAGGTTATTATGTATTTTTTAGTGTCTATTGTATTGATAGTGAATGGATTAGATTGCTCTCAGACATAGATCCCGTTGAACTTCTCCTGCGCATATTCCATAAAGTAACGGAAATGCAGGGGCTCTCCCGTCACCTTCTCACAAAGCGCATTGGAAGTGTAAAAACGACCGTGTACATGAATGTTCTCCCGCAACCAGTGCAATAACGCACCATATTCCCCCTTCGCGATCTGCTCCGGCAGGTCCTTGATCTGCTTACGGACAGCTGCAAAGAACTGCGCCGCATAAAAACTGCCAAGCGAATAGGTCGGGAAATACCCCAATCCCCCATGTGCCCAGTGAATGTCCTGCAACACACCCCGCAGATCGTCCGGTACCGTCACCTGCAAGTATTCCTGGTAATAAGCATTCCAGGTATGATGCAGGTCTTTCGTGCCAATACTGCCGTCCAGCAGCCCCTTCTCTATCTCATAGCGGATCATCACATGGAAATGATAGGTCAGCTCGTCCGCCTCCGTACGGATCAGCGAGGGACTCACCTGGTTGATCCCCTTGTAAAAATCAGTCAGCGACACCTCCCCGAGGCTCTCCGGAAACAAACGCTGCACCTTCCCGTAATGATGCGCCCAGAAACCCTGGCTCCGGCCCACATTGTTCTCCCACAACCGGCTCTGCGACTCATGGATACCCAGGCTGGTCGCTTCCCCGCAGGGCAACCCATACTCCTCGGCCAACAATCCCTGCTCATACAAAGCATGCCCCCCCTCATGCAGACAGCTCCAGGTCATATTCCCAAAGTCCTTTTCATCAATACGCGTTGTCACCCGCACATCATGTGGGTTGAAACTGGTCGTAAACGGATGCTCCGATACATCCTGCCTGCCCGCCCGCAGATCATAACCCATAGCCTTCAGCAGCTCCATACCCAGGCCCCATTGCTTGTCCTTCTCATAGTGTTTATGCAGGAACGATTTATCCACCTGACCCCGGCTGCTGATCGTCCGCAATAACGGCATCAGCTGCGTCTTCACATCCTCAAAGATCGCCTGCAGCATATCCGTCGTAGCCCCTTTCTCATACTCATTCAGCAACGCATTGTAAGGATGCCCGCTATACCCGAGCAGATCAGCCTCCTGCTTCTTTAAAGCCACCATCTGCGACAACAATGGCTCATAAACCGTATAATCGTTGGCCTTACGGGCCTTTATCCACGCATGGTAACACTCGTTCGTCGTCTGCGACAACGTCGCCACAAAACTGGCAGGATACTTCCGCTGCTTCTCATAATCCTCATACGACAACTGCACATTCCGCTGCTCTGTAGCACGCAGATCCGTCCTGCCCCGCAATTCCTCCAGCAACGCCCCTAACTGCGCCGAAGTACTCCACTCATGCGCAATCGTCGACAAGGTCGTAAGCTGCTGACCCCGGAAGGCCGCCCCCTGCTCCGGCAGATAGGTCTCCTGGTCCCAGGCAAGCACAGCCGAGGCATTCCTCACATCTGCAATACGTTGTAATTGGGTCTTATACTCCTGATATAGCGATTGACTCGATTTTCCAGCTACTGTCATGCTGCTTGTTTTTTTGCAAGGTTAGGGATTTATAGCTAAATAGCGAATACCTGCATGCCAATACCCGTTTCCTCCTTAATTTTAAGGCATGAAGATCAGGGACATTATTCAGGTAATAGAAACATTCGCCCCCCTCCGCTATCAGGAAGGATACGACAACGCCGGACTCCTGTTCGGTAACCCCGACTGGGAAGTCACCAACGCATTACTCACCCTCGACACCACCGAAGCCGTGATAGACGAAGCCATCGAAAAAAGCTGCAACCTCATCATCGCACACCATCCCATCATATTCGGCGGCCTCAAAAAGATCACCGGCAGGAACTACGTCGAAAGAGTCGCCATCAAAGCCATCAAAAACGATATCGCCGTCTACACCGCCCATACCAACCTCGACAATGTCCGCAACGGCGTTAGCCGCATGCTCGCCGACCGGTTCGCCCTCCGTGAATGCCAGGTCCTCGAACCTAAAAAAGACCTCCTGTACAAACTATTCACCTTCGTCCCACACCATGCCGCCGATACCGTCAGAAATGCCCTCTTCTCCGCCGGCGCCGGCCATATCGGCAACTATAGCGAATGCAGCTTCAACGCCAAAGGACAAGGCTCCTTCAAAGGCGCCGATAATACCGACCCCTTCGTCGGTACACCCGGCCAACTCCATTTTGAAGAAGAAACAAAACTGGAAATTATTTTTCCCATATATTTGGAAAACCGCATCATAAAGGCACTACTCGAAAGCCACCCCTACGAAGAAGTGGCCTACGATATCGTCAAACTCGAGAATGCGTACCCTCAGGTAGGCTCCGGACTCATCGGCACACTGCCCCAACCCCTCGACGAAATGGAATTCCTCCGCCTCGTCAAGGAACAAACAGGCACCGGCTGCGTCCGCTATACCCCCCCGAGAGGCAAAAAAGTCCATAAAGTCGCCGTCTGTGGCGGCGCAGGTAGCTTCCTGCTCAAAAAAGCCATCGCCGCCGGCGCTGATGCCTATATATCCGCCGATTTTAAGTATCACGAATTTTTTGATGCTGAAAACCAATTGATTATAGCAGACGTCGGACATTTTGAAAGCGAACAGTTCACAGTAGAATTATTTTATATTATATTGACCGAAAATTTCCGTAATTTTGCGCCTCTAAAATCTAGCATTCGTACAAACCCGGTAAATTATTTATAATACATGGCTACTGTAAAAGAATACTCCGTAGAAGAAAAACTGGTATCTGTACTGCGGTTACAGAAAATTGATTCCAAATTGGATGAGATGCAGGTGCTGAAAGGGGAGTTGCCAATCGAGGTGAAAGACCTGGAAGATGAGATCGAGGGTTTGAACACCCGCCTCTCTCACGTGGAAGATGAACTGCAAAGCATTCAGGACTTCGTTGGGAACAAAAAAGCAGCTATCAAAGAATCAGAAGCCCTGGTTAAAAAATACGAGAAACAACAGGATAACGTTAAAAATAACCGTGAATTCGAAGCCATCACCAAAGAGATCGAGATGCAAAACCTCGAAATCAAACTGGCCGAAAAACACATCAAAGACGCAACAGAAGAAGTAAGAGATAAAAACCGCGCCCTCGAAGCCGCTAAAAAAGCCATCGCCGATAAAGAAGGTCACCTTAAACACAAAAAAGGAGAACTGGAAAAAATTATCGGCGAAACCGAAAAAGAAGAGAAAGGCTACGAAAAACAAAGCGAAGACGCTCGTACCAAAGTAGAACCCCGACTCCTCGCCGCCTACGAAAAGATCCGTAAGAATTATCGTAACGGTCTCGCAGTAGTTACCATCGTACGCGACTCCTGCGGCGGTTGCTTCAACGCAATCCCCCCACAACGGCAAGCCGAAATCCGCCAACGCAAAAAAATCATCGTTTGCGAACATTGCGGCCGTATCGTAGTAGATAACGACCTCGAAGCCACCGTAACCATCTAAGCATAACAACTTCGATACCACCATATTCCCGCGAGGCGCCCCTTCAAAAGGGCGCCTCGCTTTTTTTTAGCATAATACTTGCTGGTGCTTATCCCAAAAATGCAATAGTGAGGCCATATCGATCTTTCAAAAATATATACACACCAGAATTCAATACATTTGCAGCTATGCGTTTTCTCTTCCTGGCCCTCCTGCTGAGTGTAGCAACCATCGCCAACGGTCAACAAAAAGTTTATGACTTCAACCCCAGGTGTAAACAAGCCTTCGACGCCATCATGGCCCTGCGAATAGAAGATGGAAAAGCACTCCTCCAAACCGAAAAACAAGAACATCCCGATAACCTCATCCCTTACTTCCTCGACAACTACGCCGACTTCTTCCCCCTCTTCTTTAACGAAGACCCACAAGAATACGCTAACCGCAAAAAATCCCGCAACGAACGCCTGAACAAAATGGCCGAAGGCCCCGACAACTCACCATACTTCCTCTACACACAGGCCGCCATCAAATTCCAATGGGCCATGATCAAAGTGAAATATGGCGAAAAATGGGACGCCGTATGGGAAATACGCAAAGCTTATATCACCCTCAAAGACAACCAACGCCGGTTCCCCCAGTTCCAACCCAACAACATGCTGCTCGGTACCATGCAAACCGTCTTCGGTACCATACCCGAAGGATATAAATGGATCACCAACATACTGGGCCTCAAAGGAAGCCTCCGCCAGGGAATGACCACCCTCCAGTCTTTCATCGATAGCAGCGCTCCCACCGCCATGCTCTTCAAAGACGAATCCTATTACTACTACTGCTACCTCAAACTATTCATAGAAAATAAACCCGAAGACGTATGGCAGTTCATCCAACGCAAACAACTGGATACAAAAAATAATTACCTCTTCGCCCTAATGGTCGGTAACCTCGCCCTCAACAACCAAAAAGCATCCATGGGCATCAAAGTACTGACCGAAAGAAACGATAGCGCCGAATACGCCGATATCGAATACCATAACTACCTCTTCGGCCTGCTCAAACTCACCCGCCTCGATAAAGATGCCAACATATACCTCGAAAAGTTCATCCGCAACTTTAAAGGCAAATTCTACGTCAAAGAAGCCCTCCAAAGACTCAGCTGGTACTACTACCTCCAGGGCAATATGGAAGCCGCCAATAAATACCGCGAACAAATACTCTCCAGGGGTAACACCGAAACCGATGCCGATAAACAAGCCCTCAAAGAGGCCAAAAGCGGCAAATGGCCAGACCCCCTGCTCCTCAAAACAAGATTACTCAGCGATGGCGGCTTTTTCAACGATGCCCTCAAACTCCTCCAATCCAAAAAAGCCGCCGACTTCCCCCAAATGGAAGGCAAACTCGAATACGCCTACCGCCTCGGCCGCATCTACGACGAACTGGGAATGGACGATAAAGCCATCAACATGTACGAAGCCACCATCAAAGTAGGCACCAACCGCCCCGAATACTTTGCGGCCAGAGCATCCCTCCAAATGGCTTATATCTACGAAAAACGACACGATAAAGCCAAAGCCCTCCAGTACTTCCAGACCTGCCTCGACATGAAAGGCCACGACTACAAAAACTCCCTCGATCAACGCTCTAAAGCCGGCATCCAACGCGTCAACGGCAATTAGGCATTATCATACCTTATAGGTACCGATTTAAGTACTTATTTACGTACTTTAGATTATAATATGGAAGTTGTTAACTTACACGCAGTTTAGACAATCACTGAAAATGTATCTGGATAATGTTTCCAAAAACCAGGATACTTTGATAGTGCCTCGAAGCGATGGAGAAAGCGTAGTAATAATCTCCCTGGAGGAGTATAATTCTTATCAGGAGACATTACACCTCATGAAAACAGAAAAGAACAGAACTCATTTAACAGAACCGCCTGGGAAGATTATATCATTATGATTAACATTCGACTGAAAAAATATTAAATATATGAATGAAGGCAGTCTCTTTAAAGGCTGCTTTTTTGTTGCTGCTCTTCTGAAAAAATGAACTCACCCTCCCCACAATTACAAGAGAACGAAAACATAAAATTGTCACCTCAAAATTGTAGCTTAATTTTAGCTACGCATTTACATAACGCAGTGAAGCGCTTATTTTGGTTTCCCTATGTTACAAAGACTAACTGTTAAGAACTACGCTATTATCGATCATCTGGAGATAGATTTCTCCGGCAACTTCAATGTGATCACCGGTGAAACAGGAGCTGGCAAATCCATCCTCCTCGGCGCATTATCCCTCATCCTCGGCGAAAGAGCCGATCCCGGTGTACTGTTTGATAAAAACGGTAAATGCGTCATAGAAGGACTTTTCAAAGTAAAACAAACACGCATCGCCGATTTCTTCCACCGCCATGAACTCGACCTCGAAGACGCCCTCATCATCCGCCGCGAAATCAGCGCCGCCGGCAAATCCCGCGCCTTCGTCAACGATACACCCGTCAACCTGTCCCAGCTCTCCGAACTGAGCCAGCACCTCGTCGACCTCCACCAACAGTTCGATACCCTCGAACTCGAAAAATCCGACTTCCAGCGCGAAGTAGTAGATGCCCTCGTCAACAAACCCGAACAACTACTACAATACCAGCAAACCTATCAACGATACCTGCTGGTATTAAAACAGCTGAAACAACTACAGGACCAAAGAGACAACGCCAACAAAGAACTCGATTATAACAAATTCCTGCTCGACGAACTCGATGAAGCCGCCTTCACCGAAAATGAGATCGAACAACTCGATGAAGAACTCAAAGTACTCAGCCACGCCGAAGAGATCAAAAACATCCTGACTAAAGTATACTACCAGCTGGAAGAAGAGGAACAACCCATCGTACAACAGCTCAAACAAATACAATCCTCCCTGCAGGCACTCTCCGAATACCATAAGGACGTGCCCACCATCGCAGACAGACTCCTGTCCGCATACGTCGAACTGCAGGACATCGCCTCCGATGTAGAACGTATTAACCACCAGATACACTACGATGGCGCCCGCATAGAACAAGTCAACGAACGGCTCGCACTCGGCTACCGCCTCCTCAAAAAACATAGCCTCTCCGATACCGCCAGCCTCATCACCCTCCGAGATCAACTCACCCAACGAGTAGATAGCGTACTCAATCTCGACGAACAACTCGCGCAACTCGAAAAAGACCAGGCCGCCCTCGAACAGTCCCTCCGGCAAATGGCCACCACCATCACCACCAACCGCCAGAAACAGGTCGCACCGTTCGAAAAACAAGTCAACGCCCTCCTGGCACAGGTAGGCATGCCCAACGCCCGCCTCCGCGCAGATATCACCCCCGGCCCCCTCAACCCATACGGCCAGGATCGCATCGAATTCCTCTTCGATGCCAATAAAAGCAACCAGTTCGCCCCCATACGCAAAGTAGCCTCCGGTGGAGAACTTAGCCGCCTCATGCTCTGCATCAAATCACTGGTCGCACAGTCCGTCGCACTACCCACCCTCATATTCGACGAAATAGATACCGGCATCTCCGGCGAAGCAGCCCGGCAGGTAGGTATCATCCTGAAAGACCTCGCCAAAGGCCACCAGATCATCTGTATCACCCACCAACCACAGATCGCCGGCCGCGCCGATGCACACTACTTCGTCTACAAAGACGCCAAAGCCGATAAGGTCCACACACGGGTACGACTGCTCGAACAGGAAGAACGCATCAATAAGATCGCTCAAATGCTCAGCGGCGAAAAACCCACCGCCGCCGCCCTCGAGAATGCCCGCGAAATGGTCAGATAATCCCCCCTATATCCACCTGTATGTCCTGAAAGCCCCTGTAGTGGCTTAAAAGGCATATTCTTGTTTTTATATGTTGGAATTTAATTATAACGACTATTTTTGCCGAAATTAATTTAAGACCACATGGCTCATAATTTATTACAAGGAAAGAAGGGTATCATATTTGGCGCACTGGACGAAAAATCCATCGCTTGGAAAACGGCCCTGCGTTGTGTAGAGCAAGGTGCGGAGATCGTACTCACCAACGCACCGATCGCGCTGCGCATGGGAGAGATCAACAAACTGGCAGAGATCTGTAAAGCGCCTGTAATCCCGGCAGATGTGACCAATATGGACGACATAAAGAACCTGTTCACCAAAACAATGGAACACTTCGGCGGCGGCGTAGACTTTATACTCCACTCCATCGGAATGAGCATGAACATGCGCAAAGGAAAGTCCTATACAGAACTGGACTACGACTTCAATCATAAAACGATGGATATATCCGCCATCTCCCTCCACCGCGTACTGCAAACCGCCTACCAAATGGATGCCATCAACGAATGGGGCTCCGTTGTCGCACTCACCTACATCGCCGCTCAACGAGTATTCCCACACTACAGCGAAATGGCCGATGCCAAATCCCTCCTCGAATCCATCTCCCGTAGCTTCGGATTCCACTATGGCGTTAAAAAACATGTACGTATCAATACCATCTCTCAGTCACCTACAAAAACAACCGCCGGTAGCGGCGTAAAAGGTTTCGACGTATTCGTTGACTACGCCGAAAAAATGAGCCCCCTAGGCAACGCTACCGCCGAACAATGCGCTGATTACACCGTAACATTATTCTCCGATCTCACCCGCATGGTCACTATGCAGAACCTGTTCCACGATGGTGGATTCTCCTTCACAGGTATCTCCCAGATCATCGCTAACGATATGGAAAAACTCCAGGAGAACCAATAATAACCACTCCTGTATAAAATATTCAAAGCCTCTTAGCTGTTACCACAATACACAGCTAAGAGGCTTTATCCATTAAATACATCCCAATATACCCCCCCTCCCCAACCCTCACAGATCAGTTGACACAAATCAGATCACTTGACACAAAAAAAGCCGTCCCCGGCAGGGAGCGGCTCAGTTCTTTTAGCATAGGCTGTTGAGGAAATTACAACAGGGAGAAATGCCTAATATTCGTCCTCATTAAAAAAGAAGTCATCTTGCGACGGATAATCAGACCAGATATCTTCTATTCCCTCGTAAATTTCACCCTCATCCTCCAGTTCCTGCAAATTTTCAATCACTTCAATCGGTGCACCGGAACGGATGGCGTAGTCGATGAGTTCGTCTTTTGTAGCTGGCCATGGAGCATCCTCCAGGTACGAAGCTAATTCTAATGTCCAGTACATGTTATTAAAAGTTTTACTTTCTGAATTTTCGCAAAAGTATTATTTAATTTGAAATAAACAACTATTACTATTTTAACGGTTAATTACTTTTCTTTGAGTATGCTTACCGCTCGCAACATTACCAAAAATTATTCCAACTTACACGTTCTGAAGGGAGTAGACGTGACAGTACAACAGGGAGAGATCGTAACCATCGTCGGTTCATCCGGCGCCGGCAAAAGTACTTTACTGCATATACTAGGTACCCTCGATACCCCCTCCACAGGAGAGGTATGGCTACACAATACCAACATCACCGCCCTCAAAGGAAACGCCCTCGCCGACTTCAGAAATCAACATATCGGCTTCATCTTCCAGTTCCATCACCTCCTCCCCGAATTCACCGCCCTGGAAAATGTCTCCATACCCGGATATATCGCCGGCAAAAAAAACCACCAAATAAAAGAAAAAGCCAAATTCCTGCTCGAAACACTAGGCCTCAAAGACCGGATGGACCATAAACCCACCCAACTCTCCGGTGGCGAACAACAACGCGTAGCCGTAGCCAGAGCCCTTATCAACGATCCCGCCATCATCATGGCCGACGAACCAACCGGTAACCTCGACTCCAAAAACGCCCGCGAACTACACAACCTCTTCTTCGACCTCAGGGACCAATTCAAACAAACATTCATCATCGTTACACACAATGAAGAATTAGCCCCCCTCAGCGACAGGCAACTCGTAATGAAAGATGGGAAAATAATCAACTAAACCCGCGGCTTCCAGGGTATCTCCGCTACACCCAACCGGTGCGCCACCCAACGGGATAACATAAAAAGATAATCACTCAAACGGTTGATATACTTCAACACCAACGGCTCTATAAACATATCCGACTCCTGCATACCCACACATATCCGCTCCGCACGCCTGCACACACAACGCGCAATATGACAGGTAGACACCGCCACATGCCCGCCAGGCAATATGAACGACTTCATCGGCGGTAACTCCGCATCCATCTGATCCATATTTGTCTCCAGCAACCGTATATCCGACTCATGCAGATCCGGTATCTTCATCTTCGTGTCCTTATCAGGATCACACGCCAGCGAAGAACCAATAGTGAACAAACGATCCTGTATCTCTTTCAGGAACAACTTGGTGGCCTCATCACTTAAATGATCACTGACCAACCCTATATAGGAGTTTAACTCGTCTACAGTACCATAGGCATCAATACGGATATGGCTCTTGGATACCTTCGTGCCGCCTATCAGAGAGGTCTTTCCCTTATCTCCCGTCTTGGTGTATATCTTAAAAGACATGTTATATATACTTTCTGTGAATACTGACAGACAAATCAATGCCCGCTCTTATCATACCAAAGATAAGACGCAGCCACCACCTTTACTGTCCAATATCACGGCTAAGATTGCACCTCCAGGTACTTCGGATTCAGCTTGTCCGTCTCCACCACACCATCTCGCAACCGCACTACCCGGCGCGCATGGTCCGCAATGTCCTCTTCGTGCGTCACCAACACCACCGTATTGCCCGAAGCATGGATCTTACCAAAGATCTCCATGATCTCAATAGAGGTCTTCGTATCCAGGTTACCAGTAGGCTCATCCGCAAGAATAAGGGAAGGATCATTCACCAGCGCTCGCGCAATCGCCACACGCTGGCACTGACCACCGGAAAGCTCATTAGGTTTGTGCTTGTAACGCTCCCCTAATCCCACCTTCTCCAGCATAGCTCGGGCCTTATCCTCCCGCTCCTTTTTGCTGACACCGGCATAGATCAAAGGCACCGCCACATTCTCCAGCGCTGTAAGACGGGGCATAAGGTTAAACTGCTGGAATACAAAACCAATCTCCTTATTACGGACATGCGCAAGATCATTGTCCTCCATCTTGCTCACATCATGTCCACTCAATACATACCGGCCGTCTGTAGGGGTGTCCAGACATCCTAATATGTTCATCAGGGTCGATTTACCGGAGCCGGATGGCCCCATCAATGCTACATACTCATTTTTACGAATATCCAGATCAATACCTTTCAATACCGGCAACTCATTCTTGCCGATATAATAACTTTTCCGGATACCTTCCAGGTGGATAACAGCCTGTGGATGCATATCTATTTTTTAATAACTTTTGGAACCTTGAAGTACTCTTCACTGGCCAGTGGGGCATTACTAAGCGCTTCCTCCCGCGTTACTGACGTAATCACACGGTCCTCACGAAGCACATTGTACTCCTCCGTGAGATGAAGCAGGGGCTTTACATCTGCTGTATTCAACTCATTCAGCTTGTCCACAAACGTGATCATCTGCTGAAGATCATGCCGGATATCTTTCCGCTCCCGCTCACTGAACTCCAGCTTGGAAAGAGCTGCCAATTGTAACACCAATGCGTCATTTACTTCCATAGATCAAATTAAACGAAAAGGTAATGAATTATTATAGATAATTATAAGCGTTGCCAAAATTAAGGATAAATGGTGAGCCCAGCCAACCACTCCATGCCCAATACCCACATCCGCCAACAACACCACCATCCCGGTAATACATCCCCGCCGCTGCGAAATTGTAACCGTTCCGTGGCAATTGCTCTGTCAGATTTCTTAACTTGCACCCCATTATGAGTATGGCTAATGAAAAAGAAATAGTGGTAAGCGGCATCCGCTCCACCGGTTTTTTACACTTAGGAAATTATTTCGGCGCTATCCGCAACTATATCCGTATGCAGGAAGACTACAATTGCTATTTCTTTGTAGCCGACTGGCATTCACTTACCACACACCCAGATCCTAAAGACCTGCGCGCCAGCGTATTCCGCGTACTGGCAGAAAATATCGCCTCCGGCCTCGATCCGGAAAAAGTAGCCCTCTACGCCCAAAGCGATATTCCTGAGATCGCAGAACTATATCTCCTCCTCAATATGATGGCCTACAAAGGAGAACTGGAAAAAGTACCGACTTTCAAAGACAAAGTACGCCTGCAACCACAAAACGTGAACGCCGGCCTCCTCACATACCCCGTACTCATGAGCGCAGATATCCTCATCCACCGCGCCGTAAAAGTACCCGTAGGCAAAGACCAGGAACAACACCTGGAAATGGCCCGCAACTTCGCACAACGATTCAATAATCGCTATGGCGACGTATTCCCCGAACCAATAGCCTTCAATTTCGGCGATAACCTCATCCGCATCCCCAGCCTCGATGGCAACGGCAAAATGAGCAAAAGCGAAAACGAAATGGCCACCCTCTATCTCGCCGATGCCGACGACGCCATCCGCAAAAAAATCATGAAAGCAAAAACAGATAGCGGTCCCGTAGAACCAGGCGCACCACGCGCCGAATCAGTGGAAAACCTGTTCCAGCTCATGCAACTGGTCTCCACTCCCGATGTGCTCCAACACTTCGAAACCACCTATCAGGACCAAAGCATCCGTTACGGCGATATGAAAAAACAACTGGCAGAAGATATGGTCAGCTTTATCGCACCCATCCGCGAAAACGCAGCCGCACTCCAGCAAGACCAAACCTACCTGAACCGTATCATGAAATACGGCGCAGAAAAAGCCAGAGAAAGCGCCGCCGCTACCCTCAACAAAGCCAGAAAACATATCGGTATCAACTACTATTGATCACATATCTTTATCCATAGGGACAAAACAAAAAAGATTTACGACTTATCATTCAGCATGGCAAAAAATAATAAGATCAAACACATCGCAATAGCGGGAAATATAGGAGCAGGCAAAACTACACTCACAGAACTGCTGGCCAGACACTATAAATGGGCGCCACAGTTCGAAGACGTAGAACATAATCCTTACCTCAATGACTTCTATGAAGATATGCCACGCTGGTCGTTCAATCTCCAGGTATACTTCCTGCATGGCAGATTAAAACAACTGCTCGAAATACAAAACGGCAGAGACACCGTCATCCAGGACAGAACCATCTACGAAGATGCCCACATCTTCGCACCCAACCTCTACGAAATGGGCCTCATGACCAAAAGAGACTTCGATAACTACTTCAATTTCTTCGAAACACTCAAATCAATGGTCAAACCGCCCGACTTATTGATCTACCTCCAGGCTTCCGTACCCACACTCGTAGCACAAATACAGAAAAGAGGTCGTGAGTACGAAGAAAATATCCGGCTCGACTACCTCAAACGCCTGAACGAATTCTACAACAACTGGATAGAAAAATATAAAGAAGGTCCGCTCCTCATCATCGATATCGATAAAAACAAATTCCCCGAAAGCGAAGAAGACCTCGGAGAGATCATCAACAAAATAGACGCACAGCTCCACGGACTGTTTTAAATAAATTGACGGCAACTTGTTCACGTATAAGTTGCCGTTTGCTTTTTTTTGTATATTAGTACTCCACTTTCAGTTAACCATCATTTTCCAGAGAAATACACACACGTTTGAATGATACAAGGGAATACCCCTTGCAATAAATGCTGTAGCACCATATAGCGTATAGATAACCCCATGAGAAAGATCGTTTCATTCGTCGTGTGTATATGTATGGCCCCTGCACTCCAGGCTCAACCCGCCTGGCTGCCCGCTGCCAAATACCAGACAACAGGTACCTACAGCCTGCACTTTCAACATGCATTTACACCCCAGCAAAACCAGGCCGCACTGGCCCATATCACCACCATCACCGCCGGCATACACGCAGAACGCCGCTTCATGATCAATGCAATGAATACCTACACCGCCACCGTTGCCGTACCCATATCCACCGGTACCTTCGGACTCACCGCGCAACAGTATGGATTTACCGCCTACAAAGAACAAAAAATAGCCCTCGCCTATGGCCGCCGTTTAGGTACCAAGATCAGCATAGGCCTGCAGCTGGACTATCTTTCCCGGTCCATACCCACCTACGGAGCCGCCAGCACCGTCACCGCTGAAGCCGGCATATTGTTCCATATCAACAACAGCTGGCACGCCGGCCTGCATACCATCAACCCCGCCGCACAGCAAATAGGCGCCACCCGCGAACCGTTACCGTCCATCTGGTCCGCCGGCATCGGATACGAAGCGTCCCGCAATTGCCTGCTCAGCGCAGAGGTCGTCAAAGAACAAACACAACCCCTCAACGCAAGAGCCATGCTCGAATACAGGATAGTCCAGCCACTAGCCATCATGCTGGGCATTTCCACCACCCCACAGCTGAATACCGCCGCCGTCGACTGCAGCTGGGAATCCCTCCGGCTACGTATATCCGCTTCCTATCACCCCATACTCGGTATCACCCCGGGACTCACCATCATATGGCAACAAAAAAGAAAAATTGCAGGCTGACACTTATCCTGCTGCTATCACTGTCGTTAACAACCTTTCGCTCCCGGGCACAGGAAAACATCGCAGCCGAAACCCAGCTGGAAAACCAGACCGCACGTGCCGAACTACCAGACGATGACAACCACTGGCAGCAACTACAATCCTTCAGCAGGCACAAGATCGACCTCAACAAAGCCGACGCAGCCACCCTCACAGCACTCGGCATACTGGACCCCCTGCAAGTAACACAGCTACTCAACTACCGCAGACTCATGGGGCCATTCCTAGCGATCTATGAACTGCAAGCCATACCAGGGTACGATACCTCCGTGATCATACAGTTACTGCCCTACGTAACCGTCAACGACGCCACACAAGCGGTAACCCCGCGGGACTATCTCCGCAAAGGCACTCACCAGCTGCTGATCAGATATGACCGGCAACTACCAGCCCCTAGAGGCTACCACCGCACAGATACCACCGCCGCACATTATACCGGCAGTCCCGATCAACTCCTCCTGAGATATCGTTATAGCCTCCCTCGGCATATAAGTTGGGGCCTCCTGATGGAAAAAGATGCAGGCGAACAGTTGTTTAAAGGAACACAAAAACAAGGCTTCGACTTCTACAGCGCACACCTGTTCCTGCGGGATTATAAACACATAAAAGCACTGGCAATAGGAGACTTCACCGCCAATCTCGGACAAGGACTCCTCAACTGGCAAGCATTGGCATTCGACAAAAGCGCTGCCGTCATGCAGATAAAACGGGAGGGCGATATATTGCGACCCTATGCATCCGCAGGAGAATTCAATTTCTTCCGCGGAGCCGGCATCACCTTACAACAAAAAGCCTGGCAACTCACCGCCTTCGGCTCCTCCCGCCGCCTGGATGGCAACCTCGTCTCGACAGATACGCTGGAATGGATCACCGCCTTCACCACCTCCGGCTATCATCGTTCTATCAACGAGAATACCAAAAAAGGAACCGTCCGGCAACTCACTGCCGGTGCTAACCTTTCCTATCACCGGGACAACTGGCACATTGGTCTCAATATGATCGCTCACCAATTATCCGCTCCGCTGCAAAAGGCCACCGCCGCCTATAATCGCTTTACCTTCCATGGAAATAAACTATTGGCAGGAAGTATCGACTATGCCCTGACATGGAAGAACATACATTACTTCGGAGAGATCGCTATGAGCAGCAATCGCAAACCGGCAGTAGTAATGGGGGCACTCGCCAGTGTAGCCCCTGCTGTAGATATCGCCGTGTTATATAGAAGCTACCATAGAGCCTATCAATCACTGTATGCACACGCATTCGGCGAAAGCTATCAGAATGTCAATGAACAGGGAATATACGCTGCTCTAAGACTAAAACTGCATCAACGCCTCTATCTCGACGCATTCGCAGATAGATACCGCTTCCCCTGGTTAAAATATCGGATCAATGCACCCTCCGCCGGCAGCGAATACCTGCTGGCGTTTACCTATACCCCGCGTAAACAGATCACCTGCTACTTCGCCTGGCACGTACAACAACGCCCCATCGCTGCTGAAGACGACAGCAGCTTCATACGACCGGTCAACAAAGCAATAGAGAAAAGTATCCGCCTGCAAACCAGTTTCCCGTTAGGTAAATACCTCATTTGTCGTACGAGAGCGGAATGGCAGTATATAAATAAGAATGCCATGATCCAACAAGGGGGAGTCATTTACGTAGAACTACGATATAAGCCGTTAAACAGCCACTGGCGCTGGTCGGCAAGAGGTACCAGATTTAATACAGGTGGTAGCGACAACCGCCTCTATATCACCGAAGGGGGCATGTTATACAATTACGCAGTGGCACAGCTATCCGGCCGCGGCTGGCAATATTATCTGCAGGGAGAATGGAAATGCAACCGGCGCATCACAGCATGGATACGCTGGCATCAGACATTATACGAAGATCGCCAGTTCATAGGTAGTGGCTGGGACCGCATTAATGGCGCAGCGAAGCATACATTTCAGTGTCAATGGCAATACCTCTTTTAACAGCAACTAAATTTCCGTGTGTAAAATAAATGTACAGGTCCCGATTTTCAAGGAGCTGATTCTAAGTTGTTTAGAATTTTGGTTTTTCTCACAGGTTAAAGCTCTGTTAAATTTTTATTGGGAGTAAGGAAAAAATTTATATAAATTGCTGTTGTCAACCAAAATCTAAATCTTTTATGAAAAAGGCTCTACTCTTTTTCACCATCTTTTTGGTGAGTGTAAGCCTGGCCTATGGACAACAACGCCAGGTTTCAGGTAAAGTTACTGGCTCAGACGGAGCCCCTATACCTTTCGCAACTGTACAAATCAAAGGGACAAATTCTGGTACTACCGCAGACGCTGATGGACGTTTCGTGTTGAAAGTTTCAACCGGCACCGTCTTAAAAGTTTCCGCTCTCGGGATGGAGGACAAAGAAATTACTGTTGGGTCAGGCAATATCGTTGCCGTTGCACTCAATGTTTCTGACGTAAACTTAAAAGAGGTAACAGTAACCGGCGCTTTCGGTATTAAGAAAGCCCAGCGTAATACCTCCTATAGCTCCCAGGTAATCGGTACAGAACAACTTAATGTAATCCCACAAACCAATGTAAACAATGCATTGGCGGGTAAAGTGGCAGGTGTGCAGTTTCAAGGACAATCGCCTATGAAACTCGATGCACAGGGCTTCCTGCGTATTCGTGGTGGCCTTGGACTGAAAGACGTAGATCCTATCTATGTAGTAGATGGTACGATCGTAGGTGCTTTTGAAATTAACCCCAATGACATCGCAGATGTGACAATCCTGAAAGGTGCGAACGCAACAGCACTATTGGGCGGTCGTGCCAGAAACGGTGCCATTATGATCACTACGAAGAAAGGATCTAAAGGCGGTTTCGGAATTGAAGTAAACCAAGGTATCACCTTCGATAAAGTGTATATCCTGCCTAAATACCAAAACCAATACGCAGGCGGTGGTGTAAGCTCTCTCATTCCGTTTAAGTATGAAGCAGGTATGCCCGACGAATGGAAAGCCCTCGATGGAAAATCCTACCTGGATCACACAGATGATGCCAGCTGGGGCCCACGCATAGAAGGACAGGAATATGCACCCTGGTACGCTTGGATACCTGGTACACAGTACACTGGTAAAACAGAAAGGTTGCAAGCACAACCTAATAACGTAAGAGATTTCTATCAGACCGGTATCACAAGTAATACTAACGTCGCATTGACCAAAGGTGGAGAACAATACAATATGCGCATCTCCTATACCAATCAATCCGTTAAAGGGATGCTACCTGGTACCAGCTCAAAAAGGAATGCATTGTCTTTCAATGGATCATACGACCTGAATCCTCACTTCACTACAGGCGCAAATGTTAACTACACCACCACAAATATCAGAGGAGAATTTGATGATGCCTATAGCAACCAGTCCGCTGGTAACTTCTCTCAGTGGTTCCACAGAGAACTGGATATGAGCAAACTGAGAGAACTGAGAGGCCTCAGAAACCCTACCGGTACCCTCGCCGGATGGAACGGTAACAACCCCGACTCCTATCTCGATTTAGGCCCGACAGACTATTGGAAAAATAACTATTGGTATAATCCATATGCTTATTTTGATAACATTGATTACAACCAGACCAGGAACAGACTCTTCGGAGATGCATTCCTGACCTACAAATTCAATGACGCATTAAGCTTAAGAGGTACCATTAGAAAAGACCTGTTAACAACAAACAGAGAAAATAAAATTAAATCCATCATCGAAAGAAGTGGTGGACAAACCGGTAAACTGGCTAGCTACGATACCCGGTTGGAAAGTTATGATGAAACCAACTACGAGTTGATCGCTACCTACAATAAAAAGATCACCGACTTTGATATCAATGTGACAGCAGGTGGTAACATCTTTACCAGAGAAGAGAAAACAGCACTTCAGAAAACTTCAAATGGTCTTATTATCCCAGATCTCTTCGCGATCACCAACTCAAAAGACCAACCCAGCCTCGAAAATATAAGAAGATCATATAAAACCAACTCCCTCTTCGCATCAGGTGAGTTCGGTTATAAACGCATCATCAACATTAACGCAGCAGTACGCGCAGACTGGTATTCTACACTGCCTTCAAGTGGCAACCGCCTGATCTCACCTTCTGTTGGTGGTACCTTCATCTTTAGTGAACTTACTCACAACGCGCTGCCTTGGTTGAGCTTCGGTAAAGTATTTGCCAGCTGGGGTAAAAAACCACTGGACCTCGGATTCCATGAGGCCAACTTCTCCTATAAACTGGACCAGTTCCAATGGGGAAGCAACATCGTAATGCGTACACCAAACTCCTTCCCGGATTCAACCCTCAAAGGCTCTCTGATCACTACCTATGAAGCAGGTTTCGACGTACGCTTCCTGGACAACAGATTCGGCCTGAACGCTTTGTATTATAATGAAGACAATAACAACGCACCACTGCCAGTGACAGTGGGTGGCGCTGGTGGATTCACAACCAGAGTAGTAAACGCAGCAAGAGTTAAAAGAACAGGTATCGAATTATTACTGACTGCCAAGATCCTTCAGTCTAAAGACTTCACATGGGATGTAAGCAAATCATTCTCTTATCTGTTAAGCAACAAAGTAGTTTCCCTGTATAACAACGTTGACAGGATTCAACTTGATGCCACAGCATTCGGTACCCGCTTCGCTCGTGCATTCCAGCAGAAAGGCGAAAACTGGGGACAACTGATTGGCGCTGGTATTAAACGTAATGCAGATGGTCAACCACTACTGGATCCGGTACTGGGTACATATGTAACCGACAGCGAAAAGAAATGGGGCTCTATCGTTCCGCGCATTACAGGTGGCTTGACAAATACCTTTAGCTACAAAGATTTTACATTGGCCTTCAGCGTCGACTATCAGGTGGGTGGTAAGTTCTTCTCCCTCACAGAAAACTTTTCAACATTCTCTGGATTGCTGGACGTAACCGCATCTACCAACGATAAAGGTAAAAATGTACGTGACGACGTAGCCAATGGCGGCGGTGTACACGTTACCGGCGTCTCTACCGCAGATGGTAAAACCCCCGTTGATTTATACATCCCGGCAAAACGCTACTACCAACAATACTATAACAACCAGATTGCTGAACCTTTCATTCATGACCTGACGTTTGTGAAACTGAGAGAAATAAGCCTTGGATATAACTTACCACTCAGAAAGTGGGGTGTTACCAACTGGGTGAAAGGTATGTATGTTTCCGTACTCGCCCGTAACCCATGGCTGATATATCGTGAAGCGAAGAATTTTGATCCTTCAGAAATATCAAATAATGCTGGTGAAAGTGGCCAGTTCCCTGGTACTCGCTCACTTGGCTTTAATGTTAAGTTTAGTTTCTAAAAACATCCGTTGCAATAAAATATTTAGTATGAAAAAGCAATTCTTAAAATATACATTTATCGTAAGTCTAGGCGTTTTAGGAGCGCTGGGACAAGGATGTAGCAAGATTGATAAATTCGGAGACACTAACTTTGATCCTAACACTACTCCCAACCCCGTGCCCTCTGCATTGCTGACTAGCGTATTGTCCGGTACCGGTGGACTCGTATTCGATGGTAACTTCTATCGAAATACAAGTACACAAGGTATGTATTGCCAGTACTTCACGCAAAGCCAATACACGGAAGAGGCTCGTTATGCCATACCAGACTATAACTGGGATGTTTTCTTTGCAGGTTCCGATGCAGATAACGTAGGTATTATGCCGGGCGCAAATCTGTTCGATCTGCAAAATATCATCAACTACGTCTCTAAACCCGAAAACGCAGCTACAGCAGTGCTATATGGATCTGTAAAGAACCAGATTGCAGTAGCTCGTATATTAAAAGCATATCTGTTCTGGAATCTCACCGACCAGTACGGAGACATGCCATATAAAGAGGCACTGAAAAATACAGACGCAGTACCATATACAGAACAAAAAGATATCTATCCCGATCTATTGAAAGAACTCAAGGAAGCTACCGCTCAATTCGATAGTGGTGAAATGCCTCAGGGAGATATCTGGTTCAACGGCAATAAAGACAAATGGATCAAATTTGCCAACTCGCTGCGCCTGCTGATAGCGCTTCGAATGTCCAAAATCAATCCCGCCACTGCACAAACAGAATATAACAGCGCATTAAGTGCAGGCGTCATTGAAGATAATAGCCAGAATGCTAAACTGGATTATCCGGGTGGCGCACGTTTTATGAACCCATTCTATGAGTTCGCCGCAGTGATCAAAAGATCCGATGTGGCAGTTACAAATGTGGTGATCAATCAGCTGAAAAATACTAATGACCGTCGCCGCGCCGTATTTGGCAGTTCCGAAGTAGGATTCCCTTACGGTCTTACCAGAGAAGATGCCGTACTTTTTTCAAATGCAAACCCTACCTGGGCACGTCCATTTGCTGCGTCATACAGGCAGCCAACTTCCCCCATGTATATCCTCACAGCTGCACATATTTGGTTGTCTAGAGCTGAAGCTGCGAACCTCGGATGGGGTGGGGACGCCGCTACCGCTTACAAAAACGGTATTGAGGCTTCCTGGAAACAATGGGGGGTATTTGATCAGACCGCATTTGATGCATTCATGGCTTCCCCAGCCATCGCATTGACCACAGATGCTACCAAAAAGATTATTACACAGGAGTGGCTGGCATTTTTTCCGGATGGCCGCCAAGGATGGGCAATATGGAGAAAGACCGGTCTTCCTGAACTCGCTCCCGCCCCTGGGGCAAACCTCGCAATACCTCGCCGTATCCCTTACGGCTCCAACGAAAGAAACCTGAACACCAACGCATATAAACAAGCCGCTGCACGGTATACTGTTAACAGTAGCGAAAACTCCTACTACGGCCGCGTATGGTGGGACAAACAATAATTATAGACCAATTTCATATTATCCTGTTGAAAGAGCTGCCGCCATCCGGCAGCTCTTGCTTTTATACCCCCTCTTATTACCCCATGAAAAAATAGACCTTGTTTTCACGCGCTCTTTTATACTTTTGTACCACGTAAACCGAACAACATGGAAAATCAGCAAGAGGAACAGAGCCAGTTAAATATCGAACTGAGTGAAGAAGTAGCAGAAGGTATATATGCCAATCTGGCCATTATCACCCACTCCAACGCAGAGTTCGTGGTAGACTTTGTCAATGTCATGCCAGGCCTGCCTAAAGCCCGCGTAAAGTCCCGCATCATTCTCACTCCTCAGCATGCTAAACGGTTCATGAAGGCCATGATGGAAAACATCAAAAAATATGAGTCCGTACATGGTCCCATACAAGACCAGGACCCGGTTTCTATGCCCATGAACTTCGGAGGCCCCTCCGCCCAGGCATAATTAGCAGTGATCCGTAAATAGTGACTTCCGAATGGCGAATACCTTTTCTTACCACCATCTATATCAATTTACCCATGAGGTCTTCATCCGGATGGGATGCTCGCTGGAACACGCTGCTGTAGCCAGCGAAGTACTGTTGTCAGCAGACCTGAGGGGAGTAGACTCCCACGGAGTAGCCCGCCTTACAGGCTATGTTCGCCTCTGGGAAGCCGGACGTATCAATGCAAAGCCAGATATCCGCATCGTACACGAAACACCTAGTACCGCCGTTGTCGATGGAGATAGCGGACTGGGCCTGGTTGTAGCCCCCTACGCTATGAAGGTCGCCATACAAAAAGCAACCATCGCTGGCACCGGCTGGGTAAGCGTAAAAAACTCCAATCACTTCGGCATCGCTGGCTATCATGCCATGAAAGCACTCGATCACGATATGATAGGAATGGCTATGACAAACGCCAGCCCACTGGTCGCACCTACCTTCTCCCGTGAACGTATGCTGGGTACCAACCCTATCGCTGTGGCAGTACCCGCAGGCAAACAGCCTCCATTCGTGGCTGACTTTGCCACTACCACCGCCGCCAATGGTAAATTGGAAATACTACAACGCAAAAACGAACCAGCCCCTTATGGCTGGATACAAGATAACGAAGGACTGCCAAGCACAAATCCCCACGAACTGAAAGATGGTGGCGCCTTGCTGCCACTTGGTGGTGACAGGGAGCATGGAAGCCATAAAGGCTATTGCCTCGGCGCTATCGTCGATATCTTTTCAGCAGTACTGTCCGGGGCCAACTACGGCCCATGGGCACCCCCGTTCGTCAGCTTCCTGCCCCTGGCCCCCGACCCCGTCGGACAAGGACTGGGACATTTCTTCGGCGCCATGAGAGTAGATGCCTTCCGCCCGGCCGATGAATTCAAATCCCATATGGATAAATGGATCAGCCGGTTCAGATCCGCTACCCCCGTAGCCGGACACCAGGTACTCATCCCCGGTGATCCCGAAAGAGAAATGGAAAAAGAAAGAAGACACACCGGCATCCCTCTGCTGACTCCCGTAGTAAAAGACCTGCAGGATGTAGGACAGAAATTCAAACTCGACTTTTAACAAACCATCATAGGAAATCGGAACTTTAAAATATAATAAGTAACAGCAATGAAAATTTTAAAATTCGGTGGTACTTCTGTAGGCAAACCAGAGCGTATGCATGCAGTTGCAAACCTGATCTCTGCTGACCAGCACCCTAAGATCGTGGTGCTCTCCGCCCTGTCAGGTACTACCAATGCTTTAGTGGAAATAGGTACCTCCCTGGCCGCAGGCGACAGACAATTGGCTAAGCAGCAGATCGATAAGCTGGAAGAACATTATCGCTCCTTCTGCCAGCAACTGGTCAAACAAGACAGCACCCGCACTAAAGCAAAAGAAATTGTAGACGAACATTTTGAGTTCCTGAATATCATTCTGAAGATATCTTTCAATGAAGCGCTGAATAAAGACATCCTGGCACAGGGAGAACTGCTCTCCACCAAACTCTTTTGCGTATACCTGGAAGAAGCCGGCCTGCCAGCCGTATTACTCCCGGCACTGGACTTTATGAGTATCGATGAATATGAGGAACCGGAAATACCTAAGATCAAGATCAAGCTGGGCAACCTACTCGCCAAACATAAAGATCAGGCCATTTTCGTAACTCAGGGATATATCTGCCGCAACGCCCGGGGAGAAGTGGACAACCTCAAACGTGGTGGTAGCGATTACTCCGCATCTCTCATCGGCGCCGCTATCCAAGCCGAAGAAGTGCAAATATGGACGGACATCGATGGCATGCACAACAATGACCCGCGTGTCGTGAACAAAACATTCCCCATCGAACAACTGTCCTTCGACGAAGCAGCAGAATTAGCCTACTTCGGCGCTAAAATATTACATCCTGCTTCCATCTGGCCTGCCCAGCATTTTAATATCCCGGTAAGATTACTGAATACCATGCAGCCCGAAGCAAAAGGTACCCTGATTACCGAACTGCCAAACGGTGATGGCGTAAAAGCGATCGCCGCAAAAGATGGCATTATCGCCATCAAGATCAAATCCAGCCGCATGCTGCTCGCATATGGCTTCCTCCGTAAGATCTTCGAAGTCTTCGAAAAATACCGCACGCCCATCGATATGATCACCACCTCCGAAGTGGCAGTATCTATCACCATCGATAATAACCAGCATCTCGACCAGGTCCTGAAAGAACTGCAACCCTTCGGTACCGTAGAGCTGGATCACCACCAATCCATCGTTTCCATCGTAGGCAACGAAGTGGCAGCCACTCCCTCCATCCTGAAGAAGCTCTTTAACGCACTGGACGAAGTACCCTTGCGTATGATCTCCTACGGTGGTAGCCGCCACAACATATCCATCCTGGTAGGTGGACAGTATAAAGAAAAAACACTCCAGCTGCTGAACAAAGGATTGTTCGACCTCGATTGATCCATTTCCAGCAACAACATAAAATAAAAGAGGGACCACTTAGGTCCCTCTTTTATTTTTATTATCCTATTAAACGTTGTCAGGTAACTCCCTCGTCCTTTTGCTGCAAACGGGGATCAAAATGGAATGGCTGCTGGCTCAATATCTTGATACCACTTACCTCCGGATGTAAAGGATTGATCAGGTAATTAAACTCCTCCGGTATCACCACAGAAGGCAACTTTAAAACAGCATACTTACCTTCCTCTATCCATTGGTCACCCACACACTGTAACTCCGGGAACGGCGCCAGTGACTGCCACCCGGATGGCAACTCCTTACGCGTGAGCGTCTGTATAGCGATCCCGTCCGGGATCTCAATAGTGGCAATGCAAAAATCCTGTACAATGTTTTTCAAAGGTACATGCACCAGTACCTCCAGGGCTGCCAGCGCCCGGCTGCCGGCCGTATATACAATAGCATGTCCCTTACTGTTCCAACGACCCCCATATAAACGGGCACCGGTACCAGTCAGGTCTTGTATATAGGCACACTTGCTGATTCTGTATACTTCCATAAGGATAGCTGACAAACAGCTTAATATTTTCAGGTGATCATAGTTAGTAAATAATACTACAATACAGGCATTCAGATATGCCTGCAAGGAAGGGCTCATCATATAAAGCCAGCTTCGCGCAGCTAAGCAAATACACCGTGCGCAATACGGCCCAGCTCATCTTCGATAAGCTGAAAGCCAAATGTAGTATCTAAGAGGGAAATAGGTAGTTGATAATTAAAGGCAGGCAGAGGAGTACGCATCCATTCCTTGAAATTCTCGAGATCACCAAAGACATCCGCACCATGTTGGTAAAGCTGGGACAGTAATATGGCCCGCTCTGAAGAATCGGCCGCCAGCTTCTCGTTATCCTGGTACCTTTGTAAAGTACGTTCTGATACATGAAGTACACGTGCTATCTCGGACAAAGAAAATGACAACTGCTGGGTAAGGTTCATCAATGCTTTCTTAATAACCCCGTCTCTGGATAATTCTATCAGGTAAAAATACCCCCGGCTACCCGCATAGGCCGCTCGCGCGTCATGCACTACCATCAAAGCCTGCTCCTGCATCGGGTATTCCCGATTCTGTTGATGTTTCATACTTAACGACATTTGTCACAAAGATAGGTATTTTTGTCGTCTTAAAACACTTTGTCTTCAAAATATCCAATCTTTCGCATATAATTGATTTCCAAAGTATATACGTCATATTCCCGGCTTACAACACCCTGCAACACATAAAATCCCTCCTTCTGAAAAGGACAACGCCGTAAACTGTCCGGAAAATGTACCGTATCCACAAACATCCCTTCCTTGTCCAAAAAAGTGCCAAAACACATCGGCTCTCCCTGCTGCGTCCTGCTATATTTGGTACAGACCAGGTAACCTAGCAAAAATACCGTCTGCCGCAGATAAACAGGAAAAGCCGCTGCCGTAATATATGCCTCCTGGTCATGCTCCAGCACCTCAAAAGGAGAACAAAGCGGGAACCCCAACAGGTCAATCTCATCAAACGCATCCTCATGCCGGTGATAAGTAAGCGCCGGTAGCTCACTGGTACTCACCACAGGCGTCTGGAACAGCGATAATGATAGATCACCGTGCCCCTCCCTCGCCCGTAGCAACAGGCTGCTCTTCCACAATAACTCCTTCTTGGTACAACCCGTAAACCGGAATGCGCCGATACGGATCAGCAACTCCAACTGCTCAGGAGCAGGATGGATACGTTCCGTAAAATCCTCCAGACCGGCATAAGGACCATGCTGCTGACGTTCTTTTAATACATGCGATATCCACCCTTCCTCTAGCCGCTCGAGGTGAATAAACCCCGTATAAACGATTGCTCCGCTGATACGCGTATAATACTCACTGTTATTGACACAGGGAGGACATACCTGTACGCCCGTACGCTGCAACTCCCGGAAATAAAGCTCCCGGTTATAAAACCCCCCGAAGTTATTGATCACCGCTACCATAAACTCCGCAGGGAAATAAGTCTTGAGATATAAACTTTGATAACTCTCCACCGCAAAACTGGCAGAATGTGCCTTCGAAAACGAAAAGCCAGAGAAACTGGATATCTGCCGCCACAACTCCTCACTGGTCTCCCGCGGACGACCCAGCCGCATGCAGTTATCAAAATATTGCCGCTCTATACTCGCAAAGGTATCCCGCCCTCTATACTTACCCGCCATCGCCCGGCGTAATATATCCGCATCCGCCAGGTCCATATCCGCATAGGCATGTATCACCTTGATCACGTCCTCCTGGTACACCATCACCCCAAACGTCTCTTTCAGCAACTGCTCGATGATAGGATGCAGGTAGTGTACCGTCTCCGGCTGCCGGTAACGTTGTACATATTGCCGCATCATACCCGATTGCGCCACACCAGGACGGATAATAGAACTGGCTGCCACCAGCGACAGGTAATCTCCGCATCGTAACTTTTTTAATAATTGTCGCATCGCCGGCGACTCGATATAAAAACAACCGATCGTATTTACCGCTAGCAATTGCTGCCTAACCTGCTCATCCTGCATAAAACGCTGCACATCATGAATGTCTATCTCTACCCCCTTATTCTCCTTGATCATCGTGATCGCATCCCGTATATGCCCCAGCCCCCGCTGACTGAGTATATCAAATTTGAAAAGCCCGATCGCCTCCGCCTGATGCATATCCAGCTGCGCAGTAGGATAACCTTTGGGCGGCATATAAGTAGCACAATATTGATGAATAGGCGCCTCACTGATCAGGATACCACCGGCATGAATGCTCAGGTGATTAGGAAAAGATTTCTCCTGCTCATCCTGCTCCGTCATCAGCTTACTATACGCCAATATCTTCCGCTGTATATCATCACCATTCAATGACATACTCATCGGATGCTCAAGAATAAGGTCGATCTCCCTTTTCGGCAATCCATACACCTTACCCAACTCCCGCACGATCGCATTTCGCTGGAACGTCGATACCATGCCTAGTAACGCAGTATGCGCCTGCCCGTATTTTTCAAATACATAACTGATGATCTGGTCCCGGTCCCTCCACGAAAAATCAATGTCAAAATCAGGCGGAGAACTCCGCTGTGGATTCAGGAATCGTTCAAAATAAAGATCCAGCGCAATAGGATCCACATCTGTAATGTGCAAACAGTAAGCAATGATAGAATTGGCGCCGCTCCCCCTGCCTACATAGAAAAAGCCTTTATGCCTCGCATAACGGATAATATCCCAGGTGATAAGAAAATAACTATTGAAATCCAGTTGGTCAACAATTCGAAGTTCCTTCTCGATCCGCTCCCGCGCCACCGCATGATCCTTCCCGTAACGTTGCTCCATGCCGGCATAAGCCAACTCCCGCAGCTTCGCATGATCCGCCGCAACACTCCCCGTGAAAGTCCTTTTGTTCCGGGGTACCTTAAAATCAAATTGTACAGAACAGGCCTCCATCACCAACAGCGTATTACGCACAATATGCGGATATGCCTGGAAATGATCCAGTAACGCCGCCGGTGCAATAAAATGCTCATCCGCCGCCGCAATAGTTTCACCTGCCAGCTGACTGATCAGGATGTTCTGATCCACCGCTCGTAATACACGATGCAGTTCATAATACGCAGAATCCTGGAAGGTCACCGGTTGCAATACCACCAGTTTATCCTTGCAGGAAAGTGTATCCACCCGGAATAATTTGTTGACCTCCCGGGGCCGTATACCAATTAATTCATGGGGAGCCAGCAGCTTCGGATCAAATTGCCCCCAGCGATATATCACAAAAGTACCCGGAAGGAGAGGGGCACGCTCCGGATAAGGAGTATCCGTATGTAAATGATGGGACAGGAACTGGTTGATATGCAACCAGCCTTCCATATCCCTGGCTAGTAAAATATAACGGAAAGTATGCCCGTTCCTGCATTCTAATCCTAATATAGGTTTGATATTATACCGCTGGCAATGTTGTACAAAAGACCAGGTATCAGAAGTAATATTGATATTGGTCAGTGCCAGCGACGTAATCCCATGATCTCTGGCCGTTTTTACCAGTATTTCCGTATCAATCGTGCCATAACGCAGGCTGAAATATGTTTTGCAGTTCAGGTACATGCTTTCTTCACATTGGTGCCTTTCATCAGATATTGTGATCCAAAACGGTGCTTGATATGATCGATCGCCTGATAGAGCGCAATCATCTCCTGCGTATCATCAAAAAGGCTGATCTGGTAATTGCCCTGTACCAGGTGAGATACCCGTACACCTAATAACCTCACCAGCTGCCGCCGGTCGTATAACTTGCTGAATAACTCTTTTACTTTCGCTAATAACACATGATCACTACAGGTATAAGCAATACTTAACTGCTTGCTCACCGTTTCAAAATCTGCATAACGGATCTTTACCGTGATACAACCAGCCAGCTTATCCTGCTGACGTAACTCAAAAGCCACCTTCTCCGTCATCCTCACCAGCTCCGCATGCAAAAAACGCATGTCGATCGTATCTGCCTGAAAAGTATGTTCCGTAGAGATCGACTTTTGCTCATGATAGGGAATCACCGGGGAGTTATCAATACCATTCGCTTTGTTCCACAACGATATACCGTTTTTCCCCAACCACGCCTCAAGCAACGCCACAGGTACCTCGCTGAGCGTCTTTACCGTTTCTACCCCCCGCCGGTGCAACTGTAACGCTGTCTCCTTACCAACCATGGGCAGTTTCTCCACACGCATAGGCGCCAGGAAAATCTTCTCCCCGCCAAAGGGTATCTCCAGCTGCCCGTTGGGTTTCGCCTCATTCGTTGCTACCTTCGATACCATCTTATTAGCTGATAACCCAAACGAGATCGGTAACCCCGTCTCACGCATGATCCGCTGACGTAACTCCACCGTCCACTTCATCGAACCAAAATACTTATCCATCCCCGTTAGATCCAGGTAGAACTCATCGATAGACGATTTCTCATATAGTGGAGCCTGATCCGCAATAATCTCCGTCACTACCCGCGACATCACACTGTATTGCTCCGGATCACTGCCACATACAACCGCGTGCGGACAAAGACGTAACGCCGTCTTCATCGGCATCGCCGAATGAATACCATACCGCCTCGCCTCATAACTGCATGCCGCCACCACCGCACGATCACTATGACCGCCGATCAATAACGGCTTACCCTTCAATTGACTATCGCGAAGACATTCCACAGATACAAAAAAACAATCCAGGTCAAAATGTGCGATCGTCCGTTTATCCGCTAAAGCAATCATATACGTTGAATAAAAGATACAGGAAACGTAATGGTCTGAAGTTTGTACCGATATACTCGTAATAGTGGCAATGATCCAGTCCCGGCTATTGTTATTGTTCGGTAACAAATGTACTAATATTTTTAGTTATTACTAATTATATTAGTAATTAGGTGAGTAAGTGACTGACAATTAATAATATATGGATAGGCGAGGGTAAAGGCATACTGACAGCGGACAAACTTCGGGTAGGGTTATTTTTATCATGAAATAGAACATAATTCACCTGCTATGTGTAATAACTATAACACTATAGAACAGGGAAATAGTCATTTCAACTAAAACTATTTTCTATGAAAAAACCGGACTATCTGACAGAAGTAATATTCCTGATCCTGCTGCTCATCCCCATGGTCTACCTGGGATTGATCTGGCCTTCACTACCGGAAATATTACCGTCTAACTTTGATGCTGAAGGAGCACCCCAACGTATCGGAAGCAAGAACGATTTTCTCCTTGTCATGATCTTTCTGTTCCTTACAAACCTGCTGCTCTATTTCCTGTTCCGCTACCTTCCCAAAGAAAGCGATACAGACGTCTCCATAGCAGCATCCTTCCACCGTAAATATTACCGGATACGCTGGCTCATCCACCTCTATCTGGCCCTGTTTACCTGCATGATCATATTTATCGTCAGCCAGGGAAGACCCCTGATCATGGAACGGTGGGCGTTCGTCGGTGTCGGCGCATTGATCGTCGTCTTAGGCGGTTACCTGCGCAGACTGGAACCCAATTACTTCGTAGGCGTCAGAACCCCCTGGACTTTGAAGGATGATAATATCTGGAAACAAACACATGCCATGGCAGGGACCCTCTGGCTATGTACCGGCATCGTGATCATTGTAGCGGGCTTCTTCCTGCCCCTCGTTACCGGCGTATTCCTCATTATTGTAGTAGCAGCACTGCTCGCAGCACTGCCCTATATATATTCTTTCCGCCTCGACAACGAGGATAAAGGGTAAAAGAGATACCATATTTTAGTATGTAGATTTGGTTGACACAAAAAAAGGTCCCGGCTGATTACCGGGACCTTACTTTTATGTAGAAAGTGATTTGATCATTACTTATATCCAACCTCTGCCTAAAGCAGCACGGAACGGCCAGGGGATCATCAGCAACAGCACCAGCAAAGCCAGGCCGAAGAAGATCAACGCCTTCTTATGCTTCGCCGCATCAGTAGGCGCCTTTTTCACCTTGGAACGCCCGATATGAACCAACACCAACGCTACCACCGCCAGCAACACGTGCTCCAGGGAAAAGAAACGCAGCGCAGGATCTTTCATAGCAGCACCCATATTCGCACGGGCAGCCGTTACCAGCGGACTGGTGAAATAAACTACCAGACCTATCAACAATTGAAGATCCATAAAGATCAGGAAGAAAAGACCAGCCTTATTGTCGGCAGCAGCAAAAGGCGCATTACTGCTAACCCCCTTCCATGCACGAAAAACAGCCCAAAGAGCAGATAACAGGATCGCCCATCTCAATACAGAATGTACTAATAGCAACGTATCGTTCATAATATCAGATTTAACCGCAGCAAAAATAAGCCAAGCCGCGCAATATAATTTGGTAATTCCAAAAATTAATTGCTAATTTTGTTAGTATAGTACTAAATAATTTAGATTATGTCAGTAGTATGCCAGAATCTTAAATTCCTGCGCAAGCAAAAAGGCTGGACACAACAGGAGTTTGCCGATAAACTAGGTATCAAACGCTCCCTCCTCGGAGCCTATGAAGAAGAACGCGCCGAACCTCGCACCGAAGTACTCGAACAGGTAAGCGATATGTTCCGCGTCTCTATAGATGACCTCCTCCGAAGAGACCTCTCCTCCCCGAAGGAAAGTTTCCTCGAAAGAAGACGCCAGCAAAAAATGGGCAATAGCCGCCAGGCCATCGAATTTGTCCCCGTGAAAGCCGCCGCTGGTTACCTCGCCGGATATAATGACGACGAATTCATCGAAGAACTCAACACCTTCACCCTCCCTATGCTGGGCGCCGGCAACTACAGAGCCTTCGAAATAGCCGGAGACTCCATGTTACCCGTTACCTCCGGCTCCGTCATCGTCTGCCATAAAGTAGATGGTTGGGAAGAGATCAAAAACAATGAAACCTATGTCGTAGTCACCAGCAGAGAAGGAATCGTCTTTAAACGTGTCCTCAAAAGCAACCGCACCAAGGGTAAAGTGACCCTCGTATCCGATAACCCACAGTTCGAACCCTACTCCGTCGGAATGGACGAAATACTCGAACTATGGCAATCAGATGCCGTCATCAGCAAATCCGGCCAACAAAGCCGCCTGAGCGTAAACCACCTCGCCGATATGGTCAGCCACCTGCAAGACCAGGTAAGCATGCTCAAGAAAAAAATGAAGAACTGACACACTCATTTACGCCATTCTACTCAACAATATCATCCTTGACAACAACCCCCTAATGCAATGAATCCGGGAGGACCCAACAGCCCTCCCGGATTCATAATGTCATGCCCATACATCTAGTGATAGATCGCCGCCGCCACCCGGAAAGTGTTGCAATGCGCATTCACAATATCCCTGATCCGCGTAGAATAACCTCCTCCCATCGCCACCGCACATGGTATGCCCTCCCTCGCCAACGCTCGGAACACTAACTCATCCCGATGCATACAGCCCCGCTCCGTCACCCGCAACTTACCATAGCGGTCCGTCGCCAGTATATCCACCCCAGAAAGATAAAAAACAAAATCAGGCCGCACCCGCTCCAATAACACCGGCAATGCCTCCTCCAACAATCCCAGGTAACCCGCGTCATCCAAACCATCTGCCAATGGAATATCCCAATCCGAAACCTCCTTATGAAAAGGATAATTGTGCGCCCCATGCATACTAAAAGTATATACCCGCGAATTATCAGCAAATAACGCCGCCGTCCCATTCCCCTGGTGCACATCCAGGTCAATGATCAACACCTGCTGCGACAACCCCTGCCCCAACAGGTAATTGGCCGCAATAGCAAAATCATTCAATAGGCAGAACCCTTCACCACGATCCGCAAAAGCATGATGCGTACCACCAGCCACATTCAGCGCCACCCCGTGTTGCAAAGCATGCAAAGCACAGTCGATCGTACCCCGGCTGATCACAATCTCCCGTAACGTCAATGCCGGCGACTGCGGCAGCCCGATACGCCGCTGCTCCTTATCACTCAACGTCTGATGCTGTAACTTATGCCAGTAAGCGGCATCATGTGTCTGTAAAATAATAGCTTCTTCCAGCGGTGCCGGCTGCCATACCTGTTCCGCACTGATCACTCCCTCCCGCAGCAACTGCGCAGGGATCAATTCATATTTTACCATGGGAAAACGGTGCCCCTCCGGCAACGGGTGTGCATATATAGGATCGTAGGCAATAAACATGGTGTAATCACTGAAATAAATAAATGATCAATTACCACTCACCTGGATCACATCCTTATTCGCTATCACAAATACCGTCTCATCCTCCTCCGGTGTGATCATCGCAAGTCCGGTAAACTTACCAAACGCCGGCAACACCGCACAGTGCCGGCCAAAATAAAAACAGGGCAGCCGTAACCGCTGGCGCCCCTGCCCACTCACCGCCATACCAGGATGTATATGCCCCGAAAAAGTATATACTTCCCCATCACCCTCATCACAGGGCTCATGAATAAAACGAATATTACCAATGGTCAGCTCATCGTGAAGTTGTACAGATAAAGATGCATAAAGTGCAGCCGGTAATATATCATGATTACCCTTCACCAGCTCAATACGCAATTGCAGGAATTGCCGCCGCCATAACCGGAAATATTCCACATCATTGTTGGTACTGCTGTGAAACATATCCCCGACCACAATAACACGCTGCGGACAATAACGGGTGATCAGCTGCTGTAACTGGTATAGATCCTCCTGTATAATATTGGCAGGTACCGCAATACCCGCCTTCCTGAAATGTGCCGATTTACCCAGGTGAAGATCCGATACGATCAACGCTTGCTCTTCCTCCCAATAGATCGCCTTACTGGCTAATAACCGCCACTGCTGCTGCTTGAAATGAAATACCACTTCCTCCACGTCCTGCTTGTTTTTTTAAAGAGGCACAAAAATAGGGATTAATCTTCGGTCAGTTTGTTCAACATCTTCTTTACACGATCCTCCAGCTTCTCACTGGTAAGATTCTCCCGCAAACTATCCACCTTGATCGGAAAACAAAACGGCGTTAACTGATCCGGCTCCGTAATAACGATCCGGCCATGATAGATACGCTCCATCGTCTCCCGCAAACGCGCCTCCTCCATCTGGTAAAAGAATGCCTCATTAAAAGCTTGTCGCAACAACAGGTTGTGCGCATCATAGTCCTTAAACACATTGAATAACAAAGATGCCGACGACTGCAGATGCCGGTTAGCCTTCTGCTTACCAGGATACCCCTGAAAGATCAGTCCGGCGATCACCGCAATATCGCGGAACTTACGCCTCGCCATCTCCGTAGCATTCACACTGGTCTGCAACTCTATATGTAATCGCTCCGTACTGAACAACTCCCGCACATCCTCCGCCGTAACAGGAATAGGCTGATCACTCAGCAACTCAAAGCCATAATCATTCATCGCAAAAGAAAAAGTAATAGGCTGCCGTTGACTGATACGGTACGCCAGCAATGCAGCCATCACCTCGTGCACTAGCCGCCCCTCAAAAGGATACACGAATAGGTGATACCCGTCCCGCGTATGGATCTTTTCAATCAGTAACTCCTGGTCAGTAGGAATATGAGATAACTTTTCCTGTAAAGCAAATAATGGTTGTAATACCAGCAACTCTGGATCAGTAGTATCACCCGACAACGCTTCATTGAACTTCCGCCGCAGGATCTTCCCCAGGTTAGCCGACAACGGCATACGCCCACCCATCCAGCTGGGCACCGTCGCCCGCTTCACAGAAGACTTACGTACCAGCACCGTCATATCCTTGATCATCACAAATTCCAGTATACGCCCCGCCAGCCCGAATGTATCGCCGGGCTGCAACCGCGCAATAAACCATTCCTCTATCATCCCGATATAACCGCCGCCCATAAACTTCACCTTCAGCATCGCATCACTGACAATCGTACCGATATGCAACCGGTGCCGTAAAGCCAGCATACGACTACGACAGATGAACAGATCCCCTTCCCGCTCCAGCTTCTTGAATTCATCATAACTATATAACGCTTCCCCTCCCGTCGTCAGAAAAGATAGTATCCACTGCCAATCCTCCGTCGTAATATCACGGTAACAGAAAGTACCCTGCACCTCCGCAAATATCTCCGCCGCATAAAAACCGTCAGAGATACCCAGCGTCATCAGGTATTGCAACAATACATCGTATGCTAACAACACTGGCATCCGGCTTTCTATCATATCTTCCCCCATAGCAGCCTTCAAAGCAGCAGCCTCTACCAGCTCCAGCGAGTGAGTAGGCAGAAAATGTATACGACTCACCGCACCGGGCTGATGACCGCTACGCCCCGCTCGTTGAAAAAAACGCGCCACCCCCTTCGGACTGCCCACCTGTATCACCGTATCCACCGGGCGGAAATCCACCCCCAGATCAAGACTGGCAGTACATACCACCAGCTTCAGAATACCAGTATGTAAGGCTTCTTCCACCCATATCCGCAACTCCATGTCTATAGAACCGTGATGTAAGGCAATAGCGCCTGCCAGCTCCGGACATTGCCGTAATATCTCCTGATACCATATCTCCGATTGGCCGCGTGTATTGGTAAAGAGCAGCGTCGTCTGACTCTCCATGATAATAGGCAATGCCTTGTAAAGCAACTTCGTACCCAGATGCCCCGCCCACGGATATTTTTCGATCTCATCAGGTAATATACTCTGCAGGTTGATCTGTTTCTGCAGCTTCGCCCGTACAATCACAGAACGCTCATCCCGCTCTCCAAGCAGCACATCCAATGCCTCCTCCAGATTGCCGATCGTCGCCGATATTCCCCACAACTTCAACGGCGGACGACCTTCCTTTCTCGCTAATCCCTTCAGCCGCGAAAGTGCCAGCTCTATCATCACTCCGCGTTTACTGCCCAGCAGCTCATGCCACTCATCCGCAACGATAGTATGTAAGGTCTTAAATACTTTAGGATACTCCTTTTGCGCGATCAACAAGTGAAGACTCTCCGGAGTGATGATCACAATCTCCGGCATCTGTTTCTTCTGCGCCTGCCGCGTCGCCATAGGCGTATCACCATTACGTAACCCCACCTGCCAGGGAATGCCTAGCTCCTGCAATACCTCCTCCATTGCCCGGCCAATATCTTTGGCGAGCGCACGCAACGGCGTGATCCATAATAACTGTAAACCGTTTTTGGTCCTTTGCTGATAATCCTTCGGATGTGCATCGATCCAGGCGATCACAACAGCAAGAAAAAGAGAGTAGGTCTTACCATAACCGGTAGGAGCATTTACAAGGCCGGAGCGACCTCGCTGATAATGTTCCCAGGCTTCCGCCTGAAACGCAAATGGCTGCAACTCCTTGGCCGCAAGCCAGTCCGTGATCACTTTCCATCCTTTCGTCATAAGCTATGAAATTACACCAAAATGGAGAACTTTCCCCATTTCACTACTTTTGCGCCATGTTAGCAAAGTTTTTCAGATTGGAAGAAAACCGGACCACCGTCCGTAAAGAGATATTAGCCGGATTGACCACCTTCTCCACCATGGTGTACATCCTCGCTGTCAATCCCATCATACTGTCCACAACAGGCATGGATTTTCAAGCTTTGCTCACAGCCACCGCACTATCCGCCGCCGCCGGCACACTGGTCATGGCATGCTATGCTAAACTGCCGATAGGCCTCGCACCCGGCATGGGCCTGAATGCCTTCTTCGCCTACACCATCGTCGCCGCCATGGGATACGACTGGCGTTTCGCCCTCACCGCCGTCTTCCTCGAAGGCATCATCTTTATATTCCTGTCCCTATTCCGCATACGCGAAGCCATCATCGATAGCATCCCCGAAAATCTTAAACATGCCATTTCCGTCGGCATCGGCTTGCTCATCGCGCTGATCGGTATGGCCAACGCAGGCATTATCCAGACCGGTATGCGACACGTCGGCGATGGCAAACTGGAAGGCGTCATCCTCAAAATGGGAGAAGTAACCGCCGCCGGCCCCCTCATCGCCCTCATCGGCATAATCGTTACCGCCGTACTGATGTACAAAAAGGTCAATGCCGCCCTCCTCATAGGCATTCTCGCCGCCACCATCGCCGGCATCCCCTTCGGCCTCACTCACTGGCCGGAAAATGGCAGCCTCGTGAGCTTACCACCATCCGTAGCCCCCATCGCGTTTCAACTGGAGTTCGACAAGATATTCACATTGGACATGGTAGTCATCCTGTTCACCTTACTCATGGTAAATCTCTTCGATACCGTCGGTACCCTCATCGGCTTGTGCAACAGAGCCGGACTAATGGATGCCAATGGCAAACTGCCCAGGGCCAAACAGGCACTGATGGCAGATGCTGTAGGTACCACCGTAGCAGGCCTCATGGGCACCAGCGTAGTCACCGCCTACGTCGAAAGCGCCAGTGGTATCGCCGCCGGCGGCCGCACCGGCCTCACCGCCCTCACCATCGCCGGCATGTTCCTCCTGTCCCTGTTCTTTGCACCCCTGTTCGCCATGATACCTCAAGCAGCCACCGCACCAGCATTGATAATCGTCGGTATGCTCATGATGACCGCCGTCACCAAGATAGACTTCAACGACGTAACAGAAGCATTGCCGGCATTCCTCGCCATCGCCATGATGCCTTACTCCTACAGCATCGCAGAAGGTATCGTTTTCGGTATGTTGTCTTATGTATTACTGAAAGTATTAACAGGGCAATATAAAGCCATCAGCCCCATCATGTATATATTGTCAATATTGTTCATCATGACCTTCCTGATCAAATAACCGGCTTAAGCTCCCGTAGCAACACCTGCTCTTTCCCTACGTCCAGCCGGTGCATCACGCCGCACTTAAGCGCATAGTTGTTCTTCTGATGCCCGGTAGGGAAATCAAAACATACAGGGTACCCGAAGTCACGTACCTTATCCAGCACAATCTCATACAGATTACGGCCAAACTCCTCACCGGGATCATCCGGCCTGATACGGTTAAAACCGCCAATGATCAATCCCGCCAGGCTATCCAGCTTGCGGGAACGTTGCAGATTGCCTAGCATACGGTCCAGGCTATATAGGTATTCACCCACCTCTTCGAGAAATAAGATCTTACCAATCGTATCTATCTCCGAATTCGTAGACGCAATACTCTGCAACATAGATAAGTTACCGCCTACCAGCAACCCGCTGGCACTGCCTGGCCGGTTATTGGCATGCACCGGCGCCGTATACTGCATCACATCGCCTCGCAACGCCCGCCGGATAGAAAGGATCGTATCCTGCACAACAGCATCCGCTTGCTCAAAACTATCCGGAAAACTATTACACATCTTGGAATGGATCGTCGCTACACCAGTATGCCGGTGTATATGACAAAGCAACGCCGTAATATCACTGAAGCCGATCACCCATTTCGGATGTTTGGAAAAAATAGTAAAGTCCAGCCGATCCAATATACGCGCACACCCATAACCTCCACGGGCACACAGAATAGCCTTGATCCCGGTATCGTTTAGCATCGCCTGCAAATCTTGCAAACGCTCCGCATCAGTACCGCCAAAGCTGAAATCTCGTTTGCCAATAGTATTACCCACACGAATGGTGAACCCCCAGCTTTGCAGAAGACGGATCGCAGGTTGTATCTCCTGATGCGTAATATAACCGGCAGGAGAAGTGATGCCGATGGTATCACCGGCAGATAAATAAGGGGGAATAAGAGGAGAACGGGAAGGCGCAACAGCAGGTGCCGCCGACGCTAAAGTACCGGAGAAGGGGAGAGCCAGACCTGCTCCCAGCATACGGGATAAAAAAGATTTCCTGTTCATAACAGGAAAATAGGCATTATTTGCCAATCATCCATAGCCACCTGCACGAACAGGTGACCATGGAGAAATATCGCATCAAAGATCAATCACCTGTATCTTACCCTCTAACATAACTGGTAACAATACACGATGATGCTTCGCATCATAGTAAAAATCCGCTGGCCCCGCAATAACCGGCAACGGCACACTCACCACAGCCCCACTGCGGACATCGATCTTTTTCAACACACCGGCCACCTTTTCAAAAGATCTCCAGTCAGAATACACCAGCGTATTTTTATCAACTACCGCAAGTCCGTCAAAAATACCACTGTCACTACCAATACGGCTATACACCGCTTTGCCTGCCTGCCAGCTGATAAAACCTATTTCGCCATCACCGCGCGCCCCCATCGTGTTAATGTACAACCGTTGCTGATGCGCTTCATAAGATAATCCGTTCGTCATCGGCAGCGTAACACCAAGATCCTTGATCACCGGCGTAGCGCCAAGCTGTACCTCAAACACTTTGCCCAGGTCGCTGGCGGTAACAAAAAGCGTATGCACATCCTTTGTCACCACATCATTCAGAAAAGAGGTCTTATAGGTACTGAAGTCGATGGTAGCTAACGCTTCACCGCTAGCCAGCGAGATCGCACGGATCTTATCCACATCCGCTACATACAACACCCCTTTGATGATAGCAGAACCTTTGGGTGCATCCAGTGGCGTTTTTGCAATATTGGCAGAAAGGACCTGCCCGTCCGCAGACAACTGGACGATCGCGCCGTCACCGTCTTTTACCGTCGGCTGCATAGCAGCGCCTATATCAGATACATAGTAATATTTACCGTCAGAAATGACGCTTTCCGGATGCCGGAGAGCAGTAGTAAGATAGGAAACCTTCGTTTGCGCAGATAACTGGGAAGTGAGCAGTAAAGATATGCCAGCCAATAAGACTTGAACTTTCATGTTGTATAATTTTATACAAAAGTAAAAGTCCGGTCAGCCCCGCTGATAACGCTGAAAGCTCAAAAAATTGCTCTTTTGGTCCGGATACTGTTAGGCGTAAAACCATACGTCTGCTTGAAGATGCGGATAAAATGCGGCACATTGTCAAACCCGCATTGTAAGGCTATATTAGCCACCTGCTCCTGTGTGTTCTGTAATAACATATGCGCATGTTGCAACCGCTGCTGCGTAATCCACCTACGGGGAGAACATTGATACTTTTCCTGGAAATCCCGCTTGAAAGCAGCCAGACTACGATGAGAGAGACGGGCCAATTCTCCTATGGTCACCGGCTGGAACAAATGTGTGTGCACCACATGATCGATATCCGCCGGCACACGATGCGCTATCTGCTGCAAAAAAGGCAATATCGTTGCCTTATAAGGAGCCGATACAAGTAACAATAATAGCTCCTGCAGCTTTAATGCCTGAATAGCCGGGAATTGCTCCGCCGGCCGTTGCAGATACTCCAGGTACTGCTTCCGGAAGGTCTCCAGCAAGGAGCTCATCGGTAGCTGCAATTGATCCGGTCCCGCAGCTACAGGCGCCGCCGGCATCAAGTCATACTGTACCAGGAAATTACGCAGTTGCTCATCCGTACAATGAAGCAACACCGCTTCATACATCCCCTCCTCCGGCACCACATCCGACATCACATACACACCGCTTTTCATGATCATGAACGTGTTACTGTCCGCTTCAACCGTCCGCTCACCAAAATGCAACACCTTACGACCCCGCTGAATAAACAGGATCATATGTTCCGTGAGATATACCGTCTTGCGGTGGGACGTGGTACTTTGCTTGTAAATAGCAGGGGTCGGACCAAAACCTTCCATCGGTACAGGGATGCCATTCGTTAATGCAGGATATCTGAGCATAGCCTAAAGTTACGACTTCTTCCAGCCGTATGTACAGGCTGGCTTGCTTTTTGCACCCCTCCCAGTAAAAGAAAGGGCTATGAAACACATATACTTACTGTTATGCAGCCTCATAGGAATGGCAGTTCAATCAAATGCTCAGAGCGCCTGGCGTATAGAACCGGGTAAATATATTGGTAAGACCACTATCGGCGCCACCGGTGAAAAACTCAGTCAACAATTAGGCCGCCCCGATGGAGGCGATGCCGCCATGGGAAAAGCATGGTCCATCTGGTACGGTCGCGATAAAAATAAACAGATAGATTCCGCACATTACCTGGCCGTATACCTCCAACGCCGCCACCCCGATGGCCCAGATATGCTCATCAAACAGATCAGGATCAATACCACTTCGTTTAAAACATTGGTAGGCATAAAAGTAGGTACACCCCTCCACGGCATAAAACGCGCCTTCCCCTATCTCAAACAGGTCGCCGTATACGAAGATACCCACACCGGCAAACGGATCACACTATATGACGACAAGAAAAGAGGGATCGCTTTCGAGATGACCGGCGACGCTAATGCCGCCAATCCAATCTGCTCCGCTATCACCGTTCACCAGCCCGGCGCCGGTGTCGGAGAAGAATACATCTCCTTCCCCGCATACGATCAATACAAAAAGATCGAATAATATAGCAGACCTCTCAGGTCAGCTTATGCGTAGTCTTGATCACAGAGATCACAAATGAACTTTTCATATGGCTGATATTGTCCACCTCACCTAACTTGTTCACAAAAAAAGCCTGGTAATCATCCATATCACGCACCTGTATCTTTAACAGAAAATCCGACTCCCCCGAAACATTCAGACACTCCGTCACCTCCGGAAAACCAATGATCTCATTAATGAACTTGCCTCCGGCCTTCGTACCGTGCTCCTTTAGCGTGATATAACAAAGCACCGTCAACCCCCGGTTGATCTTCCGCGGATCTACGATCGCCGCATACTGCTGTATCACCCCCGATTGCTCCATACGCCGGATACGCTCATACACCGGCGTAGTACTCAGATGCAGCTGCGCCGCAATATCGCGGATCGTCATCTTGGCATCCTCCTGCAATAACCGCAATATATGCATGTCCTTCTCATCCAAACTGATCGCCTGCCCTGCAGGTTCTTCTCTTTTAATACCCCAAACCATAGTATTTCAGCATATTGTTCTGTAAATAGGTGCTAATGTTCTACAATTTACTGAATTTACAGGAAGGTATATCAAATTTGTTCTTTGTTTATACGTTTGCATAGAACGAAACAAGCGCATATGACTACACAGAAGAACATTATACTGATCGTTTCCTGCCTGGCCATATTTTTCGAAGCATTGGACGTATCCGTGCTTAACATGGCCATCCCCCAAATGAAACAACATTTTCATTTCGGAGACGAGGCCATACAATGGGTACAGACCGTATATGTTCTGTGTTATGGAGGATGCGTATTGTTAGGAGGACGCCTCGCAGATATCTGGGGCAAAAAGAAAATGTTTCTCACCGGCGCCGCTTTGTTCATGATCGCCTCCCTGGGTGCCGGGCTTACGAATGAGTACAGTTGGCTCCTCATCTGTCGCGGATGGCAGGGCGCCGGCGCCGCACTGGCCATTCCCGCAGCCATCGCCCTGATCACCGCCACCTTTACCGATCCGGTAGAAAAGAATAAAGCATTGGGCATATTCGGCGCCATGGCCGCCATCGGTTTTGCCACCGGCCTGGCTACCGGAGGCATACTCTCCAGCTACGCCGGCTGGCAATGGGTTTTCTTTATCAACCTACCTGTCATCATGGGAGTATTACTATTGGGGTACTTTTATATCCCGGCAGATGCACGCCTGGCGACAGCTGCCGCCAACAATATCATCAGTGGCGTCCTGCTCACCACGATCATGATACTCATCGCCTATCTCGTACACGCACTGGGCACCGTAGGCAGCCACTATAAAAGCTACGTCTCACTGCTCACCATCACTATCGTATTAGCTTACTATTTTATACGGAGAGAAAGAAAACACCCTGCACCATTAATAGACTTCCACCTCTTCAGGTGGCAAAGTGTAATCATCGGTAATTCAGGAGCCATCTTGCTGGGTACCGTCTTTATGAGCTACGTGTTCCTGTTATCTTTATTCCTGCAGGAATCCCTCCACTACTCAGCCAGGGATGCTGGCATCCTGCTGTTTCCTTTCAGCATATTATCGGCACTGGTGTCTAAGTTTTTGCTGCCCTGGATGTTCCGGAAACTGGGGGTAACAAGGACCGCCATTGCCGGTAATATTGGCATGTTTACCGGGATCATCTGCTTCATACTCGCTACAATAGGCTTTTATCCAGATTTCTTTATATATGCGGCTATACTCAGCATTAACTCGCTGGGAATGGCCATCGCATTCCCTTGCCTGACCATCCTGTCCGTACAGGACGTTCCTGAACAGCAACATGGGCTGGCCGCAGGGGTAAATGTAACCGGAAACGCTATGGGTGGAGGCTTGGGCCTCGCCCTCGTTTCCCTCATGATGCAAACAGACATACTCAAAGGTTGGTCGCCGTATCTACCTGCCCTGCTGGTACTGGTATCAATGGCCGCAATGGGAGTACTGCTGGTCACCATCGCCCGCGAACCGCGTCAGCATACCGCTATCCCTGTCCATTAACCAATGTGCTTCGCAATAACTGCTGCAGATCCTCTAATGTATTGATCTCCTCCACCGGCTTATCCTTCCGCCATCGGTTGATGCGCGGGAACCGTAACGCCACCCCCGACTTATGCCGGTTGGAGGTCGCAATACCCTCAAAAGCAATCTCAAATACCAACTCCGGTTTCACCGTACGCACCGGGCCAAACTTCTCGATCGCATGCCGCTTCACCCAGTTATCCACCTCGTTGATCTCCTTATCCGTCAAGCCCGAATAGGCTTTGGTAAAGGGCACCAGCTGATCGCCGTTCTTGACGGCAAATGTGTAGTCCGTATATAGATTGGAACGCCGCCCATGCCCTTTCTGTGCATAGATCATCACTGCGTCTATCGTATAGGGGTCTATCTTCCACTTCCACCAGTCACCGCGCTTACGCCCCACCTGGTAGGACGAATCCCGGCGCTTTAACATCAATCCTTCACTGCCTTTATCTCTTGCCTGCATGCGGATACCTGTCAGCACATCCCAGTCGTCAAAAGTGATCACCGGCGATAATCGCAAAGCAGGATGGTTCACCTGCTCCACCAGCGATTCCAACCACTGACGTCGCTGCCATAAAGGCTCCTGCCGTATATCCCGCCGCTCATATTCCAGCAGGTCATAACAGAGCAGTATCACCGGCGCCTCCTGCAGTTGCTTACGGGTCACATTTTTCCTGCCGATACGTGTCTGCAACGTCTGAAAGGGTAGGGGAGCCTCCCCCGAATACGTCAGTATCTCCCCGTCGATCACTACCCCCTCCGGCAACCGCTCCAGCAAAGGCGCAAACTCCGGGAACTTCTCCGTCACCAGTTCTTCCCCCCTCGACCATACAAACAACTGCCCGTCCCGCTTGATCAGCTGCCCACGGATACCATCCCACTTCCACTCCGCTACCCAGTCCGCAGGAACACCAAGCGAAGCGGGCCCGCCTTCCAACGCATAAGCGAGATAAAAAGGATAGGGCTTGGAGGCGTCCGCACCAGAATGCCCCTCCGTCAGCAACGCCTCCAGCGTCGTCTGCCGCGGGTCCCAGTTGCCGCTGATCATATGAGATACCGTAGCAGGTATAATACTATATGTCTGTGCCAACGCATTCACCATCATCTGCTGCGATACCCCGATACGGAAACCACCAGTGATCAGCTTGTTGAAAACCAATCGCTCACTGGTATCCAGTTCCTGCCAAGCCTGCAGGATAAAAGCTTGTTTATCCGCCTCCGCCGCCTTCTCCAACACCTGCAACTGGTCCAGCCAGTAATGTAAAGGCTGCCTGCCCTGACCCTCGTTCGGTGGCAACAACAAAGCGATCGTCTCCGCCAGGTCTCCCACCGTATGATAACATTCCTCGAATAACCACTCACTTAGTCCCGTCAACTGCAAACACCAGTTTTTCAGCTGTGTGGAATTGACCGTCCGCTTAGGCCGCCGTCCCGAAAAAAGCGCCAGCACCCAAGGCTTATCCCGCTCATCAGCAGTGGCAAAATAATGGCTCAATGCCTCCAGCTTCTCATTGGTCTTCGTACTGTTGCTGATCAACTTTACAAGTTGCGCGAATCTTTCCATAGCGATATTGTTAAGTGGTCGTCTGGTCTTCCGGTGTAGTAATAGCTTCCTCTTCTTCCTGTCCGAACTCCGTTTTAACTTCTCCGGCCTCTATCCCCAACTCCTGCAGGTGCCGCGCAAAAGCACTGCTGAACCCGTGAGTGGTCAACACCCGGCTGGCGCCGGTAGCCTTCACCGCCTCTAGCAACCCCGGCCAGTCCGCATGGTCCGAAAGCGCAAACCCGGCGTCCGCATTACTCCGGCGCATATTACCGCGTACCTGCATCCATCCACTGCAAATACCGAGTGAATAAGGCTGTAACTTCCGCATCCAGGTACTACCCACCGCCGAAGGGGGCGCAATGATCACACTGCCTTTAAAGGCACTTTTAGGTGTCTCCGGCGTGATCCGCTCCACTGGCGGCAAAGGCCATCCCTCCGCCAACAGTACCGCATGCGGCACCGCGATCGCCCCGTGCACCAGGAACCGGTCCGTAACATCCCGCAAATGATAAAGCAACCGCTGCGCCTTACCCAGGCTGTACCCGATCAACACCGAACTTTTATCGGCCTGCCGGTTCTCGGCAATCCATTGCCGCATGTTCCCAAATAACTCCTCCTGCGGCAGCCAACGATAGATCGGCAACCCAAACGTACTCTCCGTAATGAACGTATGGCAGGCCACCGGCTCAAACTGTGGCGACAACCCGTCGTTTTCCAGCTTATAATCCCCGCTCACCACCCATACTTCCCCCTGGTATTCCACCCGCACTTGCGCCGACCCGATAATATGCCCGGCCGGATGCAATGACAACTGCACCCCATTGTACCGCACCACCTCCTCGTAGTTCACCCCCTGCACACTAATATCCGCTCCTAACCGCAACCGTAGTAAAGGAACACTACTATGGGTACACAGGTAATGTTGGTTACCCATCCGGGCATGATCCGCGTGTGCATGTGTGATCACCGCCCGTTCCACAGGCCGCCAGGGATCAATAAAAAAATCCCCGGCCGCACAGTAAATACCCTTCTCCGTGAATTGTAATAAACTCATACGCAAATATCCGCAATTTTGCAGCCAGGTGTGTAAATGCCGCATTCGGGGCATATACGCCCCATCACTTAAATCCGCCTCTCCCGTAGTAACGATATAGCTGAGGTATAGTTCACGTCCACCTTTTCCTTAATTAGGGTATAGCTCAAGTATAGTTCATGTCCACCTTTCCCTTAATTAGGGTATAGCTCAAGTATAGTTCACGTCCACCTTTCATGTAGTTCACGTATAGTCATTGTATAGCTCATGTTCACTGAAGACAGTTCCCCGGGAGCCCCTTTTAAACTCCCGGGGGAACTGTTTATTGGCCAGCGTAGCAATAGGCCCTATTCAGCTTTCTGCACTTTTGTCCGCTGATGGTAGTCACCGCTGGAGATATCCAGGATATACAACCCTTTGGGCAATTTGCTCACATCCAATGAATAGTTACCTTGACGAACCTTCACCATACTACGCAGCTGCGCACGTCCGGAAAGGTCATACAACACCGCCGTATGAGTGCTGTATTTATCAGGCAGTGTATAATTAAGCTGCGCACCAAAAGGATTAGGGTACACCACGATGCCACCGGCCTCTTTTTCCGGGGCAGTGAAGCTCCGCTGTACAGCCCCTACAGACGTGAAGGTGAATTGCTCCCAGGCGCCGGCAGTAGGACGGCTGCAGGTCATCGAAGCAACGCCGTTCTCGGAAGAAACGTAGTTACCATTGCTGCCACGCAGCGAAATGGTACCGTTATCGTTCTGTATCCATTCAAATTGCTCAGTAACACTGATCGCCGCACGGTTACAGGTGATAGGGGCCGCACCGTTCTCGGAAGAAACATATTTGGCCATACTGCGCAACGCTACCTTACCGCCACCGGCATCCACTACGCTGAACTGCTCCCAGGTCTGCGGAGCCGGACGGGTACACAGCATCGCTTTAGTACCGTTCTCCGAACTTACATACTGGTTATTGTTGCCTCTCAACGTGATCACCTGACCTACCGGGGCATTGGATGGATTCGATGCCGAAGCAAACCGGATCCAGTTAAGATTGAACCCGCCACTGGCTACATGAATACGTAAGGTCTGCTCACCGGCTGCCAGCGTAGCAGTAGCATTGACCGTCGTCCATACCTGCCATCCTCCGGTAGAGGGTATTGCCGTAGTCGCCAGCACATTACTGCCCGACCGCAACTGGATACTGCCGCCGCCATTCTGACTGGCCACCCGGTATTGCACATTGTAAGTACCTGCCGCCTGCACCTTCACCTTGTAGTCCAGCCAATCACCAGCGTCAGTATAACCTACGTTCTGACCGCCACCGGCATCAGTAGTCACCTCCGTCTGAATACCAGACATGGTCGTGAAGCTCTCCGCCTGCACCGTACCGGGTATCGGTAGGGCAGGAGCAGGGCCCGTACCTACACCGCCCAGCCATAACAGACCGTCAATGATAAAACGATTCTGGATCTCACTGGCAAAAGTCGACGACTTCGCAGTATTCGTCGTGTAGTTCATATCGTTATGCCCAAAATTGGCATACAACATCTTGTAGTTCCTATTGGTCCAGATGATGGGATAATAGCCGCTATACCACGACTGATTAGGATCGGTACCCAGCGGAAAACTTACCGGGTCTACAGAACAGAGGATACGGATGTTACCGTTGTTACGCAGGTCATTACTCCAGCTGTACCACTCACTTACAGCAGAAGTAAAGGTCCCGGGCAAACGCTGCGTGCTGGGATGCGTCTGGTCCTCACATTTTAACACCGCCGTGGTCGGCCCCCAGGTATTACTCCGGAATGAACCCGAACCCAGGAAGGTGTTGTGATACCAGCTCCAGCCAGATGGATTGGTCGTAAAAGCACATACGTGAAAGCCCATCCAACCACCGCCATTCTCCATATACTGCTGGAAAGCAGTTCGCTGGGCCGCATTGAACGGCTGATCATCCAGAAACAGCACCACCTGGTACTGCGATAGGAAATTCAGATTCAGATTGTTCCAGTTGTTAGTAGCCTCGTACGAAAAATTGTACTGGGCGGCAATCGTCGGAAACCATTGGTTGGCCTCCTTAACAAAATTGATGTGGGCGGCGTCAAAAGTACCATTGTAAAAGGCAATGACCTTGAAACGTGGAGCTTGTGCCTGTACATGGAAAGCTGCCGTCAGCAGCAGGGCTAAAAGTACAAACGTTTGCAGGAAACGTTTGCATAGGGACATGTTGGTTGACATGGGGCCTGAGTTTTTAAATGGTGATAGACGTGGAAAAGGGTTATCAATATCCAATTTAGCTAAATTAGTGCTAAAATACTAGTACCCCCTACCGCCCACCCACAAATAAAAAAACCGCCGGAAATCCCCGGCGGCCTCATAATAACTTAACGTATTTAGTACACTTAGTTCATCTTGATATCCACACTATCCCCCTTCTGGATAATATAGATGTTCTTATTCTCAAAGTAAGAGGGCACCTCATCGCCATTCAGGTACACCGGCAGGTAATTAAAACGTGTAAATACCTGCTTGGTAGCATCATTCACCGCCGTATTGAAATAAACCCCGTTAGCCACCAGCTGACGCACAAAATAATACGTCATCTCAAATCCCTTAAACGCCATATCCGATGGCCTGGCTTTATACACCCGCTTGAAATAATCAAAAATGTACTTGCTGTATACACTGTTCTTGTCATTGAAATAAGGACTGGAATAATACACCTGCAAAGTCTTCAACTCCGGCTCCTTGAACTTCATAATATCCCAGGTAGGCATCCCAAATATCTGCAACGGATAAGCCGCCGACTGTACACTCAGCTTCTTCAGGATAGACTTGGCCCCGGGCTCATCCATCGCCGTAACGATACAGATGTTGGGCCTGTCGGTCAGCAGGTACTGCGCAAGATCATTGTCACTCGTTCCCTCATTCCAGATCACCTCCCGTATACGCGATTTCTTATTGTTGTCCAGCTTATCATATGCGGCTTTGATATCCGAAGCAATACGTCCCTCAAATGGAGTATTCCTGCGCAGCAACACAATGTTTTTAGTGGCAAAAGCCTGCTGTACATAGTGCTGTATCGCCTCCGTATGCGTCTTCAACGTACTGTTGGCAATCAGCAAAAAGGGATTGTTGTTGATACCGCCATCGTTCGGATAAGTAGCAGATACAAAGTTAACCTGCTTGTCACGGGCAAAATCACTCAACTCCTTCAACTCCGGCGTATTCACCGCCCCGATGATCAGATCCACCTGGTCCAGGTTCTTACTGCGGATCAGGCTGGAAATAGTCTTCTGCCTGGCTTTGCTGTCATAGACCAATACATTCAACCGGAACCCCTGCTGCTGCAAAGTATCCAGGGCTAGCTGCGCCCCTTCGTAAAAATCAAGCCCGGGTAACACATACCGCGGCATCGTCCGCCCGGGAATCTCCAACGTATTGTTGAACACAGAATCCAGATACAACGGCGCAAATATGGCAACATTGTAAACATCTTTTTTCTCCACCTGACCAAAAGCGGGTACATTAAAAGGAGCCTTACCGGCGACCTTCTTCTCTTCCGGGGTCTTCTTTTCCGGGGTAGATTTGTTAGTCGATGTCGTAGTCGGTTCCGTACGTTTACTCGTACTCTTTTTCGACGTGGAACAGGCGGATAGCAGCAATACTGCCAAAACCATCGCTGCTGTTAGTGGTCTCAATATATTCGATTGACTCATAGCAACAGTAATTTTACAAAAATCATTCCTAATACAGGAGGAAGCCGTAAACCGCCGGTAGTAAGGCTTTCAGAACACTATAATCACTGTATGTCAACTACTTTGATCACAGCGCCCCTACAGGCTTATTGACGGAAGTTTACGGCTTATCACAAAATGGGCCTCATTTCCAACCTATTCCCACTCAATAGTAGCAGGCGGCTTGGAACTGATATCGTATACTACACGATTGATACCCTTCACCTTATTGATAATATCATTGGAAATCTTAGCCAGGAACTCATAGGGAAGATGAGCCCAGTCTGCAGTCATACCGTCCGTAGAGGTGACTGCCCGTAACGCAACGGTAAATTCATAAGTACGCTCATCACCCATCACTCCCACACTCTGTACCGGCAACAGGATAGTACCCGCCTGCCATACCTTGTCATAAAGACCGTGCTCACGCAACCCGTCTATATATACCGCATCCGCTTCCTGCAACATCGCTACCTTCTCAGGCGTAATGTCCCCCAGGATCCTGATCGCCAACCCCGGTCCCGGAAAAGGATGACGACCCAGGAAAATATCACTGATACCGATCTCTCGACCTACTCGGCGTACCTCATCCTTAAAAAGAAAACGCAATGGCTCCACCAACTGCATATTCATCTTCTCAGGCAACCCGCCTACATTATGATGGGATTTAATAGTCACAGACGGACCATTCACAGATACTGACTCAATCACATCAGGATAAATTGTACCCTGACCCAGGAAAGAAATATCCTGCAATTGCGTAGACTCCTGCTGGAACACCTCGATAAACAGGCGACCAATGATCTTCCGCTTCTGCTCCGGATCACTCACCCCCTTCAACTCATCATAAAACATATCTTTCGCATTCACCCCCTTCACATTCAAACCCATATGTTTGTAAGACTCCAACACACTCTCAAACTCATGCTTACGCAACAAACCGTTGTCAACAAATACACAATACAGGTTCTGACCAATCGCCTTATGGATCAACTCAGCAGCTACCGTAGAATCCACACCGCCACTCAACGCCATCACCACCTTCTTATCGCCCACCTGCGCCTTTATCTTCTCCACCGTCTCCTGCACAAATGCCGCCGGCGTCCAGTCCTGGCTGCATTTACAAAGGTGTACCAGGAAATTGCGTAATATCTGCTTACCCTCCAGGGAATGCGTCACCTCAGGGTGAAACTGCAAACCCAACAACGGATGTGCCGCCAGCGTAGTACTCCTGAAGGCCGCCACCGGAATATTCTCCGTACGGGAAATAATATCAAAACCCTCCGGCATTCGTACAATCGTATCCGAATGACTCATCCATACCTGGCTCTTCTCGCAAATGTCATACAACAACGGCTCCTCACGATCACTGTGCTCCATGAATGCCCTGCCATACTCCCGGATATTGCTCTTCGCTACCTCTCCGCCAAAATTTTTTGCCATCAGCTGAGCACCATAGCAAACGCCCAATACCGGCACATGTGCCGCCATCGCCGCTATATCTACACTGGGTGCAGTAGGATCATTCACCGAAAAAGGACTGCCACTTAATATTATACCTTTGATGGATTCGTCCCAGGCAATGGGCTGTAAGCAAGGTTTGATCTCACAGTAAATGTTCAGCTCCCGGATGCTACGCGCAATAAGCTGCGTATACTGAGAACCAAAATCGAGAATAAGTATCTTTTCTGTCATGGTGGTGCAAAGATAAAGGCCAAATGGGAAACGGCAATTTTTTGATACCCGCTGCCCCCCGTTTATCTTGATATATTTTACGTACTTCCCCTTACTGACGATAAAATTTTAATTTGTATCTTCAGGCTTCCAATTTCTAATCGCCATTTTAAAATCTAAAGTATTTATGAAAAAGATCATGTGCCTTTCCTCCGCCATTATGGTCGGCGCGCTGCTATTATCCAGCTGCCACGTATCCGGACAAAGAGTAAACGGTAGCGGCAACGTCGCCAAAGAAGAACGCCAGGTAGGAGAATTCGATGGCGTTATACTCCGTGGCAGCATGGACGTATACGTACAACAAGGTACCGCCAAAGCCGCTGTCATCGAAGCTGAAGACAACATCATCCCCTACATCCAACTCGATAACAGGGGAGGAATGCTCACCGTAGATGTGCGCAAAGGTGTCAACCTCCGCACCCACAAAGGAATTAAGATATATCTCACCACCTCCACCATCAACAAGGCAGTACTCTCCGGCTCCGGCGACCTCGCCCTCAAAGGCCCCTTCTCCAGCAAAGAAAAAGTAGATGTCGACCTCTCCGGCTCCGGCAACATCACCGGCAACCTAAGCGGCCCCAGCGTAGAAGTAGGCATCTCCGGCTCCGGCAACGTACAACTCAAAGGCTCCACCAAAGACTTCGAACTCCATACCTCCGGTAGCGGCGACTTCGACGGCGGCGACCTCCTCTCCGAAAATGCCTTGGTAAAAATCAGTGGCAGCGGCAATGCCAAAGTACATGCCTCCGTTAGACTGGAAACCAACATCTCCGGCTCCGGCGACGTGCGCTATAAAGGCAGCCCACAGATCGATTCCAGGATCCATGGCTCCGGCTCCGTAAAGAAAGCCGACTGATAACAACTACCTTTACAAACATACTATCACGACCAACGCTCCGGAGCATACCCTCCGGAGCGTTGTCAATTTATATATCTATTAATTATAAAAACAATGAAAGAACAACAACCACCAAACATGCAGCAACTGGCCAGCCAACTCAGACAACCCAGCGGCGAAGATGGCCTGAAACTGGCAGAAAATATGAACCTCGGCAACCGCCTCATCAATGAAAGGACCATCGCTTTCCTCCAACCCGCCGCCCACCAGCATATCCTCGAAATAGGATTCGCCAATGGCCACTTCATCCCCCAGGTACTATCCCTCGCTCCCGGTATCCGGTACTGCGGCATCGATATCTCCGATGTAATGGTCGCCGAAGCAGGCAAACGTAACGAAGCCGCCATCACCGCAGGCAACGTACAGCTACACCTCACCGGCGCCGATCAGATACCCTACGCCGACAACACCTTCGACAGGATATTCGGCATCAATGTCCTCTACTTCTGGGACCAGCCACACAAAGAATTACAGGAAATACTACGCGTACTTAAACCCGGCGGCCAGCTCATACTGGGCATCCGCAGCCGCAACAGCATGGCCTCCCTGCCATTCACCTCCCACGGCTTTACCTTGTACAACACCGACGAAGCAGTCGCACTCCTCGAACAAAATAATTTCAATATCACCGAATATCATTTCATAAAAGAACCCGAAAAACTGGCGCCAGACGGCGTTACAAAGGTGCAACTCGATAGCATCTTCCTGCGCGCAGAAAAAAAGTAAGAAGGATTTAACATTTCATTTATCATATAAAGTAGCAACTTGCAGTTCTATTAGAAAATAATTCAAAGTCCTTTTGACCAGGTATTGTTGTAGATCCGTAACCTTATTGCAACAATACCTGGCGAAGGCACAAGCCCGCCAAAAAGGCCGCTGATGGAAACATAACGACTGTAAAACAAAAATTTTTTAATATCCACTTTAAGACTTTTTTGTATGTTTACAGTTTCAATTGTTCAACTCCTACTATGAACGAACGGCCTAAAATCCTGGTAATATACTATACGCAAACCGGTCAGCTCAAAAGCATTATCGATTCGGTGATAGCTCCACTTCAGGACGTTGCAACGATTGTCTATGAAAAAATAGAACCTGTAGCGCCTTTCCCTTTCCCATGGAATAAACAACAGTTTTATGATACCATGCCCGAAACCGTACAGGGCACACCTCGCGCTGTAAAACCACTACAGGTAGACCCACAGTCCCATTTCGACCTGGTCATCCTGGCATACCAGCCCTGGTTCCTGTCTCCCTCACAACCTACCGCCGCTTTCCTCCAAAGCGAAAGCGCCGCCAGGTTACTCAAAGGCAAAAAGGTCATCACCCTCATGGGATGCCGCAACATGTGGCTCAACGCACAAGAAAAAGTAAAATCTTACCTGCAACATATAGGCGCCCAACTCGTCGGCAATATCGTACTCGTAGATACCTCCCCCAACCTGGTATCCCTCCTTACCGTACTCCGCTGGCAGTTTAAAGGCAAAAAAGAAGCAACCGCCCTGCTTCCTCCCGCAGGCGTGCAAAAACAAGACATCATCGCCGCCTCCCGGTTCGCTGCCCCCATCACTAAAGCACTACAGTCCGGCCAATGGGAACATCTCCAACAAGAACTGCTCTCCCTCCAAGCCGTACAGCTCAAACCAAACCTGGTACTCCTCGAACAAAGAGGCATCAAAGCATTCCGCTATTGGTCCAGATTTATCAGCGCTAAAGGCGGCCCCGGCGCTCCCGCCCGCCAAATACGCGTCTCCATGTACCGCGGCCTGCTCCTCGTCGGTATATTTGTACTATCCCCTATCGCTAAAATATCATCACTGATCACCCTACGCCTTAAACGTGACCAACTCCTCAAAGAAGTCGATTACTATAAAGGCATCCGTTTACGCTGAATAGTATACATTTACAGTGCAGCAAACAAACGGCTAAACATAGGCAAACCTGTAATGACCAGGGATATATTAAATTCCTAATATTTGTATATCCATTTATAATTATATATTTACGTTATATAAGCTGGATCGGGAATGCATAAATCGGGGAACGGACAAAGCACTGGCACCATTTTGGCCCAGTCCAATGCTGACATGCCAGCAGCCAAATCCGGCAAATCGTAGATAAAACAATATAAAGACGAATATTTGCAAATGAACGAAGTTTATATCACCCGGCTCTCTAAATTTTTACCGAATGAGCCAGTTGGAAATGACGATATGGAGAGTATCCTGGGTAAGGTAGATGGTAAACCTTCTCGTGCCCGCCACATCATCCTGGGCAATAATAAGATCAAAACACGCTATTATGCCCTCGATAAGGATGGTAACACCACCCACACTAACGCAGAGATGACAGCCCGCGCCGTAGAAAGCCTGTTCGACGAACAGTTGCCCATCAGCCAGCTGCAACTCCTCGCCTGTGGCACCACCTCACCAGATCAACTACTCCCGGGCCACGCCGCCATGGTACATGGCCTCATCAACGCCCCGGCCGTAGAGATCATCTCCGCCACCGGCGCCTGCGCCGCCGGTATGCAAGCATTCAAATATGCTTACATGTCCGTAAAATGCGGCAACAGCGAAAACGCCGTTAGCACCGGCTCCGAGAAATTCTCCAGCTGGCTGCTCTCCCGCAAATTCGAACCGGAAACAGAAAACCTCAAGAACCTGCACGAAAATCCAATCATCGCCTTCGAAAAAGACTTCCTCCGCTGGATGCTCTCCGATGGCGCCAGTGCAGCCCTCTTCCAAAACAAACCAAACGATAACGGCCTCTCCCTCAGAGTAGACTGGGTAGAGATCGCTTCATACGCACACCAGCTCGAAACCTGCATGTACGCCGGCGCCATCAAAAATACCGATGGCTCCACCACCGGATGGATCGATATGACCCCAGATGAATGGGCCGCTCATAGCGTATTCTCCTTCAAACAGGATACCCGCCTCCTGGGCAAAAATATCGTCCCCTCCGGCGCTCGCATGTTCAAATCACTGGTGGAAAAATATAACGTCGACCTGGACAAACTCGACTACTTTTTACCACATTTGTCCTCCGAATTCTTCCGCTTTAAAATAGATGAAGAGATCACCGCCCTCGGTGTTCCCATCCCACAGGAAAAATGGTTCACCAACTTGACCAGCGTAGGTAACGTCGGCACCGCTTCCCCCTACTTAATGCTGGAAGAACTCCTCAATACCGGCAAATTGAAAAAAGGGCAGACCATCGTCATGATGGTCCCAGAAAGCGCCCGCTTTTCATACGCTTACACGCACATCACCGTCGTGTAAACACCACACCGGATCACACTAAAATGGTTGTAACAAGATAACAAGCCAAAGCATGTTGTCTTCTTACAACCATTTAGCGATATACCACCTGACACCTAATGCTTTCATATGAAAAAAGAGGAAGTACCACAGGATAGTAATAACATGCATGATGGCGCCTTCAAACAACTTATGTATGCCGTCGACCATTCCGGTCAATACGTACCCGTTTCCAGCGCCGGATGGGAACCCGAAAACGTAGCCATGCAACAAGCCTGGGACGAAATCAACGACCGCGTCAACATCGCCCACCAAAAGGTAACCGCCGGAGAGATCAGCCCAATCGCCTACTACATGGAAAAAAATATCATGGACCTACCCATCCTCGCCAGCTACGTCGGTAAATACCAATGGCAGGTGAAAAGACATATGAAACCGGCCGTATTCAAACGCCTCAGCCCTAAAACGCTGCAGCGGTACGCCGACGCTTTCAAAATCAGTGTGCAGGATTTAAAAGATGTAAAGTAATGACCCTCCAGCATAATCTATCCGGAATATCAACTGAAGGGCGGAGTGTAAATATGACTGATAAACAATTTAGCCACACGCAAACCGCTCACTGCGAAAGTGGCGTGATCTCAAACCTGTTCCGCCACAATGGATTGGAGATCAGCGAACCAATGGCGTTCGGCATCGGCGCAGGCATCTTCTTCGCCCACCTGCCCTTCGTAAAAGTAAATGGCGTCCCAGGTACCACCTACCGCATATGGCCCGGCGCTATCTTCAAACGCGTCTGCAAAAGATTGGGCGTAAAAGTACAGGTAAAACAGTACGCCAACCCCAAACAAGCCATGGACGACCTCGACGCAGTCGTAGGCGCCGGTATACCCGTAGGACTACTATCCAGCGTATACTACCTGCCCTACTTCCCCCCGTCCTACCGATTCCACTTCAACGCCCATAACCTCGTCGTATATGGCAAAAATGGCGAAAACTACCAGGTAAGTGATCCCGTAATGGACACCGTCACCGAAATAGATCCCGAAAGCCTCATCCAGGCCCGGTTCGCCAAAGGTTTCCCGGAACCCAAAGGCAAAATGTATTATCCCATACATATGCCGCATAAAGTGTCGCTGCAAAAACCCATCATCGAGGGTATCAAACAGACCTGCCACTATATGCTCAAGATCCCACTGCCCATGTTCGGCGTAAAAGGAATGCACTTCCTCGCTAACAGACTCCGCAAATACCCGGAAAAAGTAGGCGACAGAAAAGCAACACTATACCTCGGCAATATCATCCGCATGCAGGAAGAAATCGGTACCGGCGGCGCCGGATTCCGGTTCATGTACGCCGCTTTCCTCCAGGAAGCCGCCACAATCCTGCAAAAAGAAGAATTAAGTACCTTGGCAACAGAACTGACGCAAATAGGAGACCTCTGGCGCAACTTCGCCTTCAACGCAGGCAGAGTCTGCAAAAGCCGCAGCACCGACAACGTTTCTTATACACAACTGAGCGAAATGCTCATCCAATGCGCCGTAGAAGAAGAAAAATTATTCAAACGCCTGGCTAAAGTACAGCTGTAAACGCTTCCCGTTACCAGCATTAATCACATCATGTCATGACCAGCGTTCACGTAAAAGAGCTGCATAAAACATATCACAACGCCTCAGAACCTACATTAAAAGGCTTGTCCTTCTCACTACCAGATGGTAAAATTGTAGGCCTCCTGGGCCCAAATGGTGCAGGTAAATCTACCACCATCGCCATCCTCTGCGGACTAGTCAAAGCAGATAGCGGCTCCGTGCACATCCAGCAACTACCGCAAGACAACGCTCACCGCGAAGCCATCAAAAGAAAAATAGGCATCGTACCACAACAAATCGCGCTCTTCCCACAACTCACCGCCATGGAAAACCTTAAATACTTCGGTAACCTCTATGGCATCAAAGGAAAAGCCCTGCAACAAAAAATTGAAGAATACCTGGCCGCCTTCGGACTCGAAAAAAGCGCCCACAAAGAAATACGCAAATTCTCCGGAGGCATGAAACGCCGCGCCAATATCATCGCTGCCATCCTCCATCAGCCGGAACTGCTCATCCTCGATGAACCCACCGCCGGCGTAGACGTACAGTCCAGAAGCCTCATCCTCCAATTCCTCCGCGAATACAATAACAATGGAGCAGGCGTACTGTACACCTCACACCTCATGGAAGAAGCCCAGCAACTGTGCGAAGAAGTAGTCATCATCGACGAAGGTCACCTCATCGTACAAGGCCGGCCCGCCGCACTGATCGCCCAACATCCCGAGTGCAAAAACCTGGAAGATGTATTCCTCCACTACACCGGAATGGCGCTAAGAGACTAATCAAACTATGTTAAGACTACTGGCCACCATAAAGAAAGAATGGATATTACTCCGCCGCGATAAAGCGGGGCTGGCACTACTGTTCGCCATGCCGGTAATACTCATCACCGTCATGGCACTCATCCAGGATGCCCCCTTCAAAGACTATCAGGAAATAAAATTCGATATACTCACCGTCGACAACGACCACGGTCGCCTCGCACGCTATATCAGAGAAGGCCTCCAATCCAACGGACAATTCAACGTCATCGACTCCGTCAAAGGACAATCCCTGACAGAATCCTACGCCCGCAAACTAGTCCAGGAAGGCGACTACAAGATCTGCATCGTCATCCCGCAAGGAGCCACCGGCGCCATCGTCAGCAATGCCAATCGCATCGTCAACGATATCTCCCGCCGGATGGGAATGCCCGCCGTACAACCCGTAGGCGCCCGCAAAGGAGAACTCAACGTAGCCGTATACTTCGACCCGGCAGCAAAAAAAGCCTTCAAAAGCGCCATCCACCAAGCCCTCGACAACTTCCTGACACAGGTCGAAACAAACCTCCTCCTCGAAAGGATCAAACAACAACTACGAAATAAAGACCTCCCCGCCGACGATACCATGAGCATACAACTCAAAGCCGTCGGCCTCCTCGAAAAAAGCGGATCAGATAATAAACATATCGATGTCATCTCCAACTCCGTACAACACAACGTACCGGCCTGGAGCATATTCGCCATGTTCTTTATCGTCATCCCCATCGCCGGCAACATGATCCGCGAAAGAGAAGATGGTAGCCTCCTCCGTATGAAACTCATACCAGGATCATACCTCGCCATCCTCGCCGGTAAAATGCTGTTCTTCGTAGCAGTATGCGTGTTGCAATTCTACCTCATGATGCTCGTTGGTGTTTACCTGCTACCCCTCCTCGATCTCCCAAGACTCGCATTGGGCAACAGCCAGGAAGCTGCCCTCGTCGTCGCCAGCTGCATCGGCCTCGCCGCCACCGCATATGGCGTCCTCATCGGCACCGTCTTTAAAACTCCCAACCAGGCCCTCAATTTCGGCGCCATCTCCATCGTCATCCTATCCGCCATCGGCGGCATCTGGATACCACTCGAGATCATGCCCGCTCGAATGCAGGTCATCGGCCACCTGTCCCCACTCAGCTGGGGCCTCGATGCCATCAACGATATATACCTGCGCAACGCCGGCGCTAAAGCCATCTGGACCAACGCCGGCAGACTACTCGCCTGCGCCGTAGCCATGCTCTGGCTCGCCGCTTGGGTGGAAAAAAGAAGGATCAACTAGCCCGGATCACAGGGCAAAATTCCGGACAAAAGAAATTGACATCCGGAAAATTGTGATGGAAAACGTGTAAAACTGTATTTTTACCTACGACATATGGAAGATTTAAAACAACAATTGAAAGTTCAGATCATCGAAGCATTAAACCTACAGGATATCAAACCTGAAGATATCGACGATAATGCACCCTTATTCGGCGAAGGCGAAGGCCTCGGCCTCGATAGCATCGATTCCCTCGAATTGATGGTACTCCTCGAAAGACAATACAAGATCAAAGTGGAAGATCCGCGCGAAGGCCGTAAGATACTCCAGTCCGTAGCCTCCATGGCCGAGTTCATCCAATCCAAACAACCGGCTTAAGCCCTCAATCTTTTGCATGGCGGAACGTGTGTACATAACGGGGATGGGAATGATCACCGCGATCGGTGATAATGTGGCTGGCAACCTGCAAAGCCTGCAACAGCAACGTAGCGGGCTGACACAGACACAATACCTCAATACTATCTATAAAGAAGTATTGCCCGTAGCCGAAGTTGGCCATCCATCCTCGTCCCTCGCCACCATGGCCGGAATACAAGATACCGCCGGATATACCCGCACCTCCCTGCTAGGTATCATCGCCATGCAGGAAGCCATCACGCAGGCAGGCCTCACCAGCGACGACCTCGCCAATACCGGCCTCGTAAACGCAACCACCGTAGGCGGCATGTGCGACACAGAACAGGTCTATTTCGATATCATAGATCCCGAAAAAAATGGCGACTTTATCAAATATATCGATACCCTCGACTGCGCCGACTGCACACTACGCCTCGCTCAGCATTACGGGATCAATGGACACATCACCACCATCAGCACCGCCTGCTCCTCCTCCGCAAACGCATTGCTGTTCGGCGCCCGCCTCATCAAACAAGGCCTCGCCAATCGCGTCATCTGCGGCGGCACCGAAGCACTCACCCGCTTCACCCTCAATGGTTTCAACTCCCTCAAAAATATCGATAAACAACCTTGCCGCCCCTTCGACAACAGCCGCAATGGCCTCAACCTCGGAGAAGGCGCCGCTTTCCTCATACTGGAAAGCGACACCCTGGCAAAGTCCCGCAACGCTAACATAATAGCAGAACTGGCCGGATACTGTAATACCAACGAAGCCTTTCACCCTACCGCCCCTTCTCCCAACGGAGATGGCGCCTACCAGGCCATGAAAGGTGCCATCGAAATGGCTGGCAAAACACCGGCAGACATACAATACGTCAATGTCCATGGTACCGCCACCCTCAGTAATGACCTCTCCGAAGGAAACGCCCTCCAGCGACTTTTCGGAACAACAGTACCGCCATTCAGCTCTACCAAACCATTCACCGGCCATACACTGGCCGCCGCAGGCGCCATAGAAGCCATATACGCCGTACTGGCCATCCACCAGCACTCCATATGGCCCAACCTGCACTTCACCGCTCAAATGGATGAACTGTCCATCAGCCCCCAAACAAAGCTGCTCGAACAGATCACCGTCAATAACGTCATCTCAAACTCATTCGGCTTCGGAGGTAATAACGCCTCCCTGCTCCTCAGCAAATATGAAGGGTAAGTGTTACATACAAGGAATGGCTGCCATCACCCCACAAAATTCCTTTGAAGGGGAGATATTCCAACAGCCAATGCTGACAGCCACCACCACCATGCTCCAGTGCGTCGAACCCGACTACAAAACATTCATCCCGGGCAACAGCCTGCGCCGCATGAGCCGCCTCCTCAAAATGGGCCTGACCACCGCCATCAAATGCCTGCAGGATGCCAACACCGGCATCCCCGAAGCCATCGTCACCGGCACCGGCAAAGGAAGCCTGCAAGACACCGAACGTTTCCTGCACGACATCCGCACCTACAACGAACAGGCCCTCAACCCAACACCGTTCATTCAATCCACCTATAACGCCATCAACGGCCTCATCGCCCTCCAGCAACAATGCACCACCTATAACAACACCTTCGTGCACCGAGGCCTCTCCTTCGAAAGCGCCTTGCTCGATAGCATCATGCTGCTCAACGATGGCGTAACCCAAATACTCACCGGCGCATTCGATGAGATCACCGCCGAACATAAATTCATCAAAGGAAGGATCAGACATTGGAGAGAACATCCCGTACGCACCTCCAATCTCTACGACAACCCCGCACCTGGCACCATCGCCGGCGAAGGCACCGCCTTCTTCTCCCTGGCTAACACCGCCTCACCGTCCAGTTATGCCGCCATCACCGGCATCCGCATGATGAACTGGCCCCCCGCAGATCGCCTCGGCACTTTACTCACCGACTTCCTCGCACAACATCAACTCACCGTCCCGCAACTTGACCTCGTCATCACCGGCCGCTGCGGAGATAGCAACCACGAACACTACTACGCCGCCATGGACCAAGTACTGCATAATACCTGCCAGCTACCGTTCAAACACCTCACCGGCGAATACGAAACCGCCGGCGCCATAGCCCTCTGGCTGGCCGCTCACATGCTGCGCGCACAAAAAGTGCCGGCCGCATGGTTCCCCATGGCCCGGCAAATGCCTGCCGCACTCAACCACGTGCTGATATATAATCACCACTTCGGCGAGCAACATGCCTTCATCCTGCTCGAACGCATAAAAAATTAAGGGATCCGGTACACCGGATAACGCATAAATCCCGGCTCCGCATAAGGAGACTGCCGGAATACAAATTGCAACTGCGCAGCACCATTGTTGGCAAATGCACTGTCAGCAGCACGCTTATCCACCAACGCCTGGTAGATGTCCGGATGCGTACGAAGGAATTCCGCACCCGTGTCCTCAAATACATAACTGGAATAACCTTCCTTCTGCGTAAGGATAGGATCAAAGAAATTCCAGGCAAAGAAGGAATCACCACCCGTAGGCTCCAATGTCTCCATCAGATACCGGTTGGCTACCTGGTTCATAGGTATAAGATAATCACCTTTACGGAAAGAAAGCCGCTCCACACTACTGCGCACCTTCACCCCCGAATGCAGGTAATGCCCCTCATAAGGCCGCTGCCCCGTCTTGTAATCAGTAATAGTATACAACGTCACAGCAATCACCGTATCAGCCGTCAGCCGATTCATTTGCACCTTATTCGCCTCCAGCAACGCCAACACCTTCCACCATCCCTGCGGAATCACATAAGCACTGGGCTTTTGCACATAATCCCCGGCAACCATACGATCGTAATACTTTACATCCCGCACAAAAGGTTTGGACCGGTCATAATACAACCGCGGCTTACCAGATATCTCGCTGGGCTTATAACCGGAAGCATATCCCCTGAAAGAAATATAACTGAAATGGCTCGTATCCTCATCCCACCGCAATGGAAACTGCTCCTGCGTCAACACTCGCCGCTTGGTCTCCGCCCGCAACGCCCGGATCTGCTCACTGTTGGCACTGACAAAACTAATAAACGACTGCATCAGCGCATAGGTCGCCTTCACCCGCTGTGGATAAGGTTTCAGCATATGCGTCTCCGGCACAAAACCAAAGGTGTGGAATAATGCTGCATAACCACTGGAATATCGGGGCGCATCATTAAATGTCATCCACCCGTTCTCCGGCGTGTCCCCGAAATGATTCACATAGGGCACCAGGTAATAGCCCCTGGCTGCCATATCCTTATACAAAGCTGGTTCAAAGGTCTTGTGCAGATATGCTCCCATACTGCCGCCCAGCTTATTATACTCCGTACTCAGTAACGTCATGACGTGCTGATAGTCCGCCCCGTTACTCACATGGTTGTCAATAAACACATCCGGGTCCGTCAACTGGAAGATCTCATAAAAAGATCGCGCATTCTTAGAGTCCGCCTTGATAAAATCCCGGTTCAGATCCAGGTTCTGCGCATTACCCCTGGAACCGAACGCCTCCGGACCGTTCTGATCCACCCGGTAAAAACTACTCCGGTTCAACGCCCCGCCAATATTATACAACGGGATCACCGCCAGCACCACATTGTCCGGCAACGTTGCTTTCCCCGTCGCCAGGTCACGCAACAATAACATACTGGCGTCAATACCGTCCGGCTCGCCGGGATGAATACCGTTATTGATCAGTATGATCCGCTTGTTCTGCCGCCGCAACTGCGCCAGGTCAAATTGTTTGTTATTGGAATATAACACCAGGTGCAAAGGAAACCCCGCATCCGTCTGCCCCATCTCCAGTAGCTTGATCTGCGGATAAAGCCGGTCCAGCTGCTTATAATAGGCTATACATTCACCATACGTGACCGTCTCACGGCCTTCTGTACGCTCATAACGAGTAGTCAGATCCTGGGCGGGAAGGGTAGTGGCCAACATCAAAGCCGCCACCAGCAGTAACAGTGTTTTCATAACAACTATGACAAAAGTGATCAGTAAGGGAGAAAAAGCAAAAAGCCCTTCCCGATTACAGGAAGAGCTGTGAATATCTTAAATAGTGGAGCACTACTCTTATGCCAGTGTATTCACCTTTTTAGCCAGCTTGCTTTTCAGATTAGCAGCTTTGTTTTTGTGAATGACGTTACGCTTAGCCAGCTTGTCAATCATCGCGATTACTGCTGGTAATCCTTGGTCAGCAGCAGCCTTCTCGGTCACAGCTTTCAGGTCACGGATGGCATTACGGGTTGTTTTACCGTAGTAACGGTTACGCTCGTTACGCTTTCTGCTCTGACGTACGTCTTTTTTCGTTGCTTTATGGTTTGCCATTTTCTAATTTTCAAGTTTCGGACGGCAAAGGTAAGGATTTCATTTTTACAAAACAAACTAAATGTACTTTACCGCCCGCTTCACAATAGTTTAAAAAGAACTTGGCAAAGATACCCCCTTTCTTTTAGATCGGGTCATCCTTACCCGCAAATCCATCAAAAAGACACCGCATCAGCAAATCACCGTTTTTTAGGCCAAAATCACGTAAACTGTCTGTTATTATTCAAGATTTTACACACCATTTTAACAAAAAACAAGCGATATTTGCAATCCCATATTAATATATTGGGAATGCATCAGAAAGTATTTTGATCCGAAGACCAAGCAAAAAATGTTGTAAATGAAGGACTTCTCATTTGTCACCAATTCACATCCTGCCTTTATAGAATCTTTATATCAGGATTTTCGCAAAGATCCGCAATCAGTGGACCCTGAATGGGTAAAATTTTTCCAGGGATTTGACTTCGCAGTAGCCAACAGCAACGGAAAAGCCGCCGCCACACCAGCAGCAGGCGCCACCGCCAACACTGCGACCACCACCGCAACCCCTGCGCCCGCGGGCACATCCACTTTGCCGGTGACCAATGAGCAGCTGGTAAAAGAGCTGGGCGTTTACAGATTGATCCAGGCCTATCGCAAAAAAGGCCACCTGGTATCCACTACCAATCCCATCCGTGAACGTAAAGACCGACATGCCAACCTCGAACTGTCTTACTTCGGACTCGACAATAACGACCTGAAAACAGAATTCTATGCCGGACAGGTAGTCGGCCTGGGCAAAACTTCCCTGGAAAATATCGTCAACCACCTCAAACAGGTCTACGCAGGCACCGTAGGGATCGAATTCACCTACATCAACGACGCCCGCAAAGTAGAATGGCTCCAGCAGGAAATGGAAAACGCCCTCCGACAACCCGTAAAACCCGAACAGAAAAAACGCATCCTCCAAAAACTCAACCAGGGCGTTATGTTCGAGAAATTCCTGCATACAAAATATATAGGCCAGAAACGTTTCTCCCTCGAAGGGGGCGAAACAACCATCGCCGCACTCGATGCCATCATCAACGCCTCCGCCGACCTCGGCGTACAGGAAGTCGTTTTCGGTATGGCACACCGCGGCCGCCTAAACGTATTAGCCAACATCCTCGGCAAAACATACGAACAAATATTCAGTGAGTTCGAAGGTACCTCCACCCCCGACACCACCATGGGCAGTGGCGACGTGAAATACCACCTCGGTTTCCGCGCTCAGATCACCACCCCGGCAGGTAAAGAAGTGAACCTCCAACTTACCCCCAACCCCTCACACCTCGAAGTAGTAGATCCCATCGTAATCGGATTCGCCAGAAGTAAAGCCGATGTGATTTACGAAAGCGACTACGATAAAATACTGCCCATCCTCATCCACGGCGACGCCGCCGTAGCAGGCCAGGGCGTCGTATATGAAGTGGAACAAATGAGCAAACTGCGTGGCTACTACGTAGGAGGTACCATGCACTTCGTCATCAATAACCAGATCGGCTTCACCACCGACTTCGAAGATGCCCGCTCCTCCGATTATTGTACCAGCGTTGCCGCCATCGTACAAGCGCCCGTTTTCCACGTCAACGGCGACGACGCCGAATCCGTAGTGAAAATAGCCGAAATAGCTACCCGCTACCGCCAGGAATTCAACTCCGATATATTTATTGACATGGTGTGCTACCGTAAACATGGCCACAACGAAGGAGATGATCCTAAGTTCACCCAACCAAAACTGTACGCCGCCATCGATAACCATCCTAACCCGAGAGAAATGTACTCCCGTCAACTCATCGCCAATGGCGACCTCGACGCAGCACTCGCTCAGGAAATGGAAAAAACATTCTGGGCCGAACTGCAGGAACGCCTCGATGAAGTAAAACAACATCCGCTGCCCTACAGCCACCAGAAACCCGAACAGTGGTGGCACTCCCTGAAAAAATCTACGCCGGAAGATTTTGTCAAATCCCCCGCCACCGCCATCACCAGAGAACAACTCGACCAGGTCTTCAAAGCCATGATGGCCATCCCCGAAAGCTTCCACCCATTACGTAAAGTGGAAAAACTCCTCCAGGATAAACAAAAACTGTTCGACGAACAAGGCCTCCTCGATTGGGCCTCCGGCGAATTACTGGCATACGGTAGCCTCCTCCTCGAAGGAAAAGATGTTCGCCTCAGCGGACAAGACGTCAAACGTGGTACCTTCTCTCACCGTCACGCCATCCTCCGCGACGAAGAAACCGACCAGGAATACGACCGCCTCAGCCGCATCTCCGACAACCAGGGCAAATTCAGGATCTATAACTCTCTCCTGAGCGAATTCGCCGTACTGGGATTCGAATACGGCTACTCCATCGCAACGCCTAACACACTCACCCTCTGGGAAGCACAATTCGGCGACTTCAGCAATGGCGCACAAACACTGATCGACCAGTTCATCACCTCCGCCGAAACCAAATGGCAGAAAATGAGCGGCCTCGTCATGTTGCTCCCCCATGGCTACGAAGGACAGGGCCCAGAACACTCCAGCGCCCGCCTCGAACGCTTCCTCCAGATGTGTGCCGAATATAACATCGTTATCACTAACTGCACCACCGCCGCCAGCTTCTTCCACGCTCTACGCCGCCAGCTGGCATGGCCGTTCCGCAAACCAATGATCAACTTCTCACCAAAAGCTAACCTGCGCCACATACGTAGCTACAGCCCGGTAGACGAATTCATCAACGGATCATTCCAGGAAGTCATCGACGACCCGTACATCGAAGATGCTACCAACGTCAAAAAAGTCCTGCTGTGTAGCGGTAAAATGTACTTCGACCTGAGCGAAAAACAAATGAAAGAAAATAGGAAAGACGTAGCCGTAGTTCGTATGGAACAACTCTACCCGCTCCCCGTTACACAACTCGAAACACTGAACCAGAAATATAAAGGTGCAACATGGTTCTGGGTACAGGAAGAACCGCTCAACATGGGCGCTGCCTCCTTCCTGCAAATGAACCTGAAACAGATCAACTACGGCGTTATCAGCCGCAACCCTAGCGCCGCAACCGCTACAGGGTACGCCAAAGTACACGCCCGCGAACAACAGGAAATCATCGAAACAGCCTTCAATATCTGATAACAGATAATGAATTGCAAGAATGCATACATCGGCGTTTCGTAATTCCCCCTTAATATTGCATAACAGAAACATTGAAATATTTGCAGCTGATAGCGGGTACAGACAACCCGCTATCAATTGCCCACCATCAACTGATTTAATATGGTAATCGAAATCAAAGTCCCTACGGTAGGAGAATCTATAAGCGAGGTAACAATTGCAAAGTGGTTGAAGAAAGATGGAGATTATGTGCAGCAGGATGAGGTGATCTGCGAAATGGAGTCCGAAAAGGCTACATTCGAACTGAATGCAGAAAAAGCAGGTGTACTGAAGATAGCAGCAGCAGAAGGCGCCACCCTCAAAGTAGGCGACGTTGCTTGCACCATCGACACCGACGCAGCTGCACCAGCAGGAACACCAGCGCCGGCCGCTCCCCAGGCAGCCCCCGCACCAGCAGCAGCAGCGCCTGCACCTGCACCAGAAGCACCCGCCGCAGCGCCAGCCTCCAACAAAGGCACCATCGAAGTAAAAGTGCCTACTGTAGGCGAGTCCATCAGCGAAGTAACCCTGATCAAATGGACCAAAAAAGATGGCGACTACGTAGAACGTGATGAGATCATCTGCGAACTCGAATCAGAAAAAGCCACCTTCGAACTCAACGCAGAAGAAGCTGGCCTGCTCAAAACCATCGCCAAAGAAGGCGATACCCTCCACATCGGAGACGTTGCCTGCACCATCGATACCAGCGCCGCCAGACCAGCCGGCCAGGCAGCACCTGCAGCCCCTAAAGCCGCCGCTGCAACACCCGCACAACCACAAGCACAACAAACACCCGTAACTAACATACCTAACGACGTCAAAACTACACCCGTAGCCGCCGCCGTTATCGCCGACAAACATATAGACCCCACTTCCATCAAAGGATCCGGCGCCCATGGCAAGATCCTGAAAGATGATGTGTTCTCCGCCCTCCAGAATCCAGGCGTAGCCATCGGCACAGATCTGTTCAGCCGCAACGAACGCCGCGAGAAAATGAGCAACCTGCGTAAAACAGTTTCCCGCCGCCTCGTCGAAGCCAAAAACACCACCGCTATGCTCACCACTTTCAACGAAGTGGACATGACCAACATCATGGAAATACGTAGCAAATACAAAGAGGTGTTCAAAAAACAACACGAAGTGAACCTGGGCTTCATGAGCTTCTTCACCAAAGCAGCTTGCTTCGCCCTCCAGGAATTCCCTTCCGTAAACGCCTACATCGATGGCGAAGAACTGGTATTCCACGACTTCTGCGATATCTCTATCGCCGTATCAGCCCCTAAAGGCCTCGTCGTACCAGTCATCCGAAACGCAGAAAGCCTCGATATGGCCGGTATCGAAAAGAAAGTAGTAGAACTCGCTACCAAAGCCCGCGATAACAAACTGACCATGGACGAAATGACCGGCGGTACCTTCACCATCACCAATGGTGGCGTATTCGGCTCCCTCATGAGCACCCCCATCATCAATATCCCGCAGTCAGCCATCCTCGGTATGCACAAAATACAGGAACGCCCAATGGCCATCAACGGCCAGGTAGTGATCCGCCCCATGATGTACCTCGCACTCAGCTACGACCACCGCATCATCGACGGCCGCGAATCCGTTAGCTTCCTCGTAAGAGTAAAAGAAATGCTGGAAAATCCTGAACAACTCCTGTTCGGTAAAGACCCACTGAAAGCATTACTTAAATTGTAATCACAACCTGATCATAACAACAAGGGCGGCCCGTCACAAGGCCGCCCTTGCCTATTTTTAATACCTCCCGTAACCAATCACATCCGCCTCCGGATGAGCATAACTCGTATAGGCGTAACTATAAGTCGTAGCACCCGAACAGCCAGCAACAACTTGAATTACTGGTAGTAGCAGGGTAAGAAGCAATTAAAGATGCCAATAATTTTATCTTTGCAAAATGACCCGCTGGGAAAATTATTTAACCACTGCAGAAAAGATCATAGATACCTTCGATGGTACACAGCCTTTACATCACTTCCTGAAGGCTTTTTTTAAACAACATCCCCACATGGGAAGCAGAGACCGCCGCTGGGTATCCCAACTCGTATATGCCTTCTACCGGCTCGGACAGCTGTGGAAAAATGCAATGCCCGTCAAAGAACGGATCTTCCTGGCACTGTTCCTCTGCGATCAGCAACCCAATGAATTGCTGACCTTCTTCCGCCCCAATCTGGCTACAGACATCTCCCGCCCGCTCACTGAGAAATGGTCGCTTTATAGCAACAAGGGTTCAACACCAGCCCTCGAAGACATATTCCCCTTTACCGGCGAACTGTCCCCGGGCGTAGACCCCGCCGCATTCACCGCTTCCTTTCTGTCCCAACCACAACTGTTCATTCGCACTCGCAACAATAAACAACAGGCTATCATCAACCTGCTCCTGCAGGCAGGTATCAACCATCAGGAGATTGGCAACGATGTACTCTCATTACCCAACAGCACTAAAATAGATACCATCATCACCAACAAAAGTTGGTACGAGATCCAGGATGCCTCCTCCCGGCAAACAGGACAACTACTGCATCCTAAAGCAGGAGAACGCTGGTGGGATTGCTGCGCTGCCAGTGGTGGAAAATCCCTGTTACTGCTCGATAAGGAACCTCGCATACGACTAACGGTCAGCGATATCCGCAAAAGCATCCTGCATAACCTCGAACAACGATTCCGCGATGCTGGCGTCAAACAGTACGAGAGTAAAATACTGGACCTGTCCGTCCCACTGCCGCCGGCTACCTTCTCCGGTCAATCATTCGATCACATCCTCCTGGATGCCCCCTGCTCCGGTGCCGGCACCTGGGCCCGCACACCGGAAAATCTGTACTTCTTCCACCGCGATAAGATCAACGCCTTCCGCCAACTACAACAGCGTATAGCAATTAACGTAATACCATTCCTCAAACAGGGCGGCACGCTCACATACATCACCTGCTCCGTATTCAGGGAAGAAAACGAAGCCGTTATTCAATATTTGCTGGATAATACATCGTTAGAAAAAGAAACAGGCGGGATCATCACCGGCTACACACGAGGCGCCGATAGCATGTTCGCAGTACAACTCCGCAAAGCATAACTACATCTTCAGCACCTTAATAGCCGTACGCTCACCACCCTGGATAGCTTGTAGATAATAGACACCGGCAGGTAGACCGGACAAGCCCTTGTCCCAGTTGAAATAACCGTAAATCACTTCGCTGGCAGGAATAGTTCCGCTACGTACCAGCTTACCGCCCGCATCCGCTAGCTGCAATTGTAGCGGGAGAGAAGAACTGGACTTATAATAGATGTTCAGCCGGTTGGTAAATGGGTTAGGGAACGCCTTCAGCAGCTTATCCCCCAGGCTGTTACGGATCGCGATCGTATCCGACAACTCCTGCTGTAATAACAGGTCGTAAGCAATACGGAAATTAGGTACACCATAACCGGTACGGTTATCCGGATGCGTATAATGGCTGCTGCTGCGTTTGATCACATCCATGATCTCCCGGTTACTGCGCTTGGGAAAAGCCTGCCATAGACAGGCCGCCAGCCCCGCAATAACAGGACATGCATAAGAAGTCCCATCCCCGCTAAGCAAACGCCCCTCCGGATTCACATACTGCGTATTCACCCCCAATGCAGCCACGTCCGGCTTGATCCTGCCGTCAGCCGTAGGACCATAACTACTGAACGCCGCTACCTGCCCGCTTTCATTTACCGCTGCTACCGCCAGCACACTGTCCACATCAGCAGGAGAGAGCAGGTATTTCCAGGAAGAGAACCCTTCGTTACCCGCACAGTTCACAACCAATATACCCTTGCGGGCCGCCCATGCCGCGCCTCGCGCTATCGTAGTACTCCGGCCATCCAATTGCGAATAAGTATGATTGAAAACAGAATCGTCAAACTCTGTATAACCCACCGAAGAGGATAACACATCCACACCAATACTATCCGACAGCTCCGCCGCCGCTACCCAGTTATATTCCTCTATAGGCGACTCCGTAGCCGTCTCCTCCGTACGTAATAACACATAACTCGCATCCGGCGCACTGCCGATCATCTCACCTGGCAAATAAGCTGCCAGTATCGACAACACATGCGCACCATGACTGCCATATCCATACACTTCCCCACTGCCGTCGCTGAAATTGCGCGTAGCAAGGATATTACGCCTGCCGTTCAGATAGGTAAAAGCCCTGTTCTTGTCCACTCCCGGAAAACCAGCATCCAACACAGCAATCACCATACCCTCACCTTTCCACCCCTTCTCATGCAAAAACACTCCTTCATTCAGATGTAACTGCATAAAGCCCCCGCCGTACTCTCCTGCATTCGCCCCCGCCTGCCGCTCATTACGCCCCACACGGGGCGTTTCCCGCTGTTCACTCGCCTGCCTGCTTTCAGCAGTAGCGCCGCTCACAAAAGGAAATTGCGAAATACGTTGAATAGCCGCCGCATCCTCCGTCGCAATGATCGCCTGGTTGAACCACCGAAGCGTATACAATACCTGCACTTCACCGGCCTTACGTAAACTGTCCACATATGCCGGCGATACCGGCAGGTCACTGCTGTCCACAGCAATCTGCTGATGCTGTCTTCTCATCAGCGCCTTCGCAGATAAATACCGTTGCGGATCTGAAAGTGTATAAGGAGACCCCTTTTTGTCACGGAACGTCACAACATAACGTTTCACTTGCGCACACAGGGCCAGCGGAAAAAGTAAAAGTATTAACAGGATAATACGGGATTGAACAAATATGTACATACGGAACGATTCTCTACGAATGTACAAAAAGTTATATATAGTGCCCGCCTACTGCAGCGACAGCGCAGACTAAAACCATGATTTAATACAGCGCCCACGGCCTACCACAAAAAAGGGCCGCCTCAACAAAGAGACAGCCCCTGACAATATCCTCAGGAATAAATTTATCCCGCTATATTACTACGTTGTATAATACCTCCGGCAACGACATCGTCCCCTTCGTAGAATACCGCCGACTGGCCAGGAGCAATACCCTTCACCTGCTCGTAAAAACGAACCTTTACCTGCCCGTTTTCATTATACAGGTTGCTGAGCGCCCCCTTGTCCTTATACCGGATCTTCGTCAACGATTCCATCCCCTCCGGAATATGATCATACTTGATCAGGTTAATACCACTTACCAACATCTCATCCCGCTGCAGATCAGCCTCATCCCCAAGCACAACCGTATTGGTCTCAGGAATGATCTCCGTTACATACACAGGTCGCCCGAGCGCAATATCAAGTCCTTTACGCTGACCAATCGTATAAAAAGGATACCCTTTATGTTTTCCCAGCACAGTGCCGTCCTTCAACGTAAAATTACCGTCCTTTACCTGCTCTTCCAGCCCGTCTACCTTCCGCTTTAAAAAGCCCCGGTAGTCATTATCCGGTACAAAACAGATCTCATAGCTCTCCGCCTTCTTAGCCAGCTCCGGATAACCAAAATCAAAAGCCATCTGCCGGATCTCCGTCTTACGATACTGACCTAATGGCAACAAAGTACGCTGCAGCACATCCTGCTGCAATCCCCACAGCACATAACTCTGGTCCTTCAGCTCGTCAACACCCTTACTGATCACATGACGGCCACTTTCCAATGCACGCACCTGACCGTAATGTCCCGTAGCAATAAACGCACAGTCCATCGCATCCGCACGCTTCATCAACGCCCGCCATTTAATATGCGTATTACACAACACACAGGGATTAGGCGTACGACCCGCTATATATTCCTCCACAAAATTGTTGATCACAAAATCACCAAACTCATCCCGTATATCCAGGATAAAATGCGGAAATCCGTGGTGTACGGCCGCTGCACGGGCGTCATTGAAAGAGTCCAGGTTGCAGCAGCCGGTCTCCTTCTTACTGGCCCCGGCAGATGCATAATCCCAGGTCTTCATGGTGATGCCCACCACTTCGTAACCTTGCTCATGAAGCATCAGCGCCGTAACCGTACTATCTATGCCGCCGCTCATCGCAACCAGCACCTTACCGTGTCTGCTCATCTTATTATGAATTAAAGGAGCAAAATTACTGAATTTACTGCCAAGCACATACCCCGGGTTATCAATCCTGACTATATCCCCATAGTTTACAGCTATAGTATAACAAAACTTGCTAAAATGACCGTTCCTAATAAAGTGTTCCCCCTGTTGAAATTTTTCCAGCAGGAAAGCTGCCGTTTTAATGGTTTTTATAAATAATTTGCATTAGAAGTGTAAAATGTTAAAAGTGGGTCATATATTTATTGGCTAAAGGCCCATTTTACTCTAAATTTATTAGCATGTTACCAATGTTAAATAAAGACTATATCACGAGCCACCCGCAAACCGGTATCAGCGCCGATACCTTCCAACTTCCCGAACGTATCCTCCAGTTCGGAACCGGCGTCCTATTGCGCGGATTGGTAGACTACCTCGTCGATAAAGCCAATAAACAACAAATATTTAATGGCCGCATCGTTATCATCAAATCCACCGATGGCGATACCAAAGACTTCTCCGGCCAGGATAACCTCTTCACCACCCACATCAAAGGCGTCGCCCAGGGAGAACTGGTGAATAAGGTCCTTATTAACACTGCAATTAGCCGTGTTTTGCAATCGAATGCAGAATGGCAGGAGGTGCTCAAAACCGCACAGCAGCCCACTTTACAAACTATCATCTCCAACACCACCGAAGTAGGTATACAGTATGTCGAAGAAGATATCACAAGTGGCGTACCAACCTCATTCCCGGGCAAACTATTGGCCATCCTCTGGACTCGCTTCCAGACATTCCAGGGCAGATCAAATACCGGGTTCGTCATCGTACCCACAGAACTGGTCGTAAACAATGGCGACCTCCTCTTCGAGATCGTCCTCAAATTGGCGGCCTTCAATAAACTACCCGAAACATTCGTCTCCTGGATCACAAAAGATAACCACTTCTGCAACTCCCTCGTCGATCGCATCGTCCCGGGTAAACCCAAAGACCTCGATCAGCTCCAGCAGGATGCAGGATACAAGGACCAACTTTGGATAGAGGTAGAACCATTCCTGCTATGGGCCATCCAGGGTAATGAACATATCCGCGAAATCATGAGCTTCCACCAGGCCGACGAACGAATGCTCATCACCCCGGATATAACCCCCTACAGAGAACAAAAACTGCGTATACTCAACGGCAGCCATACCATCGCCGTACCACTGGCATACCTCAGCGGCCTTAATACCGTATACGAATGCCTGGAAGATCCCTTCATGAAACGATTCTTCCATACCGTCGTACTGCAGGAAATATTGCCGACCATCCGCGAAATATGCCCCCAGGCAAATACCTTCGCCCAAGATGTACTGGACCGGTTCGCCAACCCCTACATCGCCCACAAACTCATCAGCATCACCTTCCAGGAAAGCGCTAAAATGAACGCCCGGAACGTACGCACACTGGTTCGCTACTACGAACAACACCAGCTGCTGCCTCCCATGATGTGCCTGGGATTCGCCGCCATGCTCCTGTTCCTTAAACCGGTAAAACAAGAAAGTGGCCAGTATTTCGGATTACGCGAGGCGGGCGAATATCTCATCACAGACGACAACGTGGCCATCTTCGCTGCCTACTGGCAACATGCCGCCGAAGCAAACTATAACGATACCGCCATCAATACCCTCGTACAGGAAGTCTGCACCAACATCCAGCTATGGGAAACCAATCTTGCCACACTGCCTGGCTTCACAGACCTGGTCGCCACACACCTGCAAGGCATGATACGCGAAGGCGCTATGAAGTATGCACAACAGATAAGCATAGCAACACCTCAGCTATAAAAGGAATATTATCACATCATCGTAATGCTGCTTTAGTAATAACCACGATTTATGAAACAGTTTTTGTCAGAAGACTTTTTACTGCAAACAGAAACAAGCCGGACTCTGTACTTCGACTACGCAAAAGAAATGCCGGTCATCGACTATCACAACCACCTCCCGCCAGATGAGATCGCACAGGATAAACAGTTCGAAAACCTCACCGCCATCTGGCTGAAAGGAGATCACTATAAATGGCGGGCCATGCGTGCCAACGGTATCGCCGAAGAGAATATCACCGGCACCGCCGACGACTACACCAAGTTCCTGAAATGGGCAGAAACAGTACCCTATACCATGCGCAATCCACTCTACCACTGGACGCATATGGAACTGCTCAACCCATTCGGCATACATGATCTGCTCAACGCAGACAGCGCCGCCAGCATATATGAACAGTGCAATGCACAACTACCGCAATGGTCCACACAAAGCCTGCTGAAACACTTCCGCGTAGATACCTTGTGCACCACAGATGATCCCTGCGACAACCTGGAATATCATCAGCAGATAAAACAACAACCATTTGGCGTCAATGTATTACCAACCTTCCGGCCCGATAAAGCAATCGCCGTAGAAGAACCAGTAACCTTTAATCAATACCTGGATAAACTGGAGGGCGTTACCAATACGACCATCAACACATACAATGCCTTGCTCAGCGCGCTCCGGCAACGACACGATTACTTCCATGCAATGGGAGGTAGACTATCCGATCATGGCCTCAATACATTCTTCTATACGCCTTTTACCGCTGCCGAACTAGATACTATATTCATTACACTGCGTGCAGGCAAAACCGTGAGCGAAACCGATGCCGCCAGGTTTAAAACAGCTACCTTGCAGTGCATCTGCGAATGGAACCATGAAAAAGGATGGACACAACAATTCCATGTAGGCGCCATTCGTAATAATAACAGCCGCCTGTTACGCAAACTGGGCGCAGATGCCGGCGTAGACTCCATAGGCGATTGGCAGAACGCCAGCGCAATGGCTGCCTTCTTTGATCAACTCGATCAGCGCGACAAACTGGCCAAAACAATCGTCTATAATCTCAACCCTACACAAAACGAAGTATTCGCCACCATGATAGGCAACTTCCAGGATGGCACCGTCCCGGGCAAAATGCAGTTCGGTTCAGGTTGGTGGTTCCTCGATCAGAAAGATGGAATGGAAAAACAAATGAATACGCTTAGTAACATGGGCCTCCTGAGCCGCTTCGTAGGCATGCTCACCGATTCCCGGAGCTTCCTCTCATACTCCCGCCATGACTACTTCCGCCGCATACTCTGTAACCTCATCGGCAACGATGTGGAAAACGGAGAACTGCCGGCCGACACAAAATGGCTGGGAAAGATGGTACAGGATATTTGCTATCACAACGCAAAAGCGTATTTTAACTTCTAAGATTTTTCGATAGATATCATGCAGCCAGTAAAAGTCATCACATTCGGAGAAATATTATTACGCTTATCGCCTTCCTGGAATGAGCACAATGCTGCACTATACGTAGGTGGGGCAGAGGCAAACGTAGCCGCAGCCCTCGGGCACTGGGGCGTCCCCGTCGCCTATATCAGCAAAGTCCCCGACAACGGCTTGTCCAGACAAGTGCTCGATCAACTGCAGCAACTGGGCGTATCCACCGATCGCATGCTCTGGGGCGGCGACCGCATAGGTGCCTACTACCTGGCACAAGGCGCCGATCTGAAACATGCAGAAGTAGTATACGATCGCAAATACTCCTCCTTCAGCACCATCACCCCCGGATCCGTCGATTGGGACGCCTGGCTCGGCGATGCCGGATGGTTCCACTGGAGCGCCATCTCACCAGCACTCAACGCCGATGCCGCAATAGTCTGCAAAGAAATATTGGAAGCCGCTTCCCGCAAAGGACTGATCATCTCAACAGATCTCAACTACCGCAGCAAACTGTGGCAATATGGTAAACAACCAGGAGACATCATGCCCGAACTGGCCACATACTGCGATGTGATAATGGGAAATATCTGGGCTGCACACCAAATGCTCGGTACACCACTCGATACCGAAGCACTGGCCGCCGATAATAAACAGGTATACCTCGACAACGCAGAAAAAGTAGCCCGCACCATCATCAACCGCTACCCGCGCTGCAAACAGGTCGCCTTCACCTTCCGATTCTCCGCCGCACCCGCCCACAACCGCTACTATGCCTCCTATTTCGATGGTACAGCACAGACCGTATCCCGGGAATATGAAACCAACGAAGTAGTAGATAGAGTAGGGAGCGGAGACAGCTTTATGGCTGGCCTAATATATGCACAACTCAATAAGATGGATGCACAACAAACCATCAACTACGCTGCTGCTGCAGCATACGCGAAACTATTCTATAAAGGTGACTTTAACCTCACCGGCAAAGACAACATCCTAAAACTGATCTGACATGGCACCAGCAACCGGCACTATCATCAACGCATTTTCACAGAGCGGCATCATACCAGTATTCTATCATGATGACGAAACCGTCTGCTGCGAAGTACTACAGGCTTGTTACGAAGCAGGTATAAGAGTATTTGAATTCACTAACCGGGGCGACAACGCCCGCCGGAACTTCGCCGCCATGCGGGATAAAAAACTGGTCTCCATGCCCGATATGTACCTGGGTATCGGCACCATCAAACAAGCCGCCGACGCAGAAGCATTCGCAGGTGCCGGCGCCGACTTCATCGTCAGCCCTATCATCGATAGCGCCACTGCCACCTACTGCCGCAACGCAGGCATCTGCTGGATACCTGGCTGCATGACTCCTACCGAGATCGCCCAGGCAGAACAACAACAAGCCACATTGGTAAAATTATTCCCGGGCAATGTCCTCGGACCCGGATTCGTCAAAGCCATCAAACCACTGTTCCCTGGCCTTAAATTTATGCCAACAGGTGGCGTAGAACCCAGCTCCGCCAGCATCAACGCCTGGTTCGAAGCAGGGGTCGTATGCGTAGGAATGGGATCCAACTTGCTCGATAAACGCCTCATAGATAAACAAGACTATCAGGCGCTCAAAATCGCTATCAGCCAGGCACTCTCGCTAATAAACGCCTTACGGGGATAATACCCGCATACGTATCAACATGAATAGAAGTAAGTTAATGCAATCGTTTGCATTTTTAGGAACAATAGCTTAATTTAAGCACTTTATAAATTCCAAAATCGTTCTAATGAATGCCACAATAGTCGGAAAATACCGCTGGCGCATATGTGCACTACTGTTCCTCGCCACCACCATTAATTATCTCGACCGGCAGGTGATCGGTCTCCTGAAACCTATACTGGAAAAGGAATTCAACTGGACAGAAACTGACTATGGCAATATCGTCATGGCCTTCTCTGCCTGCTATGCCATCGGCCTCCTCTTCTTCGGACGAATCGTCGATCGTATCGGTACAAAAATGGGATACACCGTATCCATCATCATCTGGAGCGTCGCCGCAATGGTACATGCCCTGGCTAAAACAACCCTCGGTTTCGGTTTCGCCCGTGCCTTGCTGGGACTGGGCGAAGCGGGTAACTTCCCGGCCGCCATCAAATCAGTAGCAGAATGGTTCCCTAAAAAGGAAAGAGCACTCGCCACAGGTATCTTCAACTCCGGCGCCAATATAGGTGCCGTAGTAGCTCCCGCAGTAGTACCCTGGCTGGCAGGTAACTACGGCTGGCAGGAAGCTTTCATCTGGACAGGTATCGTCGGCTTTATCTGGCTCGTATTCTGGTTGGTAATGTACGAGATCCCCGCCCGACATAAAAAGTTGTCAAAAGAAGAATACGACTTCATTCACAGCGATAACGAATTGGAATTAAAACCCGAAGAACCCAAACAAAAAGTATCCTGGGGTAAACTGCTTTCTATCCGCCAAACCTGGGCCTTCGTATTCGGCAAAATGCTCACCGATCCCATATGGTGGTTCTTCCTCTTCTGGTTACCTTCCTACTTCTCCACCACATTTCACCTCGACCTGAAGAAACCAAACCCTCAGCTCATCATCGTATATACCGCCACCACCATAGGTAGCATCGGCGGGGGATACCTCTCCTCCTGGTTGATAGAAAGAGGATGGCCCGTATTCCGCTCCCGTAAGATATCCATGCTCATATTCGCTATCTGCGTAATCCCCATCATGGCCGCACAGTATGCTACCAACGTATGGGGAGTAGTTGCATTGATCAGCCTCGCAGCAGCAGCACACCAGGCATGGTCCGCTAATATCTTCACCACCGCCTCAGACATGTTCCCGAAATATGCAGTAAGCTCTGTAGTAGGTATCGGCGGTATGGCAGGCTCTGTCGGTGGTATCCTGTTCCCATTACTGGTAGGCGCCCTCCTGGATCACTACAAAGGTCTCGGCAACATCGGCACTGGTTATAACATCCTCTTTACCATCTGCGGATGCATGTATATCCTAGCCTGGTTCGTCATGCACCTCTTCGCTCCCAAGATGGAACAGGTGAAAATATAAAACAATACCTGACATAAATATCAAAGGGCCGGCTTCTTACAAATGAAGCCGGCCCTTTACCGTATAACAAATGAAATAAACTATAGACTTACACCTCGCTTCCACGGAATGAAATCATCCTGGCGCAACTGCTCCGCTTTTGTCAACATTTCACCGCTGGCAGTTTTGATCACCATCTCAAGGATGTGTTCCCCCATCTCCGCAATACTGTGTTCCCCACTGATGATCGTACCCGTGTTAATATCGATAATATCCGGCATGCGCTGCGCCAGACGCGTATTAGTGGACAACTTCAGCACAGGAGCAATAGGATTGCCCGTAGGGGTACCCAAACCCGTGGTAAAAAGAACAATATTAGCACCAGAACCTACCTCCGCAGAAGTAGACTCCACATCATTACCAGGCGTACAAAGCAAGTTGAGACCGGGTTTAGTCGCATATTCCGTATAGTCAAGCACGTCAGTAACAGGAGATGTACCTCCCTTCTTGGCCGCACCGGCAGATTTGATCGCATCAGTGATCAGCCCATCCTTGATATTTCCGGGAGAAGGATTCATATAAAAACCACTACCCACAGACCGTGCCTGTGTCTCATATGCCCGCATGATCCGGATAAATTTGTCAGATATCTCCGTGCTCGTACATCGGTTGATCAGCTCCTGCTCCACACCGCACAACTCCGGAAATTCAGATAGGATAGATGTACCTCCCAATGCCACCAGCAAATCAGAAGTATGTCCTACCGCCGGATTCGCAGAAATACCCGAAAATCCATCAGATCCCCCGCACTCCAGACCAATCACCAGTTTAGACAAGGGACTCGGCTGACGGGTCTGCTTGTTCACCTCTACCAATGAAAGGAACGTCTCCTTAATAGCATTACTTAACATCGCAAACTCAGATGCACTCTTCTGTTGCTCAAATACCAATACCGGTTTATTAAACGTGGGATTAAGACGCTTCACCGATTGCATTAATATGGAAACCTGTGCGTGCTGACAACCCAAACTAAGTACCGTCGCCCCCGCCACATTCGGATGATGTATATACCCGGCCAGCAACGCGCATAGAGCATCAGAATCCTGGCGCGTACCGCCACAACCACCTTCATGTGTCAGAAATTTTATACCGTCAATATTAGGAAAGATCGTATGCCGCTTACTAGCTGCACTCGCCCGGCTGGCCTCATAACCTCGCAGCGCCTCCATATCCCCGCGCTTATACAACGCAACCAGGTCTTCCACCTGCTCGTTATATACCTCCGTAGGCGCAAATCCAAGCCCCTTCTCAAAAGCCGTCTTGATCACCGTCACATTCCGGTTCTCACAAAATACCAAGGGTATCACTAACCAGAAATTACGGGTGCCGACCTGCCCGTCCTCCCGCTGGTATCCCATAAATGTACGATCCCGCCACTGGCTCACGTCCGGTGCCTGCCACTGAATATTACTGTCCTTCTCATGAAAGGAATTCGCCTCGTGCTGTATATTGGTCGTCGTGATTTTTTCCCCGCTCGCTATCGCCTGCGTCGCCTTACCCACCAATACACCATACATCACAACAGGATCACCCGTGCGCAATGCCGATATGGGAAATTTATGTTTCGCTGGAATATCTGTCGTAAGTTCAATCGATGAGCCATTAAATGGTATGATAGCACCTGCCCGAAGATCCTGTAATGCTACCAACACATTATCATCCGGATGTATCTGTAAATACGTATTCATAATTGATAAAAGTAGATAATTAGCCCTAGCTCAATTAATACTAAAATCTTAATCCATAATGTGATTTTGACTATTTAAAATCTTCCTAAAACTACCACTATTATAAGGATTGTACAAGTCCTGAAATGCAATGCCATACAGGAAAAATGAACCTTTTGGATTCTTGGGCTATTTGCTAAAACATACATAATAATTTTTAGCATACTATGTATAGATAGTATCAGCGTCATCATAAAAAATGCAAACGTTTGCAAGATTCAGTATTTAGCTATATCTTTCCGTATCTCCGCAGTTGATAATCATTTAATGTAAAATTAGGCATGAGTATGAAAGCAGAAACCAGATACGCCAGCAGTCCCGAAGAAGTAAAAAGATGGTCCACAGAAGAATCTAGGAAAGCACTACTGATCGACAGCTTGTTTGAAAAAGATACCGTACAGCTGGTATATAGCCACTATGACCGGTTTATCACCGGTGGCGTAATGCCTGTAGATCAGGAAATAATACTCACTCCTGTCGAGCAACTGAAAGCATCCTACTTCCTCGAAAGAAGAGAACTCGGCATTATCAATGTCGGTGGCCACGGCTCCGTATCAGTAGATGGAGAAGTATTCGAATTGGAATATAAAGAAGCCTTGTACATCGGCAGGGGTAAACAAGAGATCATCTTCCGCAGCAAAGAAAAGAACGCGCCGGCAAAGTTCTACCTGAATTCCACCCCCGCGCACCGCGAATATCCAACCCGGCACATCACCCGTAAAGAGGCCGAAATTGTAACACTGGGCGCACAGGAAACCGCCAACCATCGTACGATCAATAAATTACTGGTCAGCTCCGTATTGCCAACCTGCCAACTGCAAATGGGAATGACCGAACTGCATACCGGCAATATATGGAATACCATGCCCGCTCATACCCACGACCGTAGGATGGAAGTCTATTTCTATTTCGAAATACCACAAGGCCAGTCTGTCTGCCACTTCTGGGGGCAGCCACAGGAAACACGCCATATATGGATGCAGAATGAACAAGCCGTGATATCCCCACCCTGGTCCATCCACTCAGGCGCCGGTACCAGCAATTATACCTTCATCTGGGGAATGGCTGGCGAAAACCTCGACTACGGAGATATGGACGTATGTGCCATCAACGAACTCAGATAATCAGATCAGTACCTTCAAGGGGCCGTCTATTACATGAATCCAATAAATTCCGTCATGAAAAAGATTATCCTGGCATTTGCTTGCTGCAGCATCACCTGGCTGACCTCACAACAGCTAGTACAAGCGGCGCCAAATAAACAACAGATTTTAAGTGTTGAAAAGACAGCTATCAGTATCAGCAACCCGGCCGACGTCGCCCGCGAAGAAGAAGTGGTAGAAATACCAGCGGCAGCATTCGGCAACAAATGGGAGCCCCTCGCTAAAGCACCCTTCCGTATCATTAATAAACAAACAGGGAAAGAGATACCATATCAACTGATCACCCTGGGACAACCAGCGCCGGTAGCACTGCTGGTACAGGTATCCCTGCCCGCAAAGAGCGCCATTACCCTGAGCATCCAACCCGGACAACCGGCCAAAGTCAAATCCCGTACTTTCGGCCGTTTCGTACCCGAACGCAAAGACGACTTCGCCTGGGAAAACGATCGCGTAGTATTCCGCATGTACGGCCCGGCCCTCGAAAACTTCCCTAAAGAAAATGCCCATGGCATCGACTTCTGGAGCAAACGTACCAGCGACCTTGTAGTAGACAACTGGTACAAATTGGACAATTATCACCACGATAATGGACAAGGCCTCGATTATTATAAAGTAGGATTCACCCTCGGAGCTGGTGATAATGCGCCTTTCGTAGGAGACTCCATCAACTTCTCCAGGAAATATAAAACCTACAAGGTACTGGATAATGGCCCCCTGCGCACCACCTTTCAATTGATATACGATACCTGGAAGGCGGGTAATACCACCGTATCAGCGACGAAGACCATCTCACTGGATGCCGGCTCCCAACTCAACAAAATGTCCGTACAGTATGTATTCAATGGCGATAAATTGCCGGTAGTGGCAGGTATCGTTAAAAGAGAAGAACCTGGGGCCGTCCTGCTCGACGAAAAACAAGGCGTACTGGGATATTGGGAACCCCAACATGGAGAAGATGGTACCTCAGGTATAGGCTGCGTATTCCCTGCTGCTGTACCAGGCATGTTAGTGACCTCCCAACACCTGCTGGCAAAAGCAAAAGCAACCGCCGGCGAACCTTTCGTATATTACTTCGGAGCAGCCTGGGACAAAGCCGGTCGCATCAAAAATGAACAGCAGTGGTTTACCTACCTGCAACAGTTCGCCCGGAAAATACAACAGCCGCTTACCGTGAAAGTGCAATAACACGCACTACCTTACATTACTTAACCAGCAATACTATATGATCAATATGTTCAGCCTCGAGGGAAAGACCGCGGTCGTTACCGGATGCAAACGGGGAATAGGCAAAGCAATGGCAGTCGCCCTCGCAGAAGCAGGCGCCAATATAATAGGAGTCTCCGCTTCCCTCGAAAAAGAAGGGAGCGAGGTGGAAAAAGAAGTCATCGCCGCCGGAAGAAAATTCTATGGCTTTCAATGCGACTTTGGAAATCGGGATGCTTTGTATAAATTTATCAAGGAGATAAATGACGGATTCCCGGTCATAGATATCCTGGTAAACAATGCCGGCACCATTCTTCGTAAGCCTGCCGCAGAACATCCGGATGAATATTGGGACGAAGTGATCAATATCAACCTCAACGCCCAATTTATCCTGACAAGAGAAATTGGCAAAACAATGATTGCACATGGAAAGGGAAAGATTATTTTTACAGCATCACTGCTTACCTTCCAGGGTGGGATCAACGTACCGGGATATGCTGCCAGCAAAGGAGCAGTAGGATCCCTGGTAAAAGCTTTCGCAAATGAATGGGCCGCTAAAGGTATTAATGTCAATGCTATCGCACCTGGCTACATAGCCACCGACAATACCTCGGCGTTGCGGGCAGACGAAAAAAGAAGCAGCAGCATTCTCGAACGTATACCCGCCGGCCGCTGGGGGCAACCCGAAGATTTCAAAGGCCCGGTAGTATTCCTGGCTTCTGATGCCGCAGATTATGTCCATGGCACTATATTAACCGTAGATGGAGGATGGATGGGAAGATAAACCACATCCCCCGGGAGGACAGACAATTCCACGATGGCAGGTAAACAGTGAACAGTGGACGGCAAAAGGCATAATACCACCTCCACGCTTTAACAGCTAATTGCTGACATATGAACAAAAAATCAGAAAAAACGATCGTAGACATCGCACAAGAACTGCAACTATCAGTATCTACCGTATCAAGAGCGTTGAACGATCATCCCAACATCAGTGCCCGAACGAAAGAGAAAGTAAAAAAAATGGCACGCAAACTGGGATATCGCCCAAATGCATTGGCAGCCGGCCTGCGTAGCAATAAAAGCAAAACAATAGGCCTGGTAGTACCTCGCATTTCCATGTTCTTCCCCGCAGCAATCAGTACCATCATACAAAACAAACTGCAGGAGCATGGCTATAACCTGATCATCTGCCAGTCCAACGACTCTTACGAACAGGAAGTAGCATTGGTCAACACCCTCTACTCCGCTCGTGTAGATGCTGTCGCTGTCTCCACCACCTTGCATACCACCGACTTTTCCCATTTTGACGTGTTCACACAACACAATATCCCCCTCGTGTTCTTCGATCGCGTACCTAAAGACTATAATGTAAAGGTTATAAAAGGCGACGACTACCTCGGTGGATATACCGCTACCGAACACCTCATCGATAAAGGATGCAAAGATATCGTACATATCTCCGGTCCCCTGTCCTGTAACCTCTATGTCGAACGCGTGGCCGGATACAAGGCCGCCCTCCAGAAACATAAATTACCCTTCAAAAAATCCAGGGTATTTTATCAGGAATTAACAAGGGACAACGCCTGGCAGGTATGTGAAAAAATATTCGCACAACCGCCATACCCGGATGGCGTCTTCGCTGCCAACGATACCACCGCTATCACGATACTGGAGTATTGCCGTACCATAGATATCAAAGTACCGGAACAATTAAAGATCGTAGGATACTCCAATGACCCGCGTACTGAGATCGTAACACCCCCCATCACGTCCGTAGATCAACATCCATCACTGATGGGAGAAAGAGTCGTTGCTGCACTCATAGAACTGATCCAGTCACCAGCCTCCGGCCCGTCTAAGTATACACAGGAAATTATTCCTACACAGCTGATCGAACGATTATCTTCCGCCGCCGCCACACCCGTGAAACAACCGGCTAAGAAGAAAGCCAAATAGAATGACATTAAAAGCAGGTAGCCAATACCTGCTTTTAATACACTAATATTTCAAACGTTTGCAGTACGCTATTCGTCAACCTGATGCAGGTCTGCACCCTTGTCAGACGCACACTAAATATTACTTGTACTCGATATGAAAAAACTAACACTGATCGCATGCCACCTCCTGCTAGCAGGAATGATCACACAGTCGCAGGCACAACAGAAAATGAGCCGCCGGGAAATCATAAAACTGGCAGATAAAACATTGTCCTTCGCCGGAGAACAATACAAACGCATGGCCACCACCGTACCAGATAGCCTGTTACCCAGAACGACCAATCCCAAAGATGGTAGCCTGGTAACCGCCAAATCCAACTGGTGGACGTGTGGCTTCTACCCAGGTACCCTCTGGCTGCTCTATGAATTCTCCAAAGATGAAGCGTTGAAAAAAGAAGCACTCAAACGCCTGGCCGTTGTGGAAAAAGAACAGTATAATAAAGGAACACACGACCTGGGCTTTATGATGTATTGCAGCTTTGGCAATGCCCTCCGCATCACCAAAGACCAGCGATATAAAGACGTCCTGGTTACCAGCGCCCGCACACTGTCAACCCGCTTTAACCCAACGGTCGGATGTATCAAATCCTGGGACCATGGACAATTCACATTCCCTGTTATCATCGATAACATGATGAACCTCGAATTGCTCACCTGGGCCACCCGCACCACCGGCGATACTTCGTTTAAACATATCGCCACCACCCACGCCAATACAACGATCAAAAACCACTTCCGCAAAGATTACAGCTCCTATCACGTCATCGATTATGATCCGAAAACAGGTGCCGTACTCCAGAAAAAAACTCACCAGGGAGCAGCAGATAGCTCCGCCTGGTCAAGAGGACAAGCCTGGGGCCTATATGGATACACCATGATGTACCGGGAAACCAAAGACAAGGCCTACCTGGAGCAAGCCCGCCATATCGCCGACTATATGCTCAATCATCCCAGGATGCCTAAAGACCTCATACCTTACTACGATTATGATGCACCTGGCATCCCTAATGTTCCCCGCGATGCATCCGCTGCCGCTGTAATGGCCTCCGCATTGCTCGAATTGAGCCGCTATACCAGCGGTACAGACACCAAACGCTATTGGAACGCCGCCGAACAGGTACTGATCAACCTCGCCAGCCCCGCTTATCTCGCAAAGGCCGGAGAAAATAATAACTTTATACTAATGCATAGCACCGGTTCCTTCCCCCACAATTCAGAGGTAGACGTACCGCTGACCTATGCCGATTACTATTTTGTAGAAGCGCTCCTGCGATATAAGCAATGGGCGAAATAATATAAAGCCTTGGATAGAAGGAACTTTTTAAAAGCAATACCAGTGGCCGGCGTGGTGAGTACCATACCGGCCACTGCCGATTGGTGGAGTACACCGCCCACAATTACAGCAGATCCAGCATCCGCCGCCGGGAAAGATCGATCCTACTGGGCAGCCTTACTGCAGCAGATCGCAACTCCAGTCCTCGAACACCTGGCCAAAGGACAGCTCAAGCAATGGATGCCAACGGAAAAAGCTCCCCAATACGCAAAAACGGTAGAGAAAGTGACCTACCTGGAAGCATTCGGACGCACCATGGCGGGTATCGCTCCCTGGCTGGAACTAGGCCCTGACAATACTGCCGAAGGAAACGTAAGGGCGCAACTGATCAAATACGCATTGGCAGCCACTACACAAGCTACCAATCCCGCTTCCCCCGATTATATGGATTGGTCCGGCCAACATGACGCACAACCGCTGGTAGATGCAGCCTTCCTCGCCCATGCCTTCATTCGCGCACCCCAACAACTATGGCAACCACTGCCACCAGAAGTGAAATCAAGCGTGATCAATGCCTTTAAAACACTTCGGCAGATAAAACCAGGCTACAACAATTGGTTGCTGTTTGCCGCCATGATAGAAATCGCACTACTCAATTTCGGTGAAGCCTGGGACCCTATGAGAGTAGATTTTGCTGTCAAAAAACACCAGGAATGGTACAAAGGAGATGGCGTGTACGGCGATGGACAGGATTTTCATTTCGACTACTATAACGGTTTTGTCATACAGCCAATGCTGGTAGATATCCTACGTATCCTGGCAGAAAAAGGAAAAGGAACAAAAGCAGGGTACGACGAAGCCGTCCGTCGCATGCAACGATACAGCGTTATACAGGAACGTCTCATATCCCCAGAAGGTACCTTCCCCGTGGTCGGCCGCTCAATGACCTACAGAAACGCAGCCTTTCAACCACTGGTACAACTGGCATTGCAGGAGCAGCTACCGCCGGAAATCACACCGGGACAAGTGCGTGCCGCACTCACCGCAGTCATAAAAAGGATATTCGAAACACCGGGCACCTTCGATAAAAAAGGCTGGCTCCAATTAGGCTTCTGCGGACACCAACCCGAAATAGCCGATATATATACTTCTACCGGTAGCTTATACCTCTGTACCACCGGCTTTCTGGCCTTGGGATTACCTCCGGCTCACAACTTCTGGACCTCACCCGCAAAACCCTGGACAGCCCAGTTAGCCTGGTCAGGCAAAACAATACAGAAAGATCATGCCCTGTAAATACTAACAGGTAGTACCGCATAAAGCAATACTACCTGTTAGTATCTGTCAGAAATAAGGTTAACCCTGACTGCTAAGGTCTACCAACCCGTATTTAATACCAAAAATAACCAGTCCCACTCTCGTTTTTACCTTCAACTTCTCACAAAGACTGCTCTTATAATCGTCAATAGTACGCGGACTTACAAACATCTTCTGCGCTATCTCCTTATACGATAACTCAGAACACAACAACTGCAGGAAATATTTCTCCTTCGTGGTCAGCTCGATCTTCTCACTCAACGATAATACATCTTTCTGCAAACCAGAGATCAGCTTACCAGATATATAGTCAGGAAGGTAAAAATCCTTTTTGATCAGGGAATCAAAGGCCTCTTTCAGATCTTCCGGCTCCACATTCTTCATAATATAGCCTTTAGCACCGGATTTCAACATCTTGATAATCACAGATTCATCGTTAAGCATAGACAATGCCATGATACGGATCTGCGGATAATGCTCATTGATCCAGACCGCGGTATCATATCCATTCATGCCTGGCATGTTTACATCCAGGATAAGGATATCGGGCAACTGCATCTCACGGCTGTTAATGATCTTGATTACTTCTTCTCCGTTATTGGCTTCAAATAGGATGAAATAGTCATTGAATGTATTAATTAATCTGCTTAGGGCCTTTCTTACTAGGACGTGGTCGTCTGCTATGGCTATGCTATATTTCGTTTTCCGGGTGCTCATGGAACGATTGTTTAATTACTGGAATGCAAATGCGGATGGTTGTTCAGCCATTCGTCACACTGTTTATATAAAAAGAACCGCCAATCATCATGGCCCTTTTTTTCATGTTTCGCAATCCCAGCCCTTTGTGTTGATCAGTAGATGCCAACTGGCTGGTGGGGTCGAACCCGATTCCATCATCGGTGATCTGCAGGTAAATCTTGTCCTGCTCTCTGAAGATCTTAACCTCCAGTATCTTGGCTCTTGCGTGCTTCAGTATGTTGTTAAAAACTTCCTGTACAATACGAAAGATGATAATCTCACTCTTGGCGTCGATCAGGTTGCGAATGTCCGTAAAAATAAAGGAAGTTTTGAACAAATTGAACCTCTCTAGCTTATTCAGCTCAAATTGAATAGCTTTCACAAGACCAATTTCTGCAATACGATCGGTATGTAATCCCTTGGACAAGTCAGCTAGCTCCGTAATAGCCTTATTAAGCATCTTACGGCAATCATCCAGGTAAGAAGCCGCTTCCGTATCAGCAGTAATAGGCGCCGTAGCGAGTGAAATGGATACAAAGGTCAGCGACTGACCTATATTATCATGGATCTCTTGCGCAATATCTCCAAAAGTAGCTTCCTGTATCTCCAGCTGAGAACGCAATAACTCCTGCTCATACCGCTCCTTCAACAGGTTCAGCTCCTGGTTCTGGGCAAGCTGCTTCTTCTGATTGAGTACCACCATAATAACAATGAAACCGGCCAGCACCAGCAAAAGCATAGTACTCGTTACTATTGCGATATAGATTTCCGGAAACTCAGATTGCATAAGAAAGAGATGCTGAATAACAAGTATAAAAGAACGTTCAGTACCGTATGGAAAATGTAAATGCTATTATATAAATAGTCAGGCAGATTACGCAAAAAATTTAACAAACCGTACACGGGTATTGTACACGTATAAAAGAATAATACCGCCGTAGTAATCCAAAACGCAGGATCATTCAGCAAACTCTGTTGCTTGGGACTCCTGATATTCTCCTTGAAATAAAAGATACTGATCAGCCCCAGGATAATACAACCCGGAATATAGGTATTGGTGTTAAAGATGTCCGGCCCCTGGATAAACTGGATGTTGATCAACGCCAATATAGGATAAACAATCATAGCCACCACCAACACCCGCTGCATCTTTTTACTAACCAGGAAGCCTCTTAAGAGATAAATGAAGAAGGGAATGTTAATAACACTGTAGAAGTTATACAGCTTGAGATTCTGCTGACCACTTTGCATCAAACGCCAGCTGGTAATCTCTACCCCAAGTGTGAAGAATAAATAAACAGAAAGTATTCTCAGATATACAGGCGATCTGCCATTAATAAAACTAGAAGTACTTAAAAACGTGCATAGTATACAAAAGACCACATGGACTGGGAGGGATGGCATATCAGATGAATCAGGTTTATTATATGTCACGATTAGCTAGGTCAGATAATAACATTGTCCAGGCTAAGTTAATAAAGTGCAGGTAATAATAAGGAACCCCCGGATCATACTAATAAAAGAATTGCCAGATAGGGTCTTATCTGGCAATTCCTGTTATATGACTTTGTCGGCAAGCAACCACATCATTAACGTGCTTCTACCGGTACATCTTTCATAAACACTTCCGGCGGAAGGCCAAATGTTTCAGTAGGCCTGCAGAAGGGAGGACAAGCAGAACCAAGGTTGTAAGCAACAATCTCAGGCCCCTGTTTCGTGGAAACATACAGGTCCTTGTTTTCGCTTTTACCGGATTCACTGGTTTTCTGCTGCGTGGCGACAAATACAACTGTCTGCCGATCTTGTAAAAGTACATTTTCTTTATAGTCAGAAGGATATACCCCGAAGTATACTTTTATGCCATCCGCACCAGCCGCTGAGGCTGTATCCAGGAAGTGACGAAGTTCGTTCAGGCTGTACCATACGCTAAGAGAGTCGCTTTTACCTATGATCCTTGAGTTTTGTACCCACCTGGAATCACGATAGTTCTGACGAAGGGTATTTACGTGTTCGGCGTTTACAAATTGGCCAGCTTTTGAAGTTAATTTAACGGCACTCATAGAAGGAATTTTAGGTGATTGATCTAATTGACAAATTAAAACTAGGCCGGATTTAGGACAATAATGTAGCGTAAATTTATAATAATCATTAGATAATGAGTATTGTAAATTTATAATATCAACTCAATCAGTAAATAGCGAGATTTGCGAATGCGAATATCCGATAAATTCAGATTATTTTATGTGGTATTATGCAATTTAATCTGCGTGAATAACGGTATTTTTCTGCCGTATAAATACGGTCCTGTCTCCAATCAAGCCATTAGCCAATATTTCTTTACACACACGTTGGTCATAGAATGAGTACCCTAAAGATCGTAAAAACGCCTACACAAAACACTGAATAAATATCGGGGTAAATGATACCGGTGTTTACGCAGTTGATATGTGTATAAACATCCACTTAAACTAAGAAAATAGCCGGATTTTTTTTATGTAATAGGCGTAGAATATTCGTCATGAAACGAAAATTCATATACCATAACTATATGAAATTTAACTGTATATAACGATTTTTGCGCTGCGTGAAATTTGGGGGCGTTTTATGATATTACATTTTGTTTGAATCCATTCACCGGGGCCTTCCTTCGCAAATTGCTTTTCAGAATCGTGTTTTGACTAATTTTCCATTCAGATTAAGAGCCTGTTTGTTAATAACCCCATAAATATTATTTGTACCCTTGTGAAAACCCTCTATTGTATTGTCCCCCCCCAAAGTACCATATGGCCTGTTTTATAACAGGCCTTTCTTTTTGCCCTAACCCCAACAAGAAGTACAGGGCCAATCCTTGCCCTATGGCACATGACGCTTCCGGAAAAGCACAAGCGGCAGCCGGAACCCCGGCTACCGCCAATACATACTGTCATTGCCCTGTTTATTTCCTGGGTTTGCTGCCCATGTAAAATGTCAGCGTACCTCCATTCAGAATATCTGCATGATTGATAAACGGATGTTGCAACGCCTGCCCGTTCAATAACACTCGCTGTACATACACATTACGATCACCCTGGTTTTTTACATCCACCGTGAAAGACTTCCCATTCTCCAACCGTATCGTAGCATGCTCCACCGCCGGACTACCCAACGCATACTTCACATCCCCCGGGCACACCGGATAAAATCCGAGCGAACTGAAAAGATACCACGCACTCATCTGCCCACAATCATCATTACCCCCCAAGCCGTCAGGAGTAGGACCATACATTTTCTTAAGGATCATACGTACCCGCTCCTGGGTCTTCCACGATGCATTACACCAGTTGTACAAGTAGGCTATATGATGAGAGGGCTCATTACCATGCACATAATTGCCGATGATACCGTCCCGGGTAATATCCTCCGTATCAGCAAAAAACTCATCAGGCAAATGCATCGTAAACAGGGAATCCAGGTGCTTCACAAATCGTTTAGGCCCTCCTCCCATAGCAATCAGCTCCTCGGGGTACTGCGGCACATAAAGACTGTAGTTCCAGGCATTTCCTTCTATGTACCCCTGGTTATGCGTCTTTAATGGATCAAACTCCTTCCGGAAGTTACCGTCACTCATCTTCGGACGCATAAATCCAGTCTGATTGTCATATACATTGCGGTAATACCGGGAACGCTTGCTGAAATCCTCATAAATATCCTGCTTGCCTAGTTTCTTTGCCACCTGCGCAATACACCAGTCATCATAGGCGTATTCCAGCGTTTTGGATACAGAAGACCCGTTCTTGTCCTCAGGGATATAGCCTAACTGCATATAATATTGTAATCCGTCAAAACGTTGGTTCCTGGCTGTATTTACGCAGGCCTCCAATGCTTTCTCCTCGTCAAATGGAGCATTACCTTTCATAATGGCATCAGCTATTACAGACACACTATGGTAGCCGATCATACACCAGTTCTCATTCGCATAATGCGACCATATCGGAAGCATACGTTGTACACTCTGGTCATAATGCGCCATCATAGACTGTATCATATGCGCATTGCGCGTAGGTTGCACCACATTGAAGAAAGGATGTAGCGCACGATAGGTATCCCAGAGAGAAAAAGAAGTATAATTTGTGAATCCTTCTGCCTTATAATTATTCTGATCCAGTCCCCGGTACCCGCCGTCTATATCCATATAGGTCGTAGGCCCCAGGAAAGTATGGTACAACGCCGTATAGAAGTTTACCATATCTTCCGCATGGGTCGTCTTCACATCTACTTTGTGCAGCTCCTTGTTCCACAACGCCACACCCTCCTGCCGGGTCTTGTAAAAATCCCAGTGCGGTATCTCTGCACGTAGGTTCTGTAAAGCTCCTTGCGTACTTACCGGTGATAACGCAAATTTTATTTTGACCTTTTCTCCGTCCGTAGTTTTGAAATCAAAATAAAGCCTCATCTGCCGGCCCGCCATCTCCGGGAAGTTCCGCGTCTGATCAAATTTCCGCCAAAAACCCTTGTACACATTATTATCTTTCGTCTGCTGACCATACTGGTAAAATGGCTTCGAAAACGTCATGGCGAAATAAACCGTTCGGGTACGTGCCCAGCCATTCGTCTGCCGGTAACCGGTGATCAGCGTATCATTCTCAACACGGATAAACGTCCAGACATTTTTGTTATCATAATTATACAGGTTAGCCATCAGGTCCAGGATAATATGCGCCTGGTCCGTTTGAGGAAACGTATATTGATGAAAACCTACCCGGTTAGAGGCCGTCAGTTCCGCCTGTATATTATACTCATCCAGCTTTACCTTATAATAAGCAGGGGAGGCTTCCTCCTGCTCATGAGAAAAAGTGGAGCGATACCCGCTTTCGGGATGCGTCGCCGTACCCGGGTTCAATTGCAAAGGACCAGTAGTAGGCATGATCAGAAAATCTCCCAAATCCGAATGCCCCGTTCCACTAAAGTGCGTATGACTAAAACCAGTGATCGTTTTATCGTCATACTGATAACCAGCACAATACTTATACACATCCGGATTATACTTGCCATTCATTTCATAAGGAATCGTATCCGTCTCAGGACTGAGCTGCACCATCCCGAAAGGAACAGTCGCACCAGGATAAGTATGTCCCATACGTTGGGTGCCGATGATGGGTTTAACATATTGTGTCAGATCATCTGTGGCTGATTTTTGTTGCGCCAGCGCTGGCAACGAAGTGCAAAGCCATGCGGTGGCAAGCAGGATCTTATTCATTTGCGGGTAATTACAATTTATTGGCTGATGAAGATAAAAACTTCTATATCCGGTATCCGTAAAGATAAATCGGTTTAGCAATTATTTCAGCATAAATTAAACCGCCAGGACCAACTGATTTGTGGTTTGATCTTTTCTTTCTAAATCCACTTTGTTTTGAATAATATTTAACTGTAGTGTAATTTCTATAGTTTTTGAATAATTTAGCAGGAAATAATTATACGTTGTGAAACCAGTTTTAGTTATAAAGTTTGGTACCGCCTCCATCACCAATCCGGCAGGGGAGCTGGACGAGGCCGTGCTGGCAGAAATTGCCCGGCAGGTAGCCACCTTACATACCACCTATAATATTGTATTGGTATCATCCGGCGCCGTAGCGGCAGGAAAACGTTACCTGAAAAGTTATAATGCCAGTATAAGTGAGCGAAAAGCGGCAGCAGCCATCGGCAACCCGCTTTTATTACATAAATACGCAGCCTATTTCGAACCTTATGGCATCGCCATCGCTCAAAGCTTATGCGAACGGCAGCATTTTTCTAACCGGGACCAGTTCTTGCAGCTGAAAAAAACCTACGAAGAACTGTGGGCCAGCAACATCATACCCATCGCCAATGAAAACGACGTAGTCAGTAGCCTGGAATTGAAATTCTCCGACAATGACGAACTAGCTACCCTGATAGCAGTCGGCTTCGGCGCTTCCTCCTTATTATTCAGTACCTCTGTAGCGGGAGTACTGGATGGAAATGGACAGGTCGTACGCGAGATACCTCTGATCGATAAGACAGCCCTGGCACTGGCCGATGGGAAAAAATCCTCCCTAGGACTGGGTGGTATGGTTTCAAAACTCACCTTTGCCCGCCTGGCTACCCGTATGGGGATACAGGTAGTGATATTTGGTGTCCATACCCCCGATGGCATTCTGAAAGCAATGACAGGAGAAACCGGCACCTTGTGCCTCCCACAACCTTGCAGTATGCCGGCCCGGAAAAAATGGCTGGCCAGCGGTAGCCTGGTCACAGGCCGCCTCCGGGTAGATGCTGGGGCCGAAGAGGCATTGAAGAACAGGCACAGCCTGCTGGCAGTAGGAGTGTTGGCCGTACAGGAACGTTTCGAGTGTGGAGAAGTATTTGAGATCGTTGGCGAAGCTTCCCAGGTAATCGCTGTAGCCAGAGCCAAAGTTTCTTCCGATGCAATTGCCGGAAAAGGTAAAGTGCAGAATGTAGCCATCGCTCATGTAGACGATATCGTATTGCTATAATCTAACTACTCCCTTCATCTAACAACCACCTTATTATAATATGGACGCTTTATTACCACTGTTGGAACGGGCGCAGCAGGCTACCCTCTCTGTACGGACACTCTCAGACCACCGGCAGCAATCCCTGTTGCGATCCCTGGCTGCAAGACTGGTAAGATCTGCGCCTGCTATTCTCGCTGCCAATCAGCTGGACCTGGAACGCATGGCAGATACTGATCCCAAAAAAGACAGGTTGCTGCTGAACGATGCCCGTATACAGTCGCTGGCAGATAGCCTCCTGGATATAGCAGCATTACCAAACCCCGTAGGTGCCGTAATACTGCAACGCACATTGGACAATGGCCTGACTGTGGAAAAGATCAGCGTACCGTTAGGGGTCGTTGGGGTCATCTACGAATCCCGCCCCAATGTAACAGTAGATGTAGCCGCCCTTTGCCTGCGTTCCGGTAATGTATGTGTACTACGGGGTGGTTCCGATGCCATACATACCAACACTTGCCTGGTCGGATTGATACAGGAAGAACTGACCGCTCACCAGGTGGACACGGCAGCTGTACAGCTTTTACCGGTAGAAAGAAGCCTGGTAGAAGAGATGCTGAAGGCAGTACGATTTATAGATATTATCATCCCCCGGGGCTCGCAGCAACTGATTGAATATGTCAGACAACACTCCAGTGTACCTGTCATCGAAACAGGGGCCGGCGTATGCCATACCTATGTCGAGCAGACTGCCCGGCTGGAGAACGCCGCCCGGATCGTCACAAATGCAAAAGTATCGCGACCTTCTGTATGTAATGCACTGGATACCATATTGGTGGACAAAGCAATCGCGCAGGAGTTATTACAGCTCCTTTCAGCTTCACTGGTTGCCTATAACGTGGAAATATTTGCAGATGTAGCTGCCTATGAAATATTGACCGCCGCTGCCTATCCCTATTTACAGCAAGCAACCCTTGCCGACTTTGGACGAGAATACCTGGACTATAAATGCTCAGTGAAGGTTGTGGCTGATGCCGAAGAAGCCCTGGAACATATCCGCCGCTATTCTTCCAGGCACTCGGAAGCCATCATTACAGAAAACGTCGTGTTGGGCGAACGATTCCTGCAGGAGGTAGATGCCGCTGCCGTATATGTCAACGCATCCACTCGTTTTACAGATGGAGGAGTATTCGGCCTGGGAGCCGAGATCGGCATATCTACCCAGAAACTACATGCCCGTGGGCCTTTTGCCTTAGAAAAACTGGTGACAGAAAAGTGGATCGTGAGAGGAAATGGGCAAATAAGATGATCACGGGATAAAAAAGGAGAGTAACTGGCAAGATAAGGGGCGCTTAGACACATGAAACCATAATAACCTATCTTACCGGATTACTCTCCCGCTAACACTATCTATTATTAAAAACTAGCTATTGTTAATTTTCGGCGGCCTTGGTCAACTGAATGTTCATATGCAATTTGATCTCATCGCTTAATACAAGACCACCTGCTTCTGTAGTCGAGTTCCAACGCAATCCATAATCCGAACGATGCAGCCGCCCCTTAAGTTCAAACCCTGCCTTTGTTTGTCCCCAGGGATCCACCTGTATACCTGCATATTCCACATCCAGCTCTATCGGATGCGTCTCATTGCGGATAGTCAGATGTCCCAGGAGCTTATATTCATCCTGGCTGATCTTTTTTACCTGCTTGGACGTAAACTGGATCTTGGGAAATTGTGCTGCGTCAAAAAATTCTCCGTTCTTAAGGTGCTCGTCCCGTTGTTCGTTTTTAGTGTCCACACTGGCTACATGTGCCTCAAAAGTGATGTTGGCGTCATGAAAATCATCACTGTTTGTCAATACAGTACCTTCAAAATCCCTGAAGTTTCCACTCACATTAGTGATCATAAGGTGTTTTACCTTGAAGCCTATCTCGCTGTGCGTTGTGTCTATTTTCCAGGTTGCCATTGTCGTTCGGTTTTTTAAATTGGTAACTTTAAGTGTACGTCTGTCATAAAGACAATGTAAAATTAATTGTTGCAACAATAATCGGCGTGGACAATTTGCCGGAAGAAGTGGACAATTTTACCTTATCACGTTAAAGTTGTGTTAAAGGGACTTACGTATAACCGAAGCAGTATCATCGAGCGTCTTCCTGGATGGTGGAAAAAAGTAATTGTCCCCGAAACGGAGCCCGAAACCATCCTGCCGGAAACGAGGAATTACATGCAAATGAATATGGAAAACTTCCTGCATCGCCGCTTCTCCGTCCGCCATAAGAAAGTTAACGCCTTCACAGCGCAGTGGACTTTTGCGAAGGGCAGCATTGATCCTCATACCTATCTGGAATAGATGCCCCCCGACTACAGGATCAAGATCCTGTACATATGGAGCGTGTACCCGGGGAATGACCAGCACATGGCCGGCATTGACAGGCTGGATATCCATAAATGCTATGCAGTGCTCATCTTCATGTACCAGGCTTACAGGCAGCGTACCTTTCAATATCTTACAAAAGACACAATGGTCAGGATGTTCTTTCATGATGACTAAATATAGGCAAAATGACAACCTTTCTGTTCCCGGTTAAAAATAATAACAGGCATTTTCCCAATAGTAAAATTGTCCCCTTTTCGACCAAGGTAGGGGCAATCTAATAACCAGATGTACCATTGATGTAGTACGAAACAGCGATTTGTGGCTGATCTTCGATGTTGTGATGTAGTAATGACGTAGTAGGAAAGAAGGTAATTAGCAAACGCTATCCTATTTTTGAGCACCATCGTACAGAACTAAATTCCCGTTATGGCGCAGCAGGTCTGTACCGCGTAAAAGCTCGACAGAATAATTCCAACGATTGTGAACCCAGTAGTTCTCTTTATCAACCAGATCACATTAACAACGCGGTATTGTCACATTAGCAAGCTCCTACACAAATAACTCGCAGACTGGCACTATTATCACTCGGACAGGGATGCTAAATACCCATATCCGGCATGGCGCAGAAATATAGCACGGAGCAGTTATTCTTTCTTCTATTAAAACCCAAAACACATGAAACATTCTACAAAACGTAAGTTTTCCTTTTTTCCTTTTCTCCTTGCCGCACTGCTAAGCAGCAGCAGTAGCTATGCACAATTGTGGTGGGGAGACGAATTTGATGGTAACACACTCAATACCAGTAACTGGAACATCGACCAGGGCAATGGTGGATTTGGTAATAACGAGCTGCAATATTATCGTGCACAAAACATAAGCGTTAGCGGTGGACAATTAGTAATCACCGCCAGAAGAGAAAACTTCGGTGGTAATGCCTACACCTCCGGTAAGATCACCTCATCTGGAAAACGCCATTGGGGAAGTGGCTGGATAGAAGCTCGTATGTCTATCCCAATGGGACAAGGACTATGGCCTGCATTCTGGATGCTAGGCACCAACATAGGTAGCATCGGCTGGCCTAAATGTGGGGAGATCGACATCATGGAACACATCAATAATGAGAACCAGACACATGGTACCATCCACTGGGACTCCAACAACCAGCACGTATCCTACGGCGGATCCGTAGCCACTACACCCGCTGGCTGGCACAACTACCAGATCAACTGGAATAGTACCTCTATCAGCTGGTATGTGGATGGTGTAAAATTCTGGGAAGCAAACATTGCCAACAATATCAACAGCACAGAAGAATTTCACCGCGATTTCTTCCTGATCCTCAATCTGGCAGTAGGTGGCAACTGGCCGGGTAGCCCCAATAGTAGCACCCCTTTCCCTTCCGCTTTAAGAGTAGACTATGTACGCGTATACCAACCGGCAGCTTCGCGTGAAACCAACACGAAGGAAGGCCGCACTTTTAGCACAGAGTTGACACCGCAGGAGAAACTGGCGCCTATCTCAGAAGAAGGCAAAGGCGTGAATGTATTCCCCAATCCGGTGGTGAAAGGGAACTCGCTGACCATAAAAGTAAAAGATTATGATCCGACCGCTTTAGTACATGCTTCCCTGGTAAACATGGAAGGAAACGTGATTACCAATAGCACGGAACATAGTCAGACCGTAAGCCTGAATACAGGTGCAGTACCTAATGGTTACTATATCGTAAAAGTGGCCAACGGTAATAATACATACAGTCAAAAAGTGCTGGTACAATAGCCGGTTCAGCGCCCGGTCAGCTACTTCCGCAGCAACAGGTTAGCTACCGGGCGTCCGGCACATTTTAAAAAGACCATTCAGATTCCATAAATGAAAAAACAACTACAAACACAACATCTATGAAATTCATCTATTCACTACTGTTCTTATGTCTTATTGGTATTACCAGCCAGCCAGCCAGCGCCCAGCTTACCCGCCTGCGGGCCGATGGGCCACGTGTAGTTAATGCAGCCAACCAGGAAGTACTGCTGAAAGGAGTCGGTCTGGGAGGCTGGTTGCTGCAGGAAGGTTATATGGTCAAACCTTCCTTTTCCGGTGGTGGTACCCAATGGTCTATTAAAAAACGCCTGTACGACCAGGGGCAAACCGATGCACAGGTAGAAACTTTCTACCAGGAATGGCGTAATAATTTTATCACGAAAGCAGACATCGATTTTATCGCGTCCAAAGGATTCAACTGTGTCCGCATACCCTTGCACTACGAACTGTTCCTCACCGCGGCACAACGGGCCGTTCGTAACAGCGTAGCACGTAACTCCGGTAATTATAATAACTATGTGAACTCGATGACCACTTGGTACAACAACAACCAGCTGTTCACCGACGCTAACCTCGAAGGATTCCGGGTAATAGATAACCTGCTCAGCTGGGCTGGCGCCAACAACCTGTATGTGATCATTGACCTGCATGCAGCCCCCGGAGCGCAGGGTACAGATGCCAATATCTCCGATGCTTTGGTGGGTAATGACCTCTGGAATAAAAGCATATTCCAGGATATCACCGTACGCCTATGGACCCGAATCGCCAGCCGTTACATCAACGATAACCGCGTAGCTTTCTATGACCTCATCAACGAACCTAACAATGTGCCGGATAACCGCTGGATTCATGATATTCATGAGCGGATTATCAATGCCATCCGCGCACTGGGCGATACACACCTGATCATGGTAGAGGGTAATGGATTCGGTAATAATTATAATTACATGGAACCATTCACCTTTACTAACCGTACTAACCTCATCTATAACTCTCATCGCTATTGGAACTCTACTTCTGTTACTGCTACCGATAACGATCCTAACCAAATCAGCCTGATCGGCAATATTGTGAACTTCCGCAGAACACATAATGTACCTGTATGGGTAGGTGAAACCGGCGAAAACAATAACACCTGGTTAAGAGATAATATCAACGCACTGAATAGCCAGGGTATCGGGTGGTGCCACTGGACCTACAAGCGGTTTGATGGCCAGGAGAATGCCGCATTGATGCGTATCAATCCTCCCTATCTGATGGATGGAGCCGGCAATATGAGCGCGGTACTCAATAATATTCGCTTTGCAAACTGTATTGCTAACAATAACACTATTGCTGCAGTGGCACCAGGTATCAGCACACCCGCCAATCTGCCTATCGGTCAGGTGATCACCTTACGTGGCTTCAATAACCAGTTTGTAAGTGGTGAGAACGGTACGCAGGCCATGCGTTGTGATCGCCCCACTGCCGGCACCTGGGAACAATTCACCGTAGTAGATGCCGGGGGCGGAAAGATCGCACTTCGTAGCATGAATAAGTATGTATCTTCTGAAAATGGGGCGGCCGCTATTACCTGCAGCCGCGCTACGATCGGCGATTGGGAACGTTTTGATGCAATAGCCTTACCGGATGGTAAAGTAGCTTTCCGTGGCAATAATGGTGCATTTATCTCCTCAGAAAACGGGACACAGGCAATGACCTGTACTCGTCCAAGTGCCAGCGGCTGGGAAGCCTTCGGTTGGGCCACAGTAGGCGGCGCACGCGAGTTCGGCGCAAAACCGTCTGAAACATTCACTGACAACAGCGTTACACGTGCCTACCCCAATCCCGTAAAACGGGGAGGTAATATCCAAATAGAAGCTGGCGATTATAAAGCCGGTGGCACAGTAACAGTAGTGATATCCGATATGCAGGGCAAAACCGTGGCCACCTATAAAGAAAATAGACGCAATTTCAGCATCCCCACTGCAGGATTGAATAGCGGTATATATATCGCTCATATCAACAGCGGCGCGGTGCGCAATAGCATAAAGATCGTGGTAGAATAAGGAAGAAACTGTGTGATCGGACCAACTCACAGCGTATACCTCGTTCTATTTAACGGAGGAATGGAGCATAATATAGCGGACGTATAGTCCGCTATATTTTTTTATATAATTATGTTGAAAATCAATGTGTATATTAAATACTTGATTCTGTTTCGATTTGTTTAAATTGAAAATATTGATATAATTTAGACATGAAATTAGACACAATATTTTCATATGGCAATGTTAGTGATTTCCAACTCGTATATATATGGTACGTGGTATTGTAATGATGGTAGGGCTAGAGCCTCAACAGGAATCAAAGGGCGATCAATAAAAAAGGAGCAAGTAGATGGAAGAGATCAAGACTGGGGGCTTGTTGATATTGGAGCTTTGAAGCGATCTGAGAAAATGATACTTAACAAAGTAATAGATGCTATCACCAAATATAAGGAGAGTTGCGCAAGGCTAGGCGAACCACTTAAAAAAGTAGACTGCGAGGAAGCTATAATAATTGCGTCTGGCCGGCTGCCAAAAGATAAGAATAGATTTATCACAGATTATGAAAGTATGATTAAAGACATGAGAAGTGGGAAATTACTTGTTCCCCGATCTCAAAAGCGGTATGCGTCTGCCTCAATTGACAATTATCAATGGGCATTAAATAGGATTTTATTGTTTGTGGAAGAACAAGGGATGAAATTAGAATACAAGAGAATAGATAAAAAATGGGTTGAAAAATACATACAATGGTTGACTGAGAGACAATTGTCAAAAAATAGTTTGGCGTTCTCACTACAGTATCTTGCAGCCTTTCTCCGTAGAACATACGATGATGACAAGCACAAAAATCCTATCGGGTTTGACAAGGTTTTTAACGTTTCTTCTGAGGAATCTGACACGGTTGCGGTCAGCATACCAGAGCTTGAAACAGTTTATAGGCTCACGACTTCACTATCTAGGGAGCGGGCACGAGATGTATTTGTCTTTGGATGTTTTGTTGGTCTAAGGGCTGACGATCTTCGGAAGATAAATCACTATATTCTGGTTGGTGATTATTTTGAGTTTCATACTGGGAAAAGTGACGAAAGGGTTATTATTCCGGCACATCCAGTAGCGAAGGAGATTTGGAAAAAGTATAACGGGAATATGCCGGTATATAAATACAATAGTGGCCTAGCTAGGGGAATTTGTTCAGTGTTTAAACAGGCAGGTATCGATACTCCTATATTAGTAGCAATTACAAAAGGTGGAGTAAAAGGTTGGCGTTATTACCCTAAATATGATCTAGTATCACCACATACGATGCGACGTACATTTGCCACTAACGCTATAAAGGCTGGTATACCGACTAGAAAGGTAATGCAGTTTACAGGACATACTACAGAGGATTCATTTAAGAGATACGTTAAGTTAGATAAGAAAGAGAATGCCGAAGACCTGGCATCACACCCCTTTTTTACTACTCCCCTGTCTCAAAGTCACTAAAAAATAGTTAGGATTTGTATTAATAATACACAACTATTTGCTTAGTAATTGGTTATTAACGATTTTTTAAGGATTTTTTTGCTAAATTAGTATAGGCTATAACGTTATGTGAATGCGTCCTATCGACGTGTAGCCAACTGTGTATATATAATTTTACTAATATTCTGTACTATACTGCACAAATCAGATTCAGCCACATGCTGTTTGTTGTAGTACAAAATCCTAACTATGCGAGTCAGCAAAAAGTGCAAGCGCCAACGAATCTCTAGAACCATGAATCAAAATCGTCTAAAATTAGACGCGATTTGGCTTTTATTCGAGACTTTACCGTCTCTTCAGAAACACCCTCTAATAGAGCCATCCTCTCCGTATAGTCGTGAACCAAAGCAAGTAATAGGGCCCGTTCTCGGCTAATTTTATCATTACTTTCAATACCAGCGGCTAACAGAAGTTCCTGTTTAAAATGTGACCTAAAGTCCAGTACGTGTTTTTTTGTAACTTCTTTGCTCCCTCCCAAGAGGCCGGACAAGTAAGTCCTAGTTATATGCATCCTACCTGCGATGTCATCTACAGTCAAACGTTGCCCTTGGCTTTTTGCCCAAGCCTTTACAGTATTGACAAGTTCGTTAAGTGTATCTTTGTTATTCATTTATTAATAATTATATATAAATAACTAAATAAAAAATGTATATAATTTATACATTTATACACTAAATGTATAATAATTCTACATACCTTAGCGGAGGTGATGCAAATGTAAGATGTATCAACAAACGAAACAACCGGAAAAATCCCCTTTTCATGAAAGACATAGTTGTATCAGCGCTTACAGGAACAACAGTACAAGATGTAGAATTGTTGTTTAAAAGTATAAGATTGGAACCAATACTAAAATCCTTCGAAATTTCACGTAGCAAAGTGAAACGTATTTTGCTTACAGGCAAGGCTTCTAGTCCTGAAGAATACATAAAAGCTGCACAGGTTTACAAAACAGCGAAGGAACACTTAGAGATTAAAGAGAAGGCAAAGGAGATTGCATCTTCTATTTAATATTTTATAAAGATTACAACGTAGATTTTATGCCCGCCACGGGTACGAATTCCTATTGCCAAAAAAGAATAAAATGCAAGCTATACAAATCATGAGTATTACCGCAGATCAGTTTGTAAAAATCGTTTCGGACGCGGCACGCGTAGCGGCGGATGAGGCGGTAGCAGCTGTATTACACCGAAAGACGGATCTTAATGAGGACGTGACGGTAAGTTTGATCGCCAAAGAATGGGGCGTAAGCAAGCAGACCGTGAAAAATAGAATCGATGCTCACAAGGTGCCATATTGTAAGTTGGGCCGAGAAGTCGCTATAAAAAGGAAATGGTTAGACACCATCAAAACTATGCCCAGGAAAGATATTTAATACTATACAAACCGTGTGTACATGTCATCTCTAAGTCCGAACAAGAATAGGTATATCATTGTATCTCCTTTTATGACAGGGCTTGAATTTCTCGTATTTGATTCGTATACCGCTCGTTTTCTGATAGATTCGACGCCGGGGGCGAAGGTGCCGACATATACAAAGAAAGTAGCAAAGTTGTTGATCGAAGCACATAATGCAACATGCATATCATTAGGACGAATCATGCCTGTAAATATGTTACCTATTTACCTTCCTTCTGAATATTTGAATTATTAAACTTGGAGGGTTAGAATAATGTAAGCCTGTTTTAAGCCTACTAACTCAATTTCCATTAACTATAGGCCATGCTTAAAGATTACTAAACATTTCGTTAATCAGCGCGAGGCGCAATAATAAATAAACAAGTATGGAACAATACTTTTTAGCCGCCCAGGTTGGGCTGTATACCCTTGCTATGCCCGTAGGTATCGCATTGGCCTTCGTTTTTGTCTACGATTTCTTTATCCAGAACTGTCACAGTAATGAACACACAGCGTAGGTGGTGTTACAATTCACCACATCATAATAATCGCCTTCAGGGTATAAGAAGACGCGATATGGCAATGTCCATGATAGGACTACTGTGCTTCATTATCATTGTTCTCATCCCTTGGCTACTGGCAGTTATACGCCGATAAAATCAAAGCAAATAAAAGACTGAAAAATATGGAAGTTGTACACAAAGGCTTTACATCCGAGCAGGTTAGCCTTATTAAATCCCAGGTAGCAGATGGCGCGACTGATGATCAGCTTCGGCTGTTTCTGTACCAATGCCACCGCACCGGACTGGACCCATTGGCAAAGCAGATATACTGCCTTTTTCGTAACGCTAAGGATAAGGATACAAACAGGTATGTGAAGAAGATGGTAATTCAGACGTCTATTGATGGATTTCGGGTAGTGGCCGAGAGAACGGGTAACTACGCGGGGCAGGACGAACCAGTTTTTATTGAGGATAGTACCGGGGGCCTCGTATGTGCAAAAGTTCCGGTTTACCGGTTTCGGGGAGATCAAAGATATAAGGCTGCTGTAGGGGTTGCGTACTGGGCTGAATATGTACCCCAACCAGGCCAAGATACAATGTGGCGGAAAATGCCTCACGCTATGCTTAGCAAAGTTGCTGAAGCTATCGCATTAAGAAAGGCTTACCCGCAAGACCTTTCAGGTTTGTATACGAATGATGAAATGGCGCAGTCTGCTGACCAAACAACAGAAGTGGTAGACGTAGTAGCAATGGAAGTAAAAGACACCGAGGGCCTCGATATGCTAATAGACAGCTGTGAAACGATACCCGAGCTAGTTGCACTCTATCACAAACATGCCCAGTCCTTTGAGCAGAACCAGGAAATTAAGCAACGATTATCTAACCGTAAAGAAGAACTAAGAAATGCAAAACCTGCCACTGCCTGACGTAGTCAGTATGAAGATACTACCCACTAAGGGTAATATAGCCACCATCGCCCAAAACATAGCGCAGGACGTTATTGATGGGTTTAGCGATCCTTTCGATACGATAGTAAGAGTTGAGGCGATAAAAAAGGTCTGCGAAGAGGTCCGGGAAAATTTGGAGAAGCATGTACGTGATGAATTGGACAAGTACCAAGGTAAGCCGGTCGGTAAGTTAGATGCGAAGATAGAAGCGGCGGAAACTGGTGTGAAATATGACTTCACTGGTGATCCAATATGGAGATCGATCACGGCAGAAATAGAGCCTTTGGTTGAGAAGAGAAAGGCCCGTGAATCTCTTCTAAAGACATTAACAAAGACAATGGTTGAAACAGACCCGGAGACAGGAGAAACATTTGATGTGCCACCACCTGTTAAGACTTCTAAATCCACATTCAAAATATCATTGGGGAAATGACAGTACAAACACCGCAATTGTCAGCGATACTGACAGAAATAGAATCCGCCAACTATACAGAGGTACAAAATATACCCCTGCTGAATGATTGGCTTTTTAAGCTAATGGGCTGGAATGCCTTCGCTGGTCAGCAAATGGCAACAGCTAAGAAACTCCTAAATGAGGCAAAAGTTAAAGCATACGATACATACGTATTTAGCCGCGCTGCTTCCGGACTACAAATTTCACCCAGCATGGCAAAGGACTATGCTGCTGCTCGGTGCTCTGAACAAGAATACAACTACGATCTGTCAGAACGATGTAGTAGGAGCTGTGTACACGCTATAGACGGAGTAAGAACAGTTATATCAGCGCTCAAAACAGAATTATCTACCATAACATACGGAGGCATATGATAGGAGAAACCGTCGCCATACGTGGCAAAACAGGCATTACCCGGATAGTGAGGGTGCTAGACCGAACGGTTAAAGATGGATTACCTTATTACATTATCCGGGATGAGACGACTCTAAAGCAGTCAGAGGCAGAAGTAAAGCCATTCGAAGCAACATTTAAAGTATTCCGCGGTTTGGTTAAACCGAGGCACTACAAAGGATCAGGGCCTAAGAGACAAAAACGAGGTAAAAGATAGTAAACATGCAGCAGCTCACATTTGATTTGACGTCGCCCAGTCCGATTAATGCAGCAAAATTCACCAGGCAAAACAGGTTGATTTATCAGCATTTGGCTTGTGGCCTCACCATTAATGTATTTCAGGCCATATCGCGCTACCAAATATATCATTTGCATAGTCGCTTATCGGACATCCGTAACAAACACGGCGTCCTGGTCTATGATCGCATGATACGGGTTAAAGATTCATCGGGCAATATGGTTAGTTGCAAGGAATATTCATTAAAAGAGTTCTGAAAATGATAACAATAAAAACGACTGATTTAAAGGAGTTTATCCGACTTGCTAAGGGGGTTACAAGAAATAGTATAATACCTGTTCTTCAGTATGTGATGTGTCGGTGTGTCGGCGACACTATGACTTTATGCAAAAGCAACCAGGAGACTGTAGTCTCGCATGATATAAGTGCTGAATTTGATGAGAATATATCTTTCCTGGTGGATGACAAGACTTTGACAGCCTTTGTAGCTACCGCTGAGGACGAAGTATCAATACGTTTAAACGGAAACAAAGTTACATTGATATCTGGTAGTGTAACGATAGATACGTTCTATCCTAATGGGGGTGAAAAGGATTATCCCGATCCTCCTACCGCCGTGTCTGATACTTCTTACCTGTTAAACAGGCATGTGTTAAAATCTATCGCTGTGGCTGGGACATACTTGTCAGCATTGGATAATAACCCTCTTTCTTTTTGTTATATACTCCCGGCTGAAGATAGGTCTGTTATAGTGGGTACTGACGCGCACATCTTGTATTTAACAGAAATCGCTATTTCGCTTCCCAATATAGTGTTGTCTAAGGAGGCAACGGTTCTAGTGGGTGCATTCGATAAGCTGCAATATTTCAGCTATCAAAACTACAATGTCTTCAACGCGGGAAAGACTACATATGCTTTCATCAAACCAACGTATACAGCTCTCCCTTACAAACGGGTATTAGATTCAGCCACAAGCCCCGGACGGATGACCGTTAACCGGAAAGATATAATAAGGTTCTGCGAGGCAGCGCTGGGGGTAAGTACCTGCAAGTGGACGATAGGCACTCTTTCAAATTCGGATGATGGGTTAACGCTAGGATACTACGAAGAGAGCGTATCTCTGTCCAACGTCATCACAGCGGAAAAAAATTTTGTTCCTGCGGTCTTCAACTTTAATACTCGCCTGCTATTACATGTTTTTAAATCCCTTCCTGGCGAGTATCTGAGCCTGCAACCAGGAGAACGAGCCAATGGTACTATGTACTTCGTTCGGAGCGAGCAGGAGGCTTCAACCGTCGCGCTAATTAACGGTTTGGTTTAATCACTTTAAACATTAAATACTATGGCAAGGAAAGACAGACTTTTTGTAGAAGAATTTGAAGAGGTGGACGATATGGTGGAGATCACATATGATAGCAAGGTAGATACCGGCAGGGACACCGGTATACTCTTTCAGGCTGATAACCTATTGGATTATCAACTAATGGAAGCCTTGACGGAGCTTATAAAGCACAAGAATAACATCCGGTTGTTGCATCGCCTTCAGGAAATGCAACATGAAGAATTCTAACAAATGCATCAGGAGGATCATACAATGGCTATGCGATTTTCCGATACAAACGAATGGGAAGAGGATTGGTTTATAACTATGTCGGGGGAATACCAGCACTTGTGGAAGTACATAAAAGACAAGTGCGATGTTGCCGGGGTGTGGAAACCAAATGTAGCAATGTTTCAAGCTATTACAAAATTCAATGTAAGCCTGGATTCATTTTTAAAGAAAGTGAATGGGGGCAAACTAAGAATCATAGTACTGGAAAATGGGCGGTGGTTTATTCCGGGGTTCATAAAGTTTCAGTATTTCAATAAACAGCAGGAGTTTGAACTATTACTAAATAATCCTCTTCATAAATCATTGTATCAGAGCTTAAATACTAATTCTGTCGATTTGGGGGCTGTTAGGGGGCTAATAGCGGTCTGCCAGCCCTCCAAGGATAAGGATAAGGTAAAGGATAAAAAAAAAGAGTTAGTAATCTCTTATTGTTTTAATGAAGAAGAATTTAAAAAAGTATTTAATGAATGGATATGCTTTCGGAAAGAAAAAAAGAAGCCACTAACGCAACTTTCAGTTGACAAGCAAATGGACTTTTTAGCTGGCTATACAGTACAGGAGGCATGCCAGATCATCGAAGAAAGCATTAGAAACGGTTGGCAGGGCTTGTTCCCGCTCAAAAAAATAAACAATGGAATCTCGCGAAAGCAGACAGTTACAGACAGTGCAGCAGCAGTTAACGCCGCTTTCGATGACCTCATCGGAAGTCTGGATGCAGAAATGCGCGGCAGGGGATAGGTTACAAGAAATGAGCACTGAGGTACTATTTAAGGGCCTTCCCCGGGCTTTAAACCAGATCGGCGTTATTACAGGCTTAAAGGTGGAATCAAGCCCGGAGTTCGCCAGGGCATTCGCTCAGGAGGTAAGTATCTTCCTCTATAATCACTACGGTATACTCACCCTCGACGAAATAGTTTTAGCGTTTCGGCTGAATGCCTCCGGGGAATATGGCGACATTATCTCTCATTATGGCCAAAATTTAACGATCGAGCACATAGGTAGGGTCTTGGTCCAGTATAAACAAAGGCGGGCAAAATTGGCGGTTAAAATCCAAAATCAGGAAAAGCTGCCCGAGGCACCAAGGCCAACATCTTCCGCGATTGACGAAGAGGCAAGGCAATTCGCAAACGAGTATTACCGGAAATATCTAACCGGGGAGATGACCGAGATCACAATTTCGTATGCCCATTTGGTGTATAATGACCTCGATAGGTTTGGAGTGCTTAACCTGGATAAGGAAAAGAAAATAGGATACTACAAGGAGGCACTGCTATTTAGGAAAAAGGAATTAGGATTACCAGCGGCAACGAAAGATGAAAGAAAGGCGATTAATAAGTTGGTACAGTCGTATTTGGAAAAGCAGGTTCCTGTGGCAGAAAAGGAGTTGGTGCGGAATTACGCACGGCGACTGGCACTGCTAGATTATTTCAAAGCCTTAAAAGGTAAGGATATAAAAAAAATATTTGAAGATGAGCGAATACATGAAGGAACGCCTACAAATGAAGCTGGAAGGCAAGAAACAGGGAAAGGAGAAGCCAAAAAGAATTCGACCAGTCAGCAAGAAGAGGCAGCAAATTAACCGGGAGTATTCGGAAATCTCCCGCCCGATTTGGCAGGATAAGCCGTGTATGATCCGTGCGCCTGGTTGTTGGGGCCGCGCCCAGGGTATCCACCATCCGGGCGGCAAAACAAGTGTAGAGGCTCTATTGGATGAAAGAAATATGATTGCCTCCTGTAACTATTGTAATGCCTTCGTAGAGCAGCATGACGCCTGGGCCCGGATAAGAAAGTTTAAGGTGTCCCGCTTGAATAAGTTGAATGATTAAACGGTTTGGCAAACACCTTCTATACATTCGCACCTACTTTCCCAATCTCCGCATTCGTCCCAATTGAAACAAAGTTTTATTTGGCAAATAGGTCTCATTTCTATGGAAGCGCCTCCGCCCAAAATGTCCTTCATTTCAGCGCGTGATATTACAGGATATTTGTTAAGGAATTTCATAATAGGGGTTTTGAATAAAGTTAAGTTTAGCTACGGAGTTCAAAACGCAGTACGTGATAAATACACTATGCAACGAAAAATAGGCAGTCGTAAATGAAGTGCTAGCAATTATTAACCGTTCATAGTCTGTAATCTATGGAGTATCAATAACGCTTCGTTTCTGTGGTGGGGAATAACCCCGTCGGAGGTGGCATTAGTTGATATCCCAGAACTCCATATGAATTTATCTTTATTGCCGTCCGGAAAAGTTACAGATAATTCGTATTCATATTTGCTTAATTCATTTACAACAACATGATTTCCGCTTTCGCAAGTAAACTCTAAAGGGTAGTTGATCATGACGGGAATTTCGAGATCGGTAGGAAATGCCTTTTTTTCAGCAGTTGCAAATGCATCCTCATAATCGGATCGCTTCAATATCTTACCCAAGTCCCCTAAGCTGCCGCTAAATATATAGTTTCCATTTGTTTCTTTAGTTACAAGCAAATCTAAAGATGTGTTTTCAATAATTACGGTATAGATACTATCGGCTGGTGTATTTGCTATGCCTGTCCAGGGCGGCATAACTCGTGTTGCTGTCGCCGAGTAGCTTCTGTCGTTCGAACTGAACTCAAAGTGAAACGTATCAGATTGTTCCATGTTGGGGATTTTACACAAACTACATAATAATTAGTTCTTGCAAAACTATTTTGGGAAATGAATAAAATGAACAGATTAGAAATTTGATATGTGCCTTTAGTATTTAGTACACCAATTCTATAATAAACCATCCCCCTGTGTGAAATGATCACGGGCTGTATATTGGAAGTTGAGGCCATCCAGAGTAACGCAGGGGGATTTCTATGTGTATGTTATACATGCTGCGTTTAGGGTTCACCGATCTGAACTATCTTGAGTAGATAACCACCAGATATGAATACCCAAAAAGAATTCTCTGTAGTATCCCGTATCGAAATGAAAGAGATCAAAGGCGGAGGAAACCAAAAGTCAAATCCGGATTGCTGGTACTACCAGTGTTTCAACGGTGCTATTGAATGCTCGTATTTGAATGGCTGCGCTTGCAAACTAATCGGGAGTGGTGTCTTAACCTGGACTTGTGTCGCAATACCACCGAAATAGTTCCTTCTGATTTTCCCCAAACGCCTATGCTGTGAAATATATCGGTGCTATACTACATCCTCGTACTGACTGTCAGCTTCTGCGAGTAGAATTCGCGACGTTCATTTTATATTCTTTACTCCAAAAATAAAGCGAATGAAAAAGTTAAAACAGTTCACTACTATCCCCCGTATCCAATTAAAGAAAATTACCGGCGGTGGAACTAATAAGGCAGTCCTAGCTTGCGCTGGATTTATTTGTTGGCGTGAGGGGCAGGTATGCCCTCCTGGCTGTTTCTGCGACAGTAAATATTGCCAAACGGCAGATTAATAAAGTGCTGCTGAAGTAGTTCAGATCGATTTGTCATCGATAAAGCTCCGTATTCATTATCTCAAAAACAAAACAAATGAAAAAGTTAAAAAATGTTGTTGGTATATCCCGTGCCGAATTATGAAAATTATCGGTGGAGGAATTGGAAAGTTTGCAATTCCTTGTACTAGTATTATTTGTATAAATACTGCACCTTATTGCCCAGTAAAGGCATGCGTTTGTACTGGTCAGATTTGCGAGAATCCAAGACCATTACCTCCTCCCGGTCGGCATATTTAACAAGTTTTTTTGAACATCCATCTTAAGAAATCCGGGATTTTATTCCGGATTTCTTGGTTTATGGACAGAATAGTCTGTACATTTGTTGTATCTCAACTTCCAATGAGTACGGCCGCATTAAATGCGGTATGACAAAGAACGACATATTTAAGACCATCGACAAAGACCCTCGTTTCCGTAAGGCTTGCCAACTTGTAGCCACTGAATCCGAGGCTGACGACCTATACCAGGAGGTTGTATTAATTCTACTTCAGTTACCAGAGGATAAGCTACTACAGCTATCCGGATCATGTCTTTACTGCTACTTTGCCCGCATTGTCGTGCATGAATACTGTTCTTCCCGTAGCAAATACCATCGTAAATACCGTAAAGATCAACTACCCCTCAACCGAGATACAAGGGGGGTAATAGATGCTTTGTATTCTGACCAGCCAGATGATGAAAACCTGCATGACGACATAGCTAGTGCCTTACGTCAACTGAACGAGAGGGAAAGGCAAATGATAGAGCTGTACGCAGAGCTAGGCAGTACCAGAAAGGTAAGCGAGAAAACCAAAATCCCGGTTACCACCGTTCACACTGCATTAGTAAACGCCCGGAAGGTTATTAAATCCCACTTGAACAAATCCTTATAGAATGGATCACCTTATGTTAATCGTTGGGCCTTCCGCCCTTGCATGGCTATTTGTAAACGTCCTTCAGTTCCCGCGAATTATTAAGCGGGCAATGTGGGGCGATGATGTCAGGAAATGGAGACAGCTAAAACCCATCGACTGTGATCTTTGCTTGTCTTTCTGGTTTGGCATCGGCCAGGCTATTTATTTCCGAACAGATCCCCTAATAAGCACTTATATAGGATGTGCAGCCGCAATACTCACAATTTTTATAAACAAATTTCTTAATAAATGAAGTTTACAGACGAGCATATAGCCTTACTGGATGAATACATGCCTATATGGGTACGACTGCGGGACGCCCACTATGTCCGTAATATGGAGGGTCGCATATTGGAAACCCTACAGCGTATACATAACGAAGCCCTGCACGTACATTTTTACAACCTCTGGTGTAACAGCTGCGTGGCCGAAATGATCCGGATATTGTATGTGAATTACGAACAGTTTAAAGCCGTTAGAAATGTGCAACAAGCGAAGCCTGAGCAAACGGGAAGCGATAAACGCAATAGTCGTAATAAGAACGCATAAGGGCAGGAAGGCAAACCGCAAAAGGAGAGAAAGTAGGTTTTATTTCTGTGAAGAGTGTGAAACCTTTCATTTAACCAGCAGCAAAGAAAGAATGTATGGCAAAGACAACAAAAGCAGCAAAGAAGCCCACCACCCGTAAAAAGACGGCAACAGTAAAGAAGGCGGGCCGACCTTTGGCTATCGAGACACCCGAGGCACTTACTGATAACTGGGAGAGGTTTAAAGAGCACTGCGACAAAAAACACTTTGAATATGTTGCATCAGCTGGGAAGAAGATCGCCCTGCCCAAACGTCTCGTCTATACGCTAGAAAGGTTCATGGTATGGCTGCGGATTTCCCGCGAAACCTGGTCCAACTACAAGGAGCGCCCTCCATATCTTGACGCTATAAAAAGAATAGAGGAAGAGGTGTTTGCCCGTAAAAAGGAGGCAATGATCAACGCAGAAGGCAGTACTGCCGGGCTGATCTTCGACATGAAGGCTAACTACGGCATCAACGAAAAGACCGTCATACAGCATGAGGGCGGTTTTGATATCACGATGGACCTGGGCGGACCTGGTAGTGAATCTAAATAGGCTGAGTGGGCAAGACGCATATAAGATATACCCGGCCATTTCTCTACAACTACCAGCGGAAGATACTGGACGACCCTGCGAGATTTACAGTCACAGAAGCGTCCACCAAAGTCGGCAAAACTGCATCGCACGTCATATGGTTGATTGAGAAGGCTATAGCGCTGCCCAACCTGGTGCTGAAAGGCGGAGGCCACCCACCCCCGGGTAGCTCGGTGTGGTGGGTGGCTCCTGTATATGGGCAAGCAGAAATTGCATTCAACAGGATGCGGAAGCAGGTAAGCAATAAGGCATTTTTTCGCGTCAATGAAAGTAAGCTCCGCCTGACCCTGCCAACCGACGTAAACATCTATTTTAAGTCCGCAGACAAGCCAGATAACCTATATGGGGATGATGTCTATGCAGCCGTCTTTGATGAATTCACCAGGGCTAAACAGGCAGCATGGACGGCATTACGGTCTACCCTTACATTCACGAATGGTCCTTGTAAGTTTATTGGCAACGTAAAGGGTAAAAAGAACTGGGGCTATCAGCTGGCATTGAAGGGGAAGGCGGGAGAACCTGGATACAGCTACCACCGAATAACGGCGTACGATGCCGCAGCGGAAGGGCTGTTAAGCTATGAGGAGATAGAAGCAGCGAAGAATGACCTACCGGAACACGCTTTCCGGGAATTGTATTTAGCCGAAGCTGCGGAAGATGGTAGTAACCCGTTTGGCGAATCTCACATCACAGCATGCGTGAAGCCAATTAGCGACCTTCCCCCTGTATGCTTTGGTATCGACCTTGCCAAATACACAGACTGGACGGTGATTGTTGGCCTGGATATCAACGGTGATGTATGTTACTTTGATCGGTTCCGTAAAGACTGGAAGCAGACCACAGAGACTATATGCAATCTCCCGGATTTGCCCATGCTGATAGATAGTACTGGTGTGGGAGACGCTATAGTGGAACAGATACAACGTAGCCGGCAGTACGCCGAAGGGTTGAAATTCACCCCTATAAGTAAACAGCAGTTAATGGAAGCACTGGCATGGGCGATTCAGAACGGGGAAATCGGATATCCTGATGGGGTGATAACCGGTGAGCTGGAATCTTTCGAGTTTTTTCATACACCTACAGGTACACGATACACGGCCCCCGCAGGCTTTCACGACGATACTGTTTGTGCCCTGGCCCTTGCCCGCTACTGCTATATCAATAACCGTCAAAATGGCTTGTATGCCTTTTCATAAAACGCATAACCATGTGGGATAAAGTCACTTTAGGAATGTTTCAGGCACTGGACGACATTAGGAACAGTCCGAACTTTGAATCTGAGATTGAGCGGGACATTAACATCCTTGCTTGCTACACAGGTAAGCCGATACACCATTATGAGGTAATGCACCTTACCGATTTGCGCAGGGAGTTGCATAAAATCCGCTTCCTATCCGAGGACATGCCAGTATCCAAGCCGTCCAAATATCTAAAGGCAAATGGACGCACGTATAAGGTCGTTTACGACTTCCGTGAACTACGCGCAGGGCAATACATAGATGCAATGTCTTTCGGCAAAGATCGGGGCGCTATGGTGCAGGAAATGCATAACATTCTTGCAAGTATCTGCCTGCCGGTTAGAAAGTCACTTGTTAAGGGAAGAAACCGGCCCCAGATATACGGATCAATACCGCATAATATCGTTGCAGAGGATATGAGGGCCGTAAATTTCCAAGAGGCATACGGTGTGGCGCTTTTTTTTTATCAACTCTGGACGGAATTCTATCAAAGTACTCAGGGCTGTTTCCCCCAGTTGTTGATGAAGGCGATGAACCTGAGCCTGGAGCAGATGCAAAGATTGGAAGCCGTTTCCATGATCGGTGGGGATGGGTACAGAACGCAGCATGTATAGCAGAGTTTGAGCGTATCAGATTGACGGAGGTCTATGATTTGTCTGCTATCCATTTCCTGAATAACCTGGCCTATCTGAAGGAGAAACAAGTACATGATGAAGAAAATCGTAAGTAATGGCCAGTGAGAGTAAGCTACAAAGGCAGCTTTTAGAAAGCGGATTTCTCGACGATATAGGGCAGGCAAGGGGCGGTGATAAGCTGAAGTTTACCAGCGTTGAGCAGGTATTTATTAAGCATATGGGGCAGCTATTAAAGCGTCTACAGGAAAGAGTAAATGCCCCGCAATGTGCTGATAAAGAGATAACAGCCAGCGGTGGGCTATCAGCCTCTATGCGCTTTGAGTATACTTTTCTTGGCGTCTTATATCGGGCACAATTCTATATGGCCAGCTATGCCGACTACCAGGATAAGGGGGTCCGCGGTCTAGGTAGTAATAATCAAAATACCACGTCCCCTTATTCATTCCGTTTTAAAAATGCCTCTCGCAACCACGTGGACGCAATCGAAGGCTGGTTGAAAGAGAAAAACAACCTCACCGATAGGAGAGCACCGAAAGGGTTATTAACCGCCGGTAAGAAGAACCATATTAACGACGCTATACAGACTAACCGGTCTATCGCATACGCTATTGCTGTTGCAGGCAAATCAAAGGGGCTGAAAGCTCAAAATTTCAAACAGGGTGCTATTGATGACGTTATGCCCGGTCTTATGAAGGAGTTAGCGCAGGCAATGGCAAGAGATATTAAAATCAGCATCGACACATCCGTATTACAATGATAACAATACATGATAAACCGCAGACATTTACACCTGCCTGGAATTCGGTTAGCTACATGATCAGTTCAGATAACTATATGCAGCCTGATTTTAAGTTTGTTGCGGATGTATATTCCGGTGGTTCACTTTTAGGAACATTGAAATACCAGGCAGAGCCAATAGGTAGCGCGCCTGTATTTGTCGAGATAGGAAGATTGATCCAATCAACAGTATCGGCTAACTACTGCCGATTAAACACTGTTGTTGCGCCTGATGTAGTAGTGGTCGCTGGTGGCGCAGTGTCTGCATATAGCGTTCAATTTGGCGAGCAGTACAGTGGAACGCTCCATGCAAACCTTAACAGTCATAGTGGATATGCGTTCAATGGCGCGCTAAATAATATGCGGTTTGCCTTCTTTGATTATACAGCCCTTCAGAATACACGGTTTTTAACCCCGTTAAGCCGCTTTGTTGCTCGTAAGCAGGATAGCGTTATGTTGTCGGTGATTCAGTCAGATACGGCCCCTATAGCATTATTTGAGCTGAAGATTTATAGCGCTACCGGTGTGCCGGTTTATACCGGAACTATTCCCAATCCCTATACGAGTCTGACGGCGGTTAACAATAGAGTCTTACACCTTCATGTAGGATTCAACCACCTGGCTACCGTGCTGACATTGCCGCTTAATGTAGTATCGGTAGCTGCGTACTATACTATATCTATGTCTGGTGGTGGGGCGGTACGGATCGATCTAAATAGTCGCTGCGAAAGGATACCCAGTGTACGTCTGCATTTTTTGAACGAGTTAGGGGGATTCGATTCTTTCAACTTTATGTTAAATTCCATCAGGAGCATAGAGACAGAGCGGAAGTCGTATTATCGACAACCATCTAACCGCCGTACCGGATATGATCCTACAGAACGAAGGTTTGAGACGTTGCAACGAAATTACGCTACATCCTATACTGAGAAGGTACGGGCGGTTAGCGATTTTCTTACAGACAGTGAATCCGAAGGATTAGAACAACTCATGCACTCTCCCTTAATCTATCAGGAGGTACAAGGGGAGGATTACGGCAGTAGCGGGAAATTATTAGTTCCTATTGAAAATACAATCACGAGCTACCAACGGAAGAGAGTAAGCGCTGACAAGCTGTTTAATCTCGAAATAGACCTACAATTAACTACACGTAACATCCGCCAGGGTATTTAATTGTATTCCCTCCCGTACAGATATACCTTTTCGACCTTATATAGGTATGATCAGGACAACGATTATCGTAGAGGGATATAAAGTCGACTTGCTAAAGGATATAGCGACCGACTTTACATACTCTGTACAGGATATACGGGAGCCAGATAAACGCAATACCGACTATTCAAAGACGATAGAGTTACCAGGAACAGCCTATAATAACTCTTTGTTTGCCCATATCCTTGAAGTGAACATAGAAAACGACTTCAATGCTGCGCTGGCGAATATCGGGTACAACTTTAATCCAAATAAGGTTGCAAAAACTGTTGTCTTAGTAGACGGTGTTGAGGTATTCAGAGGCGTAATGCAGCTAACAAAGGTGCGCAGTGATAGGGGAGTGGTGATCTACGAAACGAACGTCACGGGGAGGCTTGCTGACATTTTGTACTCGATGGGAGATAAGAAGTTAGCAGACATACCATTTTCCAATTTGAACCATATCTTAACTGTCGATCACCTACAAAACGTATGGAACAATCCCGATAGTTTCCGTTATGCATATCCATTAATCGACTATGGTATGTCGAAAACGGGAGTTAGTTACCCACTTAACAACTTTGCGCCTGCAATATATGTCAAGGAATACATAGATCGCATTTTTGCGCAGGCCGGGTTTACATATAACTCCCGATTCTTCAATACTCCCTATTTTAAAAGCCTGATAATACCCCCCACAGAAAATAGAGAGTTCACCACCAGTGGTGAGAAAACAAAGTTTATGCGGCTATACTCCCGCTACGAATCCCAGTCAAACAAGCGAACGGGTAACAACTGGCGAGAGGTAACAGTACCATTTGTTAATGTAGACTATGACAAATACCGTTGGCATTCCGGTGATAATCACCATATAATTATTACTAATCGGCTAGAAAGTAGCTTTCAATTTAGCCTGAATTTTAGGCACCACAACACACGGGGCCGAGGTTGTGAAATATTTGTTTTGAAGAATGGTAATAGAATTCTTACACAGCAAGTTGATAGCCGGTTTGAATTCAGAGAGGAAGTAATAGAGGTTCCCCGCCAGTTGTGGGAGGTAGGGGATACCATCCAGCTTGCTTTCAATATGCCGCCGAAAAGTACAGTTACATGGGAAACATCCTCTACCTGGCTCGCGCCTTCTCCAGTAGATCAAAGCCAGTATCCTATTGACGGGAATGCCGAAATTGACATGGCCCAGCTGGTAAGTAAGTCAGTTACACAACGGGATTTTTTTAAGTCAATAATACTTATGCATAACCTATTCGTGTTCACCGATGAGAACGACGAAAGGAATCTATTTGTGACGCCTCAAATGTGGTTCTACAGTACATATGCTGTAGATGCTGTAGACTGGACTTGTAAGGTGGACTACAGCAAGCCGATAGACATTACCCCTATGGGCTTACTTACTGCGAGGGAATACAGCTTTACCTACAAAAAGGACAACGACTATTGGGGAAACGATTGGTATTTCACGCGATATAATGAAACCTACGGGCAGCGAACATATGTTGTTGACAATGATTTTCAAAAGAGTACGCAGAAAATAGAACTCATATTCAGCCCTACCGTGTCTGTTCAAGAAGAGGGGAGCAGACGAGTGATACCCCACATCTATAAGAAGGATAAGGAGGGATCAAGGCAAAGAGACGCGTTTAATATTCGCATCCTGCAATATGGTGGGCTGCTTGACAGCTTAGACGATAGCGGTAGGCCATACGCCCGATGGGAGATTGTAGATACGTTTAACAACGTTTTAGGTCAGTTTGTCCAATATCCTTATGCTGGCATGACAGATCATCCCACATCCCCCACACGTGATATCTGCTTTTCCCCACCGAGAGAATTAAAATATCAGGTAGATAATCCCTATCCCAATGTAGGGCTGTATCGGTATTATTGGGAATCCTACCTAAAAGAGATCACAAACAAAGATAGCAAGCTCGTCGCTCTATTTGTCTACCTGTTACCGATGGATATTAGCCGCTTGGATTTTAAGAGGCTGGTAAAAGTTAATAACGTGTACTACAAGCTAAACAAAGTGCCGGGCTATGACCCACTTAACGAGGGAAGTACACAAGTCGAGTTATTCAAGACCGCGGTAAAAGTTTCTATTGAGAAGCCTGGTTTCCTTTTGCATGGGAATGACGGCTATCTGCTTCACGATGATACTTCACCTGCAAGAATACCATACGCTTAATGGATAAGAAGCTAAATCTGTTAGACCCTGCCGGGCCGGTATCAGGGAATGACATAATCGGAATAGTGCAGGACATGGCAACCGGTAAGATGTTATATACATCCGCCCAGGCTCTTAAATCCTTCGTGCTTGGCGGTGCTACAGCTGGCGCGCGGATATACTTTAGTCCTGGTGTGCCCGGCGTATCCGTTGGAGTTGATAACGATGTCGCTTTTGATACGCAGGGGAAGGGAATGTACTTGAAGATTTCCGGGAGGTGGATACTGCAAGACTTTTATGGATCAACCGGTGGGATGCAAAGGATCGCCGCAATTATTCCGACTGAAAGGTCGAGCTATCAAAACTCTGCATTAGCTGATTCTGAGGTTCTTGATGTGTCGTTAGATGGCATAGGATTAAAGGAGCGTACCACCTCGGGTACACTTGCACAGGATGAATGGCGACAAAATAAGGAAGATCCATCTATCGTAAACTTTGGGCAGGTGTTACCGGCAGGTGTCTTTATTCGAATTCTTTATAACGTATAGGCATGGCAGAAAAGGTAGAAATAGGAATCGAGGTCAACCCTGGAGATTCAGGAAGGACAGTAGCTAACATAAAGAAAGAGATCAAGGAGGCGACGGCGGAAGCTATAAGGTTAAGCCGAGAGTTTGGAGAACTATCCCCGTCTGCCCAGGATGCAGCCAAAAGGCTTGCAGGACTGAAGGATGAAATGGCGGATTTAAGCGAACGTGTTGCCCTGTTTGATCCGGGTAAAAAATTCGCTGTATTTGGTAACGTTGTTAACTCAGTTGCCGGTGGCTTTACAGCTGCGCAGGGCGCTATGGCTGTATTTGGGTCAGAAAGTGAAGACCTGCAGAAGCAATTGGTTAAACTGCAAGGGGCAATTGCATTGACACAGGGGCTTTCTACGATTGCAGATAGTTGGAAAGATTTCCAGCGCTTAGGCCTGGTGGTACGTACCTATGTTGTTACGGCCTTTACTACGTTGCGCGGTGCGTTAATAGCAACTGGCATTGGTGCGCTGATCGTTGTCGTTGGAACTTTAATAGCTAACCTGGAATCAGTCGAAAAGTGGCTAAAAAAGATTATACCAGGATTTGAAGGTTTTGCTACAATTCTGAATAAACTTAAGGCGGTCGGCTCCGGCCTTGCGAACGCATTAATTGAACCGTTTAAAGTCCTGGGTGACGTGATTTCTAATCTCTTTAAAGGCGATTTTTCCGGAGCTATAACAGCTGCAAAGGGGCTTGGAGAGAGGTTAGGTGATGCTTTTAACAAGGGGTTTAATGACGCCCTACAATCACAGCGACAGGCCGCAGCAGCAGAGGCATTAAAAGCGCTTAATGAGCGTTTGGAAAGGGAATTGAAGGTAAGGAAGGCTTACGGTCAGAATGTCGCAAGTCAGGAAGAAGAGATAGCAAGAAACGCCGCAGCTGCGAAGCTATTGGAATTCGGAGCAGACAGCAAAGAGTATTTAGATGCCCAGGCAGATTTTAACGCAACAATAGCATCCAATAGGAAAGCAGCAGCAGATAAAGCAGCGGCCGATGCAAAGAGTGCCGCCGATAAGAACAGAGAGTATGCAATGCTTGCCCTAAAGGACTTACAAAACCTTCAAGCATTAGAGTATAAACAGGCGCAGCTTCGAGGTGATAACCTGTATAAGCTAAAGCAACAGCAATTAGAGGCAGAAAGGCAGTTGCTTATCTCTTACGGACAGTCTACAAAGGATATACAGCAACAAATTGACTTAGAAATGCTCGCACAGCGGGAGCAGCTGACATCCGTATTAAAGGACAAGGCATATGCAACCACTGGAAATGTTTCGTCTCTGCTTCAAAATGTAGGGAAGGCTTTGGTAGACCTGGAACAGAGGAATATAGAAGCGCAAACAGCGGCAAGAATTAGAACGGAGGAAGAAGAAGAGGCCAAGCGGCAAGCGTTCCAACGCACAAATGATTATCTGTCCTTTATTGTCGATAACAGGGCGGAAATGGGAAATACGGAGGCCGCTATTGCTGCTGCCGCTGCCGCAGTTGTGGCCTTTCAGGAGAATGCAAAACAAGATGCGTTCACGCAAACTGCTAACGTATTAAAAGCCGCTTCCGGAGTACTTGGGGCACAAAGCAAAGTGGGGAAAGCCGTAGCTATAGCCTCTGCCACAATAGAAGCAATATCCGGGGCTGCAAAATCTTTCACTGCACTGGCGGGTATTCCTATCATTGGTCCTGGGCTGGGTGCTGCCGCGGCTGCTGCGGCTTTGGTCGCTGGCTACGCACGTGTGCGCCAGATCGCTAAGGTTCAGGTTCTGGGTGGTGGTGGGGATTCACCTGGGTCGCCTCCCAACGTATCCATGTCCGCCCCATTACAGCCAAGCATACCTACTAACAACAGCACGATAGTCGATCGGCTTGATGATGTCAATAGCAATCTTCGTGAATCACGCAGGGTGTATGTATTAGAAAAGGATATCACCGACACCCAGGACAGAGTTGCAAAAATTGAACAGAACGCAAAATTTTAAACAAAATGGATTTACCACTGTATCAGTTGCGCCTTAGCGATGATGAATCAGACAATACACAAGTTGAATATGTATCACTTGTAGAACGACCCGCCATACAAAAGGACTTTTTAGTATTTAATGAGACTGTTCATTTTGAGATACAGGACGAAGAGCAGCGGATACTTACCGGTCCCGCAATGATACCAAACATGCCGATTTTTCAACGTAATGAAACATATGGGGAACACTACGCATTATTCGATGCGGAAACAGTAAAAGAAATAGCGTATCGCTTTTTCAAGAAAGGGTTTCAATCCAATATCAACATTGGGCATAGGCGGGATGATCTTGCAACAGATAGCGTATTCTTCGAATCCTGGATAGTGGATAGAAAAATAGGTAAATACCCTATGGGCGCTTTTTCGGAGGTTCCAGATGGGACATGGTTCCTATCTGCAAAAATAAACAATGATGATACGTGGACGCGTATTAAGTCAAAAGAGTTAAAGGGGTTCAGTGTAGAGGGTTTTTTTCAATATGTGCCGGAGGATCACGATGACATGACAGATGATGAGTTTATGGCGCAGCTTGCGCGAATACTTAAAAGATAAAACAGGCTGCGAATCATCGCAGCTTTTTTTATGGCAACTCCGAACGCTTCAACAAAAATGTCCTTTTATAGACATACACAAATGAATCAAATGAGTAAAAAAGTTCTTATTGACAAAATAAAGGCGCTTTTCTCTTCCATCGAACAAGCTGGTGAGTTGCAAACGGCAATGCTACAGAATGGTACAGTTATTCAGTATTCCGTGCTTGAAGCTGGTGGTACTATTTCCACCATCGCAGCTGATGGCGTTGCTATTCCTGCCGAGCCTGGACAATACACCCTTGAAGACGGACGGATTATTGTCGTGGCTGAATCTGGGAGGATTGATGAAGTGAAGCCAGCCGCCAATGAAGACGAAAAGACTGAAATGTCAGAACCTGCGCCCGCCGTGGTTGACTGGGCACCAGTAATTGACGGCTTGAAGGGACAGCTCGAACAATATGCAAAGCGTGTATCTGCGTTGGAGGGGGCAAACGCTAAGTTCAGCGCTGCATTTAGGGAAACATTAGGCATCGTCGAGACTATGGCCAATGAGCCAGATGGAAAGCCTATTCACACCCCGCGACAATCTGTCTTTAGTGAAACTAAAAAAATAGAAAAGGCGCATCGGTTCGATCGCTTAAAGCAGGCTCTGAAGTAATGCATACCTGATTGTATTCACACTACTTAAATTAAACACGAGAATATGGCGTTTGACCTTAAAGATTTACAAAACTATAGTGATGAGCAGAGCGACAAACTGATTGTACGGACTGCGGTATCCGGCCCAACCCTGGATAAAATCAGAAAGCAGGCCAATGTGGAAACAGGCATAAAGACAGAGCAAAAAATCAATCGTCTGGGAACTGATGTAGTATTCCAGGATGGTGATGGTTGCGGGTTCAAGAGTGCGGATACTACTAAGCTAACACAGCGCAGTATTGTAGTAGGTAACATGAAAGTAAATGAGGAGCTATGTATAAGAGACCTTGAAAAAAAATGGACACAAAAACAGCTCCCCATCGGCAGCGACTACGACAAAATTCCATTCGAACAAGAGTATGCAGAACTGAAGTCTGACGCGATCACAGAGGCTTTAGAGGTTGCGGTATGGCAGGGAGATAAGACAAGCGCAAAGCCTAATATTAACAAGTTCGACGGGTTTAATAAACTTATTGACGCATCTGCCGATGTTATCAAATCAAATGCTCCAAAATATACCAAAGGAGCCCCTGTAGCAGAAATAACAGAAGATAATGTATTTGATGTTGTAATGGGGGTTTACAAGGCAATTCCCTCCAAGTTGTTAAGTAAAAGTGATTTGGAGATTGTGGCAGGATGGGACACATTCAGGCTTTTCGTATTGGCGTTGACCATGAAAAATCTATTCCACTACAATGGTGACAACGCAAATGGCGAAATCGTCATACCTGGCACCAATACGAAACTGGTAGCACTCCCTGGTCTCGACCTCACGAACAGAGTACATGCCTTCCGTTGGTCTAACATGTATTATGGTACAGACTTGGACCTCGAAGAGGATCAATTTAAGTTTTTGCCTATGGAGAGCGACGAACTGGTGAAGTTTAAAGCCCGTTGGAAGTCTGGTGTTAACTATGCCTATCCCGATGAGATGGTAACATTTAAGCCGGCTCCGCCAAATGGAGGAAACTAACCCATAGGGAGGTTGAATTGTAATAGCCGGGGAAACCCGGCCTATTTCTTTGTACAAAAAACAAGCATATGAATTGTGCATTAACGCAGAACTATATCATGGAGTGTGGGGATGCCATCGGCGGATTGAAACGGATGCTATCGATTGAGCATGCGAATGTGCTAGGCATCACGGTTACAGATGGTGTTATTACGGCAATTACCATTGCTCCGGGTAAGAAATTTTTTCAATACCAGCTTGTTCGGGAAACGGCCGGATTCAAGGAAACTCCGACGAAAAACGTTCAAAACGGAAGTATGTACTATACCCAGGAATTAACGATTGTCCTTAACAAGCTGCGAACAAACACCCGCAACGAAATTTTAAACCTGGCCCAAAATACACTCATTCAAATCGTTGAGGATCGTATGGGTCAATACTGGCTTTTAGGCAAGGATACCGGCATGGAGTTAACGGGCGGAGAAGTTGGTAGCGGCACCGCAAACGGAGACCGTAACGGCTACAGCCTCGTCTTTACCGGTCAAGAAAGGGTGCTTGCATACGAAGTGTCTCCCACTATCATAGATACCTTGCTTTCTGCTACTCCCGTTGGAAAAATCAACGGGTGATGATCGTGTTATACAGGGGAGAGGTCGCGAAAGTAGTGGTTACGGTAACTGAAAAGACCTCTATAGCTGATGCCCAATACCTTTTCCTCTTTACAAACGATTTAACCGGCATGTCTGTGGCATTTATAGCTGCGAATGTTAGTGCTTACCCGATCAGATATGATGAATTTCTGATAGACGTAGACGCTTACTTCTCGGCAGGAAAGGACGGATTTTATACCTATCGGATATTTCAACAATCAAGCATCGTAAACCTGGAACCTGAAGCGACCGCCGGGCTTGTAGAGGTTGGGAAAATGAAATTAGTATCCGAAAAGGGTGCAATTAAGGAATATAATCATAATAGTCAGTATAAGGCTTATGGACAATAATCTAAACGTCAGGTTTGTAGCGCTTGAAGAGATACCTAAACCTGTGTTCAAAGAGCAGAAGGGTAAGCCATACATTAAGTATGGTACTGATAACGCTTACAATAAATATCTGATGTTTCTTTTTAAGTCAAGCCCGAAAAATCAGGCTATAATTGAAGGTAAGGCAGACTATGTATTTGGCAAAGGGTGGCCTTTAGAGCGGATGAATGAAGACGATCCAAATAGAGTGATACTCGAAAAAGTCAACACCTCGGGAGAGAGCGCAAACGATGTTACCCAAAAGGTGGCATTGGATTTTGAGATTGCCAATTTTGCATTTCTTCAGGTAATATGGTCAAAGGATCGTACTGCTATTGCTGAAATTTATCATATAGATTTTAACAAGGTCAGAACGAATGAGCAGGGGACAGAATTCTATGTAAGTGACGAATGGGTAAAGGAAAATGCAGATGGTACATGGAAAGCGAATGCTAACGCAGGGTATGATACTTATCCGGCCTATGACCCATCGAATCCCAGAGGGACACAAGTTTTGTATTTGAAGAAATACACGCCGGGGATGGCTGCATACCCTTTGCCTGGATACATTGCCGCAGATAATTGGATAGAAGTTGATGTAGAGATTGCAGCATACCACCATTCTAACGTAAAAGGCGGATTCTTTGCCAATAAGATCATTAACCTGAATAACGGAATACCAGAAACGCCACAGCAGGAAGAGATAGAAAAGAGATTTAAAAAGAAACTTACCGGCGTCCGGTCGCAGAAATTCATTTTGGCCTTTAATAAGAATGCGGAATCGGCTACCAGTATTGAAGATTTAGGGGTCGCAGAAAGCGATAAAATTTTTGATCTGCTTAATAAAACAGCCGGGCAGGAGATATTTACTGCTCATCGGGTAACAAGCCCCATGCTTTTTGGAATTAGAGTAGAAGGGCAGCTTGGAGGTCGTACCGAATTGATAGATGCTAGTGAGTTATTCCAAAATACCTATGTAAATAATCGTCAGCAAGAAATCGAACGCATGTTCAATTGGATTTTTCCAAAGATGGGCGTAACTGTTCCCCTAACTCTTCAACGAACGGAAATAATAACATCCCGGTTTTCAGAGGCCACGCAGACGCAAAATATGTCGAGGGAGGAAATACGGGAGAAAATGGGACTTCCTTCGGAAGAGAAGAAAGGAAGTATGCAAGAAGTAATAAACGCCTTAAAGGCGCTTCCGGATTCGGTTGTAAATAAAGTCCTGGACGCGATGAGCAAAGATGAATTAAGGGCCCTTGCAGCTCTTACACCAGCAGTGTCTATGTCTACGATACATTTTAGCACACAGGAGGAAGAAGAAGCGGCCGCAGTGTTTTCACGATTTGGAGTCGATCGTGCCAAGTTTAGGCTATTGCTACGGCGTGAGGCTAGGTTTAGGAATGACAGTGAGGAGGTAGCGCACTTTGCAGCGGCTGATGACGAATTAACTAATAAGCAAGTGGTAGCCTTAGACCTCCTTAATAAAGATCCTCTTATTACTCCGGATGATCTTGCTTCCGCCTTAAATGTCACACTCGAAGAGATAGGGGGGATTCTATCCTACCTGGAAGAGGCGGAGTTAATAAAGACGGTGAAACGAAAGGACAAGAGCGGTAATACTGTGTTGGAGAGAAAACCAGTTCAGGAGGCATTACGGCTATTAAAGGAAATAAGGCCACTCACCCGCAGTATACAGGTTATGTACTCTTATGAAGGACCGGAGGATGACCGTAATAGGCCATTTTGTGCAAAGATGCTGGAGCTTGACAGACTGTATTCTCGCGCGGATATAGAGGCCATATCTACTAAGCTGGGTTACTCTGTTTGGGCAAGGCGTGGCGGTTGGTATACGGACCCCAAAACAGGTGCGCCGCGTCCTTACTGTCGCCATACCTGGGTGTCTAACGTTGTGGTAAAAAATGTATAATGAGCAAGAACATTTTATTTATAGGGGAACAAGGACTAAAAGACAGGTCTGTACTTTCAGGAAATGTAGACCCAAAGCAGATTCGCCCAACTATAAAGGCGGTACAGGATATATACATACACCCATTGCTAGGGTCAGCTTTATTCACGCGCTTACAGCAGGATATTGACAGGGGTACTGTATCCGGTCCGTATAAAATCCTATTGGATGAATACTTATTGGATTGTATCGTTTGGTACGTGATGGCAAAGATTACAACGCCTCTACAATACAAATACACGAACAAGGGAACAATTAAGCGGACAACCGAAGAGGGGCAACAGATTGACTATGCAGAGATGAACCGTGTTGCTGCCGAGTATTTAAATACTGCTGATTTTTACGCGCAACGCGCTATACAGTTCCTGTGTGCGAATTCTACGGATTACCCAGAATACAAAGCGCCTGGTGGGCGGGCTGATGATATTAAGCCGGATCGTACAACCTATCATACCGGTATATTCTTAGGTACATCGTGAATTATAAAGTAAGCACAATGACATTAAATCAGGTAGTTGACCTATTAAAGAAATACGGTAGCAGCCATAAACAAATAAATCATGTTGGCCTGGGAGACCTTTTAGACTGGGCTGGCAGCGAAGATGCTACTTATCCCGTCATGTGGGTTGAGTTGCTGCCATCCCCATACAGAGACAAGAACATGAAATATACTTTCCAGGTGTTTTTTGCAGATCAAGTATTCGATGATAACAGAAATGAGCTGGAAGTACAAAGCGACATGCTACAAGTGGGAATTGATATAGTTGCACATTTTCGTGATCATCCTGACTACGATGTCACCGTAGATGCAGACGTAGTATTTAATTTCTTTTCAGGGCGTTTTCGTGATTTAACTGCTGGCGTGTATTTCAATCTAACTTTTAATGATCCACAACCTTTAAACAGATGCGTTATACCTATTTAGTTTTATTTCTGCTATTGAGTTTCGTAGCTACCGCACAAGAGCCGACGTTAGGCAACTTCAATGGGGCATATAGATACAAAGGACGTTTGTACGTAGATGGCGTACTTGGGGTGCCCTCTGATGTTAGTTATTCCGCTCCGCTTCGCGACGGTGCAATCCGTTATAATCCTGGTCCGGGTAGTTTGCAGCTCTGGAAGGCTAATGCCTGGGTAGATGTAGGAGCGCCGCCATTGTCAGACAGCATCAAATCTATCTGGACACAGACATCCGGAGGTGATAGATCGGACTATGTAGATCGGTTGAAATCCATGTCTGCCCCAGTAGTTAACAACTATATACGATACATCGGATCAGGTGATGCGCAGCAAATAGTTGCATGCGGGATAAATTATGCAGATGGTTACACCGCAGAATATCGTATACGTAAAAGCACCTCAGATTTGTGGTTGCTCAGAGGTATTTATATGGGCCGGACTATTTTGGTTAATCCGCCTGACGTCGCACTAAACGGCGACTGGAATACTAGCGCAGCACCATCTACCTACACTACCTCCGCAGGTGCAACCTTCACGTTTCAGTTTATGGGAAGCGGCTTTATTTTTAAACACTATAGCGACAACCGCGGAGGAATATTTCGTTTTACTATTTCAGAAACCGGCGCAACTAAAGAGGTTTCAGTATGGCGGAACAATGCGCCTAGTACGGGAACTTCGATTGTGCGAGATGTCATTTTCGAAGGTCTGAAGTATGCAACCTATACAGTAACAGCAACATTTATTGGCGCTGATCCCAACCATGCGCCATCCTCCGGGCCTGCCCGGGGGTGGATAAGATACACACCTACAGGAAAAGAAACCGTAGACATACTTGCTATTCACGGTGTGCCGTCCGGCGACGCGGTAGATGTTGTAGCGGAGAATACAATTTTAGATTTTGCTATTTCCGCGCGTCCGGCAGAAGTGCCATCTATGGCTTTCACCTGGATACCTGCACACGGTGCAGTCAGCGGCTCCACTCGATCAGTTGTAACGCAGATCGTTGTTGATAGTGTTAGCTTAAACATGTCAACACTCACAAGTTTGGAAATGCTTACCGGTATACACAAGGTTAGTTTCCAGCAATCCTATACAGGATTTAACGAAAATGATGTGCCGGGTAATTATCCGTTATGGTCTGGTTTTATTAGTCATTCCATATCACGCGAAGGATTAGAGATCACACATAAAATCCGCATGCTCAGGGATGTCACAACATCTGTAGGTTATCTAGCCATGTTCGCGGGTAAAATGCCTACCGCAAACAAAGTCATTTTCGGTGTGCAGGAATATGCTGTTGCCCGGCCAGCGGCCGAAATTCAAACAAATTTACCTCGTGCATACGGCTCGGCTGCTGTGGTAGATGATAATACGATTTCAAGCGGATTCGTAGCCGGTTTTAGCACTAATATCACAGACGCACACCAGCTGGATAGACGAGCGTATATCGTCGGAGACAACTACTTCACCCAAAGAACTGACGACATCGCAAAATTCTACTGGCGCTTCGGTCGTAATACGCTACATCCTGCCGGCACTGTTTATAAAATTCGTAACCGCTTCTATGCTGCTCGAATCTTTGATGTTCGAGCTTTATAACTTAGAAACATGAATGAAAAATCCGTAGCTGCAATAAGCGGCGCGACCATGGGAATTGTAACGAATATAGGGCCTGAAGTTCTCAAAACTCTTATGATGGGAGCAGTTGGGGCTTTAGGTGGGTTGATAGCAAAAGAATTTTGGAACTATTTAAAACGTAAGTATGGGAGAAACTAAGTTCGGCTTGGGCCAGGTCGAGAAGCCTGCACCGCTTTGGTATCGTAGGTTAAGTAATGCACTGATCATTTTTATAATCCCTGGTTTCGTTACTCTTATACAGGGCTGGGGGCTATCAGACGCAATAGAAAACCGTTGGCTAATGGTTTTGACATTTATTCCTGCCGCACTTAAAGGTATTGGCGTATTGTTGGGCAATGGGCAAGTATACACTACAAAAAACCTCCTGCTAATCGTTGCCTTTTTCTTTGTTGCCTGTAAGTCTCCGCAGCGGATTGCAAGGAAGCAAGAAAAGGCCAGGCAGAAGGAAATGGTACAGTTGGAGAAAGTCCGACAGCAATTGCCTTGTGTGCCGGTAGCATACAAGGTCGGTGTGACGCATTATATACCTGGCGACACGATCCGAATTATTGACAGCTCCGGGAAAACTATAACGAAAGTCTGTCCACCTTCCGCCCGGCGGGTAGATACCCTTCGAATTTTGGACGAAGCGGCGTTAAAATCCGTACGCGACAGTCTGGCAAGTGCCGAGTATCTTAATGGGCTAAAGGAGGCCGAAATTAAGGCTTTGCTTTTAGATAGAGAGAAAGCACAGCAGAAGGTCATTAAGGCTGAAAATGGGCGTGATAAATGGCGAAACATCGCAATACCGACATTATGTCTATTGGGTGTTGCACTGGTATTAAAGTTTAAAAGCATTATAAAATGAGACGCATAGACTATATAGTAATACATTGTACTGCAACACAACCTACTGCCACGATAGAGGCTATACAAAGGTATTGGAGAACTCCGAAGCCGTTTGGGCAGGGGTGGAAGTCTCCCGGATATCATTACATCATTAAAGCAAGTGGTGAAATTGTGCAGCTATCATCGGAATGTGACGTAACAAATGGTGTGGCTGGGCATAATGCGAATAGTATACATGTTAGCTACATAGGTGGTGTAGATAAGACCGGAAAGATTCCCGAGGATACACGGACGCCCGAACAGCTGGAGGCAATGAAGACGATAATTACTGATCTTCATTCCAAGTATCCCAAAGCAAAAATATTAGGGCATAGGGATTTTAAGGTACCAAAAGCCTGCCCCAGCTTCGAGGTATCACAGTGGTTAAAACAGATTGGCATCTAGTCACGTTTGCTTTTCTATTTCAGCCTCTATGAGGTCGTAGATCGCCGCGATATCTGCACCATTTAGAATGTAATTTATTTCGCTTCTTTCTCTGAATCGAGTGTATTCTATTGTCGTAGACCAGCGCCCGCCTCGCTTGTATATGGTTCCTTGGAAATAGTTATTTATATAAACGTGAAATACTGGTTCATCATTACCCATACCACTTATCGCGGAAATTTTTACATTCCTAGTCTCACTCACCACGATATTAAACTCTATGCTTAGCTTCTTGTTCACAATGTAAAAATACAAATACTAATATTTTTAGCAAATTAACTTAAAAAGCTCTGGTGTCGCTTTTCATGGATTTTGAGATTGGTAAAGGACAGGCGATTCAGCATTACCTTCCTGGCTTCAGGCTTTACTGGCCTAGTTTATACTACCGACTGCTATTAAAAGTTTAATAATCAATAAATTAAGTTTTTTTTACACATTGTATGAGTATATGTGTTAGTATAATTTGGTATGGCTATTTAGTATGTATCAAATTTGATACGTACATTTACAGTATGATATTTACAGTATGATACAGAATGTTGTAGATATAATGTAGTAAACACCATTTTACAGCTACTATTAAGGAGGAGTATTAATATCCGATAACTCAAATCGTGTCACAATTTTTTTTGTCGAATTAGATGATTTTATGCGCTAATCACTAATCGGTTCAGATAATCAATAAGAAAGTATATTGTACCTAGTATAGTAATTAATTACTATAAGCTCCTTAATTACATTAGGTCCTCAGTGCAAAAAAAATAGGCTAACGCCTGTAACGTTAACCTATTATAGCTACTGGAAGTTTAGGATTAGGGGAAATGCTTAAAAAGTGTACTGATGAAAGATATTAGCGATGATAACAATGGTACCAGCAAAATAAACAACCGCAATAGTTCCTTTGCGTTGGCATGAAGGAACTTAACAAAACTTCGCCATCTTCTGGCTTTCTGTCTTTTAGACATCTTCATTAAATATTTATTTGTAGATAAATATGAAATCCGTCCTCACCTTCGAACGTAGGGCGGATTTCTTTTGCCCTATAAAGATACGGAGGGTGTACTCGATTGTCCCGACAAGTTGCCCACAGGTAGTGGAAAAATGGTGCATATAATGCTTAGTATGTATTTATGAGATTTATGACCTATATGTAGTCGTAATAATTATAGCTACTATAGTTACTATAGCTATCATGATAATAAGTAGTGGTATGGGTTTAAATGTGTGATAAGTTATCTATGGTAGTTGACCTAACTTCTTAAAACAAAAAAGCCCCGGATCATTCCGGGGCTTTTTTATGGATTTAGTCTTTCTTATGCCGTAGCAGGTCTATCAGTTCTACAATGTTCTTCCTAAGTCCAGTCAGCAGTTTATAGAACTTAAAAATGGCCCATATTATCGCCGCCAGTAGTGCCGCGTTGAATAAGTACCATAAAACAATAGAGGATTTAAAGAGAAACTCGTCCATAGGGTTAATTTTTATATTATTTTATTCTTGATTGCACCAACATATATTCGCCGGTTTCTGTATTGTAAGCGCCGGAAATCATCACCGGCTTTTTGTAGATCGTACCTATTCCACTTACGAATAGCGTATAAGTAAACTCACCTACGACTTGAAACCTTAGCTCTTTCTTATATATCAACTCGGTTGCCTGGGCACTAATTTGGTTAAAACTTATAAGACCCAATGTTGCCCCAGTAATGCTAGTAGCTATGCCGTCCAGTTTGTACGGCTGGGAACTGACATCCCAGTTAAAAGTTACAACATAATTAACCATGCCAAGCAAAGATAATGTAGTAAGGGCATACCCAGAAGTTGCCCCTGGTATAAAATTCGGATTCTTACCTTTTTGTATAACATCGTATGCCTTTTCAAATTCGGTTAAAATATTTTTTATCTGGTTGTTGGTGGTGGAGTTGCCAGTGACGCCAGGCGCGCCGTCCGGTCTAGGGTAATCATCGGGATTCACCGGGCTTGTGCCGGGTTCGTGCCCCCATGGATTATTCCCGCCACCGCCACCACCGTCACATACTGAGACTGTATGATCGTAGTGACAGTACGGGCCACTGTTCCCAACGGTTATGCAGGTCCATATAGCTATTTCCGCGCACAACTGGAAAGTCTCGCTCTGGACAGCTTCCCCCTTTACGGATATATCTGCCTTCCGATACAGTCCGTTTTTGTACGTGTAGCCCCTTAATATCTGTCCGGACCAGTCCTGCACGATAACGGTACCGCTAAATCCGATTCCGGTATCTGTCGCAGAGGGAATTACGGATACAACTTCGTATTGCAGGTCTCCGGCCTTCCCTTTATACACCAGCAGGTAGTTGTCGGGTTGCACTTTGTGTTTCCCCTTGTCCTCTGTCATATATCTGGCGCCATCTATGGGAACGGCGATCGCGTCGCCTGTTTTTAAGTGCTTTGTGTAGGCGCTGTCCCAATTAGGCGGTCCTGCTATCGGTAGCGCGCCAGCGCTTTCCGGCTTGGCAGAGATTGGAAGTACCTTGCTTTCGAAAAAGCTACGGGCTTTGGCTACGGTTAATTGCTCAGGAGCGGGAGCCGGGTGATCTTGTTTTTTACAGCTAAGTACAGATAAGGCCAGCATAGCGGTTGCTAGCAACATACGGTAATTTCTTTTCATAGTTTTTTTTGTGTTTTGAGGTATTTAGAAAATAGGTGCTTTTTTCATGGGGTTGCATTCGTAATCATAATACAAAATACTAAGAACTATCATTGTACAAATGTGTTATCATAAAAATGCGTATTTATACGTTCCGTTAATACAATTAGTGGGGCGGTAGACACCGCCCGTTTTGATGATCTAGCTCACAAGCCCTGACCGTGGGCAAGTATTGTATATCCCAGATATATAAAAGCCAAGTACCATTTGGCCGAAAAAAGACATATTGGCACCCAGGTAGAAACCTAGGTGAAAAAAATGAGATGACACAACGCTATGCTCTGGTTGTGTCCACTTGTTTGTTAACCCAGGTGTAGAGTGGGTATAAACCCTCCTACGCATTGTAAACCCTTAAATTTTTAGGATCGTTTTTCCTGTTTAGGGAAATAATTTGAGATAATTTCTATTGCCCGTTTCTCTATCAACGGATCAGGACGAGGCTTTATGAAACGCCCGGTGTTCCTGTCGAAATAGTATTTTTTACGATCTACAGTTACCATAATAGCTTTTACCGGTTTGAGGCTGAAGGATTGCCCTTCTACAGTAATATTTACAATGTTAGTCATCGGTTTAGGGCGCAAAAAAAGCGCGGAACTCTTACGATGCCGGCCAGGGTGCCCGTAGGAAGGCATGGGACGCGCGCAAAGAAGAGCCCGCGCCGTAACGCGAGCTTACCCCCTTCCATCGTCGCCCAATTGAAAATTTCCTACGTTTCCCTGGCGCGATTCAGAAGCAGCTACCATAAATTTTAGGGGCTGCAAATCTAAGTAATTGAATGCAATATAGGTTAATTTTGCAATTGATGTACGATCGTACAGCAAAAGATTTATCTGACGGGTGGATTTTGTGTTAATGGATGATAAAAAACTACTTCAGCAAATAGGTTTCACCTTGAAGCAAATTAGAGAGCGAAAAGGGTACACGGTCCGTACTCTTGAGGCTTATTCCTCAATGGATAATGGACATATAAGTCGTATTGAAAATGGACAAAAACGACTTTCTGTTACGACGCTGGTCAAGATATGTGAGGCACTAGAGGTGCTGCCCTCTGATGTATTGAAAGAGGCGGGTTTATAAGTTCTCTAGTTTAGACATAAATTTAGACACTACCTCTTATAATGCTTTGAAAGTTCCTGTGTGTAAGGGATTTATGGTTAAGTTGAATATTTAACGGAGGAATGGAGCATAATATAGCGGACATATAGTCCGCTATATTTTTTTTAAGAAGGTATACCCAATAAAAAAAGGTGTCTGATACCAGACACCTTTTTCCGTTAACTGAAAATATTAATATCAGTCTTAATCGATACGTCTAACGTTTACCGCATTCATACCTTTTCTACCTTCCTGCAGTTCAAACTCTACGCGGTCGTCTGCTTGGATCTCATGAATGAGACCGTTTACGTGTACAAAAGATTCTTTTTCAGATTCTTCATGTCTGATAAAGCCAAAGCCTTTTGTCTCGTTGAAGAACTTTACAGTTCCGATAAATTTTGTGTTCATTTTAAAAAAAATTGTATAAAAGAAGGACCGAAGGTAGGCTTTATATCTAGGGAAACCAAATCTGATGCTAGTTTCTAAGCAATCATCCGCATAGAATCTATAATTCGTGTCTTTTTCTATTGCTCCACAGTACTATTATATATGTTAATATTTATGACTGTTTCTATTTATATAACAGTAGTGTATGGCTTGTATCTGTTAAAGTATGCATAAAAGCTACCAGCGCCTTTTTTTCCGGGTCTGAAAGGTGAAGTTTTTCAGCCGGTAGAGTCTGGTTATCTGGCGCAATATCCAGACCCGCACCACCACCATTATCGTAAAAGTCAATCACTTCTTCCAGGCTATTATATATCCCATTATGCATATAAGGGGCCGTAAGTGCAATATTACGAAGCGTGGGGGTCTTAAAGGCAAAACGTTGGATAGGGATCTGGTATAGGGCATACTTACCGGGGTCCGGATCGAGTTGAGGAGCATATTTAGATGCTGTTGCTGGTACACCTAACACTTCCGATTCCGCTTCTGAAAAATAAGGAGGTGCAACACCATTAAAGAAGGGCACAAAATGACAAGTACCACATTTGGCTTTGCCCATAAAAAGATTGAACCCTTTTTTCTCCATGGCACTCATCGCTGTGGTTACTCCTGCCATATATCGATCAAACCTTGCATAAAGACTGACCAATGAACGCATATATGCCGCCAGTGCATTCGCAATGTTGTCGGCACAGATCATATCCTTATCATCTCTAAAGGCGAGGCGGAATAGCGAGACATACATGCTGTCCTGCTGTATCCTACGCGCCGCCGTTTCCAGGGATCCATTCATCTCATTACGATTGTGTACCACATCAAACACCTGGCGTTCCATAAACACCGCCCTGGAATCGTAAAACTGCTTGGGCTGGAATGCAGCATTCCAAAGGGTTGGAGCATTACGCGCCAATGTCACACCTGTCTCCATCGACAGGCTTTTAGGCAGGCCGTCTGTGAATGCTTGCTGTGGCTGATGGCAACTTGCGCAGGAACGTTGCCCGTTACCGGAAAGGACAACATCACTGAAAAGGCGTGCACCCAGTACTATTTTCTCCGGCGTCGCATCCGCTGCCTTATTGGGAGAGTAGACATTTGGATCATAATAAGCCGAAGCAAAAAGATGAGGCGCATCCGGTCTTAATACCCTTCTTTCTGGCGCAATCATAAGGCTGTTCCGTTGCTGTAAGGATAATAGTGCTGCTGACAGCGGGTTGGCATACCGGGCGATAAATGTCAGCCGGTCGAAAGTGAGAAAGGAGGTAGGTTGACACAAATAACGAATAGCCTGGTTACAAGCTATAAGGCTACTGTCGGGTAGTGCCGATGTTGTATACAATTTACATACTGATCGTACTCCCGCTAACGCTGCCGCAGCTTCCGGTAGAGAATGTTGCGCGATAGGCGAATCGTAACCGCTGATACCTAAAGCGATAACGCGATATATTTCCAACCGCATAGCATCAAACACATAAGTATCCTGGAATCCATACTCGTCCTGTTGCTTCGCAACTGAAAAAATATGCTGCCGGAGCCGATCCAGCATAGGTAATACAGTATGGTATGCGTCTGCTCGTACGCTAGGGAATAGTTGTTCCTCTATCACCTGGAAACCTTCCGGTGGCAGCTCTTCCCGGCTATTCTCTCCGTCTGCAAAAGGCAGGGCAGGACCATTGATCTGACGGATAAGATGCGGATAATAGTATTCCAGCAAAAACTCTGTCTTTTTATAGGCCAGCCTGCTGCGCCGGAAAGCATTTTGTATATTTACTACCGGTTGTCGATGACGGATAGCTCCTTGCAAAATACCCAGGGAAGAATCCAGCGCTAGCAACTGTCTTTGAAAATAGGTCTCCGCGGCTTGCGCTGCAGGAGATATATTTTTTACAGGTGGCCGTAGCTGGTAAACGCCGGCAATGACAATAAAAAAACTGACAAGATTGAGGTAGGTTTTCATAATAAAATATTAGTCCCTCCATTGCGTAAAAAGAAGCACTGCAAAAGCAATGCGTTCATCCCAGCGGGCTTTTTTTTGTTAACGAATATAACCGTATTGCGGAAAGAATTCGTTAATTTGAATCAATATTTTAACCCTATTGTAAACCTTAATCCCCATTTATGCAGCCTACAACTACTCCACGTTCTCTGTGGTTTTTACTCATCATATCACTATGTATTTCGTACACGGCAGATGCACAATCCATATTTGCATTTCAATCTAACTGGAAGTACCTGGATAACGGAAGCAACCAAGGTACTGCCTGGCGGACGGCAACTTTTAACGACGCCAGCTGGAAAAGCGGAAACGGGAAGTTAGGATATGGAAATGGAGATGAAACTACTGTACTCAGTTACGGGAGTAGCGCGAGCAATAAATATATCACTACCTATTTCCGCCGTACATTCAATATCAACGGATTGAGTAACTATACCGGTTTTAAGATGGACTACTATCGCGACGATGGTTTGATCATCTATGTAAATGGCACCGAGGTAAAACGTGATAATATTGGCAGCGGCACCGTAACATATACAACCACGGCAAGCGACGCCTCCGATGATGGAATGGGATTGCAAACGGCAACGATCGCCGCCAGCTACTTTGTGGAAGGCGCCAATACAATTGCAGTCGAATTACATCAGACGTCTAAAAGCAGTAGTGATATTGCCTTCGACCTAAGCCTCACCGGTGCGGGAGGAAGTACACCCGCTACAATCACACGTGGTCCCTATTTACAGATGGGTAATCAGCAGTCCGTGATCATCAGGTGGAGAACAGATATAGCAACTGACAGCAAAGTAAAATACGGCGATGCACCCGGCAATCTGAGCCAGTCAGTAACAGATGCCGCGATCACAAAAGAGCATGAAGTACGCATCACAGGACTTCAACCAGATACCCGCTATTATTATAATATTGGTACAGGTAATGCCGTACTGGAAGGTACCGACCGGAATTACTTCCAGACAGCTCCCCCGGTTACCGTAAATCGCAAGATCCGGATCGCAGCATATGGAGATTGTGGTAATAACTCCTCCAATCAGGTAAAGGTCAGGAATGCCTATCTGTCTTTCAGCGGACAACAACATACAGATCTGTGGTTGTTGTTGGGAGACAATGCCTACGACGATGGCACTGATGCTGAGTACCAGTCTAACTTTTTTAATATCTATAAGGATAACCTGTTAAAAAATACCTTGCTTTTTCCAGCCTTGGGGAACCATGACTATGCCAACAGCAGCTCGCGGCAGGACGATCATAACATACCGTATTTAAGTGTATTTTCATTACCCAAAGGAGGAGAGTGCGGTGGACTTGCATCCGGAAAGGAAGAATATTATTCTTTTGACTACGGCGATATCCACTTTATCAGCCTCGATGCTTATGGTAAAGAAAGTGGAAAAAGAATGTCTGATACGACCAGCCCGCAGATCGTATGGTTGAAAAAAGACCTGGCTGCTAATCAACGTAAATGGACTATTGCTTATTGGCACCATCCGCCTTATACCATGGGCAGCCATAATTCTGATACGGAATCTGACCTGGCAGCTATCCGTAGTAATATGATCCGTATCCTGGAACGTTATGGCGTAGATCTCATCCTCAACGGGCATAGCCACGATTACGAACGCTCTTATCTGTTAAAAGGGCATTTCGGTATGGAAAATACTTTCTCCTTTAGTAATCACGCAGTGAGTAACTCCAGTGCTAAATACGATGGCAGTAGCAATTCATGTCCTTATCTGAGCACGGCCGCAAAGGTGAATCATGGAACCGTATACGTAGTGGCAGGATCTGCCGGTCAGGTGGGTGGCACATCAGGCTCGTTCCCACATGCAGCTATGTTTTACTCCAATGCAACAGTAGGAGGCTCCTTATCTCTCGAAATAGAGGGTAACCGATTGGATGCAAAGTTTGTAGCTGCTGATAATACAATAAAAGATCAATTTACGATATTGAAGGATGTGAATAAACGGACAGTGTTGACGGCTACCAGCGGTCAACCGATCACGTTGGCCGCATCGTGGATAGGTAATTACACCTGGAGCACTGGTGCTAATAGCCGTAGTATCACCGTAACACCATCAACCGGAAACGCACAATATCTGGTGACGGACCAAAACGGAACCGCTGCTAAATGTATAACAGATACCTTTATCGTAAATGCCACCAACAATATAAATGCGAGAGTAGCTGTAAGTGAAGAAACAGGTGGTAAATCTCCGGCAGGATTTGAATTAAAAATCTACCCCAATCCAAGTACGAATAATACAGTACAGGTACTGATTGAGCGACATTATTCTCAACAGCTTCGATTGCGGGTAAGTAGCACCGCTGGTCAGGTGATCCGGACACAGGTGATACCAGCAGCACACAAAAATTATACGGAGAGTTTGCCATTACCCGCCGGTATCTATATCGTAGAAGTAGCCAATGAAAAGGGAGAGCGGAAAACCGAAAAAGTAATGGTTCGCTAAACAGATAAATAACATACTATAACAACCGGCAAGGGTTGTCGCACCATATCAGGCGGCAACCCTTGTTTATTAAAGGCATATCAGTTGCTCTAACGGTGCACCTTTTGAACGATATCTCGCAACCCTATGATAAAACCTTCATAGTATTTTCCTTGCTTGAAAGCCGGAATAAAGCTCCCATCGATTACATGTTGCGCTGCCTCATCAGGAAAACGATACACGATACCGCGGCCAACGCTGATGCGTATCTTTCTCAAATCTTTACTAAACCCTATCCCAATACCCTCTTCTGTGCCACTTGCCATCGCCCATTTTTCGCGAATGCCATTCACCGTATCGTCAAATCGTTCTTTTGTTGTCATGCTGCTATCTAACGTGAAAACGATCATCTTCACAGTATCGTGCTGGTCATAGTAATGGAGTAAACTATCCAGCGTTCGCTGTTCTGCCTGGTTAAATACATGGGCACGGTCTGACAGATATAGCAATTGTTTCGGTATAGTATCCGGAACATCTACCGTAACAAAAGTGCTGTTTGCGTCAGAAAGGTAGTTAACATCCTGAAAAGATAACACAAAGAATGTGAGGCTGCAGATCAATTTAATCATGTTACTAATTTAAGAAATACTTAACAGCAGTCCCGCTATTTTTGAATGCAAGCCAATATCCCTTTTATGCGCATTATATGCTATACCTGCTTATGCTTACTATATTGTTTTTTTATTCCTGCGTCTTTATGTGGACAAAAAATGACAGTGCTGGAAGGGCAGATAGTGGCTATGGAAGACGGAGGCCCCATCCCCGGGGCGATTATAAGCGTGCACAATGGCGGTATTCATAGCATGAGTAATCAGGAGGGAAGATTTATTTTAAAGATCCCTGCTATGAATACAAACGATAGTATATATGTGCGAATGCTCGGATACCAACCACAATGTTTTACGCCGGCTATATTGTATCAACAAGGCAACAGGATATTGTTACAACAGCAGCCACTACAATTAAAAGGGATATCCATATCAGCAATCAATCCTTTGTCGTTAATTCAAAAGGCGATACAACGGATTCCGGAAAACTACTATGGTCGTCCTCATGTAATGAAAGGATTCTACCGGTTATCAGCCCGCAAAGCTTGGGACTATATCCATATTTCAGAAGCCGCGTTCGATCTGTACTGTCCGGATCTTAGTGGACGTCACAGGCTATTTCGGCTCACGCGGGCGAGGATGGAAAAAGACTTGTCTCCTTTCCACGGGGTAAGTAATATCGTATTTGGCGTTAAACCCGAAAATGTGTTTGAATATGATGTGACAGCCAATATTAATGAGTCAGATGTGCTGAGTAAACAAGGGCTGAAAGACCACCGGTTTTCATTAAACGGATTGGTAGTATACAATGGCCGGCAGGCATATGAACTGATATTTGATCAACGGGAAGGGCTACGTAAATCCAGATACCAGGGCAAAATATATCTGGACAAGGAAACACTGGCCATTCTTTCATTACAGTATTGGTTAAGTCCCAGCGGCATTCATTATTGGGAGGTTAAAAGCCTTTCCCAAAGAGCATTAATGAAACTATTGGATATGTATGAAACTGTACTACAAGACACAGTACAGATACATTACAGGCAGTATGGTGAAAAATATTTTTTAAGCCATGTATCTAATCGCTCATTAATACGTTTGCATAGTGGAAGAGTACATTTTGATTTTAATTGTCCGGTAGATATGCAATATATAACTACACAAATTGATACGGTGGCGGTTAAACCTTTTGCTGATAAAGAACTGTTGGGCCACAATCGATACATAGAACACCAGGGAGAAGAAAATAGTGGGATGTTTTGGAAAGATCTGAATCTGATGCCGGCAGATTACGACGTGGATTCAGTTGCTGCTGCCATACATAGCCGGAATGATATTTCCCAATACAGGCGTATGCTGGAGAATATTATACGAAAGCAATCGAAACAGCCGGTATCTCGAATAGATACTATCCTGTCATTTTACCATCGTAAGGGATTGTTTGATGGGGCCGCTCTTATTCAACATAAAGGACAAACAATTTATCAACACGCTTTCGGATGGGCCGACCGCAGCAGGCAATCCGCCAATAAGTTAAATACAAAGTTCAGAATAGGCTCTATTACCAAACAATTTACAGCTATGCTCATCCTCCAGCTACAACAGGAAGGTCGCTTACAATTGGAGGATAGTGTGGGTAAATATCTCCCGGACTATATACATAAAAATATAACCATCGCACAATTGTTAACTCATCAATCAGGTATCCCTAATTGTACGTTAAATACAGATTACCTTTCTCAGCTACTCTTACATCCATTTAGCAATTCGGAACTGGTCACCCGCTTTTGTAGCGATAGCCTTGAGTTTACCAGTGGCCAGCATTTTCGTTACAGCAATGCCGGTTACATGGTGTTGTCGGAGATAATTGAACGCGTTACCGGGAAAAAATATGCGGATGTGCTGACGGAAAAAATATTCGGACCTTTGAATATGCTTTATTCTCATGCCGGTGTTGTAGATGCTGAAGATACTTTGATGGCTACCGGATATGAAGGATCAGTGCCTGAAACCAAATATCCGCTGCTTAATATGGCAGGAGCAGGTGCAATCATATCCAATGCAACAGATCTATTAATATGGGAGCAGGCGCTGCATAGCGATAAGCTATTACCACTTAGAGAAATAAACCAGATGTTCCAACCTCATGCGCATTACAAAGACTGGAATGCAGATTACGGTTACGGATGGATGATAGATAAAGGTATGTTTAAAGTGTCAGATAAACATGTAATACAATATCATCCGGGTACAGATATGGGATGCTATAGTATGATATTGAGGCAGCCGGATGAAGGCATTGTAATCATTTTATTGAGCAATAGTGGCGATTTTCCGCGGTTTGACATGGCCGATCTGATACTACAGCAACTAAACAGCAAATAAGAGATGAACGGATAAGTTCGCTGAAATGATACTAATTAGTATAGGCCAACTAGTTATATTTGTCAAATAAATTTATAACAGTTGTACTGCAAAATATTTTCCGCCGATTTAGATTTCTTAGTATATTAGATTATTATTTTATTATTATGTTTTGTGTGGCTATATAATGTCGGCGCACAGGAATAACCCAGGTGAAGGACCAGTGAAGTATTATTAAACTATGCTAACATCGAAGTCTTGTGACTTGAAATAGCGAAGCTATATCTAATCAAATCTACCCAAACCCCGGATACTACCTGAAAAACTTGTTTTGCGTTTGTTTACTCTGCGTGCACATTATCATCTTGTTGCTGGATGAATAGAAGTGTTTCATAACTGTAAATCCCATCATCTTGTATCAGGCCCAGCCGGGATCTGCTAACTACCTCTTTTTTAAGACTTATTGCTTAACTGATAACTGATTTTAAGTAATTAGTTGATATTTTAATTTATTAAACCTATGCATGTGTCTTCAGATTTTACCCGAAGCAACGCGGATGCCATTGCGTTATTTTTTGACTACCAGGAGCGAATAGTCAATTTAATTGCTTCCCAACCCCTCACGCCACATACTGCAGATTTACTTCGCGCTATTTTAGATACCGGTGAAAGAGTATTTACACTATATCTAAAGGCCAATGAATTATTAAGGGAACAATTGCTACAACAAACTGATAAAAGTACAGGTGTCCTTATTTCAGCTACAACTGGAGAAATTTCCTCACATAACAAATCGGAATCCAGTACCCCTCCAGTTTTTCCAGTTATACAATCCTGGTTACAGTCGCGTATTGCAGCGTTGCTAGGTATAGATGCAGAACTGATTACTACAGATGCAGATTGGGAGAGCGATCTGGGCCTGGACTCAATACGTTTGGCTACTATATGGCGACAACTGTGTGAAAACTTTCCTCAGTATCAGCTACGACATGATGCAATTTATAATAACCGTACCATCGCACAATTAGTGGCGTACCTGGAAGAAATACCAGCAACCACTGAGAACGGAAAAGAAGCGCCGGATGCTGGTATAACCGTAGCCAGCGGGATAACAACAGATGCCGAAAAATGGCTGATCAATACACTGTCAGTGATGACAGGTGTACCCGCAACGATCATTACGGCCGATACCTTACTGGAGTCGGAACTCGGTATGGACTCTCTGCGGTTAGTAGAGCTACAGCTGCAATTTGAACGGCAATTTCCGGCTATAAAGAAAGGAAAGGAACGGATATTTCATTTCAGCACAGTAAAAGAATTGGTGGAGCAGCTACCAGCGATACCTATTCCGGCGATACCGGAAAAAATGATGAAGATAGATGATGGTATACCTAAGCTGTCGCAGCATAGTAGCAATGGTATTGTAAAGGAAGAACCGGTAATACGTTCACTCTTACACGCGGGCATCCAGCAGATCAATGTTGCCGGAGGATTACCCGCAGAGGAGATATTATTGGTCGGAGATAAGTCCCGTACACAAATGTGGGGACAATATCTACGGCAAGTCACCCGTGTAAAGATGCTGGTAACTGGCAGGAAAAAATGGAAATATAACAGCAAAGAATACACTATGGATAATGAAGGAAGTGCACTCTCTTTATTATCTGATTTGGAGCCTGGCCGGTCCCCGCTCATTATTTTCCTGGCTAACACATCCGCTGGAAAGAAGACAAAAATGCATAGCTCCGGTATTACCTTACTAAAATTTGCCCAGCTGTTGGACAAAGGATCATTGCCGGAACAAAGCGAATTGAACATCAGTATCGTGATAGAAGGGAATGAACGCCTTTCACAGATAGCTGCGAGGGGTGTTGCCAAAACACTGTCGAAAGAATGGATACATAGCTCCGTTCGCACAGTAGACATGCAGTCCGCTATTACACATTGGTCTCCGGCGGAGCTACTACAGCTGCTGCAATACGCCCCGGTATCCCATGATCTGGTATTACACAACGCCGGTCTATACAAGACACTGAATAAAGCGGTGACAACTGATGAGGCAGTCAGCCGGCAGGAGCTGCTAAGCAGGACAATAGGGCCCGGTCAGGTGATCTTATTACTGGGAGGCGCGTGCGGAATAACGGCTGCTTTGACAAGAGCACTATCTGTCACCTACCCCTGCCATTTTGTATGTGTCGGAAGAACAGCCTTACCCTCAGAAGATCCCCTCCCGGGAGAAGATGCAGCTGCATTAACGATACAAGAGCTGCTACAACGGATGGGCACCAGCGAAACAGATATCTCTCATCTGCAAAAACGCCTGAAACTGTTACGCAGACAACAGGCCATTTTTAGAACTCGTCAGGCCGTAATTGCCAACGGAGCGAAATTTCACTATCTGCAGGCAGATACTTCTTCACAGGCAGATATGAAGAAAATACTGACATACTGCAAGCGATTAGGACCTTTGGCTGGTGTCGTACATGGTACAGGTTTTTTCCAAGATGCCAGGATACCCCACAAAACCACTGCCGATTTCAAAACTGTGTTTAATGCGAAGGTGTCGACGGCCAGGCACCTGTATAAACAGCTACAGACATTTCCAGATTTACAGTTTGTATGTTTCATGAGCAGCATTGCAGCAGTATATGGCAACGCCGGACAAGCTGATTATGTCGCTGCTAATGATTGGCTGAATGAACTGGCTTCGCAATGGAATAAAGAAGTAACCTATCCGGTAAAATCCCTATTATGGGGAATATGGTCGGAAACAGGCTTTGCCAGGGACAAACAGGGTGGACTTCGAATGTTGACAGAACACGGGGTCCAGGGGATCAGCAATCAGGCAGGTGCGGCCGCGTTCTTACGCGAACTGTATAGTGGTACAAAAGAGGCTGCCAATATCTTGTTGACTACTCCTTCCTGTCAGGAATTCCTGGCTGCCGCTCCGGCTGCTGCCTTGTGCAGCAATTGACCTCTCTGGCAGCACATCCTTTACACATTCACACTCCGATATCAATGTTTACAGATCCTATAGTTATTACAGCCATGGAAGGTATATTTCCTGGTGCTGCTGATATAGCTGCCTTTTGGGAACTTATCCTGCAGGCCAAACAATTGGAACCTGCCTCACTTCGTGCAATGTGGGAAAAAGACCCCGCACTTTATCTGCCAGATCATGGACAGGATAGTAAAGATGTCTTCCTTGATAGCGCATTTCTGGTAGATGAACATCCGCTATTTGCATATAATGATCCCAATCGGCAGGAGAAAGCGGGGCGTTATATTTGTGAACTGCTGCAACACCAGATACCGGTAGCGGCAAGGGCACAAACAGGTTTGGTGTTAGGTGCGCAATGGCCACCTAATAGCTATCTGGAACAGGATAGTAGTGATCACTTACAACAATACGGAGTAACATCAGTATATAGGCGATCTCCTGTCTATAGTATTGATGAACAGGCAGCTTTTATCGGTGCCGGATTGGGAGGTCCTCATATATCCGTTGATGTGGCGTGCGCCTCTTCCCTGTATGCCATTGCCCAGGCAATGGCCATGCTGCAGAGTGGACAGGTGACCCATGCCGTGGTGATAGGACTGAATATGTCTATATCGTTGCCTGTTTTCTCCATATTTTCTCATCTAGGTGCATTGGACAAAAGAGGACACGTCCGCAGTTATATGCAGGACGCAGGTGGTACATTCCTGGGAGAATCAGTAGCAGGCATTGTCATGGAGCGTGAGCAGACAGCTGTAGCCCGTAAAGCGAATATACTGGGGAGGATCTGCGGACTAGGACTTTCATCTGATGGCGCAGAACGTTCTGTATTTACGCCAGGGCCTAAAGGTCAACAGTTGATGTTTGAACGGGCCTATCAGCATATTGATGGGGCCCCCGACTATCTGGAGGGCCATGGTACCGGTACACTTGCTGGTGATAAAGCTGAATTGGAAGCTATGCGCCATTTCTTCGGCCCACGATTGCCAGCCGGAAAACAAATACGACTGGGCAGTATTAAAAGCCTGGTTGGCCATACGCTGGCAGCAGCAGGTATGGTAGCTGTTATTAAAGCATTACTTATCATCCAGCACCGGCAATTACCTCCGCACCTGGCGGGTACACTTCATCCATTGCTAAATGAAGGTTGTCTGTCATTGAGGGAAGAAAGTACAGCAATAGCAGGATCTCAACCGGCAGTACGGGTCGGTATCTCGGCGATGGGTATCGGAGGAGGGAATGCACATCTGGTATTGGAGACGGCCGTCTCTTCACCTGCCGGAAGTCACTCATTGCCTGATCGCTTCACTTTTGCATTACAGGATATGGCATGGCAATACGGAAATGTTGGCGATCACCAAATGCCTGCCATACCGGATCGACGTCAGCAGTTCCCGGATACGCTCGATATTGCAACAAAAGGATTACGTTCCGGACCCAATTTTTTGAAGAACATCTCCGCCTTTCAATTGCTGGCTTTAGATAAAGCACATCAGCTGTTTGATAGGCATCCGGTATTGGCAAATGCTGACAACACGGCTATGCTTATACATACCAACGATGGTAACCATAAATTTCTGCAGCTAAACCAACGTGCATCGCTGTTGTACGATCAGCATCAGATAATGCCCATAGCAGACAGACAAAAACTGGCTACAGAAACGTTGCCGCCAATTGATAATGATGTCATTGTATCCGCATTGCCTTCTATGTGTGCAGGTTATCCAGCCTGGCATATGAATACACGTGGCGGTTATATGACAAGTTCCGGTGCCATGAAAACGTTTTATTCCAGTTTGCTGAATGGCCTTTTATTATCCCGCTACCAAAAGGGCCAACTGCTGGCCGGAGCCGGCGTGTACGATGATCATCGCTATGCAGACGAATATGTTTGCTGGTTTTTGTTTGACACAAATGACAGATTATATTCCGCATCGACTATATTGCTGCACTATTTTCCGCATCAATCACCTGATATAGCCGTCCGGAAAATGAACTGGCCCGCCCACCAGGTATCTATATCTTCTGATGCATTGCCTACCGACTTGCTACACTTTGCCTATGGTGATGACCAGTACCTGGCCATCCCTCTGGCCGATGGTACCTTGTTACTTGAACAGCAGCATGCAATGAAACCGCTTTCCATATCTAAACCCCAGCGTCCTATGTCCATCCATTTTAATCAGAGAAAGCCGGTCTCTGTTAACTCGCTTCCGGCTCGCCATTCCCTCTTGCAGGAGATATTGCTTGCAGAAAAGATGGTGACAGCACAGTTTAAACGCCTGCAACAAAAGGTACAGTCATTGTTAATCCGACCTGCAAGCGACAATACAGCGACAAATGCAGACCCGGTAATCAGTAGCGTATCCCTGAAAGAGCAACGTGCCACCGCTATACTGCAGGTAAATGAAGAACATCCTTATTTTTTTGACCACCCATTAGATCATGTCCCGGGTATCTTATTGCTCGAAGGCACGAGTCAATTAATCGACCAGCAACTACAACAATATCCGCCGGATACCGGCGCGGTAGGCTCACATTATATCAACCGCCTCGATATGCGGTTTACACGTTTGTGTCATTGCAACCGTCCTGCAGAGATTGTAATACGCCCTCAGGCCGGCCGTGCCTATGAAGGCAGGATATGGCAGGATGAGAAAGTAGTGGCAACAATCAATATGGAGTGCAGTGCTGCAGCTGATACGCCCCTGCAATCAGCTATACAACCCGTGTACAATACACCGCCCGCGCATTGGTTACACAAACATCGGGAAGAAAATATATTGGTAAGTGAACTTATACCTTTACCCGGTAATAGCTGGTCTTGCTACGTGAAGCCACCGGCCGCTACACATTTTTTTAATGATGGACATCCCCGGTGGTATAGTCCATGCTTTGTACTCGAGGTATGCCGGCAATTTTTTATGTTGCTTTCCCATCAGCAATATGACATTCCTGTAACACAGCCGATGTATTTGCTGGATATCAACTTCCAGCTGGAACAACCACTATACAGAGAGCAGGTAATAGAACTGAGACATACTTTAGTTACAGACCGTAATGCAGGAAATATATCACATCTACAGGCAGATATCTATGTCAATGATCAACGTATAGGACAGTTTAGTACGCACTCGCTCATATTGGAAAAACAATCTGCTATCCTTTAACATATCATCACTTTGTTCAACACCCTTAATCATTAAAAATGAAAAAGATCTTTGCTGCAATGCCGCTAATACTCACTATTATTGGCGGTGGCCTCATACTATTCTTTGCGGGACGTCTGATCTGGCAATTGCCCGATATTCCCCGTCAGGTTATCGCAGGAGCTACCTTGTTATTATATTTCTATTGGCTACGTTGGGAAAGCCATATTTCAGTAGGCGAACTCAAAAAGAGTACAGAGCATAAGGACTATCACACCATGGAACTGGCAGCAGTTGCAAAACTTACCACGTTAGGCGCTGCTTTCCTGGGGGGGACAGTCGTACATCTTTACCTCGCGCTGCCTGGTATCGCTGTAATGTGGTGGGGGATACGCCTGCGGCAATATGCAGTTATCGCATTGGGTAATCAATACAGTCATCGTTTACGCATCCCCGAACAGGGTATTATAGAAGAAGGCCCCTACAACAGTATACGCCATCCGGCTTATTTAGGCACTTTCATCGCTCATATAGGATTTGTAATGGTCTATTTCAATAAATGGTCTGTATTGTCAGTATTTATCCTTTGGGGAGCAGCAGTACTGATCCGCACAATACTGGAAGACCGCATGTTGATGGAGCTACCCGAATATCGCTTATACGCACAGCGTGTGAAATATAAACTCTTTCGCTCCATTTGGTAAGTTATCCCGTATATCACCACTGGTATGTTAACCACTTATAAACACGATCACTATGCAAACCTTCCGTAATCAGATCCCTCGTATTCTTTCATTATCCTTCATTACCGTTGTTATCGGCATTACCATCTATAAGGTAAGAGTATTGGAAACGGTCGCATCACCACTTATTCCCTTTTTACTGCTTTTTATCGGTAGTTATCTATTGTGGATACTACTGGAATTTAAAACTGCCAAGTCTGAAACACAAAAAGGTACCCGCACAGCTGATTTTGGCACCTGTGAAGTATACGCACTCGGTCGCATGCTGACATTGTTGTCGGGCCTGCTTTTCTACGATGAATGGTCAGAATTGACACCCCGACACATTATTGCGTTCGCACTGTTCATTGCCGGTTTTAGTTTTCGTTTATATGCTATTCATACATTAGGACGATACTATTCTCATATCGTCAGAAAGGTGGAAGGCCATCGTATCATTTCAAGTGGCCCTTATCGCTTACTACGCCACCCGGCCTATACCGGGATGATATTGGCGAATCTCGGCGTAACCTTGTTCTTCCTTAACCCGATAACCGTTTGTATCTACGCAGGGGTACTGATCCCGGCTATCATTATACGCATCCGCATTGAAGAACGTACCCTTTATGAGATCGATGGCTATGAAAACTACGCCAGGCATCGCAAACGTATTATTCCCTTTATCTGGTAACTATGAATATCGTATTAACAGGCGGAAGCGGATTTGTCGGTAGTGCATTACTCAGACAGGCAGCAAACCATGGCGGAATAAGCATGAAGGTATTGGTCCGTCAACCACTGACTATATCTTATCCTTTTGTAGAAGAAGTAAAAGGAGATCTTTTTCATATACCATCCCATTTATGGTTCGACGAACCCTATGTGCTGGTGCATTATGCAACCAAGCAGGTGGATAAGGATGGAAGCGGATTTGAATATAATAATGTACGTGGTACCAGACAACTGTTGGCCAGCATGCAGGGCAACTGTATCGGAGCTATCTACGGCAGCTCCATGTCCGTATATGGCGATGGCATACAGTATATGGTCAAAGATAGCTGCCCATTGCGTCCCGAAACCCCATTGGCAAAAAGCCGGGCTGCGGCAGAACAACTTATTCACGAAGCAATGAAAGAAAAAGCGCGCCATAGCTTCACCCTTCGTCCTAGGTTTATTATAGGTGAAGGAGATCGGTATACAATGAAGGTAATGATGCAGCTGGCGAATAATGGCATTCAGATTAACCATGGAAAACAACGGTTTAACCTGATAGATGTTGAGGACTATGCCCGTATTATTTTGTCACTGTGCGGGCATATAAAAAGCGGAAATGTAGAATTGCAACAACGGCCTTTACATATCGGTTATCAGCAACCGATCAGCTATAACGAATGGATGCGAACTATCGCTATAGTTACACAGTGTGATTGGCCCCGTAAACGTTGGTATGCACCGGCCGCACTGATCCGTTTATTACATTATTTCCCATTCGGCCGTATTCCACAATTTGTTACCAAAGCGGGTTTACTAGGATTGGAACATTCAGCGGATACAAAACCATTGTATGACCTCGCAAGTGCTGTTATCAGGAAGACCGCAATTACTGCAGTACACGATGCCTGTCGTGCAATTTATACCCTAAAAAAAGAATATAATGAAACACATAATCAGTATCAATGATCTGCCAACGAATGCAGAAACCGGTAGTAAATTCTCCAGGCAGGCAGTAATGGCAAAACGCGACATTCAGGTGCCTCCCTTTTTCTGCATCAGTAAAGCAGTGTATACAGCCTGTACAGCAGCTATACGTAGCTCGATCCGGTATATTACAGATCGTATCGACTTCCGGCAACAGGCATCCATTATATCGGCATCCGAAGCGATAGGTCTGCTATTTGACGAACTGACCATACCTGAAAAGGAAGCACAGCAGATATACGAAGCCTTTGACCGTATGCATGGAAAGGACGCAATGGTATCTGTACGTGCCTCTACAGTAAGCGACCGTGCCGGCCAAAGCGAGGACTCAGCTACCAACGCATTTGCAGGAATGAGTAGCTCCTTCCTCTATGTAAAACGCGAACATTTGCTAGATAAGGTTAAACTGTGCTGGGTATCAGGATTTTCAACAGAATCATTGATCTACAGGCATGCCCAGAGCTTCGACGTAATGGACTTTGCAGTGGCAGTAGGTGTACAACGTATGATCTTCGGACAACGCTCCTTCGTAATGTTTAGCTGCCATCCGGAGACAGCTGCCAAAGATGTGCTGATAGCCGGCGCTCATGGTATAGGAGAGGGTGTAGTACAAGAAGCTGTACCGATAGATCATTACCATATAAGACAAATGGACCAGGTGATCACTTCGCATGTCGTAAATAAAACAGAACAGCTAACCTTTGACGCGGAACAAGGATATGGTGTGAAGAGAATACCTGTACCGTTCGCATTTCGTGAGCAGCCGGTATTTTCAGATGAGGTTCTGTTGGAATTAGCAACGCTTGCCCGCCGGATAGAAGGCATTTTTGCTGCACCGCAGGACATAGAAGGTACCATAGATGAACAAGGGCAGATATGGATATTGCAATCCCGGCCGATCGTATTTAACTACGACCGCCAACTGATCTGGACGAACGCCAATGTCACAGAAAGTTTTCCTGGCGTAACAACAGCATTGACCTACAGTTTTTCAAAATACTTTTACCGGGTCATATTTTTTGATGCCTATTTGCGTATAGGCGTACCATACAAGCGTATACACGACAATTTTGAAATGCTGGATAGAATGATAGGATTTCTAAAGGGCCGCGTGTATTATTGTTTAACACATTTTTACTTGCTGCACCGGCAAACTCCTATGTTCCCGCTATTGGCCAAAGACTGGGAAAAGATGATGGGATTCAGTGCATCTTACCATACACGTGGAGATGGGCTATCTGCATGGGGCCGTAAGATAAAAACAAAGCTAACCTACTATATTGTGCTGTTCCGCAATCTGCTGCAGGTCGTTAATCACCAGCGGAATATGCTTAAGTTCCACCATTGGTGGGAAAAGTTGATCAGTCCCTTGAGAGGAAAAGATTTCCGGCTAACCGATCCGCTGGAGCAAGCACAATTGTTCCATCGTGTCTGGAAAGAGGTAGGGGAGCAATGGGGAATCACCCTGATGAATGATACCTACCTGCCTATTCTTAATGGAATAGTTAACCGGGCTTTTGATAAGGCCGGGTTGACCACTCGCTATCCTGGCTTACTAAGCGAATTACTATGTGGGGGTGGCCGCCTTCGTAGCGTTGATATCATGCTTTCTGCGGTGGCACTGGGAGAGTATATACGAAATAATAAAGCGCTGGCCGCTCATTTCAACGCTGTACAGGATGCACATACCCTTTGGGGAGAGATCGAGCGGGAAGAACTGGATGGAGAATTCTGTCGTCGTTTTAAACACCATTTGCATTATAACGGAGATCGTGGCCTGCAGGAGTTAAAAGTAGAACAACCATCGCTGCGGGATACACCCTGGGAGCTAGTGAAGATCGTGAAACAATATGCGGTACAACAGGTATCAGAGGCGACTGTCCGGGCCACCGAACAGCAGACCCGCGACCAGGCGGTAGCGGTATTAAAAAACGCTTTGAAAGGTAAACCCGTCCGTTATCACTACTTATTGCTGATTACAGGATGGTTGCGGGGACTAATCAGGAATAGAGAAAATTCCAGGTATTGCCGCTCGGAACTGTTCGGCTTCAGCAAAAATATCTTCAACGCCTTGGGCCATTATTTTGTAAAGGAGGGTATCCTGCGTAGTGCTGACGATGTGTATCACCTGGCAAAAGATGAGATATTCGGCTATATTGATGGCACCGGTTATACGGAAGACTTGCAATCGCTGGCGGATATACGCAGAAAGGAATTTACGGCTAATACACAGTGTCAGACACCGGAACAGATCACCACGATGGGACCTGTACGCCAGAACAGTCTCGCGAAAGAAGTCAGAGAACAACAAGGTGGCAGTAATGAACTCAAAGGACTACCCTCCGCTGCAGGCCGGGTCACGGGGATCGCCAGGGTAATAACACACCCTACCACGGTAGAACAGATACATCAGCATGAAATATTGATTGCAAGAGAAACCGATCCTGGTTGGCTATTCCTGATGATGTCGGCTAGGGGAATCATCGCCGAAAAGGGCTCTATGCTCTCTCATACCGCTATTACTGGGCGGAAATTTAATATTCCTACCATCGTATCCGTAAAAGAAGTGACCACCCGTATCCAGGACGGAGCATTGATAGAGATGGATGGCGCCACCGGCATTATCCGGATACTAAGGGAAAAAGCCATACAAGAAGACTATGATACACTGAAAACCGGACAACGGAGCGCTGTTATATTGCAGGAAGAAGCAACAGTTTAACAGACATGCTGGAAAAATGAAGGGATTATGTAATTTTATATATTAACCGATGTAACCAGTTACATGATCCGATTCAGTACCAAAATAGTCAATGATCACTCCAATTTCGGCTGGAATTATATTAACATTCCTGCCGAAATTGCTCAACAGCTTAACCCTGGTAATAGGCGCGCATTTCGCGCCAGCGGCCATATAGATAGACATCCGGTTCACTGTATCACCTTGCTACCTTTGGGAAACGGAGATTTTATGATCCCTTTAAACAATGCGATCCGTAAAGGCACCGGCAGAAAGTCTTTAGGCGCTACCCTGCAACTATCCTTAACTTTAGATGCTGAACCGGTCGCCGTTTATTCCGCAGAATTAATGCAATGCCTGGATGATGAGCCGGAGGCACTACGCTTTTTTGAATCCTTATCCTGGTCGAACCGTAACTTTTTTGGTAAATGGATAGAAGAGGCTAAAACAGCGCCTACCAAAGCAAATCGCATCGCCCAGACAATAGAAGCATTATCAAGAAAACAGAATTTCAACCAAATGGTGGTAGCCAGGCATGAACGGCGCCGGCGTGATCAGTAGAACTATCCTTTTCATGATGTGTGTTTCAGACAACGGAAACCTATCCAATGTTATCTGATCTTATCTACGTTAACTAATTATAATATTGAGTAAAATATGAAATCCCTTTCCCACAACTATTTCAGTCGACTGCTGCTATTCCAGCAAAAGTCATATGCCCCGGTTATACACCTTTTGTTCGCCATTTTTTGGTTTACCGCTTTGAAAACGGCTACATTGCTGGTAGTTAACAAACCTATCAGTAGCATATGGCTATGGCAGGATATGCTGGTCATACTGAGTATGTACCTCACCTTATTCCACCTGCGCATAGCAGATGAGATAAAGGACTACGATTACGATAAGGTACATAACCCGGATCGCCCCTTAGTGCAACGACTGGTCAGCCCACGGGACCTTGGTAGCTACATGATCGTATTGGCAGTAATAACCGCCAGCATCAACTTATATTTGCAACAGATGTTAGGGTTGATCATCCTGGCCGATTTCGTATATGGATACTTGCTGATATTTATAGAGAAAAGATGGCCTAAACTGGCTGATAACATTTATATCAACCTGCTCATTACCTATCCGGTAAATATCCTGTTGAGCGTTTACATTACCTTTTATACATATCAGCAGTACCAGATCAACTGGCGTGATACCTATTGGTTCTCAGTAGGTGGATTTGCGCTGGGTTTTCTGTTCTATGAATTTGCCAGGAAGACCCGTTGGCCGGAATTGGCCAAAGAAAGTGCCCGTATTTACTCACGGGAACTTGGAGGAGTAGCCACCGCCATGCTCACCCTTTTATTTGGACTGCTCGCCCCCGTTGTTGTTATGATAGGTGTTATCAGTAGCCGCTCTTTCCATCCCTTGTTACTGCTAATGTATGTCTGCTGGATACCGGCCATATATGGCGTTTCCCAGTTTCTGCGCCAACGGAATGGAGAACCCATCAAACATGGGCTCTGGTACCTGGGATTGTTCTATGGCAGCCTCATCGTATTACAATGCCTCTTACTCTGAGGTAACTATTTTACTGAATGTAACCAGGCTACATTTTGCTCGGCAACATTCGGCTGGCCAATTATATCACGGTATAATGCTGGTCTTCTGGCTTTTCTGTAACGGAAACCTCCTGCTTTGATAAGTTTATCGGCCGTAATAGTAGCAATAGCAATGTCATTATCCAGCAATCTGCATTCCGCTACAATATCCCCGAATGGATCCAGTATCATCGAGCAACCATTTTTGAGCTGATCATCATCCATACCGATAGGATTGGAAAAGACAGCATAGATAGCATTGTCATATGCACGTGCCGGCAACCATTTCATCAACCAAGCCCTGCCTTTAAGACCCTCAAATTCCTGCCGGAGTGAAGTGGGATCATTCTCCCGGTTATACCATAATGCAGGATCTACAAAGCCGGCTCCCGGCCTGGTTGAGGGCGTACACATGGTTACATGTGGCATGAAAATGATATCTGCGCCAAGAAGGGCAGTGGCTCTGACATTTTCAATGATATTATTATCGTAACAGATCAGGATACCACATTTCCAGCCATATAAATCAAAAACAACGTAGGCATCTCCAGGTGTAAGATGTGGATTAATAAAAGGATGCAGCTTACGGTACTTAGCGACTAACCCACCTTTGTCCACTGCGATGTAGGCTTTATAAAGCCGTTCCTCACTGTCTTTTTCAAAAAGCCCGGCCAGGATCGTCATATTATAGGTAGCTGCAATAGCTGTTAACTGCCTGATACTGTCACCCTCCGGAATGTATTCTGCCAGGTCGGATAGCTGCTGTCTGGATAAATGCCTGGCAAACGTATACCCCGTTACCGAACATTCATGAAAGGCTATTATATTTGCCCCTTGAGCTGCAGCTCGAGCAGTCAGATCAGCAATGACAGACAGGTTGTACTGTTTGTCGCCACTGCGGTTTTCAAATTGGGCCGTTGCAATCCTGATATTGTCCATAGTAACTCGTTTTTATGACAAAATTACCTGGCAGTATTTAAGGGAAATTGTAAAAACGCGACAAGGTAACTCCTATGCGCAACCTGCTTGTAATTGTACGAAGTTGACGGCCAGCGGCAGCGTATTAAAAAGATATTGCCGGGGAGTAATACCGACCATGCTCCTGAACTCCCGGATGAAATGTGATTGATCAAAGTAACCACATTCATATGCAATGCCGGTAATATTCTCTTTTGCAGATCTGTTACGTAATAAACGGAGGGAATGCTGCAGGCGAATAATATTGGTAAAGTGTTTGGGGGTAATACCCACTTTCTCTCTGAATAATCTCTCCAGGGATCGCTTATTGATACCCAACTGTTGACTTAGCTCTTCTACGGCTATATGCCCATGGTGAGCATATATAGTGGTGATCCCTCGTTGGATCATATGTTCTTGTCCGATATCGCCGGTAAGTTTATAGCGTAGAAAATCCTCTATAAATGCGATCTTTTGATAAGCAGTTGTAGCTGTCAGTACCTTCTCCTCCAGTACGGTGGCGTCCTGCCCCCAGATATCACGTGTATCCACCCATTTACCTGACAACTCATAAGCAGGCATTCGTAATAGTGAATGCACGCCATAGGGCTGGAAAACAACAATAAGCAGCCCTATACCGCCGTTGGCAGTAAGGTGTCTGAATTGATTGACCTGACCATACAGGAAACTTGTTGGTTGGGTAATAGTTGCGTTGTCCGAAATTTCCTGGTCAAAAGGAACGCCGAAATGGAAGGCCATTCCCGTATTCCCGTCAGGGAAAAAACAATGCCGGGCATGACTGTGCCCGCTCTCCAGCAGCAGAAAATGTTTGACCACATGGGCCAGATCAGGAGATGGCAATAGTTGCATAGTATAAAGGTACAGTTTATCAGAAAAAGTATACTTTTCTGATCTTTTTGTTCTCGATAATGTAGATGGCGCCGGCATTAACCACCTGGCTAATACCCGTCAGCCTTTCCTGATCCACTACGGTATTGCCAACCACAATGCGGTTTATCACCTGGCAATGTACCTGTGGATTGCGTTTGAAAAATTGATCATATCCTTTCCGCATCTCCTCTTTCCCCTTCATCAAAAGTTTTTGCGTAGTCTGGTTATATATTTCTACACTGTCGCTATAAGGTGCAAGAAATGCTTCCACATCGTGTGCATTATAAGCATTCAGTTGCTGTTGGGCTAATATCTCCGGTGTCACCGGGATCAGGCTGGTGGGCTGGAAAAAGCGGCCTCTGTGAATAACGCTGGTGATATTTCCCAATACAGAAAGATCATCTGCCGGATCTTTGGGCAGTAGTAGTATGTCCGCTATTTTCCCTTTTTCGATGCTGCCATAGTTTTTGTCCTTTCCGAATCCTTTTGCTGCGTTAATGGTAGCTGCCCGGATCACTTCCCGGTTGGACAGGCCTGCTTGACGCATAGCCAGTAATTCGGGAAGGAAAGAAGCCGCATGATGTGTCCCAATATTGCCGGCATCTGTTCCGGCTGCGATGAGTATACCAGCATCCTGCACTCTTTTAAGATTGGACAGCATGATACTGTCTGACTTAGATGGAACAATGAATTTGTTGCGTACCTTTTTATAGTTAAGCGTTATACGGGTAGAATCAAGATGCTGCAAATCCATTAATGAACCCAGCATAAAAGGGTCTGCATAGGTAAATTCATGGGCACTGAAATTGAACTGTTGCGTGAAGACGCGATGGTAGTTCTGCATCACAATAAGTGTAGGAATATATAACACTTTTTTGTCCTTTAGTAATTGTAACAGATCGTTGTCCAGGGGCTGGTCGTCTACACTATGCACCAATATATCGGCGCCGGCTGTTACAGCTAGCTTGGCAGTTACATAGGTAGTAGCATGTACGGCTACTTTAAGGCCGTTGGCATGGCTTTCTGCTATTGCCGCGGTAATAAGAGGTAGCATGTCTTCCGGTTGCTGGCCGGTGCGCACGACATACCATATTTTAATGAAATCAGGTTTGAAAGGTAATTGTTTTCTGACTAGTTCCCGGGCTTCATCCGGTGTGTTGACCTTGATGATAGGAGGGTCTTTTTCATCAAGGTTAGGCGGCAGATAGGTGGATACTAACGGGCCGGTAACCCATGTAGTAGGTGCCGCAACCATGGTGTCGGTACGAGCACGGATACTAAAATTACTCAATGGTCCGCCTACGTCGATCACTTGTGTGATACCGGTAGCCAGGTAGCGGGCAAGGGTATTGTCTAGGTGTGCTTTTATCCATTGCTGATCTTCCTGGTAAGGTGTAAAGGCATTTAGGTTGAGGGCATCAGGACGGGTATAAAGACCGCCACTCTGAAAAAAATGAATATGGGCATCCGTCATACCCGGCATTGCATATTGTCCGGTAGCGTCGATGACCTTTGCGTTTGCCGGAGGCTTTATCTTGCCCGCAGGGCCAACCGCAGAAATGCGCTGGTCTGTAATAACGATGGTCTGATCCTGGTCAGTGCGACCGGTATGGACATTCACCAGGTTGACGTGTGTGATGTAAGTGGCATCAGATGTTGACAATGCCTTTTGGTTTTGGGCAATAACGGGTAGGGTGACCAGTACTCCTGCCAGCAGCAGATAAGTTTTCATGGTGGAATAAGATTTAAGCAGATTAAAGGTAACTACTTTCACGTAATGATGCCCCTGTGAGGATCTTGTTTCAAATTACCCGCTCTTTGTCTGGAACACCCTGCTTGCCTGCCATACCGAGGAGCCATCATCGTATCTCCTCCAGTTTTTTATTGACGGTAGATAGTTCCGTCTTTGGAACATCAAGAGGATGGCAACAAGTATGGGTCAGTTATGAAGGCAGTTTAATCGCCCGCATAGACGTCTTTGTGAATGATTGATCGTAAATGGCAGCTTCTTCAAAAGGTTAGATAATCAAGAGTTATCTGACCTTTTTTATTATAAATTGATAAGTGAATTCTCCTGTTTTTATTAAAAAAGCATAACTTTACTTTGAACGACAATAAAAAGTAGATTGTTGATGTGAATACCATGGAATAATAACTATTAACGTATCCCAAACCTCAAATTACGACCATTACATACAAGGATCCTGATACCGGTGAGTACCCCGCTAAAGTAATCCTTATCCAGGCATACTTCCAGATACGTGTTAGCTGCTATTAGTGCAGCTAAGGCTGACAGTATTAACCTGTTTTACCTCCGCTATTGGTGCATGAATGTACCGTGAAAAACGGTTGCACCTGCCTGTAAACGTTACGGTAGGCCTAAATGGTGCAGCATTATACAATAACCATTAAGACGAAAAGAATGCCTATGATATATTGTCCAGACAGTACTTAGAACCAATCTGCAAAAGAAATTGTACTTACGTGTGCCCGTTAATGTTATTTAATGGAAAGGGCATGCTATTGTTTAAATTACCAAAAACACAACTCCAAATGAAGAAGATCAGTGCCATAACTGTCATTATCTCTCTATGGGCAGCTATTGTCTATGTGAGTTCCTGCAACAGTGGGCAGCCAGAACAAAAAGATAACTCCAAGCCGCCTGAAGGCATAGCGGCCAGTAGCCCCCAAACACCCCTTAGCCCTGACTTACCCTATGATGTGACGTTTCTCCCCGGAGAGCCACTTGTAATGGAAACTACTGTACGCAGACGTTTTGATATTTTCTCCTGGGATTCTTTTATCGCACTATGCTGGCCTACTCAAGATGGAGAGGTAATAGGACAGTTTGGTGATAACCCCACCGTATGGGAAACATGGAAAACAGTAGATAAGATATTCCTGGATGACGGCAAAGACCCTACTCCCTGGGATAGTACTTTACGTACGCAACCTAAATTGCTATCGCAGACAGGAAAGGTACCTCCCGAATTATCAGCATTCGTTCAGCCTTTTAATACGGGTCCGTTAATTGACCAGAATGGCGAATACGCTCGTTTTGAAATAGCAGTGAATCAAGAGATGTTTAACTACATAGATCAGAATAAACTCTATAATATAGACGGGCAGCAAACATTCTCCAATACCGTCATTTTTCCGTCCGGGAATGATTCTACCAAACAACATGGTGCGATCATGGTAAAGGCTTCCTGGAAAATATTAGGTAAAGGAGATGATACTTCCCGCTTTCATAAGACGATGGCTACCGTCTATGCCACAGGCCTGCCATCAAGAGGTATAAAAGATACCATCTATAAAGCGCTGGTAGGACTGGTAGGATTGCATATCGGCACGAAAACCGTTGTTTCCCCACAATGGATCTGGTCCACTTTCGAGCATGTGGATAACGTCCCCGATTTCACCAAGAGGAAAGAAAAACAACATTATAATTTCTATAATGCAGAAGATACCAGCACCAAACGACTCAACAGAACACCTGCTCAACCGTGGTGCGCCCGGATCTCCGGACAACGCCCCAGCCAGGTAGCGCGGCTTACTCCTATTGATACCGGTACCCAACATCTCAATGATTCTATGCGGACGCTGCTGACAAAGATCAATCCAAAGAGCGTATGGCAGTATTATAAGCTCGTAGGTACCCAATGGCCGGTAAACCCCGCCAAAGATGCTACTGGCGATCCATTCCCGGTATTTATGGCCAATGCCACCTTGGAAACATACGACCAGGGAAACATACAGGGTAACAAGATCACCTACACACCGAATGTATCCTCCAGCTGTATCAGCTGCCATAACGGTGCTACCTCCTGGACCGGCCATACCTCTGACTTCACCTACATCCTGAGAAGGGCCAAAGCGGTAAAAAAATAGTATTCACCCCAAAACAAACTCACATGACACTTGATGAATTTGTAGGACTTTCTGCTGCATTGACCGGTTACGATGCTGATGTGCTAAAGCCCTCTGCTGATACCCAACGCGTAAGCGAAGCATTATACGCGGAATTATCAAATCCAGATAATAAAATATCGCCGGCACAACTGCAGCAATTGACAGATACCTGGAATGCTATTGCCCACACACCAGCCGCACAACTTGAAGACCAGGTATGGCAGCAGATCGTTCAGAACCCTGCTATTAACAGACTGGCGCAGAACATCATTTATATGTGGTATCTGGGTATCTGGTACGACCTCGGTAAAAACCCCAACAGTTTCGCAACGCCTAATAATGATCATGTAGTGTCTTCTGTTGCCTACATCAATGGCCTGGTATGGGGAGAGATGGGAGCACATCCCATGGGATTTAGTACCGGTGACTATGGCTATTGGGCTCATACTCCCACATTGCCTGCAATAAATGCAGTAAGTGCAGCGGTACTTAAGTAAGAATCATTAAATCTTTCAAACTATGAATACTTCAAATAAAGAATACGACGTAGTGATTGTAGGAGGAGGATGGGCCGGTAGCTTGCTGGCATATAAACTGGCGGCTGCCAATAAAACGGTATTAGTGCTGGAGTCTGGCGTCGCTATAGATGGTGTGACTTCCAGCGACGACAACGATCAACCGGAAACATATCAGCGTGGCGATTTTATGGAGACCTTTTACCTGGCTATGGCTAAGACGCCGGAGTCTCCTTATGTACAGAACTATAACGCCCCCAGGCCTTCCGTACTGGATATACGTACCACTGCAGAAGATGATAAGATACCAGATAACTGTAACCAACCTGTTAAGTCCATCGACACAAAGGGTTACTTTATTCAAAAAGGCCCCATGCCGTTTGGTAGTACTTACGAACGCAGAGGTGGAGGTACTTCCTGGCACTGGTTGGGCACCAGCTTGCGGCTATTACCAAAAGATTTTAAAATGGCCTCGGAATACAAAGTAGGTGTTGACTGGCCCATGAAGTATGAAGACCTGTCACCCTATTACGATGAGGCAGAATACGAGATCGGCGTTTCTGCTGATGTAGAGGAACAAGCGATCCATGGCATTACTTTCAGCAAAGGATACGTATATCCGATGGCAAAAATACCGCCGACATTACTCGACGTAGCCATGACTACAGGGTTGAAAAATTTCCACTGGCAGAATATTGAAATGAAAGTAACGGGTACACCGGCAGGTCGCAATGGTACACCAAATAAAATGAAAGACGGTACCTACTATGACAATGGCCGGCGTCAATGCCAGGGTAATACCAATTGCACACCTATTTGTCCTATCCAGGCCAAATATGATGCGACTATTTCCATGAAAAAAGCCCTCATGACCGGCAACGTGGATATCATGTACCAGGCAGTAGCTTACGATATCAAAATAGATAAGCTCACACAGCAGGTCACGGGTATCATGTACAAGACATATGAGACGATCAATGGAGGAGTAAAAGATACCGGCGTAGTTACCGGGAAAAAATATGTCATTGCCGCCAACGCTATTGAAGCCGCTAAATTACTCCTGATGTCCAATGCTCCTTTTGGTGTTGCTAATGGAAGCGGACAGGTAGGTAAAAACCTGATGGATCATCCCGTATACCTGGCCTGGGGGTTAATGCCAAAGAGTACCTTCCCTTTCAGAGGTCCCTTATCTACCTCTGGTATAGAAACAACCCGGGATGGCGATTTCCGGAAGACAAGGGCCGCTTTCCGTATAGAAATAGGCAACGAAGGCTGGAACTGGCCTGGAGGGGCACCTTATACACAACTGATCAATATCGTCAGTCCTGGTGGCGCCGTTGCGCATGGCGACAGGAACTCCTTCGGCTCCGGACTCAGAAAACAGATCCAGAAAGATTTCACCCGGCAATTTAGGATCGGATTCCTGATGGAACAATTACCTGATGCTAACAACTACATCGTTCCCTCAAAAAAATGTATGGATAATCTGGGCATACCTCGCCCCGAAATCCATTACGACCTGAATAAATATACACGGGAAGGATTCAAAGCCGCCGCAGATGCAGCGAAAGCGATCTTCAGTCAACTGAAGGTGGAAAATGCCAATACACCACCGGTAGCTACCGGCGGTCAGTTCAAATATGATAATGTAACCTATTATTCTCAGGGAGCAGGTCACGTAATGGGAACCCACCGGATGGGTTTTAACAAATACGACTCTGTGACAAATGCTGATATGAAGAGCTGGGATCACGATAACCTGTACATCGTGGGGTGTGGATCATTCCCTACCACAGCTACCGCTAATCCCACGTTGACAATGTCTGCACTTTGTTTTAAAGCTGCTGATGCCATCATCAAAAGTTTCTAACGCAATAGTTAGTAGTGGCATACAAGATCATTCCGGCCGTTACGGCTGGAATGATCTTTATTACATACAGGCCGTAACGGCAAGTAAATAGAAGGCCATAGCTTCGGCTTCTTCTGCTATCTACTTTTCGTAGTCAGCAATAGCAGCAATCCATAACTCTTCGGTAATATACCTGTCTTGTACCAATTGATGACCACGTGTTGCCGCTACTTTGGACATATATTAAGGTCGTCAGAAAAACTAGGATCTCCTTTAACGGTCCTTTCAGAAAGATTGGTCACTGTTATTGTTTGGAAACCTGCTTGCTGCAGCATATCCTGCAGGTGATCCGCAATCCCGTTGTCCATTCCTGCATCTGTTCTCCATTGCAAAAAAGCCTGATAGAACTGACGCATACTTTCCGGTATCTGTGGCGTCTACTCGATTTTCTCATGGTGATAGTCAAGTATAGTAAGACAGCCATCTTCTGCCAGCAATTGTTTCATTTGACTAATAATACCAGCCGGATTATCTACCCACTGTAATACGCGGGCGGTTGTTATCGCCTCCTATTTCCTGTCGGTCAGATATGTATTAATGTCTGCTACCTCGAACCGGACTTGCGACAAATGTCCAAAATTATTCTTTGCCAGATCGATCAGATGCTCGCTCGTGTCAATACCCGTCACAGTCCCATGTGCTCCGGTAAGGCCAGTAATAGGCTATCTGCTTTCGCCTGTAAATCTTGTGCATATGTAGTCTGTAAACAGCCAATGGTAAAAATGAATAAGAGAAAGTAGGTATAGCGTCGCATGAATGTAAACATATCGATAGATTGGTTGATCTTGATAATACCTATAAATATAAGGAAATGAGAACGTTATTAGATACAGATGTTTTGCTGAAAGGGCCAGATGGCTGTGAAGGCTCATCTGTACTGCAATAGAAAGGAATTGTAATTCTCAGTGTGTTTTATTAATTTTATCCGGCAAGTAGATAGTGGAAGTTGCACTGTTAACCAAGACCAGTTCCGTGATAAACCCAATGAAACACTAATTCGCCAAAGATTTTCATTTTACTTTTTTAGTATTCCCGTATGAAAACAAGGGTATTCAATTTTACTATTGAAGCAATTATCGCTGTGTTGCTTTTACTTTGGATCTATACCGGCTTAAACAAACTGATCCATTATGACAAATTCCGCTTCGAAGTGGGCCGTTCTCCTTTTTTGCAACACCTCACATCATGGGTAGCGATCACTGTGCCCGTAGCAGAGTTGCTGTTGGCCGCATTACTGATCTTCAAAAGAACACGTGCAGCAGGTTTGTATGCATCCCTTTTTACGATGACCCTGTTTACCGGTTACGTATATATGATGCTGCACTATGCTTCCGACCTGCCTTGCAGCTGCGGAGGAATTATCGAATTACTGACCTGGGAGCAGCATCTGGTCGTAAATGCGCTGCTAACCCTGCTGATAGCAATTGCCATATTGCTGCAAAACCAGTTGGCGATATTACAAGGGCAAAGAATTCCCCTGAATGAAAATGCCTATTGATCAATAAGAAAAGAACTCACTTCTACTGTATGAGTAATGACAGCTGCTGATAGGTGGTTGTATTTTTTAATTCAAAAAACCAAAACATGAAAAAGATGAAATTCAGCTTTGCCGCACTGGTAGCCATAGCTGCCGTTGGCCTTACTATCACCTCCAATGCAAGTACCCTCATCCGGAAAGCGCAGGAAACCTGCTACCGCACAGTAGTGATCCCCGGATTACCGGCCGACCGGACGGCCACTTATGGCGGAAACCTAATCCTGTCCTTTGGCAACAATATCAAAAGTGTAGCGGATGCCAACAGCACCGCTAATTGCAAAGGGGATGGATATTTCTGTTGTGCCTCTACTTTCAGGTCCGGTGGTAAAACATACGTTTCGGAAGTGTTCCTGACGGACCTGTAATCATCAGTTATTTACCACAGTAGTAGTTAATTAACAGGGACTATCTGCAGGTAGTCCCTGTTGCCACATGCCCTACGAGTTATGAAACGCACTTTATTTTTTATCATTGGAACTATGTTACTGGCGATTGGGTGTCTGCTGCTGCTGGTATTGCTATCGGGAATATCCGGTGATAAACGGAATGGGTTTAGCCGGCAATGGCTGACGATAACCATACGAAAGCAGTCATCACAGCAATGGACATTATTACCGGAACGTTTATTCGGCGACAACAAGGCACTCTATATGTCAGAATCTACCCACCAGCGGATATATCGCCTGGATGATTGGCTGCACATCACGGATACCATTTATCTGTCTGTCGATAAACAACTTAAACCCCCGGTAGGTTTTTACGCCGATACATCCATAATTTACATACATGAATACAATTCAGGCCGGCTGTTCTTCAAAGCATTACATGCTACCACATTTGATTCGTTACAAGTATCGACAGGCCCATTTGTCAAATCTCTGCAGTTATCTGACTCAGTGGTGGTAATAAGAAGTTTTGACGCAGGAAGTTTTCATCCCATATTTATGCGCATCAATACACGATCGGGAGAAAAACGTAAGTCGGAACTACTGTCTGAAAAAGGGGATGCCGGCTTTTCCAGCGATGGTATCCTTTGTGCGGATGCCGGGAAAGAGCTATTATTTTACATACCATACTTTGAGAATGGGATCTATTGTATGGATAGTGATATGCAGTTACGCTATAAACGCCCGACCATCGATACTGTATTCAACAGTAGCATCCAGGTTACAAGCAATGGGGTGGGAGAGCGGCAGAAATTATACGCATCGGCTCCCCGTATAAAAGTAAATAAACGTGCATTCGCCAATGACAGGCTGCTCTTCATCGAGTCCGACTTGCTGGCCGACAACGAAGAGAAGGACACATTCAGGCAACATCCGGTATTGGATACCTATCACCTCGAAAATGGTAAATATGCCGGTAGCTTTTATCTGCCGGTAGACAAAAGACAGGTGTTATCTTATCATATCAAAGGACAACAAATATATGTACTGCTGAAAGAGCAGCTGATTAGTTATACAATGGAACTATAGATCAGACACGTAACAAACCGCGAAATCCTCTGGTGGCATAGTAAGATTCTGCCCCGTTATGATATACAAATACATGGTCGTAACGACGATCCGCGAAGAGCGCCCCACCGAGTTTTCTGATAGCAGCAGGCGTAGCTATCCAGCTGGATGTCTTCAGATCGAAATTACCCAGCTGTTGTAGCTCCTTGTATTGTGCTTCGGTTAATATCTCAATACCTATGGCAGCTGCCATCGCCAATGCGCTGTCGGTAGGTTTAAAAGTTTTCCTCGACTCCAGGGCATCATCATCGAAACAAATACTCCTGCGACCCTTGGGACTTTCCGGAGAACAGTCACAAATGATAAACTCATCAGCCTTTTTATCATAGCCGATTACATCTGGTTCACCGCCGGTTTCTTCCATTTGCTGTATGGACCACAGTTTGGCAGGACTTTCTTCTAGCTTGGTTTGTACGCTAGCCCATTCAATACCTTTATGCCGGGGCATATTTTTGGCAAAACGAGCCTTTAAAATGTTTAACAAAGTATCCTGTTCGGTGGCAGACAGCTTCTTTTTTGTAGTCATAGCTTTAGTTTTATAGCCAATGAATATGTCACCCTTAGATAGGGGAAATTAAATGCGTAGCTATTTGACTACAATATACGTAGTTATTTGACTACGCAAACTTTTCTTAAACAAAGTTGACCCTTTTGCAATACTCTTTGATGGATTCGCAATATGCCGCCGGAGTACTCCCGGCTAATTTTGCATTAACAACAAATTTGATCAGATGAAAAATATACTGGTGGATAAAACCATCCTGGTAACGGGAGCTACAGATGGCCTCGGGAAATTGCTGGTCCTGCGTCTCGCGGAAAAAGGGGCACGGGTATTACTACATGGCAGATGTATGGAAAAAGGGCTCTCTGTGCTAGAGGAAATAAAAAAGATCACGGGGAATCAGCACTTGAATTATTATAACGCTGACTTTTCGTCCCTGGAAGCTGTACATGCAATGAGCGAAAAAATAGTCAATGAACAACCTCGTATAGATATACTCATTAATAACGCCGGTATGGGCACTTTCAGACGTGAAATCAGCCGCGACGGCATGGAGCTGACCATGGCCGTCAATTACATGGCACAGGTGTTATTGACAGAAAAATTGCTTCCGGTGATGGCCACCGGATCAGGTAAAGTGATTAATGTGGCATCTGCATCGCAGGAGCAGCTCAACTTCTCTGATTTCATGATGGAAAGATATTATGAGGGGTATTCCGCGTATTGTAAAAGCAAAACATCCCTGATCATGTATACCATCGATCTGGCAGAAAGACTGATAGAAGCAGGAATAGCAGTAAATGCATTGCATCCGGCAACGCTGATGAATACTAAAATGGTCCCGAAGAATTCGGTTTGTAGTTCGGTGGAAGAAGGAGCCACCGCGGTAGAAGCATTATTAAAAGTGGAGACAACGGGTAAATATTTCAATGGTAAAAGGCAAGCGAAAGCCATTCATCAGGTCTATGATGCAGAAAGCAGGAAAGAGCTCCGGGAGTTGACGCAACGTATGTTGAAACCGTATTTATATGCCATATCCTAAAAGCCATATGTAAAATGGATGCCTCCTCGTAAGGCACCCATTTTACATATAAGACCCAAGACTATCAGATATTGCTATATGATGGCTTGCTTTATTAAGCTCATGATGTACTCTAAATGTATCGTGTCTCTTATGATTATTTCGTAGTCTCCATTACCATTATGCCCTTTTAAGGTAGACACATCGCGCATGATATTAAGTGAATCATTTAATGCTCCTTTCCGGACATTGATCCACAGCTTAATTGAATTTGCTTGTAGTTCAATATCTACAATATTACTTTTTAGTTTAAAAGCGATATAAGTTTTTTTAGGTACCACTTCAATATTGTCTGATAAATTCAGAATAGCATTTTTAAAGGTGTAATACAATTCCTTCACTTCATCAGATTTGCTAGCAGTATGATCCTCTTCTGTATAAACTCTAATTTCTCGGGTAACATGTTGTAGCGTTTCATTTTGTGACGCGATTTGTTTTATACTGGGCGCTGCTGCAGACTTTTTAATACTATCGATAATGACTGTACCGTTTTCGTATTGTTTGATTTCCCATAATTCAATAGCGAGATCTTTGAAGTTTGTTGCCTGCTTTTGGTTGTCTGTAAAAGAAGTAGATACAAATATAACTTTGGTTTGACTCCAATCTACATCTTCACGCTTCAGATTTTGATGTAGATTTTCATTATACTCGACTATAAAATCAGCCTTGTATTCCAGCATCAAGTTTAAATATGAAATTCCTTGATCTACTACACTATGGCTTTTGTCCCTTTTGTATTCAATAACAACGAAAGCATTGGTCTCTGGATCAAATGCCAATGTATCTATTCGTTTATTTTTTATTGTGCATTCGCTTTTTACCAATAGCAATCCCATAATGTTAGTGAGATTGTTTTCAAGTAGGGTTTGAATATTCTTTTCCAATTTAAAAGGATATTCCTTTACGACTTGTAACAGGTTACCTTGTTTTGAATATAGCATCATACTTCCAATGTATTTTTTCTAACGAAAAACTTATCTGAGATCCAATTCTGAAGAAGTCAGCAGTTAGTAAATATCGTTCATATGTTTTGTTAACTAAAATAAAGATGGAAACTAACAAGATGCACGGGAGAGATAATTGGGAACGCTGGGTGCAGTAAAAAAGAGATGATCCAAGTAATAGACACTCTATAAGTGCTCTTCCCCCCCAAAACAAAAAGCCTCCAAATCTTTCGACTTGAAGGCTTTAAAGCTTGCGGACCAGACGGGACTCGAACCCGCGACCTCCGCCGTGACAGGGCGGCATTCTAACCAACTGAACTACTGATCCTTTCCGGTTTGGATGTGAACATCCCTCATTTAAAAGAGAAAGCCTCCCAGGTATTAATTTGAGAGGCTTTGCGGACCAGACGGGACTCGAACCCGCGACCTCCGCCGTGACAGGGCGGCATTCTAACCAACTGAACTACTGATCCAAACCGAATATTTTTTAGTAAGAACTTTCTAAGATTGCAGTACTACTGCGGCTGACTTCACTTATCTTTCTGGCCCTCAACGGCTTACTACTGTTCCGTTTTGGGATTGCAAAGATATGAACAAAGTTCACAATTCTGCAAATCTTTTTTAAATTTTTTTTTCGTCTTTATCTTTACACCGAACTTTAACCAATTTAAACCAATTTATGCAATTCCTGGATTTCGAAAAACCCATTGAAGACCTGTATGGCCAGCTGGAGAAATTGAAAGAAAGCGGAGAGAAGTCTGGCGTCGATGTGTCTGCTACGGTAAAGGAGTTTGAGCAGAAGATCGCGGATACGCGTCAACAGATATACGGTCACCTGACCAGCTTTCAGAAGGTACAACTCAGCCGTCATCCCGACAGGCCATATACCTTGGCCTATATCGAAAGGATGTGTTCCAGCTTCATCGAGCTCTATGGTGATCGCAATGTTAGAGACGATAAAGCCATGGTAGGTGGCTTTGCAGACCTCGACGGTCAAACCGTTATGTTCATCGGCCAACAGAAAGGCGTAAATACCAAAATGCGCCAGATACGCAATTTCGGTATGGCTAACCCGGAAGGGTATCGTAAAGCCCTCCGCTTGATGAAACTGGCCGAAAAGTTCAACAAACCCATCGTAACGCTGATCGACACCCCGGGCGCATACCCCGGCCTGGAAGCAGAAGAACGCGGACAAGGAGAGGCTATCGCCCGTAACCTGTTCGAAATGGTCAACCTGCGCGTACCAGTTATCTGTATCATCATCGGCGAAGGTGCCTCCGGTGGCGCCCTCGGTATCGGTATGGGCGACCGTATCCTCATGCTGGAAAACAGCTGGTATACCGTGATCTCCCCGGAAAACTGCTCCACTATCCTCTGGCGTAGCTGGAACTATAAAGAAAAAGCAGCGGAAGAACTCAAACTGACCTCCGACTACATGAGTCAGTTCGGCCTCGTAGATGGCGTCATCAACGAACCGCTGGGTGGCGCACATGTCAACCCGGAAGAAATGGCCGTGATCCTGAAAGATAAAATACTCGATACCCTTAAAGAACTGCGTGCCATCGATCCCGATACACGTATCGAACAGCGTATCGAAAAGTTCAGCAAAATGGGCTTCTTCGAAGAACGCTAGAAAAAAATGCGGAATTAAACAGCGCAATTTGCAATATTTGCATGCTCTTTAAAAAACGGGGTTAGGTAGGCGATATATGCCAGACTACAGACCGGCAGGCAATCCTTTTGCCCCATCCGGGTCATGTGAACAATGCTGCATGTAAGCTACCAGTCTATTACATACTAACAATGGAACAGCTAAGAGGTACAGGTGTTGCACTCGTAACACCTTTTAAAGCAGATGAAAGCATCGACTGGCATGCTTTGGAAAAATTGATAGACCATGTGATCCAGGGAGGCGTTGACTACGTAGTATCCCTCGGAACTACTGGCGAGACACCAACGCTATCCGCAGAGGAAAAGCTGGACCTGATAAAGTTCACCTTTGAGAAAACCGCCAAACGAGTGCCCGTTGTAGTAGGTATCGGAGACTATGACACCCGCAACGTCATCAAGCGCCTGGAAAGCTGCCCACTCGACGAAGCCGCCGCCATCCTGAGCGTCGCTCCATACTACAGCAAACCTAGCCAGGAAGGCATCTATCAGCATTACAAAGCCATTGCTGCCGTAGCGCCCAAACCTGTGATATTGTATAACGTACCAGGTCGTACCGGCAGAAATATGACCGCCGATACCACCCTCCGCCTGGCCCGCGAAGTAGAAAACATCGTAGCCATGAAAGAAGCCAGCGGCGATATGGTACAATGTATGGAGATCATCCGCAACAAACCGCAAGGATTCCTCGTGATCAGCGGCGACGACGTACTCGCACTACCACAAATAGCCTGCGGAATGGACGGCCTCATCTCTGTGGGCGCTAACTACTTCGCCAAAGACCTGTCCTCCCTCGTCCGCGCAGCACTAGCCAACGACTTCCAGACAGCTCGTACCATGCAGTACAAACTCCTGGAAGCTTTTGACCTCATGTTTGCCGAAAACAATCCGGGAGGTATCAAAGCATTCCTCTCCGAAGCTGGCATAGTAGGCAACCAGTTCCGCCTGCCGGTAACTCCCGTAAGTGCCGGCTTACAGGAAAAGATCAAAAATTACCTGCGTCAGTACGCCGCCTGAGAGACCGGCCAGCGATATAAAAACCTTGTAACGGGTGTTATTGCCAGAGCAGTAACACCCGTTACGCTTATAGGATTTACACCTGTCTGCGCTACTCACTTAAGTAAACTATAGCTCCTGCTTAAGCCATGTATACCCCATAGCCTCACATGAATATGTGATACAAACCTTAAAGAAAAGCTAAAAAATCAAATGATGAAGCTGGTACCTTCCGCTGCCAGATCGGTAGCTGGGAATACAGGACGGCATTCTTCAAGAAAGGGCTCCAGGTGAGTGTATTTGGAGGAGAAATGACCAATCAGCAAGCGTTTCGCTCCTGCCCGGCTCGCTAACGTCGCCGCTTGCACCGTCGTACTATGATATCGTTCGGCCGCCCGGTCAGCCAGGTCATGCAAATAGGTCGTCTCATGATAGACCAGATCTGCCTGCTGCATATATGGCAACAAGCCTTCATCATAAATCGTATCCGCACAGAATACATACTTTTTACCCTTGGGAGGAGGGAGGGTCACCCAGTCATTCTTTACCAGCTTCCCGTCCTTACGGAGATAATCCTCTCCTTCCTGCAAACGGGAAAAATAAGCTGTAGGAATCTCATAAGCCCGCGCCTGTTCAGGGATAATGCGGCGCCTTTTCTTCTGCCATTCAAACGAAAAACCAAAACAAGTAATACGGTGCTGAGTAGGAAAATAGCTGACAGTCAATTCTTTATCTTCTAATATAACCCCGCTGAAGTCTTTTTCCAGCGCTACGAAATGCAGGTCAAATTTCAGAATAGTGGCCGCACAATCCAGCTGCAGCCGGATAATAGCTTCCAGCTCCGCCGGCCCGTAAATAGTAAGCGGCTCCGGCCTGCCCAGCAGACTCAGACTATTGATCAGCCCAATAAGGCCAAAATAGTGATCCCCGTGTAAATGACTGATGAAAATGTGACGAAGTTTGCTGCGACGAATGGCATAACGCGCCATCTGCACCTGCGTTCCTTCCCCGCAATCTATGAGTATAAGCTGGTCATTGAAAGTAAGCACCTGTGCTGTCGGATGACGGTCTGGCGTTGGTATGGCTGAATTATTACCTAAAATTGTTACCGCAAACATGTTCGTATCATAGCACTCCCCGTCCTACAGGAAGCCAAAAAAAGATGGTTAAATGCCGAATGTAAGAAATATTGCGCTCACTTGAGCCAAAGTCCTGTAAGTCAATTACCTTTTATCCATTGCTGGTGGCTTTTATCCGCAAACTGCTGGCGAATGTGAGTCAATATCGTTAATATTATTATCAGGATGGAGCTGCCACCACAGCAATCACCCCCTGAAAAAATGGCTGGTGGACTTCCTGCTATAAAATAATCCGGTATTGTGGCTATAGTGGTGGTTTAGATTGTGAAAAAAAGAATAGTTTGGGTAACTTTTGCTACAAGAGTGGCTGACAAATTAGCATCCCGGGAGCCGTAATTGGGACTTAACCGCATTATTTTTTCTTTGGTATCAATTTTGAAATTATCATCCCTGGAAGTTGTTTTATACAGATATTTTAAATAACATCGTTTCAGGGAACCTTCCTGCAAAAAAACTACTGGAAGATAAGCAACACTTTCCGGCCCTTCTTCGTAAGTAATTTAAACAGACCTTTCCTTCAAACACCCGAAATTATCTTATACCATAAAAGTGTTAGGGTAGCACAAACGATGAAAAAGTAAATCAAAATTATTTGGTAATATTGTATAAGCAAGCCCCCGTAAGGGTTTTATTAAATTTAACTATCTCACCATGGACCAGAATTTTTCACCGCAAGTAAAGGAGATCATTTCATTCAGCAGGGAGGAGGCTTTGCGATTGGGGAATGATTTCATCGGAACAGAACACCTGCTATTGGGTATTATTCGTGAGGGTGAGGGCACCGCAGTAAAAATTCTGCAGGCATTGAACGTAGACCTCTACGAATTACGAAAGGAAGTAGAGTTGGCCGTAAAAGATAAGACCGGAAAGAATATAGCCAATATCAACAGCCTTCCGCTTACAAGGCAGGCAGAAAAGGTGATCAGAGTAACCGTACTCGAAGCAAAAGCACTGAAAAGCGCTACCGTCGAAACGGAACACCTGATGCTGTCAATCCTCAAGAATAAAGAAAACGTTTGTACTCAAATCCTTCAACAGTTTGACGTGGACTACGATACTTTTAAAAACGAACTGGGCTTTGTAAAATCTGCCGATCCGAAAGCAGAGTTTGATGATCCGGGAGAAGAGGAATTTGAAGACGAAAGAAAAAGTTTCGCTTCCAAGGCTAAGCAAACCAATACAAAGTCTAAAACGCCCGTGCTCGACAATTTCGGCCGGGATATCACTAAGCTGGCCGAAAGCGGCAGCCTCGACCCCATCGTGGGTCGCGAGCAGGAGATCGAACGCGTTTCGCAGATACTCTCCCGCCGTAAAAAGAACAACCCCATCCTGATAGGTGAACCCGGCGTGGGTAAAACAGCTATCGTGGAAGGCCTCGCGCTGCGCATCGTGCAGCGTAAGGTATCCCGCGTACTGTTCGACAAACGCGTAGTAAGCCTCGACCTTGCTGCCCTGGTAGCCGGTACCAAATACCGCGGCCAGTTCGAGGAAAGGATGAAGGCCATCATGAACGAACTCGAGAAAAACCGCGATGTGATCCTCTTCATCGATGAGATCCACACCATCGTAGGTGCCGGCGGCGCCTCCGGTTCCCTCGACGCTTCCAACATATTCAAACCAGCACTGGCAAGAGGCGAACTCCAATGCATTGGCGCCTCCACCCTGGATGAATACCGCATGTACATTGAGAAAGATGGTGCCTTAGATCGTCGCTTCCAGAAAGTAATGGTCGATCCTCCTACCGTGGAAGAAACCATCCAGATCCTTAATAACATCAAACCTCGTTATGAAGAATATCATAACGTGAGCTACACAGAAGAGGCCATCGATGCATGTGTAAAACTCAGCGACCGCTACATGACAGACCGTCTGCTGCCCGACAAAGCTATCGACGTACTGGATGAAGTAGGCGCCCGCGTACACCTGAAAAATATCAACGTACCACAAAACATCCTGGACCTCGAAAAACAAATCGAGGACATCAAACAGGAAAAAAATAAAGTCGTAAAAAGCCAACGCTTCGAAGAAGCCGCCGCCCTCCGCGATACCGAAAAGAAACTGGGCGAAGACCTGGAACGCGCTAAAAACGTATGGGAAGAAGAAGTGAAACATAAGCGCTACCCCATCGACGAAGAAGCCATCGCTGAAGTTGTCAGCATGATGACCGGCATCCCGGTAAAGAGAATGGTACAGGCCGAATCCGACAAATTACGCCGCATGGGCGAAGACCTCAAAGGCGCCGTAGTAGGTCAGGACGAAGCTATCAGTAAAGTAACTAAAGCCATCCAGCGTAACCGCGTAGGTCTGAAAGATCCGAAAAAACCAATAGGTACCTTCATATTCCTGGGACCCACCGGCGTCGGTAAAACAGAACTCGCCAAATCACTCGCCCGCTATATGTTCGACTCTGAAGATGCGCTCATCCGTATCGATATGAGTGAATACATGGAGAAATTCTCCGTGAGCAGATTGATCGGCGCACCTCCGGGATACGTAGGTTATGAAGAAGGGGGCCAGCTGACAGAAAAAGTACGCAGAAAACCATACTCTGTCATCCTCCTCGATGAGATCGAAAAAGCCCACCCGGATATCTACAATATCCTCCTCCAGGTACTCGACGATGGTATCCTCACCGATGGCCTGGGCCGTAAAGTGGACTTTAAGAACACACTCATCATCATGACATCCAATATCGGCGTACGTCAGCTGAAAGACTTCGGCGCCGGTGTAGGCTTCACCACCAGCGCAAAAGCTGTCTCCGAAGAAGAAAATACGAAAGCAGTGATCGAAAAAGCACTCAAACGTACTTTCTCTCCCGAGTTCCTCAACCGTATCGATGATGTGATCATCTTTAACTCACTGAGCAAAGAACATATCTACACCATCATCGATATCACCATGACCAGCGTGTTGAAACGTCTGAATAACCTGGGCTTCAGCCTCGAATTGACAGACGACGCCAAAGGATTCCTCGCCGACAAAGGCTACGATTCCCAATTCGGCGCAAGACCCCTGCATAGAGCCATCCAGAAATACCTGGAAGATCCACTGGCAGAGGAAATCCTCAACATGAACATCCACAATGGCGACATACTCATCGCCGACCTGGACAAAGAAAACCAGAAACTGGTGTTCACGCTGAAAAATCCTTCGAAGAGCAAATCTGAGAAGTCCGAAGCATAAGCAATATAGCTTGTCACAAATACAGAGCCGGCTTAAACACCTTGTTTAAGCCGGCTTTTTTTATTGTCTGTCAAATAGATGTGTATATAATGCACAGGTTATGCACATTGAATATGGATATTTAACGATGTCCAAATAACCCCTAAATAACACAGACATGTTACCCAAACCATCCCTCCCCGAAAATAATAACGCCTTCCCTTCCTATTTATCAAGGACCTGTAATACCCGTTATTGCACAGTCCGCACCACTTTTGATCACGAACGAATCCTACCATCTATATCCTTTATTTAATATGATAAAAAAATGGTATGATGATGTTATGGGAAGTTTCTGTTTAAAACGCATTTTTGCCCTACGTAATTGAATGTATAATAGTTGATAATACATTGTTTTTTAGTGTGCATTACGAATATGATTGATCCGGAAAAAGTTCTAATAGGAACTATCTATGCTATCCGGCCTATGTCACGCCAAAATTTTGCCCGATCATATTTATTGAAAAAACCTGTCAGTCAGAATAATCATTAGCAATCAGAAAAATAGTGCCCTACCCGGCACCTTAAATTGATGTGGCTGTCTACAAGACAGACCGTATGAATAATAGAAATTTTATCCCTATACCATGAATAGATCTCTACGTACGCCTGTACGCTTACTCTTCCTATGTGGAGCAGCGTTGCTGTCCACACAGCTGAAAGCACAGCTGAAGATCGGTAACAATCCGTCTTCTATTCAGCGATCCGCCATCCTGGAACTGGAAAGCAACAAACAAGGGCTGTTACTGACCCGCCTCACCAGCTTCGCTGATATTAACACACTCAATCCGCCCGATGGTATGGTCGTATACCTGAAAGATGGTACCCCACAAAGTGGCTTGTATGTACGCCAGGATAATAACTGGGTACGCATGGCCAGCTCCTCCGCAGCCCTCGCCAACTGGGCCCTCAAAGGTAACGCAGGTACCAACCCCCTTACTGACTATATCGGAACCTCAGATGCCGTAAACCTCTCCATCCGCGCCGGTGGAGTAGAAGGTATCTCCGTACTCCCCGCTGGCAACGTACAACTCAAAAAAGTAGATGCCGCTGCCAACACAGATCTGCAGGTACTACTCATCCAGACCAATGGTACCGTAGTACAGAGAGCATTGCCTAAAACCGCCTTCAGCGCCCTGAAAGATGTGATCACCACTACCGCCAGCATCACCAATACCACCTTCAAAGTAACAGAAAATACTACCACCGGTGCCATCTCCATCGATGCGCCGATTATGAACGATCCCGCTACACAGAACTACGGTTTCCTAAGCAAAGCCGACTATGAAAAACTAAAGAACCTCACCTCCGGAACCGGTGCCTTTACGGTAGCCGACTACGTCGCTGCCCTCGCCGCTGGTGAAGAAAAAAGAGCGGCTAAGATCACTTTCGATCCTGCCACACAGAAATATACTTTGCAACTGGCAGCTGCCAGCGCTACACAGGCAGGTATCGTAACCGCCGAAGCACAAACCTTCGCTGGCGATAAGACCTTAAATGATAAACTGCACGTTAAGAAGGCCGTAACCATCGATGATGCACTGACCGTAACTGCCGGCGGCGCTTCTATCAAAGGGAACACCACCTTCGATGGCGCTTCTACCATCACAGGCGCATTGACCTTACCGAAAGCAGATGCAACCGCCATCACAGGCCCTTATAAATTCCTCGTACAAGGTACCGGCAACGTAGTAGAGTCCAGATCTATCGATATCTCCAAACTCGAAAATGGCGTAACCAAGATCACTGACGTAGCTACGAACACTACCGTAGGACCGGACGTACTCTTCAAACCTACCGCTACCGGCGACGACTTCACCATCACCGCCGATGGAACTGCTAAATCCGTGAGCTTCAACCTGCCCGATGCAGGCGCCGATGCCGGTGTACCTGCAAAAAGAGGCGTCGTGTCTACCGCCAAACAGTCTTTCGCGGGTAACAAGAGCTTTAAAAACAACGTAACCGTAGGTGGTGTAGAAGAAGCTAACTCCACCCTCCAGGTGAAAGGTTCTATATCTATGGCCATACGTGAGGTAAAAGGACCCGCTACTACTGCCGTAGCAGAAGATGATAACACCATCCTGGCCGATGCCAGCCTCGGTGCCGTCACCCTCACCTTGCCTGCACCAGCTACCGCCAACGTAGGCCGTATCTATACGATCAAAAAGATCGGTACCGGCGACATCGAAAAAGAAGTGACCATCCAACCCGGTGGCACCGCTAAGATCGAAGGTGGTAGTGACTACAAGATCTACAATGACTGGACCTTCGTTACCGTTCAGACCGACGGTAAGAACTGGTACATCATCAAGAAATAAATGGTAGAAGGATAAATGGGAGCGCTGTGTTTCAGGCAGCGCTCCTGCTCTTTATGGCACTTTATCTTCCCTCACTCCTGTGTAGTCGTATTCCAATCGTTGTTTATGAAATGTTTTGTCGCGCTATGTTCCTACCTGGCACTGACCAGTATGTTACTGGTCAACCTGCAGGCAGATGCTCAGCAGCTAAAGCTGGGCAAAAATCCTAACCAACTGAGAAGAGATGCCATCCTCGAGCTTAACAGTGATAAGCAGGGATTATTGTTACCTCGTATAAACGATACTTTACAGACGCCTATCAATACTGCCGCAGATGGTATGTTGATATTCCTGACTGCTGACAACACCCTACGTGTACGCGCGAACGGTATATGGCAAAAGCTCGTACCAGATGCAAGCACCGGGACGGGCATCAAAACACTGAATGGATTAAATGCAACGGCCCAGACCTTCGCTATCACCAATAACGACGCAGCACTCGCATTCAACTCCACAGGTACCACACATACCCTGAACCTCCCCATAGCAGGTACTACCTATCCCGGCTTATTAAGCATCGTACCGCAGACCATCTCAGGTACCAAAACATTTACCAACGAAGTCCGCATGAATAACGGCCTCAGCGTACTCAATAACGCCGCTGCCAACTTCTCCGGTAATGTGAATATCTCCACACTGACACCAGGATCTCTGCTCTTCGCCGGCGCAGCGGGCACCGTATCGCAAAGCAATGCCGACCTGTTTTGGAATAATACCAACAAGTCAATGGGTATCGGCAATGCCACTCCGGGTAATAAACTGGAGATCAGCGGTGTGGCCAACAGCCCCGTATCCGGCCTCCGCCTCACCGGCCTCGGCACTGCGGCCTTCGCTCCAGGCTTCAGTAGCAATAGGGTACTGTCTGTAAATAACAATGGCGATGTCGTGGTCATCAACAACCCGGCTTCCAGCAACTGGCTCTTCACCGGTAACGCCAACATTGCCAATGGCAGCTTCCTCGGTACCACCGACGACAAAGCCATGGTCATCAAATCAAACAACAACACATTCCTCGAATTCGGCCGCAGACAAACACTTGGCCTGACAATACCTACTATACCCGGATACACCAACAACGACGAAAATGTAATGCACATTCGCTCCACCATGCAGTTTTATTCGCCTACCGCCCTCTTCTACTACCAGCCTAAGTTTTTTATAGATGGTGATGGCGACTTCCGCATGATCGGTAACGCCGGCAGCTCCGACTTCTTTCAATTCGGCGCCACCGGCACCGGCAACAACGGTGGTTTCGATTTCATCATCGGTGATGATGGGGATGAACCGATCGTATTTAAAAGCGATCAATACAACCGTACGCCCCGCCAGCTGGAAATTATGCGCCTGCAAGGGGATAAAGTGGGTATCGGTATGAATGGCGCTACACCAACAGCGAACCTGGATGTAGCAGGTAATGTAAAATTGGGCGATGGCGGTACCGTATTTAATTCTGTTCTGAAAAGCAGACAACGGATAGACGCTACTACCTTCAATGCAGGAAATAATGGTAATCAGAGCGGCACCGCGAATCATACCAGTAACTTTGATGAAAACGGCTTTCGTAAATATCGCTTTAACATAGATGGCGTAACTGCAGATGCAGCTATCATCGCCAATCCCCGCGTAGACCTTTCTACCAAACGTATTGCCGTTGCATATGCTCGCGTGGTGTCTGCCGGAGTAGTAGAGATCACGTTCACGACCTCCGGCCCCACAGGCGTGGCAATGGGCACTTTCGATATAGATATTACAGCTATCAACTTTTAATACGTCAATTGAAACAGGTATATAAAATAGTCGTTGCCGCCTGCTGGTGGATACTGCAAACCCTCGTGGCGCAAGCCCAGCAGGGCGTGTACGTGCCCGCTGGAGGTAAGGTATTCCTGACAGGAGATGTGCCAGTTTCAATTTATGGTAATGTATACAACGACGGGACGATCGGATCTACCCCGCAATCCGTATTACACTTCTTCGGTAAATATTGGACCAATGCAGATGGAAGTAGCCTCCACGACGAAAGCCCCGATGGACTCAGCGGCAAAGGTGGCCTCTTCCGCTTCAGCGCCAATAACCCCCTCTACAACAATATCGGACAACAGATCGTCTACGGTGGCTATAATATCGCCGCTGGCAACGGTCCCAGTTTTCCCAACCTGGAACTCAACAACCCGGCCGGCCTGCAACTAGCCGACCTGAGCGACCTCAAGATCCGTAACCACCTCCAGCTGGGCAACGGACATATATTCCTCAATGGCTGGAACCTGATGGTAGGACACAACAATCCCGGTAGTATCGCAGGGTACAGCGACCGCAGTTTCGTAGTAACCGGTACCGAAATGGCCGGTGGCTTCCTCTATCGCGCCCGCCTGGGCAGCACCGCCGATACCATCGTATATCCTATCGGTACCGGCGCCGGCAACTACTCTCCGGCAGCAATCATCTACAGCGGTGCCACCGATGATTTTAAAGCCAGGGTATTCGATAAGGTATATAGCGGCGGTAGCAACGGACAACTGATCCCCGATAGCTTCGTTAACAAGACCTGGAACATCGGCCGGCAAAAACCTGCCAACAACGAAGTCAATGTACTCCTGCAACATATGAATGCAGACGAACCATTGCTCTACCAGCAATACAGGGGAGAAAGCTATATCAGCCGCTACACCAGCGGAGGATGGGAACGCCTGCAAACCCTGGAAGGACAACAACAACCCGGCCGCCTTAGTACCTTACCCTTGCAAAAACCCGCTACCTTACATGCCCGCCTCTTTGCCGGTGGCATCAATACCAGCGACCTCTTTGCTAAAACAGCACTGATCAAAACACAACCGCCGGTAGCTTTCCTGTCCTTCGAAGCCTACCGCATATCTGCCGAACGGGTGCAGCTGGACTGGTCTACCAAATGGGAAATCAACAACCAGCACTTCGAACTGGAACGCCGCCTGGAAAATGAAACCGAATTCACTCGAATCGCTACCCTACCGACCAAAGCCCCAGGCGGTAACAGCAGCCAGCGCCTCAACTATACCTACCAAGACCCGAACGATTTCGATGGCTGGAGCTACTATCGCGTAAAAGCCGTCAACAACAGGGGCGACTACGTATACAGCGAAATAAGAGCCGTAGCGCCATTCATCCAGATCGTCGTATTCCCGAACCCCAACTTCGGCCAGTTCAAAGTACGGATACGGGGTATCAGAAGTGTACTGATGATGCAACTGTATGATACCTGGGGACAAGTGATCCGCCAGAAAGAAATACAACGCGATGGCGAAGTACAGATATTGGATATGCCTAAAGGAATGTACATCCTCGTGTTATATCATAAAGGCACCCAACAGGTGGCATTCAGGCAAAAGGTGATCGTCATAGACCGCTGATGAGCACAGGACCTGACAGTGATGCAACTGTCAGGTTTTTTCCTTTATTTTGTACTGTCTTTCACGAATGCATATCACTGCGCTATAAAATCGGGGTTTTGAAAAAAATAATAATCACAATAGACGGATACTCTTCCTGTGGGAAAAGCACTTTGGCCAAACAATTAGCCAAAGAACTGGATTATGTGTATATCGACACAGGAGCAATGTACCGCGCTATCACCCTCTATTTTATGCAGCAACGCGTAGACTGGACCGATGAAACCGCCGTAAAGACAGCCCTGCGCAATATCCACCTCGAGTTCGAATACAATGCCGCCAGCGGCCAATCAGAAATGCACCTGAACGGAGAGAACGTAGAACACCTCATCCGCGAAATGCTGGTCGCCGAAAAAGTAAGCGAAGTAGCCGCCGTAGGCGCCGTACGCGAATTCGCCGTCGCCCAGCAACAAAAAATGGGCACTCGTAAAGGCATCGTCATGGATGGCCGCGATATCGGTACCGTCGTATTCCCACAAGCAGAACTGAAGATATTTATGACCGCAGATACCGCTATCCGCGTAGAACGCAGGTTCAAAGAAATGTACGCAAAGAATAAACAGATCACCATCCAGGAAGTAAAGGAAAATATCGAACTCAGAGATTTTATCGATACCAACCGCGAAATCAGCCCCCTCAGAAAAGCAGAAGATGCCATCATACTGGATAATAGTCAGCTCAACCCTGATGAACAAATGCAATTGGTGATGCAATGGGTGGAAGATGCAGTAATGGCGCACTCCTCCTGATATTTAATTTCCATTTTCTAAAAAGGTTTACTACATTTGTGACGCATGCCACGCGCATATGCGTGGGACCCTAAATAATTTTCCACATCCTGCAGAATGACCTTATACAGCGTTTGTGTTGTTAAGTCAATCCCTTTTTGATCATACTACACTACACTATAATATATTTTCACCTATCCATCCTGAAAAGCCAACATCGGTTTGTGTGATCAGTAACTGATCTTGGTATGAATACGTATGTCCGGACGGTCAACCACCGGTATACAGTGTTGAGCACTACGTAAGTCCCGGGACTTTCGTTATCAGCTATCCGAACAATCGCATTTCAAATAAATAACTGCACGCATGTTGCCATGTCGTGCATATAAACTTAATGTGGGGCAGCCTGCTCGTCAGTCTGTTCCATGTTTTCAGTAGGTGTATTCGGTTAATAGGAAGAAGGGGCGAATTCTTTCGCCCTTTCGCTATTTTTAACTGCCAGGGCCACAGCAAATAAATCCTTATTTTATTATTAACTTGTGAAGGTTCTATCGTCCTAACTATCAATGCCTGGTGTATATGTTTTACTAATAGTGGCCTTCCTCCTGGGAGTAAATACGCAAGCCCGTACACAACCTGCTATCCATATAGGTCAAATGATGGACTCCGCCAGATCAATGCCCAACGATACGGCAAAAGTAAACTGGCTGGTAGAAAAAGGTAAAAGTACAGCCCGGTATTACGACTCCCGTAAAGAAGACAACCCCTTCCTCAGAGATGCAATCGCCCTGGGATTAAAGATCAAATATCCCCGCGGACTGGCAGTCGCATACAACGAAACCGGTACCTCCCGCCGAAATCGATCAGAATACATTCTAGCCGCCGACTACCACGAAAAAGCTCTCAAATACGCAGAAGACGCCAAAGATGACCCGCTCATCTGCTTCGTACTCAATAACCTCGGTGTCGACAACCGCCGCCTGGAAAAATTACAACCCGCCTTCAACTATCACCTGCGTGCACTCCATATCGCCGAACGCATCAACGACCTCCGCAATATCTGCGTCGCCACCAACAGCATCGGCAACATAGAACTTTCCTTACACCAGTACCAATCCGCTGTCGACCACTTCAATAAAGCCCTCGCACTGGAAAAAACACGCGAAAACAACCTTGGTATTGCCATTAATCTTGGTAACTTAGGATACGCTTACCAGGGACTGGGGAAATTATCACTGGCTATCGAATACTTTAAAAAATCACTGGCTATCAACCAGCAAATGCCGGATACCACCGGTATCGTAATCTGCTATAACGCGCTGGGGGCCGCCTGCCAGGAGATAAAAGACTATGCCGCTGCCATGGAATACCTGCAGCTCGCCCTGAAGATCAACAACAGCGTAGCCGACAAAATACACCTGGCAGAAAGCTATCTGAATATAGGTAAACTGTTAAGTGCTCAGGGCAAACACGACGAAGCCCGCACCAATATACAGGAATCCATCCATATCAGTAACCGCTGGCGGTTCAACTACATGCTGATGGAAGCCTATAAAGCACTGGCCGCAGACTATAAACAAAATGATGAATTCGAAGCATCCCTGGCCGCACAAGACCGGTCACTGGCATACAAGGATAGCATACTAGACGAGAAATCTACACTGGCACTGGCACAAATGCATGCCATCTACGAAGTGGACCGCAAAGACAACCAGATCCGGACACTCGAACATGACAACCTGATGGGTAACCTACGGACAAGAAGAAACGTAGTATATACCTTAACGTTGGCAGGTTTCCTCCTGATGTTGACAATTGGTGGTTTTTTCTACATCAGGCATCGTAACTTGCAGGCCAATAAACAAACACTGCAACTCGAACTAAGGTCGCTTAGAGCACAAATGAATCCACATTTTATATTCAACTCATTAAGCTCTATACACCGTTATATCTGGAGCAATAACCAGGAAGAAGCATCCGACTACCTGACCAAATTCTCCAAACTAATGAGGATGATACTGGACAACTCCCAGCATACCTTCATCTCACTGAATAAAGAGCTGGAATCATTACGGCTCTATATGGACCTGGAACAATTAAGATGTAATAACGCATTCGAATATACTATTACCATAGACGATGCCATCAATGAAGAAGATGTGATGATACCGCCTATGATCATTCAACCTTATGTGGAAAACGCCATCTGGCACGGACTGGTGCCCAGAACAGAAAAAGGACGGCTCGATATCAACATCGCACTCAATGGCAAACGGCTGGAATGCACTGTCACCGATAATGGCATAGGCCGCAAAAAGGCAATGGAGATCAAAGAAAGAAAAGGACAAGCCCATCAGTCCATGGGAATGAAAGTAACAGAAGGAAGGATCGACCTGATACGAAAGATCAATAATACGAAAGACGCGAATATAACGGTCACGGATCTCCAGGATCGTGACGGCCACCCAACGGGGACGAGGGTGGGAATAGTTTTACCTGTTGAGTTTATATTTTAAAAACCAAATCTACGCGCATGAGCGAAATCAAAGCAATCATCGTTGATGATGAACAACACTGTGTTGACGCTTTGCAGACTATGTTAGAAAAGAAATGTCCGGAAGTCATGGTGGTAGGAAAAGCACATAACGTAAAAGATGCCCGCCTGCTGGTAGACGAATTACAGCCGGATCTCGTATTCCTGGACGTAGAAATGCCCTATCAGAACGGTTTCGAACTCCTGCGACAATACGAAAAGGTCCAGTTCGAAGTGATCTTTACCACCGCATTCGAACAATATGCCCTGAAGGCCATCAAGTTCAACGCACTCGACTACCTGCTTAAACCCTTCAGCGTAAAAGAACTACAGGAAGCAGTTCAGAAATGCCGGGAACGCCACGAACAAAGACAACCTACCTCCACCTCGCCACTGGACATCTTCTTACAAAACATGCGCACCGTACACCAGACACATAAGAAGATCGCCCTGCCTACCATCAACGGCCTGGTTTTTATGCCCGTACAAAACATCGTACGCTGCGAATCAACAGGCAACTATACCCGTATCTTTTTTACAGACAAAAAACACCTGATGGTATCAAGACCATTGAAAGAATTTGAAGAACTACTCACAGATGTCGACTTCTTTCGTATTCACAACTCACACCTCATCAACCTCCAACAAATGCAGTCCTACATACAGGGAGAAGGTGGCTATGCACTCATGAGCGATGGCACCCAGGTCGAAGTCTCCCGCCGCCGGAAAGCCGAATTCCTGAAAAGAGCCATGCAATTCTAAGCCAGATTTACAATTTTTTATGCCAGTTATAGCACATTAGCCACCGGATATTAATTGACAGTTGCATAACGCTTTGCAGCGCAGTACTTTTGCACTAATAAGGGACACTAAACGGGGAATTATAAAAGAAGATTATCGTACAACAGAGGATTTGCACACACACAACTTTACAGGGACACATCGTATTTTCTCAGCATAAACATATTGGAACCTAATATATTTTTTTCTCAGCATGATGAGTATTAGCCCCAAAGAAAAAAGGCGCCTGCAAAGGCGTCTTTTTTGTTAGCTATCATCCATAAGATAAGCAGGCCGGCAATAACACCGGCCCTCCGTATTAAAAAGCTTTAGCCGCTTCGTCTGCCATATATTCCAAATCATAGAAAGACAGCAACCGCCGGATCACCCCCTCCACCAAAGCATCCGGACAAGAAGCCCCGCTGGTCAGCAATATATCCACCTGCTCCTTCGCCGGCAGGTATCCCGTACTATAACGCTCACTGCGCTCGTGAAAATCCCAGTGAGATATCTCGTTGTCAGACAATAACTTCTCCTCCGAAGAAATAAAGTACGTCGGCAACTGCTCCTCACAAAGCTCCACCAGGTGAGAGGTATTGGAACTGTTATACCCACCTACCACGATAGCCAGGTCGGCAGGCATCTCCAGCATGCCTATTACCGCACTCTGGTTATCGTTGGTCGCATAACAAAGCGTATCCCTGGTATCCGCAAAACGACTGCCCACCGTATCATCAGTCAGATCATAGTGACTGATCATCACACCCTTTATAAAATCTGCAATGGCCTGGGTCTCCGTCGCCAGCATAGTCGTCTGGTTCACCACACCCACCCGTTGCAAATCCTTAATTACATCAAAACCAGGAGAGAACTGCCCCTGGAAGGCCGCCTCAAAATCAGCCGCCGGACGTTCTCCGGTAATAAAAGCAGACAACAACTGCGCCTCTTCCATATCTTTCACCACCACCGTAGGCGTAATATGACGGCTATGAGAAAAGGTCGCCCTGGTCTCCTCATGCCCGGGCTTACCGTGTACGATCACCGTATACTGCTTCTGACCGATCTGTTCCGCCTTATTCCACACCCGCTCCACAAACGGACAGGTCGTATTGTATTGCAATGGGGTGATCCCCACAGAAGACAGCTTCTCCTCAATCTCCAGCGTCGTGCCAAATGCAGGAATGATCACAATATCATCCGGCAACAACGACTCCCAAGGTACCAACTGCCGCCCGCTGGTGTCCATAATGAAAGATACCCCCTTGGCTAACAGATCGTTATTGACGTGAGGATTGTGGATCATCTCACTTAACAGAAAGATCCGCTTCCCGGGATTTTCCTCCAGCGTACGGAAAGCAATCTCTATAGCATTCTCCACCCCGTAACAAAAACCGAAATGACGGGCCAGCATGATCCTGATAGGGCCAAAATCCAATATAGTAGGTGTAAAATCCTTCTTCATCCGGTCCTGCTGCTTACGCCTGTTCTTAATGGCTGTGATCAGCGGACTACGGTATATGATCGGAACGTTGAACGTTTTCATGTATCCTGACGATTAAAAGTACACAACGCCCCCGGCGCCGTGTGGTAAATTTCCCTGCAACTAGGCAGGCAGCTTCCTCATTGGTCAATTCAATGACCAAAGGTACACCTTTGCAGTAAAAATGTGTAAGGATTACACCGGCAACTGCAACTTGCCGGCAGACAGCAGGCTACTCCTGGCTCATTTTGTCCAGCCACGCTTTTTCCTCCGGACTGAGACTGTGCATACCATTTTCGTTGATCTTATCCAACAGCTGATCCAACCGCAATTGCTTATTCTCGTCCTGTTTTTTTACCACCTTCAGCGGCGACTTCTTTGGCTTAAACGAACGATTACCATTGGTAGCTGGTTGGGCCATCCGTATGGCAGCCATCTTCTCAAACAACAGTATCAGCGGCTGGCAGAGGTCTGTACCTGATTGCAGTATCTTGATATAAGAAAAACCCAGCAACGCACCACCCAGGTGAGCAATAATACCCCCCATATTACCATCCGGAATGGAAATGATATCCAGGATAATAATGGCAATCGCCAGCCATTTCAACCGTACCGAACCAATGAATAACAAACCGATCTGGTAGTTGGGCATCAGCGTAGCACACGCAATCAACATACACATCACCGCCGCAGAAGCACCGATCATAGTACTGTCAACACCAGGATGGATAATAAAGTAACTGCCCATGAACAGCAACGCCCCGGTAATACCCCCCAGTAAATAAAGCGGTAACACCCGGCGATTGCCCAGGAAAGAACGAAACAGGTTACCAAACCAATACAGATTCAGCATGTTGAATAATATGTGGAAAATGGCCACATGGGAGAACATATAAGTGAACAGTCCCCAAGGCCGGCGTATAAACGCCTCCGGCGCCGCATGAAAAGCCATCTGATCATACAGGAAACCAAATACAGCACCTGAAGAGGGAGAAATATAGTTGACGAGCCGGGCTATACCCAGCAGGAGAAAAATAAGAATATTCCAGAAAAGCAGGTGGTTAACGGTATTGCCCTGCCTTAACCAGTAACTGACATCGGATTGAATAGAAGTGCCGTTCATACCTGAAAATTACAGCAAATTTTGATTTCAGACATCGAAAAAAAGCAGCCCTTTTATGCCACTATCTTTCTGTGTCAGTGGGTGTAACAGCCATGAAGATAACATAAAATCCGGCGGTAACGGCCCTGTCTATACGGGCTGCTACCACCTCCCTGCAAGGAAGGGGGGAGTAGGGCAAAATGGTATTGCTTTTGGCCATTTATGCCCAAATTTGCTACAAGAGACAGCAATATTTATAGTTTTGTAGTGCTATTTTAACTTGTCTAGCCGTGAGGAGAGTACCGGGCGGGCATGCCAGGTATTTATTCATTAATATATATATTGATGGTAAACTGTAATAGTCTAATATATCAGGAGATAGAAGGGGAGGGGCCTGCCGCCAGGGATCCGGTAGCAAAAAACCGTTAAAAAGCTGGTAAATAGGGCAGTTTGAATAGGTTAATACAGTAGAAAAGCGTATCTTTGCCCTCCCCTAAAAAGGGAGTCTCAGGATCGACATTCCTGGGATTTAAACCAAATTTATTCACAAAAGGAGGAACCAAATTTTGGCAGAAAACAACATTCCTAACGAACAAAACGCTGAACAACAGGCACCAGAGGCTACCGCCGTGGTGGAAACAGCGACAACAAATGTTCCTGTAGTTGAAACCGCTCACGATGATTTCGATTGGAGCGTAGACAAACGTAACGTATCTTCTTACAACAAAGAAGAGAAAGCAAAGTACGATCAAACGTACGAGAACACTTTTAAAGTGATCGAAGAAAACGGTCTGCTGACCGGTACCGTAGTGGGTCTGACTAAGACTGACGTGGTAATCAACATCGGCTTCAAATCTGATGGTCTCATCTCCCTCAACGAATTCCGTGACCTGCAAGGTCTGGCCGTAGGCGATGAAGTAGAAGTACTGGTAGTTGAAAAAGAAGACCGCGATGGTAACCTGCACCTGAGCCGTAAACAAGCTCGTATGCAACGTGCATGGGAGCGTATCGTGGAAGTGTACAAAACAGGCGAAGTGGTTACTGGTACCGTTACCAGCAAAACCAAAGGCGGCTTGATCGTAGATGTTTATGGTATGGAAACCTTCCTGCCAGGTTCTCAGATCGACGTTAAACCTGTTACTGACTACGATCAGTTCGTGGGTAAGACCATGGAGTTCAAGGTAGTGAAAGTAAACGAAGCTATCAGAAACGCAGTGGTATCTCACAAAGCACTCATCGAAAGCGATATCGAGCAACAAAGAGTGGATATTATCTCCAAACTGGAAAAAGGCCAGGTATTGGAAGGTACTATCAAAAATATCACCGACTTCGGTGCGTTCATCGACCTGGGCGGTCTGGACGGCCTGCTGTACATCACAGATATCAGCTGGGGACGTATCTCTCATCCAAGCGAAGTACTCAAAATGGATCAAAAGATCAATGTGGTGGTACTGGACTTCGACGACGAGAAAAAACGTATCAGCCTGGGTTACAAACAACTCACCCCTCACCCATGGGATACCCTGCCTGCAACCATCAGCGAAGGCGCGCGCGTAAAAGGCAAGGTAGTAAACATCGAAGACTACGGTGCATTCCTGGAAATCATGCCTGGCGTAGAAGGTCTGGTACACGTTTCCGAGATCTCCTGGGCTTCTACTCCTATCAATGCAAAAGAATTCTTCAAATTAGGCGAAGAATACGAAGCAGTGGTAGTTACCCTGAGCAAAGAAGAGCGTAAGATGAGCTTGTCTATCAAGCAACTGACCGAAGATCCTTGGGCTACTATCGAAACTAAATTCCCGCTGGACAGCCGTCACAAAGGCATCGTGAAAAATATCACTCCTTATGGCGTATTCGTTGAGCTGGAAACAGGTATCGGTGGCATGATCCACATCTCCGATCTCAGCTGGATCAAACGCTTCAACCACCCAAGTGAATACACTAAAGTGGGCAACGAAATCGAAGTAGTAATCCTCGGTATCGACAAAGACAACCGCAAACTTAGCCTCGGTCACAAACAAATCGAAGAAGATCCTTGGAACACCTTCGAAACTATCTTCCCGATCGGTTCTATCCACGAGGGTACCGTAGTGAAGAAAGACGACAAAGGTGCTACCGTTCAACTGCAATATGGCCTGGAAGCTTACGCTCCTGCTCGTCACCTGAGAACAGAAGACGAAAAACCAATCGCAGTAGAAGATGTGAAACCGTTCATGATCATCGAATTCGATCGTAGCGAAAAACGCATCCTGGTATCTCACAGCAAAGTATGGGAACAAGTGAAGGCTGAAGAGAAAGAAGCCGTAGTGAAAGAAAAACGTGCTGAAGCCGACAAAACCCGTAAAGCAGTGAAAAACATCCAAGGTAAGGTAGAAAAAGCAACCCTGGGCGACCTGGGCGCGCTGGCCGAACTGAGAGAGAAATTGAAACAATCCGAAGGTGGAGAAAAGAAAGAAGGTGAATAAGCCGGATTGAAGTAAACTAAATAATCACAGCCCTTGCAGCAATGCAGGGGCTGTTTTTTTACCGCTACCTCCGCCCGCAGATTGTCCCTTTTAACCCCCCGGAACCTTGCTATCCCTCAATGTAAGTGGCATACTCGGACAAGGGTAGGAACGTTACGAATGGCTACACGAATCCCTGCACTTTGATGACGAGATCGTCCTCAAAGTGCAGCAGCGGTAAGCCTTGAGTTTCCTTATTCGATAATGGCAACCACCCGGGCGGGGGCTGCCGATGCATTTTTGATCTTCAACGGGAACACCGCCACCTTGAAACCATGAGCAGGTAATGCCCCCAGGTTCACCAGTTGCTCCATATGGCAATATTCCTTCTCCTGGCCTACCAGGTGCGCCTGCCAGAACAGGTCCGGGTCGTTGGTCGCCTTCGCCCTGGCCACCATATCTTTTAATGGGAGGTCAAAACCCCATTGATCAATACCGATCACCTTTACCCCCTGGTCTATCAACCAATGGGTAGCTGCACTACTCATACCCGTACCTTTCATCGGATACTCCCGCGTACCTATATATTTGTCACGTCCCGTATAGATAAGTACGATCGTGCCAGGAACAATCACCGCACCGGAACGGGACAGATCCTGTTGCAGGTCTGCTACCGTGATCTCCTCCAGCTCCGCTTTATGGGTCATATCAATCACTACCCCCGGACCATAACACCACTCCAACGGTACCTGGTCGATGGTTTTGGCCGGCTGCCCGTTCACCGTAGCACTGTAATGCCAGGGAGCATCTATATGCGTGGCCGCATGTACCCCCATACTGACGATCTTATCATCCGCCCAGCCTTCAAAATGTTGGGGAAACAAACGGGCGGGTAATCCCAGGAAATAACGGATCAACAAACGGCTCTTCCGGTGAGGGAAATGTTTCACCCGGATACGCATAAACCAGGGATCCTGCCGGTTATATTCAATGGTCTTAGACAGGTCAATAATGGTGGCCATAAAACGGTTTTACAAGCGGATAGTAATTACACAGGTTGAGTGCCGATCTTGGCGCCTTGCAACTGCTCCAGGTAAGCATCGTTGAATGCCAGCAGGGAGGGCAGCTGCAGATCCGCCAGTACAAAACGGGGCTCCTGCCTTTTGTGTGCCTCCGGCACCACAACGGTCCGCATACGGGCCGCTTTGGCCGCCGTCATCCCGGTCACAGAATCTTCAAATGCCAGACACTGCAATGGATCACTCCCCAAAGCCTGTGCACAGTTCAGATACACCGCCGGATGAGGTTTGCCATGTGACTCAAATTCCGCAGAAGCAACGGCCTGAAAATAAGAGCCGATCTCCAGGTGCTGCAGTACCGCCTGGATCAGTCGCAGAGGAGAAGAAGATGCCAGACCAATCCTAAAGTCCTTATCCCGGAAATAATCCAGGATGTAGTGCAACCCCTCCATCGCCTTACCCTCCGTTAATATCTTGTGCGTCACCAGATCCACGATCTCCGTGGTCACGGTTTCCACACTTTTATTATTCCACTTAAAATAGGAATGCCAGTAGCTCACTACCTCCGACGTTCGGAGCCCCGTAGTCTGAGAGGTCAGCTCCGGCGACAGGGTCACCCCCACCGTCGCAAACACTTCCCGCATTGCCTTCCCCCATAGTGGTTCAGAATCCACCAGGAGACCATCCATATCAAATATCACAGTATTGATCATAATCGCCTTTGTAGTTGCGCCGCAAAGGTAGCAAATACAATAAGATATGTGTGTTATCCCATGCCCGCCGGCAAAAGATGCACCCGTACAGCCCGCTTCCGGCTTGGAAATTATTTAACAAATACCCTAGTTTTTTAGTGAAAAAAGTTTTGGAAATCTGGACTGGGTTGTTAACTTTGTAATAGTCTACTAAAACTATGGGAAATATGGGTATAGCGAAATCAGTGATGTGTGCAGGTAGCTGCTGTAGGCCAACAGCGCAGGAGGCATGTTGAGATAATATTGATTGATCAGGATCATAACGTCAAGATATAGAATGCCTCCGGATTGCATGCGGGGGCATTTGATTTTAACGACCGCCCCACTTGCGACCAGCTGTTATCCGACCAATTCAATAAAATTTACCACCAAGAAAATATCTGATCATGCAAAGTTTCAGGACAGAACTGGAGAATCCCATTGTAGAGAGAGATATTATAGAGCTGGAGAAAAAGATTCGCCTGTTCAGAGAAGGAAAAATACCGGATGAAAAATTCCGGAGCCTGCGCCTGGCGCGGGGCGTTTATGGACAACGACAGCAGGGGGTACAAATGGTCCGGATCAAATTGCCCTACGGCAAAATGACCCTCGAACAATGGCACCGTATCGCCGCCGTGTCCGATGAATATGCTACCGGCAACCTGCACCTGACCACCCGTCAGGATGTACAGATCCACTTTGTAAGCCTGGACAAGACGCCGGAGCTATGGTCCAAACTGGACCTGGATGATATCACGATCCGCGAAGCCTGCGGTAATACCGTTCGTAATATTACCGCGTCTGACAAAGCAGGTATCGATCCGGAAGAACCGTTTGATGTATCTCCGTATGCAGATGCCGCCTTCCGCTATTTTCTGCGTAATCCCATCTGCCAGGATATGGGTCGCAAGATCAAAATGGCCTTTTCCTCTTCCGAAAAAGATACGGCTTGGGCATTTATGCACGACTTCGGTATGATCCCCAAAATCAGGATCGTAGATGGAAAAGAAATAAGAGGATTTAAAGTACTGGTAGGTGGCGGCCTGGGCGCCCAGCCTTTCCTGGCTAAAACAGCCTTTGAATTCCTGGAAGCAGATAAACTCATCCCCTATATAGAGAATGTACTGCGGGTATTCGACCGCCATGGAGAACGCGCCAGCCGCCATAAAGCCCGTATGAAATTCCTCATTCAGAAGATCGGTATGGAGGAGTTTGAACGCCTGGTACAGGAAGAATATGTCGCGATCAGAGAAAAAACAGTACCGATCGACGCCACTGCCTGGCCTGCGGCTGAGATACCCGAAGCGGCGACCGTTAACCTGCCTGCTTACGAGATCAAAAATGAAAGATTATACGAAGCCTGGAGGAAAACCAACGTGTTCGAACAGAAACAAAAGGGATACTTCGGTGCTTATATTAAGATACCATTAGGAGATATTGGTTCAGAGACCTCCCGTCAACTGATCGCCGGCCTCCGCCCAGTAGTCGCCAACGACGTCCGGGTTACGGCCAATCAGGGGCTGCTCCTTAAATACATCTTACCTGAACACCTGCCTTACGTGTTCAGCGTACTGGAAGCAGCAGGCGTGGCTTCTCCTGGCTTCGACAGCGTAGCCGATATCACCGCATGCCCTGGTACAGATACCTGTAACCTGGCTATCTCCAGCAGCACCGGCATTGCCGACGCCCTGGAAGAAGTGATCTTCACCGAATTCGAAGACCTGATCTATAATAAAGATATCAAGATCAAGATCAGCGGTTGTATGAATTCCTGCGGTCAGCATGGTATCGCGAATATCGGTTTTCATGGCAGCTCCCTCAAAAGTGCTGGTAAAGTGCTGCCTGCCCTGCAGGTACTGCTTGGCGGTGGTATACTGGGAGATGGTGCCGGCCGTGTGGCCGATAAAGTAATCAAAGTGCCCAGCAGACGTGGCCCGGATACCTTGCGGACCCTTCTGAAGGATTATGAAGCCAATGCACAGACCGATGAGTTGTTCAACAACTACTACGATCGCCAGGGCGAAAAATATTTCTACGAACTGCTGAAGCCACTCACAGATCTCGCCAGCCTGCAAGACCAGGATTTTGTAGATTGGGGTAAAGACGACAAGTTCGCAACCGCTATCGGTGTAGGAGAGTGTGCCGGTGTGGTGATTGACCTGGTGGCCACCCTGCTGTTTGAAGCCGAAGAAAAACTGCAATGGGGCAATGAAACCCTGGCAGCTGGTAAGTATGCCGATACGATCTATCACGGATATGCCACTTTTATTCAATCCGCCAAAGCATTACTGCTGGGCGAAGGTGTAAGCTGTAACACACAGCATGGTATTATCAACGATTTCGATAAGCATTTTGTAGACACCGGCAAGTTCCCGGTAGAAGGCGGGTTTAAAACCCTGGTACTGGAGATCAACCAGCACGAACCTTCAGCCGCTTTTGCAAACGAATACTTTGGCAAAGCAGCAGCCTTTTATCAACAGGCACAGCAGTACCGGGAGTCGCTAAAAAGTGAAGCCGTTACCGCCGGAGCTTAGGCAGCGATATGTCCGTTTTAAAATTTATTCAGCGACCCACTATAATTTATCTTATGCAGCATACACAAACATTACCCAAACTGACACTGGTAGGCGCAGGTCCCGGCGATCCGGACCTGATCACCGTGAAAGGGCTGAAAGCAATCCAGCAGGCCCGCGTGATCCTCTACGATGCATTATCCAACAATGAATTGCTGGAGCATGCACCCGCCAACTGTCTGAAACGTTTTGTGGGCAAACGCGCAGGGCTGCATGTATACTCCCAGGATGAGATTAACCGCATGATCGTAAAATACGCACTGACCTACGGCAGCGTAGTACGACTGAAAGGAGGCGACTCCTTTGTATTCGGACGCGGACAGGAAGAAATCGCTTTTGCACAGCAATTTAACATACAAACGGAAGTGATCCCGGGCATCAGCAGCGCTATATCCGTACCTGGTATTAATAAAATACCCGTTACCGCACGCAACATCAGCGAGGGGTTCTGGGTTATTACTGGTACTACCCAGCGGGGTAACCTGTCCCGCGACCTGCAATACGCTATCCAGGCAGGCACCACAGTGGTGATCCTTATGGGAATGGGTAAACTGGGGGAGATTGCATCGATCTATAGTGAGCAGGGAAAGGGCAATATTCCCGCTGCTATCATCCAAAACGGGACCCTGCCCAGTCAGAAGATCGGTGTGGGCATCGTCGGAGAGCTGGAAACAATGGCAGAAAAAGAAGGCCTGCGCAACCCCGCGATCATCGTGATAGGCGAGGTAGTAAGGTTCCACGAAGCCTTCCAGGCCATGCAAACCCGCCTGGCTGCAGAATTAAAGATCGCTGTTTAAATATCTTATGCTATGGAAGAAAATCATCTTTTCCCGGTATTTTTCAAATTGCATCGCTTACAAGTGCTCGTAGTAGGCGGAGGGAACGTAGGCCTGGAAAAGGTCAACGCCATCCTCCAGAATTGCCCGGAAGCCAACCTGACGATAGTAGCTACCTGGTTCCTCCCCGAACTGGAAGAACTGGCCGCACTGTATCCCAGCGTAGAACTGGTAAAAAAGGAGTTCTCCTGCGGAGATCTCTTTGGTAAACAGTTGGCGATCGCTGCCACAGCCGACAAAGAACTGAATGCAATCATCTGGGAAAAGGCGAAATGTAGTAAAGTGCTGATCAATGTGGCAGATACTCCCGAACTGTGTGATTTCTACCTGGGCTCCGTCGTGCAAAAAGGTAACCTGAAGATCGCAATCTCCACCAACGGAAAATCACCTACCATTGCCAAACGGCTGAAGCAGGTGCTGCAGGAAACTATTCCTGATACAATTGATGAAATATTGGGGAAAATGCACCTCATCCGCGACAGGTTGAAAGGAGACTTCAACCACAAAGTACGAGAGCTCAATAAGATCACAGAAGTACTTGTGCATAAGAATGGAACATTGCAAAATAACGATATATAAACTTTTTTCGGATATCCGTCCGAAGCTGCCATAAGAATTTAAGGGTCCTGTTTCCATTAAGAAGCAGGACCCTTTTGCTTTTTAGAGAATAACTGCTCATAGTATCATTTATATTATAATAATAAATATCTAATATAATTATAGGCAATTGTTATGAAAAATGACCAATAGTATTTATTTTTATGTGAAATATTACAAGAGAGATGATTTTTAAATGAACGGAAGGTCGGAAAATTGTTATATTTCAGTTTGTATAATATGATCTTTGTTTTAGGACACCAATAGCGGACATAGGCGGGAGTTGTCTGGTACGTCTCCTGCACTATGCCGCGCCAACGGTCCCAGGACCCATACAAAATGTTCTTTGTTTTTTCCTTGCGCCCTTTATCCCTGACGCCATAGCGCCTGTGGAGGCATGTTTGACAGTATTCCGCAGGCGCTGGCTAAAGGGAAGCAGGAAGTAGAAAATATTTAACGTGAAGCGGTAGCCGGCATCATCGACACACTTGTGGAATCAGCCATATATCAACCAAAATCAATACTAGCCTATGCCAGCAGTAGTACCGGTATGCAAGCCGGTTTATCACCAACACTTGTGTGAAAGCTGATTAGCAGGGCGCCACTTCGTCGTTAAAACCCGCCCTGACAGGCGCAGATCAATTTGTATCAGTTACTATGCGATAGTAGAAAATGATACCCGGAAGTTGCAAGGGGATCATGGAGAGAAGGAAGGTTACACTATTTATATTTCTACACCATTTATTCTTATGAGGCGCTTCTCTCCATTCCCTTTGCACAACAACGGGCGCACCCCCGCCCATTTCCTCGTAAACCCTTCATTTTCATTCGGTACGCAATTTGATACCAGACTGACATAAGTATGCAGTAGGATTGACTAATATAGCTCTCCTGTTTTTGAACCAGACACAACGGAATATTTAAGGGTTCTTTAACAGCAAACTGGATCGATATCCGTTATATTTGTATGTGCGCAGTTTTCCATGTGTACATTTCACTAAAAAAACCTTTATGGATAGCAATCCAAGCGTCTGTAACACTAATATTAATTTTTCATAACCACGTTTACCCGGAGCAGCTTTTGAAGCCATCCGCGTAAGCGGAAAAACCAGAAGTAATGTTCATGTTCAAATTCCTTTTTCCAACTAAAAAATCTTCCTCCCTTTCCACCATCGACAAAAGTGTAAACGATGCAGCCCAATCTGCAGTGAAAGAGCGCCAGCTGGCCGACCGAATTTCCTTCCGCAGAGGTATGTTGTTATCAAACAATTTTCATTGTGTAAAAAAGAAAAGAGGTTTCGGCGGGACAGTATAAATCACAACAGCCTAACACCACTGTAGCTGTTAATCGACCCATACTATGCCTGCAACAATCGATGTTAACCCACAGCCAGCTGCCTAACGGAGTATTTTCAGTAACACCACCGCATGATTGTACACCTCGTCTACGCCGAGGTAAACAAGCGTGATCTTTTTTCTGGTTGCTTTTTTCCGGATACGCTGCAGTAATACCTGCTGTTCCAGTAGTTCTGCTGTATAGTATTTACTAAAGGAAAGAAACCGCTCTATGTCGTGTCCGAACCACTTCAATAACCCTTCGCTGGGTGCGATGTCGCGGATCCACTCGTCTATGTGGGCGTTTTCTTCCGTAATGCCTGCAGGCCACCAACGTTCCACCAGTATACGATATCCATCTGCCGGGCTATAGTCTTCGGTGAGGCGTTTGATCTGTATCATACCTGATGTGATTGTGCAGCTTTGTGTATTAGCACGCATATCGATCGCTGAATGCGGCATTATGGCGTTGACATCACCCAATAAACGGAACAGATGGGGCAATTGTTTAAACCGCCATAGCCGCCGCTTCCTGTTGTGTATATCCCGTACACCAAAATACCAATAGCAAATGATACATTTGCGGTTCTTTAAAAACGTTCAAATTCGCATATCAGTATGGAACAGGTAGTACATCAGCAGATCATAGACCAGACAGTAGCATTTGTAAAGCAGGAACTGGAAGGTGCAGAAGGTGGTCATGACTGGTGGCATATTTATCGTGTGTGGCAGAGCGCCAGGCATATAGCAGCAGGAGAAGCGGTAGATATGCTGGTCGTAGAACTGGGAGCTTTGCTGCATGATATCGCCGACGCCAAGTTCCATAACGGCGACGAAGAGATCGGACCTGCCAAAGCGGGTGCTTTCCTGCAACAACTGGCAGTACCCGTGTCCGTAATTGACCACGTTGTGCTGATCATCCGCCATATTTCCTTTAAAGGTGGCAATAATGAGCGGATATTCCACTCCCCGGAACTGGGGGTGGTACAGGATGCCGACAGGTTGGACGCTATCGGTGCCATTGGCATTGCCCGCGCATTCAACTATGGTGGATTTAAACAACGGGCCTTACATGACCCTGCAATCCCTCCTAACTTGCAAATGACCAGGGAAGAATACAAAAAAAATACAGCCCCTACCATCAATCATTTTTATGAAAAGCTCCTCCTCCTCAAAGACAGGATGAATACGGCCAGCGGCCGGGCCATGGCCGAAGAGCGACACCAGTTCATGGAGCAGTTCCTGACCCGCTTTTACCAGGAGTGGGAAGGACAGCTGTAATATGCCGTTTGTGACCGGCTAAAATGTATTAACAAAGGCTTTCCCTATACGGGAAAGCCTTCGTCATTTACAGCATAGAGCTGTTTACTGCACAGATTCCAATACCGTTTCAATATCCTTTTTATACACGGTCGGCCCTATAAAAGCCGGCCTTAGCAGTGGTTTTCGTTGTAGGGTCATTTTTTCTACCAGCAGGGCTGCTGTAAGTGGGGCATCGCATTTCCGGAAGTCAGCAGCGACGCGTTCGGCATGGTAGGCATAGTTAGGATTGTGTAGGAGTTCGTCTATGGCATGGCGTACTTTTTCGGGCGATACCTGCTTGGGATCGATGCGTAAACCGAATTGGGCTTCTACCGCGATCTGGGCCACATCAAAATCATCTGCCGCCTGGGGCAGCACAAGTATCGGTAGTCCAAACATCAGGGTCTGACTGATGGTCCCCAGTCCTCCGCTGGATACAACCAGCTGTACTTTGTCGAGCAGGGCGACCTGCGGGACATAGTTGCGTAACAGCACGTTAGGCGGCAGGTCTGTAAATTGGTCCGTCCGTAGGTTTTTTCCTATGCTGACCACCATTTTCCAGGGGGCACCCTGAGCGGCCATGATCACCTGCCGGATCACATCGGGGCGGGCAAATACGGTGCCCAGTGAGAAATAAACGACACGCTGACCCTGCAGCCATTCCCAGGGGAATTCCATGTCGGCACCTACCATAGCCTTACTCACGGAAGGGCCGACGTAAAATACCTGTGGGGGCAGATCAGAGCGGGTACGTTCGAAAGCGTTGGTGGTATAACATAAGTACAGGTAAGGGGAGGCAGCATTCATGTAATGCATACGGGGAGGGAGATGAAACCGGCTACGGATCAGGTTGAGCTTCTTCAGCATTTTTTTTATATGGCTGTTCACCAGGAATATAGCCAGCCGGACGATGAAGGTCTTTTTCTGATTGACAGGAAATCCGAAGCCTACCGGTAAGGTGTCTTTACTGGGTAGTGGCATGGGAGTCGGGCAACTGGTGGCATATGGGATGTTCCGGATCTCTGCAGCCATGATACCCGGGAAAAACATCATGTCGAACACGCAACTGTCCGGCTGCCATTCATCTATGATAGCCAGGCAATCCCTGACTGCTTCTTCCAGCTGTGCCAGGTAGATATCGCCTTGTTTGACCCCATGCGTTTCCTCCAGCATTTTGGCCCAGGTATGCGGGTGAGTGGCAATATGAGAATGGACAAATACCAGCGCTTCATTCCACTGGCATTGCGGCAGGTATGGTATACCTGCTTTGGTAACTGCTTCTTCCATAGATTGGTGGCAGATGTAGGCTACCTGGTGTCCTCTTTCCTGGAGTTTGAGCGCAACTCCGATGGTAGGATTGATGTGTGCCCAGAAGGGAATGGCACCAAAAAGAATACGAGACATGTCGGAAGGGGGTTGTGGCGCTGCTTAATCCGGTACACATAGCATGTACCAGGTTAAGCTACCGGGGTAAACAATAAGAATTGATAGGTCATGCTACGGTCTAAGCCACGATATCCAACAGCCGGTCTATGTCTTTACTATATACAGTTGGGCCTACGGACTTTGGCCGCAGCAATATTTTACGTTTGATGGCTAATTGTTCTATCATACGGGCGGCAGTCAACGGGGCATCACATTTACGGAAGTCGGTAGCCAGCCGCAGGGCATTTTGTTTATATACCGGATTGTCCAGCAGTTCTTTTATCGCCTCCCGTATGCTGCCTGCTGTTACCTGGCGCGGATCGAGGCGGCGCCCAGATTGCGTTTCCACGGCCAACTGCGCTACGTCAAACTGGTCGCCGGCCCTGGGCATCACCAACATAGGAACACCTGCATGCAGCGTTTGCCCTACAGACCCCAGTCCACCTACAGATACAACTAGGTCCACTTTCTCCAGCAGTGCTACCTGGGGGACAAAATTTCTGATCAGCACATTTTCCGGTACATCGGTAAAGTCATCTACCGATAAATGATGAGAGATAGCAACGACCATTTTCCAGGGAGCATCCTTACTCGCAGCTATCGCCTGCCTGATCACTTCTTTATGCAGGAAAACAGTACCCATGGTAAAGAAAACAACCGGTGTTTCTCCTGCCAGCCATTTCCACGGGAAATCTTCGCTGGTACCTATCAGTTTTTTACTCACAGAAGGTCCTATGTAATATACCTGAGCGGGCAAATCAGAGCGGTCACGTTCAAAGGCACTGGTAGTATAGCACAGATACAGGTAAGGAGAAGCGGCGTTCATGTATTGTTGACGCGGGGGCAGACCAAAGCCGGCACGAATAGCATTGAGTTTTTTCAAGACCTTTTTGATATGGGCGTTGACAAGAAACATTGCCAGCTTGACTATGAAAGTCTTCTTTTGATTGGCCGGAAAGCCGAAACCTACGGGTAAAGTATCTTTACTTGGTAATGGCATGGGAGTCGGGCAACTGGTGGCGTAGGGTATCTTCCGGATCTCGGCCGCCATAATACCCGGAAAGAACATCATATCAAATACACAACTATCCGGCTGCCATTCATCCATAATGGCCAGACATTCCTTCACGGCTTTTTCCAATGATACCAGGTAGATATCGCCTTGTCCGATCCCGAATTGTTTTTTCAGTAGTTTGGCCCAGGTGTCGGGATGGGTGGCGATATGTGAGTGGACAAATACCAAGGCTTCATTCCACTGGCAATGTGGCAGATAAGGAAGGCCTGCCTGGGTAATAGCTGTTTCCATGGACCTGTGGCAGGTATAGGCTACCTGGTTTCCTCTTTCCATGAGTTTGACTGCAATTCCTATCGTGGGGTTGATATGTGCCCAGAAAGGAATGCTGCCAAAAAGGATACGAGACATACGCATAACGGGGATGATAATGCCTTCCCATCCGGTAGCTGACTACAGACCGGTCGGGAAGACACCAGGGTTAAACAAGGGTAGTAACAAACAGTTATACTGCGGGCTTAGGCCACTATATCCAATAGTTTGCCCAGGTCTTCACTGTATACAGTGGGACTTACTGTGTTGGGCCGCAGCAGGGGTTTACGATTATCAGCTAATTTTTCTATCATACGGGCGGCGGTCAATGGCGCATCACACTTGCGGAAATCATCGGCCAGCCGGAGTGCATTTTGTTTATAAACGGGGTTACTGAGCAGTTCCCGGATGGCTTTACGGAGACTGTTGGTAGATACCTGGCCGGGATTGAGCCGCAGGCCAGATTTGGTTTCTACCGCCATCTGGGCTACATCAAACTGATCGGACGCACGGGGAATCACCAGCATGGGGATACCGGCGTGTAATGTCTGACCGACAGTGCCCATCCCCCCTACAGATACCACCAGGTCTACTTTTTCCAGCAGGGCTACCTGTGGCACAAAGTTTTTGACCAGCACATTCTCTGGCACATCAGCAAAATCATCTATCGACAGGTGGTGCGTGATAGTGATCACCATCTTCCACGGTGCACCTTTGCTGGCTTCTATAGCTTGTTTGATCACTTTTTTGCTCAGGAATACAGTACCCATGGTAAAGTATACCACAGGGGTATCACCTTCCAGCCATTCCCAGGGGAAGTCATTGTTAGCGCCTACCAGTTCTTTACTAATGGAAGGGCCTATATAATAAAGCTGCGGTAGCAGGTCAGAGCGTTTATGTTCGAAAGATTCTGTGGTATAACAGAGATAGAGATAGGGAGAGGGGGTGTCCATGTAGGTAGTTTGCGGAGACAATCCATACGTGGCACGGGTATGATTGATACAAGCCACTACCTTTTTAACATAGTGGTTGATCAGTTTGAGAATGAGATACATCCGCAGGTTCGGCCGTTTTTGATAGGAGGGGAATCCATGCCCCGGGGGCAGGGTATCTTTACTAAGTACCGGCATGGCAGCGGGGCAGCTGGTAACGTAGGGGATATTGAGACTCTCGGCTGCAATGACTCCCGGGAAGAATAGCATATCGAACACGCATACATCTGGTTTCCACTCCAGGAGCACTTTACGGTATTGCTCGGTAGCTTCGTCCAGCCGGTGCACGAACATTTTATACATTTTGTCGAGTTTCATTTCGCGCTTACAATCCTTGACCCAGGTTTTCGGATTGGCATACATGTTTTTGTTAACATATACGAGGGCATCACCCCAGCTGAAATTGTCCAGGTAGGGGATACTTGCCTTATCAAATGCATCCTTCATTTCCGGGTGGCAGGTGTAGGCTACGTCATGGCCGAAGGCTTTGAGTTGCTGGGCAATGGCAATGGTAGGGTTAATATGCGCCCAGAATGGAACCGAGCCAAATAAGATTCGCGACATAAGAAATTCTTTTTGGGTTTATAGTGAGACTCGTTTTGTGACGGCAGGCCGGATAATGTCACAAGCGGTATGGAAGATGCCCTGGCATCACCGGCCACTGCAAGTAGCATAGTTGAAGATTTTAGGGTTTTAATAAAGAATGCTCCCGGCAAAACTTTGTCAATAATAGGAAACCTTACTGTGATACATTTGCAGGTCTGCCGTGTACTATGCTCCGGACCGCTGCAAATAACGGGGTATCAACGGGGAAGCATAAAAAAACGGCTCCGGAGCAGATCGCTCCGGAGCCGTTGGTATATAGCAGTCCGTTATATCAGGCTATTTATATTTATCAAATCTTTTCGAAGAACAGGGCTTTTAGTTCTTCCGCGTCTTCCGGTTTCATTTTGCCACCAAGGATAAGTCGTAGTTGCCGTCTGCGCAGGGCACCTTCATATAATTTTTTTTCTTCTTCTGTGTCGGTGATGATACCGGGAACTTTACGGGAATTACCGTTAGGGTCCAACGCCACGAAAGTCATAAATGCTTCATTGGACTTATAGCGATATTGTTGTACAGGATCTTCTCCCCATACTTTCATATGCACCTCCATAGAAGTATTGAAAGCCCGGCTTACCTTGGCTTCTATGTGTACAACATTACCCAGTTTGATAGGATTTTCGAAGGAGATGTTATCTACCGAGGCGGTTACTACGGGGGCGCTGCAGTGTTTCATGCAGGCCAGGGCTGCTGCAATATCCATCCAGTACATCAACCGGCCCCCCATAAGGTTGCCAAAGGTATTGGTATCGTTGGGCAGTACCAGCTCCGTCATCTGAATCAGCGAGTCTTGTGCCCGCTTCGGTGTTAAAGTCATCATATAATCCATTTCGGCCGCAAAATTACAGTAATGGAATGAGAAAACCGCTGTTCAGCCGGCTGGTTGGGGATAAGTGGAGGCGTCGGTAGTAGATAGCGGGCGGATGATTTTTGAAACCCTTTGCCAGTAAGGGTTTAAAGGGTGTTTGATCGGGAGTTTTGAAAAAATGCCTTGGCTGGGCGGTAATTTTATGTAACTTTGCATGACCTTCGGAAGTTAATACTTGACAGATACACCAAACGTAGTCCGGCACTTCCTCTTTAGGTCAAGTATTCTACAGAATTTATTTTTATGGCAAAATATATCTTCGTTACGGGAGGTGTTACTTCCTCATTGGGTAAAGGAATAATCGCCGCCTCCCTGGCAAAACTATTGCAGGCGCGCGGCTTAAGGGTGACTATTCAGAAATTTGATCCATATATCAACGTGGATCCGGGAACATTGAACCCATACGAGCACGGGGAATGTTATGTAACCGAAGATGGCGCTGAAACAGATCTGGACTTGGGACACTATGAACGTTTTCTCAACCGGCCCACGTCACAGGCGAACAACGTGACCACCGGCCGTATCTATCAGACCGTTATTAACAAAGAAAGGGAAGGGGCTTATCTCGGTAAAACCGTACAGGTGATCCCGCATATTACAGACGAGATCAAACGCAGAATATTACTGTTGGGTAAAGATGGGAAATATGATGTGGTGATCACGGAGCTGGGTGGCACCGTGGGGGATATTGAATCACTGCCTTATATAGAGGCAGTTCGCCAGTTGCAATGGGAGCTGGGAGAAGAGGAGTGCCTGGTAGTACACCTGACGTTGATCCCTTATCTGCGCGCAGCGAAAGAACTGAAAACTAAACCTACCCAGCACTCTGTAAGATTGCTGAGTGAGAATGGCGTACATCCGGATATCATCGTGTGCCGTACCGAGGAGCCGATGTACCGTGATCTGAAGAAAAAGATCGCACTGTTCTGTAATGTACAGGTAGACGCTGTTATTGAAGCTAATGACGTAAGTACCATCTATGAAGTACCGCTGGAAATGATGCGCGAAAAACTGGATGTGACCTGTATGAAAAAACTGAACCTGCCGATCGAGAAAGAACCAGAGCTGGGGAAATGGCGGGAATTCCTGGACAAGTTGAAATATCCCAAGACCAAAGTTACTATTGGTCTGATCGGTAAATATGTAGAATTACAGGATGCTTATAAATCCATCCTGGAATCTTTTGTACACGCCGGCGCGGTAAACGAGTGCAAGGTGATCGTGCAAAATATCCACTCTGAGCACCTGACACCTGAAAATGTATGTGAGAAACTTAAAAACCTCGATGGCTTGCTGGTAGCGCCTGGTTTCGGACATCGCGGTATAGAAGGAAAGATCACGGCTATCCAGTATGCGCGGGAGAACCAGCTGCCGTTCTTCGGTATCTGCCTGGGCATGCAGATGAGTGTGGTAGAATATGCCCGTAATGTGCTGGGTTGGAAGGATGCACACTCTACAGAGATGAACCCTGAAACTGCGCATGCGGTTATAGGCCTGATGGAAGAACAGAAAAAGATCACTGCCAAAGGTGGTACCATGCGTCTGGGTGCTTACGCCTGTGACCTGCAGGCTGGCTCCAAGGCGGCAGAAATCTATGGTAGCACAACGATCAGTGAACGTCACCGTCACCGTTATGAGTTCAACAACGAGTACCTCAGTGACTTTGAAGCGGCCGGTCTGGTAGCTTCCGGTAAAAACCCGGAAAGTGGCCTGGTAGAAGTGGTGGAGTTATCTAACCATCCTTTCTTTGTAGGTTGTCAGTTCCACCCCGAACTGAAAAGTACAGTAGAAAGTCCTGCTCCTTTATTTGTTTCTTTCATTGCTGCTGCCAAGCAGAATGCAGAACAGAAGAACGGTAAAGTGCCTTCTGAAGAGAAAGCAGTACATCACGACTAAGCAATAAGATATTGTATAATAAAGCAGCCGGACTGATTCAGTCCGGCTGTTGTCGTTATATCTAAGGTTACTGTATTACATGATCACGTAGGCCCTCGTTGATCAAGTTGGTGTTTTACCTATATGGTCATAGTAATAATAGCTGGTGCTGAAAATATTCCAGCTGCTGCTATAACTGGTATGATTTTGCTGATAATAATTTCGTGGACCGCAACTATTTTTTAGTCATTACATCGTAGATAATATATGGATAATCAGATTAAAATGGTCAATCGGGCCAGTTATAGCTGTTGGGGTATACTAGGGATATTGGTGATGTGTATGTCGGCTTGTGTGTTCCCGGTACGGCCATTTTCTGCATCCCGTGTTACACAAGGGCCGGATTACAGCCAGGATACCTACTGGGCGGCGTTACCGGATCGCAAGGATAGCGCGGATGCGGTAATTCCCGGTGTTACCAGTGACGGGCAGGCACAGGCGACAGCGGATGTATTTTTTGTACATCCTACTACTTATGTCACAGGTGGGCGTTGGAATGCAAGCCTGCATAACCGGAAGCTGAATCGTCGTACGGACCGTCAGCCCATCAGGGGGCAGAGCAGCGTGTTTAACGGCGTTTGTAAGGTGTATGCTCCCCGTTACCGGCAGGTGGTGCTGGCAGCTTATTTCAGCAAACACCGTAATGCTTCCAAAGCCTTTGATGTTGCCTATGATGATGTGAAAGCAGCGTTTAGCTATTATCTGCAACATTATAACCACGGACGTCCATTTATACTCGCTGCTCATAGCCAGGGTACGGATCATGCGCTGCGTCTGCTCAAAGAGGTGATCACGGGTAATGATACGCTGCGGGAGCGGCTGATCGCAGCTTACCTGGTAGGGCGACCTATTCCACAAGACAGTGTAATGGCTATCCCTGCCTGCTCCGGACCGGGACAAACCGGTTGCCTGGTAAGTTGGAATTCGGTGAAACGGGGCGCCGAAAAGGATTTCCTGGTCTATCCGGATGGGTGGGTGTCGGTGAACCCACTATCCTGGCGGCAGGATACGGTATATGCGCCGGCACATCTGAATAAAGGAGCGGTAGGGCGTCGCTTTTGCTCGGTAGATACCGCTGCATTTGATGCCCAGAATACCAGCGAGGGTTTGTTATGGGTGAAGGGAGATCGGCGATACAAGAAAAACTACCGGCTAAGTGTTGGAAAGTCTTATCACATAGGTGATTATAATCTGTTCTATATGAATATACGTGAAAATGCGGCAGAGCGGGTAGCCGCTTTTTTCCGTACACATCCCAAAGGGGCTTCCGCCAAAGGTAAAGACTGATATATCGCAAATCATGCTTACCTTTGCTGCCTAAATTTTTAATCACATTTCATGGACAGAAATTCGGTCATCGGTTTTTTGCTGCTGGGTGTACTGCTGGTAGGTTACATTTTCTTTAACCAGAAGCAACAGGGGGCAGCGATAAAAGAAAAGGCCCGTCAGGACTCTATCGCTAATCTGAACAAGCCTAAGACATTCCCAGAGACCAACAAGCAGGTAGTAAATGGCACTACACCGGATGCTGCGCAACTGGCCGGAGAGTACGGGGCATTTGCAAATGCGGCTACCGGTACTGCTGGTACAGCTGTGCTCCAGAATGATAAGGTAAAGATCACATTCAGCAACCAAGGCGGTCAGCCGATAAGTGTACAACTGCTGCAATTCAAGAATAACGAAGGAGGTCCGTTGATGCTCGCAGAAGGCGCTTTTAACCGTCTTTCCCTGCAAGTACCTGTGAAGAATAACTGGCTGAATACATCCGACCTGTTCTTTACGGCCGGTACCGTGCAAACGACACCTGATGGTAATCAATCTATTAGCTATCGTCTGGCTACCAGCAATCCCGCACAATACCTGGAATTCCTCTACACTCTTAAAAAAGAAAGCTACACCGTAGATTTTGATATACATGCAGTTGGCCTGCAAAATGTATTGCCCGGCAATCAAAAAACGCTGACCCTCCAGTGGAACAGCCAAAACGATCGCCAGGAACAGGATATGCAGAATGAGCGGTTGAACAACCAAGTGCACTATAGCTATACGGATGGTAAACATGATTATTTCACACTGGAGCGTACCAGTCATGAAAAGCTGAGCAAATCACTCCAATGGCTGAGCGTAAAACAACAATTCTTTAACACTACGCTGATCGCTAAAAACAAGGAAGGATTCAACGGCGCGGATATCAATACCAAAGTACCGCAGAGTGGCAATATTGTTGGCCAGACCTTTTCTACTATTGAGATCCCTTATGACCGTACACAGGATTTCAAATTCCCTATCGAGATCTACTATGGCCCTAACCACTATAAAACACTCAAATCTTTTGACATAGGCCTGGAAAATATCATCCCGCTGGGTTCTGGTATTTTCGCCTTCGTAAAATATGTGAATAAGTGGATCATTATCCCCGTATTCGGCTTCCTGAGTGGCTTTATCGGTAACTATGGCGTCATCATCATCTTGTTGACGATCTTCATTCGTCTGTTGATTGCTCCCTTCACTTACCAGAGTTATGTATCCTCTGCCAAAATGAAGGTGCTGAAACCTGAGATCGATGAGCTGCGTGCCAAACATGGCGATGATCAGCAGGCATTTGGTATGGACCAGATGAAGTTGTTTAAGAGCGCAGGGGTAAATCCGTTAGGAGGATGTCTGCCGGCGTTGTTACAATTACCGATCCTGGTAGCAATGTATAGCTTCTTCCCCTCTTCGATTGAATTGCGGCAGGAGAGTTTCCTGTGGGCAAAAGACCTCAGTACGTATGATTCTATCCTGAATCTGCCATTCAATGTACCTTTCTATGGTAATCACATCAGCTTGTTCACGATCCTGATGACGATCACCAGCTTAATATTGGCCTTCTATAACAGGGGGATGACGGATCAGAGCAACCCGGTGATGAAATACATGCCTTATGTGTTCCCGATCATGCTGTTGGGTATCTTTAACAGGCTGGCAGCAGCGTTGACATTCTACTATTTCCTGTCTAACGTGATCAGTATCCTGTTGCAATGGGTATTACAGACATTTGTGATCAACCACGCGAAGATCCATGCACAGATCCAGGAGAACAAGAAAAAACCGGTAGCGCAGTCCAAGTGGCAGCAAAAACTCTCTGAGATGCAACAGCGTCAGCAGGAGATACAGAAAAACACACAGCAACGAAAAAAATAAGTGATCAGCTGTTTAAGCTGCATACGTCACGATATAAAACAAAAAGGGCATCTATATGATGCCCTTTTTGTTTTATATCGTATAGCCATGTTTGTTATTTGGCAGCATTACGCTGTCCGGTGAAGGTGATCACGCTACGTGCAGGTACGATCACTTCAAAAGAGCCATCGGCAGCCGGAGTAGCCGCAATTGCTTCCTGCCATCTGCTGCTGTTGGCAGCGGTGAGATAAGAGGTCAGCGAGCCTGCTTTAAAACCTTTCAGCTGAATCTGGCAGCGTACATCTTCTTCGGTAGGATTGGTCGCTACTACGGCAAAATTGCCCTGCTGCGGATCTTTATAGGCGGACACCTGGATGCCGGCATTGTTGGCGGCTTGTGTCGCGTCTATCCGCAGGTACCCTGGTTTAACATAGCGGGAATATTGTCCCATTACGTCGTATGTTTTCGGATATTCCAGAGAGCCATCGGCGGCGGTGCAGATCAGCGACTCGTTATTACGGATGGCGAGTACGCCGAGCCAGTAGATGAAGGCATTGATATTACATTCAGCCATGAATTTGTGCATACTCGTCGCAAAAGCCAGGCCTTCGTTCATAGAAGCATCATATACGCCATTATCATCGGAGATCTCAGTCAGCCAGCAGGGCTTATTGGCGGAGGCGAAACTCCAGGGTGCAGGGCGTTGATTGTAACGAGGCTTTTTGGAAGATATCAACCCGGGCAGATCGATGATCTCGGGGTAACCATGTCCGGCGAAGATGTCTACATTGCTTTTATCGATACCGTCAAGAAAGGAGTTAGCAGTACCCCAGGCGGCGTTTTCGGATGCGATGATCTTAGTGGTAAGACCATTGTCACGTAAGGCCGGGCGGAGATTGTTGGTGATAAATTCCCCCAGGTGTTTGGCATCCCAATAGGAAGCATCCCATTCAGATACTACGTTTTCCGGTTCGTTGGTAGGTGAAATGGCATAGAAGTCGATCCCTTCCTGTTGATAGGCTTTTACGAAACCAGCCAGGTATTTGGCAAAGCTGGATGAGCAGCAGTTGAAGTTAAGACCATTGAACCATTGGGCATGGATGACAGGCCGGGTCTTCATGTGGAGTGGCGGTGTCCAGGCGCTGGCAATGGATACCGGCACGCGGTAGCGTTCTTTCACTTTTTTAAGAATCCACAACTGTCCCAGTTGTTCTTTCTGGTCTTCGTTCAGCTGTTTCCAGGTATTGCTGGCAGGATCAACGTTGATATCTGTTCCTGCCGGTTTGATGGTGACCTTTCCTGTCTGTGTGTCGAAGGGATAGGTATGGAGTATTTTACTCCGGATGATAGTCAGTTGCAAACCATTGTTGCCGAAGAGTCTTTCCATTACGGTGTCGCGATGTGCAGACTCAAAAAAAGGAATGATACGTCCTCCGAAGGTGCCAAAGCCGTCAATACGCTGGTAGGTTTTGTCCCAGTCCAGGGTAAGGGAGGTCGACTTGGTCGGCATAGCAAGGGCGGCGCTGACAGATCTTTCAGAGGAGCTGATGGCATCTTCTGCCATTTTTTTTGAACAGCTGGTGCTGATGGCCATGATCGCGGTGGCAAGGCCAAGGAGCTTGACGTGCGTGTGCATAAAATAATTGGTTTTCATTGTTCACTAAATTGTTCACTACAGGTATTGCTGGCTTACGATTTTAATAGGAAAGGGCTTTCGCGGGCACAATGTCTATATTTTTTAGCCTGTTTTACAGGGTTCATAATAAAATTAAGATAAATTAACATAAATAAATCGCAGTCCCGGCACCATATTTGTTTTTTCAGGGTTGTCTACGAAGTATTTTTTAACCTAAAAACAAGCGAATTATGGATAAGAAAGAAAAGGCACAGTTGATGGATAAGATCCTTCGGGAACTGGAAGATCTGAAGAATACGCAATCTTCCCTGGTAAAGAAGATCGGCCAGATTGAAACGGATAACATCAACCTGGGAGATAATGAGTTGGAAAAATCGTTGTCAGATATTTATGACAGCATCACAGGAGCTACAGATAAGGTAGATGACTTATTGAGCAGTTATCAACAGAAACGCGATAAATACGTGGCAGATAATAATCTGGCTGAATCGCTGGCTGTGGAATAACATATACAGGCTATGCCTTAGCCATTGGATATTTTGAAGCCGTTCCAGTAAATGGAACGGCTTCTTTGTATTATAAAACGGGAGGTATTATCTTCGCCGCTTAATAAATTGGGGGTGAACATATGAAAGGATACCAGCTATTACTCGTGTGGGCGTTGACAGGCGTCTCTTATTTATCAGCAAAGGGGCAGGTTTATCAGCCATCTGCAGACCGTATACAGCACACTGTTAATTATCTGGCTTCAGATAAATTGAAAGGGCGTGGTACCGGAGAAAAAGGTGGACAACGGGCAAGTGCCTATATACGTCGACTGTTTAAAAAAATAGGTCTTCGTCCTGGCAACGGTAGCAGTTATTACCAGAATTTTACTTTTGATAAAGGCAAACATACCGGAGTGGCCAGCCGTAATGTGTTGGGATGGCTGGATAACGGTGCGGCACATACGATCGTGATCGGTGCACATTATGATCATCTGGGTACTGCAGGATTGTTTGATGGTAAATATCCTGTAGGTCAGATACACAACGGTGCTGACGACAATGCATCCGGCGTAGCCGGTCTGCTGGAGCTGGCGCGGTATTATACAGGCAACGGTGTACGTGAACCATTTAATATCCTGTTCCTTTCATTCGGTGGAGAAGAGCTGGGATTGCAGGGCTCTAAATATTTTACAGCACATCCTACTTTATTACTGGATAGTGTTCACTTTATGCTGAACATGGATATGATAGGTCGTTATAATCCTGAGCGGGGTATTGGTATAGGAGGTTATGGCAGTGCGCAGGAGTGGCCGGCTATCTTTGAAGGTGTGCAGCAGGAAGGTATTCGTTTCTTTACGGATGCTGCTGGTAAGGGGGCTTCCGATCACCATAATTTTTATATGCATAAGGTGCCGGTATTGTTTTTTCATACCGGTGGACACGATGATTATCACAAACCTACTGACGATGCCCCCAAGCTGAAGGCGAAAGAGGAAGCCAATATACTGCAGCTGGCTATTCAGCTGATCGAACGTGCGATGGCATATCCCACATTACACTATAAAGGAGAATAGTATCTGGTAATCACTATTACCACACCTTAGGTATGAGGCGATACCGGATCTTTTGCTGGTAGTCCTTATATCCTTCCAGGTCTTTTGCCAGTACTTTTTCTTCTTCTATGATTCTGTAGGTGTACAGGAGGGAAACGACGATGCCGGTGGCCAGTCCGTATACCGATCCGGTCAGCAGTGGCACTCCCAGGAAATTGAGTATAGAGCCGAGGTACATCGGATGTCTTACAAAACCATATACCCCGGTAGACACTACCTGTTGCTTACGATCTGTCTGTACCCGTACAACAGTGGATAGGAACGTATTATCTGTAAAGGAACGGAAATAGAAGAAAAAGGAGAGGAGCAGGGCAATGCAGCCAGTGATCTTTATCCATAAGGGGAATGAAGGGCTCCAGTGATAACGTTGTGCGTCCAGGGGGATTAATACGGCCCAGGTAATATAAAGTACCGCGATGAGACTCACCAGATATTTATCCCAGCCAGCCTGATTTTCATGTTGTTTTCTCTGGAACCTCTCTGCCAGTAGTGCGGGATCTTTGGCATAAAGATAAAAGGCGATGGTACCATATAGCAGAATGAACCATCCGCCATACAACCAGCCTTCGGTCCAGGTCCAGTCGCCGGAGAGAAATAGCGTGAGTACCGGTAGGAAAATGATGTATACGACAGCTTTTATTAGTTGTGAGGCAGTCAGTCTCGTTTTTGTCTGTTGCATTGCGGTATAGCTTTATTACTGCGGGGCGGGTTTTACAATTGCTGCGTAATATAGGCAGGTTCTGTTGATAGACTGCTGTTCATTTTATTCATTCCCCTTTTATTATAACCTTTGCCAGTAAAGGTTTGAGTGGTGTTGTAATACGTATTTCAGACACTGCTTATGCCTATTCAATGGATTCTGTGGGAGATACGACTTTTTTCTTCTTTAACTATGGGTTAACGCCTATAGGAGCCTCCTTTCTTTATACTTGTACCTGCAATCTGACAGTGAGCAGAAACTGCCGTTAATGAATCGACCCAAAGTGTGGTTTGTCAACCAGCTATACTACCCAGCTTTTATTACAGCTTCACACACCCGGAACTACTAATCAGCATAAGCAGTCAACAATTGCAACGGCATTATCAGTTTCCTTTTTCAATTTTAAAACCACTTGTTGCTATGAAAAAAACTTTAGTAACGACCTTATCTTTATTGCTATCGTTCATCGTCTTTGCGCAGGAAAGACCTTACTATTATTGCGGAGGGCAGAAAGTATACCTGAAAGTCACGCCGGATATGCTTCATGTCAAGCTGAAAGAACAACCGGTCCGCATACCTTATGCACCCATTGTACCCCGCAGCCGTTATCTCGATGCTGCCCGTGTACTACCGTACAGCAACATACGTCAGGTGCCCATACCGGTGGCGGACCGCCGGATGGCATTGCAGGATATCCGGCAGGATAGCAATATTGTTTACAGCTGGGAGGCATTGACCCTGGAAAAAGTACCGGTAATACCAACCGGAGAGATACTGGTAAAGCCGCTGGAAGGCTACCGGATACGTGATATTGTCAGCCGTTTAGGGCTTACGGACAGTGTGGATATAATACCTTATGATACTTTTCATTTCGGTACGGAGATACTCCGGATAAGAAGGGATGAACAACTATTCCGTATTGCCAATAAAATATATGAATCGGGAGTAGTGGTATTCTCGCATCCTAACTTCTACGTACCTACGTCCGGACAGACGAACGATCCTTACTATATATATATGAGCTGGTTCCACAACAGTAACATACCCGGTATGGATGTGAATATCGAGCCGGTGTGGCCACTGATCGCGCAGGCACCGGGTTATATCAATGTGGTTGTAATAGACGATGGCCTGGAGCCTCATGAAGATATCGCCCGTTTAAATCCTACCGGCTGGACGCCGAGGCGACCGGGCGCGCCAGGCAACTGGGGTGCACCGTCTTCTGCCGATAAATCACATGCTATGGGGGTAGCCGGCATTATCATGGCAGATGCCAATAACCACATAGGCGTGGCGGGTGTATACCAGAATGCCGGTGCCATCCTGGGGGTGAATATCTTCTACGATAATAACGAAACGGTCAATGACTATGCGAATGCAATCAATTATGCCTGGCAATACAACCATGCAGATGTGATCAACAATTCCTGGAACTTTCATTTTGAAAATCAGCCTGGTTATGACGCAATAAAAAATGCGATCCAATCCGCCGAACAGCAGGGGCGGAATGGGCTGGGTACCTTGGTCGTTTTTTCGGCAGGCAATGATGGCGGCAACATACAATACCCCGCTAATGTAGAAAACGTGGTTACCGTAGGCGCTATTGAGGAGAATGGCACACATCCGGGCTATAGCGCTACCGGGCCTTCGCTGGAACTGGTAGCGGTATCGCCTATGATACAACCGACTACTGATCGTATGGGGGCTAATGGCTACAGCAGCGGTAACTACAGGAGCACCTTCGGATATACATCCGGCGCTGCTCCACAGGTATCCGGCGTGATTGCTAACATGCTGCTGGTCAATAAAGAATTGCCTGCTGCGATGGTACGGGATATGTTGATGGAGACAGCCACCGACCTGGGCACACCTGGTTATGATATTACCTACGGTGCAGGGCTGGTGAATGGTTGCCGTGCTGTAGTAGCTGCTATCATCAATGCACTGGGGCTGAAAGGGGATTGTAATTGGAATGGTCCGGAAGAGATCTATGAATTAACAGGTGTGCCGTCAGGACCTTTGCAGGAACATATTACCTGGTCGGTTTATCCGGATGGACTGTTGAACCTATATCCCAGTGGTGTGTCGGTGCGGCTGACTAAAAACGGCGAAGGCCCGTTTTTGCTGACAGCCAGCCTGGGTACTTATTGTGGAAGAGAGATCAAATACACGCAGATCTGCATCACGAACCCTGAAGATCGCATGGGGAGTACTTTCCAAGTATCTCCTGTACCGGCAGGAACGATGCTGACGGTGAAAAGCCTTACCGACGAAAGAGCACGCAGCGTAGTAACCGGGAGGGATATACGCCAGGTGAAAATAGCCGACCGGATGGGACATATCGTATTGCAACAATCATTTACCGCCGGTACGCGCCTGGCGACTATCAATGTGGGGGGATTGCAGGATGGCTACTATATTATCTATGTGGATAATGGCAATGGCTGGAGTAATGCCAATGGCCGGCATATTATCATACGGCATTAATAAAAAACAAAAGGGGCATTAAGCCCCTTTTGTTTTTTATCAGTCGATTACCGGTTCGGTATCTTCTTTAGGTGCAGGTGGTTGGCTGGATTTCTGCAACCAGTAGTAGAGCGGTGGAATTACCACTGGTGTGAACAGCAGTGTAAATGTCAATCCACCGATAATTACAGTAGCTAATGGGCGTTGTACGTCGGAGCCTATACCTGTGCTGATCGCTGCAGGTACAAGACCGATGATAGCCACTATCAGCATCATCATAATAGCCTTGAACTGATCTACGGATACCTTGAGTACAGATGCTTTCAGGGTAAGCGGTGATTTGTATAGTTCCCGGTTCAGGGCTGATACCAGCAGTACGCCGGCCATGACCGATATACCGAATATGGATACGAAACCAACACCGCCGGATACATTGAAGTGATATCCCCGTATAAAAAGGGCAATGATACCACCTGCCATCGCTACCAGTATACAGCTCATGGTAACGAAGGTCTGTTTCATACTCTTGAACAGCATGAACAGGAATACGAATACGATCACTACGGTCAGCGGGATGGTGAGTGATAATTGTTTACCAGCCCGTTCCAGGTTTTCGTACTGACCGCCGTAGATGATGTCATATCCTTTCGGCACTTTGATCTGTGCACTGATTTTCTCCTGTAGTTCTGATACGAAAGAGCCCTGGTCACGTCCACGGACGTTGGTACGCACGGTGATCATACGTTTGCCATCCAGGCGGTAAATATTGGTCTGGCCGTCGATGAATTGTATGTCTGCCAGTTGTTCCATCGGAATGAGAGCTCCTGTGGCGGAGGATACCTGCAGACTTTTGATGGCTTCTACGGTATTGCGGTATTCGGGCAGGTAGCGGATAATGATATCATATCTCTTGGTGCCATCGTAGAGGGCGCCGATGGGTTTACCACCGATCGCTGCTTCTATCATGCCTTGTATATCACTTACATTAATACCAAAGCGGGCTGCGCTTTCCCTGTTTATTTTGATTGCCAGCTGCGACTGGGTACCTTCCTGTTCGATGTTGACAGAGGCGGAACCTGGCGTCGCTTTTACGATGGTCGCTATACTATCAGCTTTGCGGCGCATGAGGGAGAGGTCGTCGCCTACCACAGAGATCGCGAGATCAGCGGCACTACCGGTTACAATCTCCATTACCTGGTCGATGATAGGCTGACCAGAATTAAAGGAAGCGCCGGGAATGTTTCTTTCCAAATCTTGCTGCATACGTCTTACCAGTTCTTTTTTGCTGATGGTATCGCTCCAGAGTTTATAATCTTTGAGGCCGATCAGTATTTCGGTACGGTTGGCCGGGAAAGGATCGGTACCATCATCGTTGCGACCGGACTGGGTAATGACGTATTTAACCGGCGGATATTTCGCAGCGATCTCCCTGATCCGTGGAGCTATTTTGGCATTTTCCTGGATGGTAACACCTGCCGGAAGGAAAGAACGCATGAAGATAGAGCCTTCATCCAGTTCGGGCAGGAATTCAGAACCAAGTTTAGCACCTACGCTAATGAATAACAGGATGATCACTCCAGCGACGATCACCGTCTGTTTGTGAAACCGCAAGAAGAAATTGAGCGAACTTTTATACCTGGCTTCAAGAAAGTCGAGTACGACGTTCTTATGCGCTTTCATAGGTTTGGTAGAAGACAGTGCCTTTTTGTAAGCGAAGGATATCAGTACCGGTATTAATGAAAGGGCGCATATCATAGAGCCTATTACCGCGAATGCCAGCGTGAGGGCCATGGGAGAGAACAGTTTACCTTCCACACGGGTCATAAGCAGGATGGGGGTATAAGCCAGGATGATGATGGTAACGGAGAAAAAGATCTCCCGGCCTACTTCCTGGGCAGCGGAGAGGGTGATGCCAACGATACCGCTTTTCTTTTCCTGTTCGGTAGCATGCCGGTACCGGCGGATGAGGTGTTCTGCCATTACGCAGGCGCCGTCAACGATAATACCGAAGTCGATCGCCCCCAGGGACAATAGGTTGGCAGGTATACCAGTGAGTCGCATGAGGATGAATGCGAACAGCAGCGCGAAAGGAATCGTGGCGGTCACTACCAGCGCAGATCTGATACTACCCAGGAAAAGTACGAGGATGATGATTACAATACTTACGCCTTCCAGCAGGGTATGCGATACCGTTTCGAGAGAGTGGTTGATCAGGAAGCTCCTGTCATAGAGCACTCTCATTTTCACGCCTTCCGGTAGTTCGGTATCGGTAAGGTCGGCTATTTTGGCCTTTAGCACTTTCAATACTTCGCTGGGATTCTCTCCTCTACGCAGGAGAATGATACCTTCCGGCGAGCCTATTTTGTCAATACCTTCATCGGGTACGGCATATCCCAATACGCCTGCCGGTGGCGGCGGTGTGGTCTCTACGGTTGCTACGTCTTTAATGTATACGGGCGTACCGCTAACGGAGGTGAGTACGATATTCTGGATATCTTTTTCCGATTTTACGGTACCCAGCCCACGTACGGCAAAGCCTTGACCTCCTCTTTCTATGACGTTACCACCGGTGTTCTGGTTATTTTTTTGTACTGCGTCGATAACATCCTGTAGTTTCAGATTGTATTTACGCAGTTTATCCGGGGCGGTGAGTATATGGAATTGTTTCAGTGGTCCGCCGAAGTTGGTAACATCCGCGATACCTGGTACCTGGAGAATGGCGGGTCTTATCACCCAGTCCTGCAGATCGCGGAGCTGCATGGGAGTATAGTTCGGCGGCGCTTCTACTACATAACGGTATATTTCACCCACAGCAGTGGTAAGAGGAGCCAGCTCCGGAGTTACGCCGTCGGGCAGCTGTACGGAAGAAAGTCTTTCTATTACTTGCTGACGGGCGAAGTAGTCGTCGGTACCGTCCTGGAAGGTGAGCTGCACGACAGAAAGACCGAAGATAGTACGGCTTCTGCGATCAAGTACCCGTGGTACGTTGTTGAGCGCCCTTTCAATAGGAACGGTCACCTGTTGTTCTACTTCTTCTGCAGCCCTCCCTTCATAGGGGGCCACAATGATAACATTGGTATCGGCAATGTCCGGGTATGCTTCTATTTTCAGTTGTGTAAAGCACCAGTATCCAAGTACAGACAGTACTACTGCTGCAATGATAACGGCCCAGCGGTTGCGTAAAGAGAATATAAGGATATTGCGAATCATAATCCGAACTGGTCTACTTGATGTGTAATAATAAATCCTCCTTTATATTCTGTTCTGAGACGATGAAGTACTTCGCGTACTTTATTTTCCTCATCGATAAAGGTGATCATGATGGGGGGATCGTCGAAGGAGAATATCTGGTTGGGGCGTTTGATCTGTTGATTGGTGCCAAAGCCCATGATGCCCTGATAGGCGGTAGCTCCTTTGATGTTATTGATCAGCAGGAGTTGCATGATGAATTCATACAACGGTTGTGCACCGTAAAGATCATTTTTGTCGAGGAAGATCTGCGCTTGTAGCATGTGCAAGTAGGGGTTTAGTATCCAAATGAAATACCTTTCAGTTCCATTGCGCCATCGGTAACGATCTTGTCGCCTTCTGCCAGCCCGTTATAGATAACGATACGGTCGGTCACTTGTGTACCGATAAGGACTTCGCGGCGCTCGAACGTGTTATCGTTGCCTTTCAGGAACACGTAGTTTTTACCTTGTACGGTAATAAGGGCGGACCTGGGTATAGAAAGGGTGTTGCCTTCGCTGACGTCAAAAGTGACGTTGGCGAACATACCGGCTTTTAATTGTCCTTTACTATCGTTTAGCCCAATGCGTAACTTCACCATGCGGGTGATATTATCTACCACTTCGCCGATATTTTCGATGGTACCGCTGAAGCTTTGATCCGGGTAGGAGGTAAATTTAAGATGACAGGTGCTGCCTTCTTTTACTTTGGCTACCTGGTTTTCCGGCATGTCGCAGATGATCCATATCTTTTTGGGAGGAGCATTCAGAAGGCCTTTGGGATCGAAACCTGCCAGTTTTAAGGTAGACTCATGTTGAATAATAGCGGTCTTTTCGTTGGCCAGTTCTGTCTGAGCAACGGCCAGATCGGTTTGAGCGCTGATAAGATCGGTTTTGGCATTAGATACGTCTTTACCGGTACCGGCGCCATGTTCGGCGAGGTCCTGGAAGCGGTCGAGTTCGATCTGTTTCTGGCTGACGATTGCTTTTTTCTGTTGTATGATGCTTGTTTTTTCCCGGATATTGATGATGTGTTGCAGCATCTCAGTGTAGGCACCGGTGATATCGGGATTGTCGAATAGTACGATATTCTGTGCTGCGTTTTCGGAGCTGTGAACTACGGTGGCGACTACTCTGGCCGGAGCTGACAAGGCGGTGTTAAGATCGCTTTTGGTTACTCCGGCTACTTTGAAATAACTTAAAGTAAGGCTATCGGCCGGGAACTGTACGATGCGTCCGCTGTCTTTTACGACAGGCTTATTTGATACGGGTGCTGCTTTTTTTTCCGGACTGTGGGAACCACAGGATAGCAGGATGGCCGGCAGTGCAGCTATGAGTAGAGGTGCTACTATACTTTTCATCTGAAACATTAGAGTTGATTAATTAATCCTGTTACGTATAATAATTGGAGATAGCTTTTGCGATAGTCGTATAAGGCTGCATAATACATCTTCTGGGTATCGAACCAGGTACGTTGTGCATCGAGAAAGTCGATGATGGTAGTACCCCCGCGGGTATATGCGTATCTCACGGATTGCAATACTTGCTCGGACCGGGCGAGTATGTTGCTGTATTTTGCCACGGCTTCTTTATTCAGCTGAAAAGAGTTGAAGGCGGTCTGTACTTCCGTCTGTGCCTGTTGTTTGATAGCAGCCAGTGCCTGTTCGGTCTGTTGTAGTTGCAGTTTGGACTTTTTGATCTCTCCCTGGTTACGACTGAAGAAAGGAAGATCGATGGTACCGAAGAAACCAAAGTAGGGGACGGTATTCTGCGGGTTCCAAATGAAGCCCATTTCCGGTACAGGATGGGACAGGGATCGTTGTAGTTTGATGTTACTATGTGCGATATCGATATTGCCCTGGGCTACCTGGAGGTCTGGTCGTTGGCGGTAAGAAAGACTGATGAGGCTATCCACCTGCTCGATGACTGCCAGGGTAATTACCGGATCATTGGCATCGATCTGCAAGGTGTCGATGCTTCCCATCAGTAATTGAAGATTGCGTACTTCATTGCGATAGCTTTCTGTAGCGGAATGTAATTGCAGCAGGTATTGATCGGAGAGCAGTTGCGTTCTGGCCAGTTCACTTTCGCTGATCACCTGGTTTTTCAGCCGGATCGTTTGTGTGCTGACGAGGCTATCGATGTTGGTTTTGGCCTGTGTAACAAGGTCGAGGTTCATTTTACTGTACCAGACGTCCAGCCATTTATTACCGGTAGCGGAGACTACACCCATTTCAGTACCGCTGTAGTTTTTGGCGGCGAGGTTCACTGTTTTTTCGGCGACCTCTATTTTGTATTTACGTTGTCCTGCCAGCTGAAACTCTTTTGTGAGCTGCCACCATACCTGGCGGTTCTGGTTATTGTAAAATTTCGTGCCTTCGGCGAAACGTTTACTTTCCATCAGCTGGAGGGTCTGATTGTTCAGTTTGGGATTGGGCCTTAGTCCGGCCGTGATCACATCCCCCTGCGCAATAGCAGTGTTAAGACTTTCCGGTTTGAGGAAGGGGTTATTCTTTTGTGCCGTTCGCATTGCCTGTTGCATAGTAAGCCCTGACTGTGCCTGGGCTATCCGTGTAAGGATAATGGTACAGAGCAGGCTGAGAAAGATTTTTTGGATCATACCTTTCGATTCCGTTGATGTTTTTATTGTTAGTATTTATAGTCGGGAATGTTGCTACTCTTATATATACAAACAGTATTGTTGCAGGAAAGTTCTTAAAGCGGCCGATTGCTACGGGCATAACGGTGCCAGCTGGTCGATGACCGGCAAAAAATCTGTTCAGGTGATAGTCATTTCAGGAAATTATTGTTCACTACGCGCACGGAAGAATCGTCACAGATCCAGGCCAATGCCGGAGTGCCTCATACTAATGCATCATAAATACCGGGGCAAGGTAGGTATTATTTCAGGTGATGAGGAAATGGAGCGCCTTAAAACTTTATTAAAAATGCCAAACCGTATGCATATACGGCAGCGGGTGAATGGCATGAAAAAGGCCGTCCTCCTGACAGGGACAGCCTTTTTATAGGTTAAACCAATTGGTTATCAGTTTTCTTTTTTGCCACCGGGATACACGGCTTTGGGTGTGTTGTGGGATGGCTGCTGATTGGGCGTGGCGTTTTTGCCAGCGTCTTTTTCGCGGGCAGGTTCTTTCTCTTTAGATTTTTCTTCCTGTTTGCCATTGGCATCTTCGCCATATTTTTCCACATCGATATATTCATAATCGCTGGCGCTGCCGCTACCTACGTCTTCCGCTTCTGCGCCCGGCGCTACGTTGTTCTCATAATTGAGATAGATATCGCTCTGCATGTTAGCCGGTACGGTGAATTTGGATTTGTCGTCTACTTTGAGGGTTTTGTCGCCGTATACTTTTTGCATGAAATATGCCCAGATGGGAAGACCGGTATTGGCACCCTGTCCTACAGCGGTAGTGCTGAAGCGGAGGAATTGATTTTCACATCCTACCCAGGCACCTGCCAGCAGCTGGGGGGTGTAACCCAGGAACCATCCATCCGTATTATCGTTGGTAGTACCTGTCTTGCCTGCCATTTCTCCTTTCATGTTGTAGCGGAAACGCATCCTGGCGCCGGTACCACCCGGTGCTACCACACCTTCCATCATTTTGACCATTGTATAGGCTTCGTTTTCGCTGATCACTTCCCTTTTTACAGGAGCATAGGTGTCGAGGATATTGCCATTACGATCTTCTATGCGGGTGATGTAGATAGGTTTGGTATTGATACCCCGGCCTGGGAACATGGTATAGGCCTGTAGCATTTCGAACAGGGAGATCTCCGGTGTACCCAGCGCAATGGATGGGTAAGGAGGAATATCGCTGCTGAAGCCGATCTTATTCTTAGCAAAATCTGCAAAAGCCTGTGGACCCAGTTGTTTGATCAGGTAGGCGGATACCAGGTTGAGTGATTTGGCCAATGCACCTGCCATGGTGATGCTACCCCCTACACTACCTTCCGAGTTACGGGAGAGGGTGTAGTTGAACTTAGGGAAAGATACCGGTTCATTGGGTAATACCGTATTGGGTGACATGCCATTCATCAGGGCAAAACAATACAGGAATGGTTTGAAAGTAGAACCTACCTGACGGCGGGTTTTGGCAACGTGGTCGTTTTTGAAATAACGGAAGTCCGGACCGCCTACCCATGCTTTTACCTCACCGCTTTCGGGATCCATGGCCATAAAGCCGGCCTGTAAGATAGCACGCATGTACCGGATGGAATCCATCGGCGTCATTACCGTATCGATCTCATTGAGATCCGGCTCTGTAGTACTTCTCCAGGAGAATACCTTCATTTTGGTAGGGGTGTTGAAAGCTTTTTTGATCTCTTCGTCAGAGGCATCATCAGCTTTCATGGATTTATAGCGGTCAGATTCTTTCATATACCGGTCCAGGTATTTCTGCCAGTCTTTCCATACACTGCCGCTTTTAACGTTGCCTTGTTGGGCGAATACTTTCTGCAGGTCTTTGAGGTGTTTAGCTACTGCTTCTTCGGCATACAGCTGCATGCGTGGATTAATAGTGGTATAAATTTTCAACCCATCACGGTAGAGATTATACTCCGAGCCATCTGCTTTTTTATGTTCTTTACACCAGGCTTTCAGTTCATCGCGCAGCACTTCCCGGAAGTAGGGAGCCAGTCCTTTGTTGTGGTCTATCTTGTTATAGCGGAGTACGATGGGTTTACTTTTAGCAGCGGCTGCGTCAGCGGCCGTGATGTAGCCATTTTTCTCCATCTGGTCGATCACCGTATTACGACGTGCCAGCGCAAGCTGTGGATTACGGCGGGGGTTATAGAGGGTATTTCCTTTCAGCATGCCTACGAGGATGGCAGCTTCTTCTACAGATAGATGCCCTGCATCTTTGCTGAAGAAGGTACGGGCGCCGTTCTCTATACCATATACGTTATCGCCGAAGGCTACTGTATTCAGGTAAAGGGTGATGATCTCTTCTTTGGTAAAATTGCGTTCCAGTTTAACGGCGATGATCCATTCCTGTAATTTCTGAAAGCCGCGGAGTATGGGGTTACTGGCACGTTGACGGCCGGTATTATCTGCCTGCAGGTTAAGGGCCAGCTGTTGTGTGATCGTACTGGATCCCCTTTTTTTACCTACCAGCAGGTAAAAGGGGATAGCCATGGTACTTCTGGCATCTATACCGGAGTGATCAAAAAAGCGCTCATCTTCCGTAGCGATAAGGGCATTGATCACGTTTTTGGAGATCTCGTTGTATTCGGAGCTGGAACGGTCCACCTGGTAATATTTACCCAGGATGGTACCGTCGTCGGCGATCACTTCAGCGGCCAATGCGGCACGTGGGTTTTCCAGTTCTTCCATAGAAGGCATATTGCCAATCACCCTGAAGTTGACCAGTAGCAGTAGTATAATAAACAGGGCCAGACAACCCAATACCACCCGCCACAATATTTTCACCGATCTTTTCATGTTGACAGAATTTGTTTTTTGTAAGCTATTGCATCACAGTTGACTTGCGTGCCAGCAGGACAAAGATATACAGATTTTAAGATTTAGCTGTCCGGCAGCCCGGGAATTTAGGCGGGGAAATATGTTAAAAAACGAATAAACCTTGTAAAAAAAAGGTCCGCAGTGATGTACTGCGGACCGGGTGTATTAATACTATTATCGTTATTCGGTGATGTAGGTCTCTTTGAAGAACTGCTGGTACCCCGGCAGGTCTTTTGTATTATTCATAAGGATGAAGTTATCCCGGGAGATCACGAACAGCGTATAGTCAGTAACGGGTATACGCGGGATGATATTTGCCTGGGCTTCATCACGGATTTCGTCGTAGTACTGCAATGCTTTTTCTTCATTGGCGAACAGCCGGAAGATGAGCATGGTCTCGGTGGGTGTGAGGACGAAGCTGCCTACCTCTATTTTATCTGCTGCATGTTTGGCCGCATTATAGCGTGCAAATTGTTCCAAGCCCTGATCCATCATGGTTTTGGATACCCGTTTGAACAGGAGTACCACGAAGTGCGGGTTGTTGGCATTTATTTTATAAGGAGTAACGGGTTTGGGCGGCGGAGCGGTTTTGATGACCACATTAGGGATGGCCGCTTTATTGTCGATGCCTGCCGGATCTTTTACGCCGGCAGTTTTGATCTTAACAGAGTCGTCAAATTTAGGCTGTAGATGCTGCCAGGGATACCGGATACTTACATCCTCATCGATGTAGTTGGTGGTGGTATCTCTCCGGCGGGTGGTCAGGCCGGTAAGGTAGGTGACGATGGAATCTTTGTTGTTGAGCGCATCCAATATATGTTGGGCCTGGTTACGGATACCTTCTTCTGCCGGGTATTTGTCGATCACTGCTTTGACGGCGGCAATGCCCCGGGTATTGGTGGTATCGGTTTTAATGATAGCCATTGCTTCCAGCAGGTCGAATTTGGGTTGCAGGAAGTTATAGCCGAAGGAGGAGTCTGCTTCGTGTTTGCGATCGAGTGCGCCGGTGTAATTGCCTGCGAGGTAGGCTACATAGGCGGAGTCGTAGGCGGTGGATATCTTTTTCTTTTTATCTGCATCGATATCTTTGAGAGCGCCGAACTGGATGATCTGTGCAAAATTGGTGTTACCATGCTGGCTCAGTACCCTGTCTTTATACATTTTGGCTGCTGCGGTATGATTCAATGCGTTATGCCATACGTAAAGGGAGTAGACTACTTCCGGTTTTTTAGGATGGTCCGGATGTTTAACCAGGAGGGTATCATATGTTTCGATGGCCAGGAGGCCGTTGTCGAGTTTATCGTAGTATAGTTTACCCAGGTCGAAGCGGGCATCCATAACAGCATTGCGGGAGGCGGTCTGTTTTTCCGGCGTGAGCGGCAGGCCGGCGGCCAGTGATTGCGCGGTTACGCTGTCGGCGGCAGGTGCGCTGCCTTCTGTGGCACCCGGTGTCCGTTCATCGCCGGTGGTGACGTTACCGGACTGAGGGTCATTGTTATTATTGGCGGCTATTGTACCATTGTTACTGCGGCGCCAGTTATCTGATAGTGCACGGTTGCCCCAGCGGCGTTTGAATTCAGAGAAACCAGCGGCTTTGCTGGCTGTATTATAGAAGTACCAGTCGCCTTTGTCATCGACGGGAGGACCGGAAGTAGGATTGTTACCCGTCAGTATATTATTGTTATTAACGAAGGCGTCGGCATTATCCCGGTCGCGGCGACGTTTTTTGCTTTCTGCTTTTTTTCTTTCCTCTGCCTGTTTGCGGATACCGGCAGCCATTTCTTCCAGGGCCGTATTGCGGGCGGCATCGGGAAGGGTGGCCAGGTAGAGGAGACTGTCTTCCCGGTGTATCGTAGCTATCTTGGCGGCTACGTCAGACAATACGTTCTTGCGGGTAACGATGAGGGTGCTGTCGGGGAACCCCGGGGGCATGGTGCTGGCCGTGCTATCGTAGTAGTTACGGGAATCCATATAAGCCCGCTGGTAATAATATATGTCTGCCAGGGCTTTGTAGGAGAGTACTTTCTGGATGGGGTTGGTGCTCTCCATGGTCAGGCCTTTTTTGAGGAAAGCGACGGCAGCACCGGGGTCTTTGTCAACGATAATGACGGCCATGGTATAATAGATAGCATCGCGGAAGCGGATATATTTTTCTTTGCGAGCCATTTTCTGTAAGGCGGCGATGCTTTCTTCCACCCCACCACCGTTGGTAGTAGCATTGATACGGGCGATTTCCATACGGGCCTGGAAGTCCATTACGGGGTCCGGTTTAAGTTTGATCACTTTACGGAACATGTTCATGGCGGAGTCGGGCCGTTGGTATTTTACATATAGCTGTGCCAGTATGTAGGCCATACGGGTCTTTTCGTCTTTATTGCTGCTTTTTTTGACGGCTTCCTGAAGAGGCGCTACGGATTCGGCATATCTTCCCTGGCTGTAGTGGCTATAGGCCTGTACTTCGGCCAGTTGTCCTTCGAGGCGTTTGGGGAGGTTCGGATCAGTCTCCAGTACGTTGAGCAAGGATTGTACTTCATCGTAGTCTTTTTGTTCGATGAGGGTCCTTGCTCGCCAAAGGAAGGCATCGTTACGGGCATAGATGTGTTTGAAGCGGCCGAAAAATCCTTTTCTTTTTTCTTTAGAGGCAACGGTGATCTGGTCATTTTCCTGGGAACCGATCACGACCTTATAGTCGTCTTTTTTGCGTGGGGCAAAGGTGGTATTGACAAACTGGAAGGTTTTGTTGGCGTTGTCCCAGTCGCTCATATAGAAGTAGGCCCGGCCGATGAGAAGGTAGCAGTCGTCGATCCATTTGCCTCTTGGGTCGTGGATCTGGATGGCGACAGACGCTTTGTAGATCACGGAGTCGAGGTCATTGGTGCTCAGGCCCATGTTTTGCGGGCTGTATGGGTAGAAAGGGAGCAGTACATTGAAGTTGTCCTGGCCTTGCCGGTTGATGTTACGGGTGACAGCGTCCAGGCGTAGTTTAGCATGGTAGTAGTAGTTATAACGTGTTACCAGGTTTTGTACCAGTTTCCTTTTGATCGTGAACGGTTTTTCCGCCAGCTTTTCGGACGGTGGACGCCTGTCTTCTACTTTAGGGGCTTTGACTTTGACGGGCTTTGTTTGGGCAAAAACCGCCTGAAGACCAATGCTAAATAACAAACTAAGTACGCAAAGTTGATAAATTGATCTATAGCGATTCATTGGATGCGAGGGTGTATAGGCCGTATATATAACTACCGGCGGTACATTTTATTTTTAAAGATAGGATAAATTTTAAAGTTTAGTACGCCAGACGCGCGCTTGCCGCGACGCTGCTCCTGATAAACGGTGCTATGAGTGGTTTTGTTGTGGAAATCTTTTACCGGATATCTAAAGTACTGATATCAGGTATTTTAGGAGAACTGCGATGGAATTACATTATAAATTTGATAGGTATGTACGATATTTGATTAACTTTAGCCGTCTGAAGGCGATTAAGCGAACTATTCTACTAAGCAGGATATATGTCCAAAAAGGGTGAAATAAAAGGTCGGAATGTAAGCCGGTTGGGGAACAAGTACCGGCTGGTGATCATGAACGATGACACATATGAAGAGGTGACCTCATTCAAGCTGTCCAGGATGAGTGTTTATATTGCACTGAGTACCTTATTTGTTTTATTGGTAACGATTACAGTGGCAACGGTAGTATTCACCCCCTTACGGTATTATATACCAGGGTATGGTGATTTAAAGCAAAGACGAGAGTTTATTAAGTTGAAGATGCGCACAGATTCATTAGAAAGAACGATTATCGCCAGAGATCAGTTCCTGAATAATATGAAGCAGGTGATCAATGGAGATTTTACCGGCAAGGTAGACACCACTATGTTGAAGGTTCCTAAAGTAGACAACAGTACCTATTGATGCAATAGGCGAGCGATCAAAATAACCGAATCAGTACCGGTTTACCGTTTTTTATCCCAGAAAGTATTTATTTAATGTGACATTGTTTTATCCAGGCAATGGGGCAGTTGTTTTTGTCACTATGTGGATGTCCGGTACAGGACAGCCATTGAATTACAATTACATAAAATATATTATGAAAATAATTACTATCTTAGATTTCTAAACTTTGAAAAACCTGAAGACCTATGTTTAATAAAGGAAATACAAAAAGTGAAAGTAAAATAATGATGCCTACCTCTAATGTAAACATTATAGGTAGCGGTACGTCTATCCAGGGCGACATTGTATGTGAAGGCGACATCCGGATAGACGGGCAGGTGAATGGGCTGGTATCTACGAAGGCGAAGATCGTGGTAGGTCCGGAAGGTGAGATCACCGGTGACCTGGTATGCCAGAGTGCGGATATTCTCGGCAAGGTGACGGGTATCATCAAAGTGGATGATCTGTTGTTCCTGAAAGGGAATGCTTTGGTGAAGGGAGATGTTTATACCGTACATTTTGAAATGGAGCCTACTGCCAAATTTAACGGCCGTTGTTATATGGATGAAGGTGTGACACCGGTAGTGGAACCCTCTAAAGGAAAAAATGGAAAATCAGTTCAAAAAGAAGCCACCACAGAACAAGCCCAGTAACAGTAGCTGGCTTCGTTATACGGGTTTGGCTTTTCAGATGATGGTCACATTAGGATTGGCCGTGTTTGCTGGTTATAAACTAGACCAGTGGACCGGTTGGGCTTTTCCAGTATTTCTGATCATTTTTTCTTTACTGGCTTTAGTCCTACTTTTGTGGCAAATTATTAAAGACACCCGTAGGAATGACCGATAAATTCTTTTTCAGACTATTTACTGTATTTGCAATATTAAATGGCGGGCTGCTAATGCTGAAGAGCTGGTTGCTGGGCCTGGATGCACATTTTTGGGTGCTGATAGGTGGCAATGTGGCGCTTGCGGGTATTACCGGCCTGTCCTATTACCTGAGCCGTAAAGGTTTGGGGGCGGACACCGGCCAAGGGTTTGTACGTATGGTATATGCTGCTACTGTCAGCAAGCTATTTTTATGTATGATCGGTATCTTGAGTTATGTGCTCGCCACCCGTCCGCAGGTGAGCAAGGAAACCATCTTTATACTCATGTTCCTCTACCTGGTTTATACTGTGTTTGAAACCCTCTCGCTGCATAAACTCACCAGAAGAAAAAAAATATAATGTTCCCGTGAAGCAGGAAGCGCCCATGCAAGCTTTATCCAGGTATCTACCCGAAGGCACCTTCGGCCAGGTAATGGACTACCTGCGGGAATATAAAGTACATCTGACCATCACCCGGGAGCGGCAAAGTCTCCTGGGCGACTATCGGCATCCTGATAGCCGCGGTGGGCATCGTATCAGCGTCAACGGTAACCTGAATAAGTATTCTTTCCTGATCACTTTATTACACGAGATCGCGCACCTGATCACCTATATGCATTACCGCAACGAGGTGGCCTCTCATGGCAAGGAATGGAAGCAGGCATTTGCCCATATCCTCAAGCAGTTCGTTGGCAAAGCATATCTGCCCGAAGATGTAGAGCAGGCATTGCGGCAAAGCATCCGTAATCCTGCTGCCAGCAGCTGTGCGGATGAAGACCTGATGCGCGTACTGCGCCGCTATGATGCCGGTAAGGAAAATCATTTCTTCGTGGAACAGCTGGCCCCCAACCAGTTATTCAAGACCAAAGACGGCCGTGTATTCCGTCGTGGGGAAAAAATAAGGAAGCGTTACCGTTGCGAGGAAATAGCAACCAAAAGGGTTTACCTCTTCAGCCCTGTCTATGAAGTGGAGCTGGCCAGCTAATCTTTCTTACCCGTAGGGTCCAGTTTTACGAAATCATAATCATTCAATCTAACATTAGTGCCTGTACGTAACGTGTGCGGTACATCGGCCTGCTGATGTGTATATTTGACAAGCGACTCCAGCCTTTCGCGAGGTGCATCGGAGCGCAGTTTTACATCATAGCGCACATTGCGGGCACATAAAGGATCTCCTGACCAATCTCCATTAACGATCACTTCTACTTCATCCAGTACAATTTCAAAGGTATCGGCATGTTTGAACAGGTCATTGCAAATGCTGGCACCGATGGCCATCAGTAGTAGTTCGCCGCCGCTGAAACCAATGCCTTGACCGCCTTCCCGGGAAGTGCGGTCAATGACTACAGTGCGCGGACCAGTCCAGCCTACGGCTGCGCTGCTGTCGTGGATAGTTTTGATATGTACCTGCATGGACGGAAGATAATAAAAAATAGGGGTGTGGAAAAGGGGGACGGAGAAGTGTTGTGGATATCGGCAAATTGCGTTTATTTTGTGTGCCAATAGATGGTACCAAAATGCTAGCGCTGTACTCGAACAAATAGTGCCTATATTCAGAACAACATGCCGTTGACAAATCCTTGAATTGTGTAAATGAAATGCTGATATCCTGGTGACAATAGCTGCCAATAACCTGATTTTCTGGTAATTAGGCCAGGATAGTCAATATGCCTTAGTAATACTAATATAAATATACCGTCACAACCACTATACTTTATGAGAGCAGACTATACACAACGTCATTTATTCCAGGGCCGTCAAGTCTCCTGGGTTATTTTACTGACATTTTTTTTGCTCAGTTATTGCAAAATATTTGCGCAGCAACAATTGACTAAAAATACCTTCGGTACTTTGCCCAAAGTTATTCCATCTTCTCCGGAGGCAGGAGCATTGGGTAAATATGCGGAATGGCCGGTTTCTATGTATACCGGCGTGCCTAATATTAACATACCGCTTTATAGTATTAAAATACAGGGAGTTGATTTGCCGATAGGTTTGAATTATCATAGCGGAGGGGTAAAAGTGGATGACATTTCATCCTGGACAGGTGTAGGTTGGAGTCTAAGTGCAGGAGGAGCTATTACAAGAACAGTTGTAGGGCTTCCGGATGAGAGTACGGAAGGGTTTTTGTCCAGGAATAAAAATGGTCAGTATATCAAACCGTCTTATAATCTTTCTACCAGCCCTGATGACTATGTATTGTTAAAACGGATTTCCGGACAACAGGTAGATGTTGAACCGGATCTTTTCTATTTTAATTTTGGTAACAAATCCGGCAAGTTCTATTTTGACCAGGCTGGGAATTTCCGGTCTATTCCGGCTAGCAGTCTTAAGTTGGTATCTTCTCCTATACAAAGCCTGAATCCTTCGGCAGAGTGGAGGATAGCAGATGAAGATGGAACTTTGTATTGTTTTGGTTCGCCGGCAGATGACTGGATATTTACCGACGCAAATGGACTGGAAGCTACTTGGTCTGCTGCATCTTCTTCTCCACAGTTACCGCAGGCCATTACTGCCTGGTATCTTACAAAAATCATCTCAACGAATAAGGCGGACACGATTTATTTCGATTATGCTAAAAAGTCAGAGGTATATATACTACCTGCAACCCAGTCGTTGAAGATATTGACGAATCCGGGGGAGCTATCATCCCATGTAATTAAAGACCCGGTATATACTAGCTGGGATGATGCATTGCGTACAAGACAAACCCTGTACAATGGTGATCCTGTTTCACAGCAAACAGTTCAACGATTTAATACGATAGGGTTTTCGTCTCTAAAAAAAATAAGGTGGCGCCAGGGGCAGATAGACATAGTAGCTCAGACAAGCAGAAGCGATATGCAGATCGGTTATTTATTGGACAGTGTACTTGTAAAGGATAAAGCGTCGAACCGGTTGCAGGCTTTTGCACTTAACTATTCTTATATAGGGGAACGATATTATCTGAATGCATTGGATGAATTTGGCGCTGATAATGCAGAAAAGCGGACACATACTTTCAGTTATTTGAGTCCTGGTAATTTGCCTAAGCGAAATACACCTGCTGGTTTTTTAGAAGGGAAAACTTCAAATGCACAGGATCATTGGGGATTTTATAATGGGAGAGATGACAATACCAGTCTTTTACCTTATCAAAAGGATATGCCTTCTGAAGCAGGATTTTATTTAAAAGCGAACCGGGAACCTGATACTACCCGTATGCAATATGGTACATTGCAGCAGATCATTTACCCTACTGGTGGCTACTCTGTTTTTGAATTTGAAGCACATAGATATATTGCAGAAGGCACGGTAGATGGAGGCCCCTCTGTCCCTATTGTACAGGCTAATATTGGAGTGAGAGGGAATGTAACACCGGTGTATGCAAACTCGGTGGATTTTACTATCCCTTTTAATCAGCAGGCCAGTTTAATAAATGTATCTGTAAATAATTATGCTTTCCCTCCTAACGCTAACAAGCTTACGATGGCATGGTTTCCCTATGTTAAGATAGAGCGGGTGCTAGCCAACGGAACCGTAGATCCGGTAAAGGTTTACTACTGGGATCCTTCTTACCGCTTATACGAATATCCGGAAAATCCAACCCCTGGGAATCCACCGGCAAATCCTGCGGGGTTGTATGATTTTCAATTTAACCTCAGCAAACTGTTAAGTCCCGGCAACTATCGTATTACAGCCAGCGATTCCTGCCTGGGACCCGGATGTTTTGATATACTTCCAACTATGCCATCTGCGTATATTGGCATCAGCTATCTGAAATATGATGGCGCTCCGCAGCAACTACCTGCATTACCAATAGCGGGAGGCCTGAGAATAAAAAAGATACTCAACTATGAGCAGAATGGGCAGCTATTGAGTGGAAAGACCTACAGCTATGATCCCGGTAAATTATTAATATACCCCTCATATTTCAGTCACTACGAGAACGACGTGGCAGATATGGCTGCTCCCGGAAACTTTTGCAATTACCTGATGGCAAACTTTAAAGAAGTAAGTAGTAATAGCCAGTATATTCTTGGTTTTACACAAGGCTCGCCGGTGGGATATGAGCATGTAACAGAACGTAGCATCAATAGTGGAGATGTTGATAATGGCTATACCGACTATACTTTCTCTTTTTCCAAGGACTCCTTGAATATGTTGAATTTCGATATGGGATATTGGAGTGGGATGTCCATTTATAATGCTAGTGTACCAGTTACCGGATTTGACTACAAACGAGGACTACTGCTGTCAAAAACTGAATATAGGCGAAATACAAATGGTACTTACACTAAATTGCGGTCTACAGAGCATAACTATAGCTTTAATGACTACAATACGTCCAGACACTATAACCGTTTGCGTAATCTGCGTGTAAAGACCTTACGTAACGTTAATTATCCTTGTGGTACACCGCTTAATGGCTATACCATTCCTTCGCCTACAGGGGGTAAATATTCTTTTTCAGCAGATTTTGCCTACGCTTTTTACCATATCATAACCGGATGGGTAGAACAGCAAACTGTTAAAGAAACAGTTTATACCGATGGAAACAATCCTATTGTACATACTACGAACTATTTTTACGATAATCCACTATTACTTAATCCTTCCCGTATTGTGCAAAGAGATAGTAAGGGTAGCAGTATCGTACAAACGAATAGTTACGCTTATGACTATGCTGCTGGTACGCCATTCATCGATGCCATGGTGAATAACTATATTACAGGTATACCTATTGAACAGGTCCAATATCAAACGGACGCATCTGGTAATAGTATCATTACCGGAGGAAAGATTACCACTTTTAAACCTGATGGTAAGAACCTGGCAGATGAGGTAAAGATACTCAGTTTATCACAACCTCTGGCACTATCAGGGTTTAAATTCTCTAACACTACACAGGGAAGTTTTCCCATAAGTACACCTAACAGAACAGTCTTTTCGCCTGACAACAGGTATGAAACGGATATTATTAACTTAACCTATGATATTCGGGGTAATATATTGGAACAACAATTAAAAAATAATGTTACTCATTCGTTTTTGTGGGGATATGATGATAACTATCCGGTGGCTGAAGTCGTTGGTGCAAATTATAGTACTGTCGCTAATATGGTCAATTTATCTGTACTGAAGGCACCGTCAGGTGATCAGCAGCTGAGGAATGAAATCAATAAAATCAGGAATGCAACGACAAGTAATGCGGTCACTGTTACGACCTATACCTATCGTCCATTGATAGGCATCAGCAGCAAAGTAGCGCCTAACGGTTTGCTCACCAGTTATGAGTATGATCCTTATCATCGACTGAAATTGATCCGGGATCAAAACGGGAAGATTCTTAAACAGATGAGTTATCAGTATCGTGTTCCTGTTCAACAATAATTAGTTTATGTTTTCAGCTTACTATATGAAGTTACCTATACCTCTCTTGGTCTTTTTATGCAGTACTGTCGGTTTTTCTTCTTTGTGGGCGCAGCTGGCGGGCCGGTATTCGACTATTTCTTAAAAGATCACCTGGGCAACACCCGCATGGTGCTGACCGAACAGACGGACTTCTCTATGTACGCGGCCACGATGGAATCATCCAACGCAGCGAAAGAGAATGCGCTATTCAGCAACATCGAAGAGACGCGTAGTCCTAAACCGGTGGGTTATCCATCCGGACAGGATCAAAACGAATTCACGGCCAAACTGAACGCCAAAAGTGGTGGCAAAAAGATCGGTCCCTCCCTGGTACTGAAAGTAATGGCCAGCGACACCATCCAGCTCAGCGCGCAGGCGTTCTATAAATCACAAGCACCTTCCAATAACAAAGTAGCCACCCCGGTAGAAGATATGGTGGCCGACCTGGCCGCTGCCTTCAGCACCAGCACGCAGGAGTCATCCATACATGGCAATGCGCAGCAGGGGGCAACAGTCCTTTTACCAGCAACTTCTACAGCAATGATTATCAACGCCTGAAAGAACGCGACCAGGACCCAAGTTGGCATGCAAGCTGGTCCATTCAAATCAACGACTATAATCCCTTTGGTTGAAAATAAAATGAAATTCAGAAAATTTATAAGCTACCTTCCCCTTTTTATATTACTTATCGCTATGTTATATAGCGTATATGTCACAAATACTACAAACATAATTTTGCTTGATAAACATTATGTTGGTGCTTTCCTCTTAATTTTATGCATTATATTCTCAATGCGTAAGCCCAAAATAGGTAAGATATTAACTTTAATAACATTAGTATTAGGGACTACAAACATAATTGCATTTACACCAGAAATAATTTCTTATTCAATAGGCTTTAGCATCAATAATTCCGCAGGTGGTCTAAGAATTCAAGAATTCTCCCTTATAGTGCTCATCATCTTCATAATTATTAACATAAGGACTACTATTAACCTAATACGAAAAGCTATATTGCCTAAAAGCGAACTGGAATAAAGACGTTGGGATGAATCTTAAATAACTTGTTTGAAGGTTAGACGTCTTATACCTATGAAGTATAAGTATAAAAAAATCTCCGAAATTATGCGAAGTATTATCACCTGGATCTGTTTGCTTTTTGCAACTGTAGTGAATTCTTATAGTCAAACACAATTTGACGATATTAAAAACTCGGCGATTCCGACATCACCACAAGCATATTCTAGACGATCTACATCCCTGACGCCGACTTTATTTTTATACGTAAGTTCAGACTGATAAACAACAAGTGGTACCCGTGTATATGCACGATTAATAATAATCTCCTGTCTTCTCTTTTTTCCACTGATGTAGCCGGGCTTTTTCCACGTCTGTTTCTGCGGCGACCCTGGCGTTGGTGAGTTGTTGTCCTTTGTTGATTTCTGCTTCTTGCCGGTGTTCACTGACGGCTTTTTCTACGGTTAGTTTTTCTTCGCGAGCCTGGTCACGTAGGGTAATTTTTTCTTGGCGGGCTGAGCGGAAGATATGTTCGTGTTGTTCGAGCAGGTCATCGTAGGGGCCACGGGGGGAGATGAGTTTGACGAATACGGGCGCTGTTTCTATGGCGATGAACAGCAGCATGATGAACCAGCTGGCCCAGCGGATAGGTTCGCTGCTGGCCGTCAGGTGACCGAGGGCGTCAAGGCGGGAGGCGAGTCCGTCGAGGCGGCTGCGGTTCATGGCGCGGATTTCCGCTTTCATAGTGGAGTCGATGGACTGTAAGGCGGCGCGTTTGCCGTTGATCAGGCTGTTGTTGATAGCAGCCAGTTGTTCTACGGAAGCGGCGGCCTGGTCAGCGTCGGCTTTTTTCGCTTTATAGATAGGACCCAGGTTACGGATGCGCGAGCCGCCGGTACCATCGGCTTCCTGCTGTGCGAGCAACAGGAGCGTATCGCGGCGGGCAGCCTGTTGCAGGGTGGCGGCGTTGAGCTGTGCGATCTCTTTATGGAGTTCGTCCATACGCACCTGGTAACGCTCTTTTACTTTGTCTTCCTGCTTTTTGAATACCTGCTGTTCCATGGTGACCAGCTCCGCTTGTATCTCTTTGTCAAATATGCGTAACTCCAGCGGACGGGAGATCACGATAGCGATCACCAGCGCCAGTGCTAGCCGGGGGATCGCCAGTTTAAACTCGTCCCAGAAACGATCCCGCTTTTTCAGGCTACTCACGATATAGCGGTCCAGGTTGAAGATCATCAACCCCCAGACGGCGCCGAAGAGCAAGGCAGCCCATACTTCTCCGAATACCGTCCACAAGGCATACCCCGCGGAGATCGCCGCTAGCAGACCAGTGAAAAAAATGGTAGCGCCGATACCGGCGTATTTGTTGGTCTCTGCTGGCGCCCTCTTTAATAAGGCCACATGTGCTCCTGAGCAGAATAGAAAAAATTGGCGAATGCGTTGCATTATCACTCAGACTTTTAGATGTACATATAAAGTCAGCACCCCTGCGGGAATGCAGGGTATATAAAAGGATGGAATGCTGCAAAGATAAGGTTTATTCTCAAGCGGCTGACAGATCAGGGGGATGCCGGCCAGTCAATGGTATAGATGGTGAATTTGTCGCCACCAGCGGGTAGTAGAGGCCGCAAGGGGAGTTAGACCCCGGCAACGGCGGCTGCTCACCTACCCGCATCGGGACCACTTTTACCGCGTGCCAGCCCCTGGCTACCACCCGCCCCGGATATACACCGCACCGGGTACCTACGCCTCTTCTGTAGGTGGTGTATAAGCCCGATGGTCTTTGGGTGGTCCTGTTCCGATAGATATTCCCACCTGCCGGTAGTAATACGTCTTCACGTACAGTGGTATTGCCGGGCAGATCGCTGGCTGCCACCACCAGTATCACTGCAGACAGGCGGGCGTAGTCGCCCTGCAACCGGTAACCCCAGCTGTCCTTAAAGCTGTCTTTGCGGGCCGGCCCCGTTTCCAGCAACCGTTGCTGAGGGTCATACAGGCTTACCGTCACCTGCTCCACCCGCATGTCGTCCCGGGCGATGATGCTGATCTCACTGCCAGCTGCTGCCGTGTAATACCGGGTATTGATATGAGGGATGGTAGGAGCGCTCATCGCATCGGCAATGGCTACGTTGAATGGAATGCGGTAGCGTCGCCTGGCCTTGGCCTGGTAGATAGCCCGTAGGGAAGGGTCGGCCAGCGCTTGCTTACCATATTGCACCGCCGCCGCGAACCGGGTACGCCCCTCTACCGCTGCCCGACTGTTACTGATCTGGTAATGCAGCGCCCGCCGGCTTAGAAATATCTTACCGCTTTTCCGGAACTGCCGGATGATATAAGGCCCTAGCTTGCCACTAAGCCCCCAGGTGAACACATTCTTTTCTATTTCAGGCATATAACCAATTGTTGATCCCACAGGCAATATCGCCTGCCAAACAAAGCTGCTGCCTTTTTTCGACAAAGAACTTGCATATATGCAGAAAAAATGTGCAGATGTGCAGAAAGTGAAAGTGGGATTATGTATTGATAGCCATATAGTTATAAAGAAATCGTTTAAGCGGGCTGTAACAGGGGAATATTCCGCCGGAACCGCCCATTCACCCAGCCGATCACTTTGTTGATCACCTTCAACCAGGCCTCGTCGGTAAAGAAGAAACCATAGGTCATGATAAATACGATCTCGAAGTCATAGATCATCATAAATACATAAATACCCAGGTGTAACAGTATCCCGCCGAATATCATGAACAGGCGCGTTTGCCGGAACCATATCAACACGGGGAAAAAGAGCTCGTAGCCCACCGTCGCGTAAGTGCTGATGGTCACAAAATAACCGTTCTGTGCCAGCCAGTGATTGATAGGCGTACCCCGGAACCGCTCCAGGTTGAACGTATAATAGGTCGCTACCCCATTGAACCATACATCGGCATGTATCTTATGCACGGCCGACCAGAAGTAAGCCATACAAAGGTGCAATACGATGGCCAGCACCGCCAGGTTACTCAGCAGGTTGCTGGTGCGCCGCAACAGCACATGGCGCCATTGCAGGCTGCGGATACTGAAGTACTCGTAGCTGTTGGCAAATATCATGTAGAGGATGATGAAGGTCAGCAGGTTGTCGCCGCCATTCAGTATCAGGGGGCACAGGCGTTGCAGGGTCTGATGCAGGAGGAATAATACCAGTACGGTAAGATTTTTTCCGATACCAAACAGGTAAAGCACGATCACCACCAGATAGGAGGCAATGAATAACTGGTAATGCGCTCTTATCACGTTGGAGTCTATACGTAGTAGTTCTGATACAAAGGTCGGTATCGGCGCCACAAATGATTCAGGGCCGTATAGTATGCCCAGGTAAGGCCAGGACAGGAAAATATCCTTTGCCAGGTGAATGCAGATGAACACACGGAATACCGCCAGGTAAAGGCTGTAGCTGTTCTTCTCCTCCATGGGAGTGATCATTTTTATCAGGGGCATGGCACAGGTATTAAAAGGTGAAAACATCGCTGACGAACATATACTCCTCCTTGCGCGTAGCTTGGCTGAAACGCTCTGAGAACCGGGGCAGATACACACGGGTGAAGATCATTCGCACCTCCTGCCGGGAGAGGTCTATACCATTCTTACGGGCCACAAAGCGGGTATAGTTACGCAGGGTATTGAAGGCGATACAACGCTGTATATATTGTTTTGTGGCGGCCAGGTCGGAAGAGTCGTAGTCCGTGTCTCCCTGCTGTTCATGCTGATAACGCAGATCGTTTTTGAAGTTGATCAACTCTTCGCCTATGCTGATCACACTGCCGGAAAGCAGGTAGTCCAGCAGGTCTTCCCGCCAGTTGAATGGCGCTTTGGCTTGCTTCTGTTCATTGATCGGTTGCAACACTTCGTGTAGGCTTACCTGCTGGGTATGTTTATCCCTGAACTCATAATATAACCGCTCATCGAAGTTAGGCGGTGGTGCAAAGAATCCCCATCGCTGGTACAACCAGAACTGGAAATGCTGCTGCTCCTGGTGAAATTGAAGATTGATATAGTTGTCCGGCATGGTGAACAAAAAGGTCATCGCCCAGTAACAGACGAACACTCCCAGCACCAGTATGCGTATAATGGCCATAATAGCTGATTGTTGAATGGAAGAAGACCGTGTTACTACGGCGCTGCAAAGCTACCGGCGTAACACGGCGAATGGATTACCCCAGCATCTTCATTTTCTGCTGTGCTTTCTGTTGGGTGGCGTCTTTCAGTACTACCTGTACACCACCAGCATTACGACCGCCGAAGATAGTAGTAACCACCTGTGGAGTAGAGGCCGCACGTGTTACCTGTAATGCAGCTGGCGTGAGTTGCAGGGTAGCCCTTGCTGTAACAACCACTGCAGGCGTTATGATCTGTTTGAAATCTCCGCTGATCTGGCTGATAGAAGAAGTAGGGGCTACATGGCTACTCCCGATAAGTGCATGCTCGCTGTCTGCTTTAAAGCTGATCAGGCTGGTAGCGGCGGCGGCTATCACAAAAGCAGCGGCTACTTTGGCGTTAAAAAACTTTTTCATTGACTTGGGTTTATGTATAATGCTCTACTCTTTTGGGCAGGGTTTTCGAGCAATTCCCCTTACTGATCCGGATAGTATCTTTCGTGGACATGCGGAGATAGTCCACCATGAAGGCAGATTGATGATATAGTAATGAATGATGTTTTCCCGCTCCGGCAGACAAGTTGTAAATAACGACGCAATAGTCTTTGGCTATATGATTGGATCAATAACAGTTGTAGTAATCCGGGAGCAGGCGTTTCATATGCTGGCTTTCTGGGGATAACAATATTGCTTTCAGCTGGCAGAAGACTTGTATCCCTACAGATACACCAGGTAGCAAACTGGTGACCTCTTTTTTGATAGAATGGTTAAAAACGATCAGGACAAGTCCCCGATGATGTAAAGTTGAATTTTATTGAGCGTATAGGCAATAGCGATAAAGTTTAAGTTATTCCTGTAAATGGGAAGCCGAGGAAAACTCTCCGCAGTAGAAATGAGTATGTTCAGTGATGATGAGGTGGCATCCCGCTATTTTTCCCAAACGAAAGAGCTGAAAAAAATAACAACTTTATGCTTATTTTTATGATACTCCATATGTTGGATGACAGATATCGTGATACATTGGTAACCCTATAATTTGTAAGCACGTGGTAGTTAATAAGATAAGACAGATCCGCCTCGCCCGTAACTTCACCCAGGAATATATCGCACTCGAACTGGGTATATCGCAGAATGCTTATTCCAAGATCGAAAATGGTCAGGTGAATATGACCGTAGACCGGCTCGGAAGAGTAGCCGATATCTTAAAAGTACCGGTGAGCGAATTGTTCGCTGTCACACACGAAGAACCCCTCAAACCAGCAACGTCATCACAAGACCTGCTCTACACCGAGTTAAAAGAAACCATCGCGCTCCTCAAAGACGAACTGGCCGCCAAACAACAGCATATCGATGGCCTGCTGCAAGTGATCCATAAACTACAGGAACAAGCCTGCTCCTCCATCACCCGGTGCCTGCTCTTATTAGGTATCTGCGATGCCGACCTCCCCTTGTTATTCCTGCTATAAATTCCAGATAAATAATGGTTCTTTTTCTATTATCGTATAACATGTACTCTATACGGTAAGTCCCCGCTTTTATTTTTTTTACACGCTCATAGCATATAATTTCACGCTTACAGCCTATAATATAAGCTATTCAACTGCTTTTACATTGCATATGGCCGGGATACTTTAGCAGCGATCTTAATATCTCAATCACCTTTAATTCCCATTGCCCATGCAAACGAGTAGATCTGTTAAGCACTACCAGGGGCTGCCCCGCTTAGCAATGAAAGCTGTCAAAGGAGGTGGCAAGAATGTGGCTGCCGCAGGATGCTGGTATACCTATTGCCGCTTCGTCTCTTCCGACCCTTGTCCCAGTTTCGGCGCCGGCTGTTTCTGCCACCATGTAGAAGGCTATTGTATGAGCCGGTCCTGATGCCTCCCCTTCCTCCATTTACCCTATTTCGCACTGCACCAAAGCAAGTATCCGTCTATTTTTTATCTAAAAAACACGCTACACACATGAAAAGCAAAAAAATGCTTACCGGCCTGACGGCACTGCCCCGTCATGAGCTCCGGCAACTGAAAGGTGGAGGGATCGACCTGGCCACCCAAACCTGTAATCTACAGGGCTGCCGCTTTGTAGACGCCTGCGGCAGTATCGAGATCGGCTGTTTCTGTCACCCGATAGAACGGTTCTGTATCAAACACAGCCTTCCTAACGGCTAAACACCTACTACCTGTAAGTCCTGATGATCGGATGTAATAATCACAAACCGCAATTATTCATCACCCTTAAATCGATCATGTATGAAAAGTCAACGTAAGATCTCCTCGTTTTCCGGTTTTGCCCGTACGACCCTCAGTCACATTAAAGGTGGCGGCACCGGCCTTGGCGCTCGCCTATGCGAGGCTGGCAGCATGTGTATCATTGGTTGTAAAGGCTATGGTTGTTTCTGCCACCCCATAGAGCGTTATTGCGTGTGGCATAACGTAGGCGGCCGGTAATCTGTACCGTTATGAATGTATCCTTTTAGCCGGCAATGGCCTGGCAAAAAGAAAAGGGCTGACCAACTGGTCAGCCCTTTCTGTGATAAGTTATATGTGAACGCGATTAAGCGCTTACTGCTTTGTTGACCAGTGCAGCTGCTTCGCTCAGCAGGATAGCGGATTGTACTTTCAGACCGCTTTCTTCGATGAGCTTCTTAGCTTCTTCTGCGTTAGTACCCTGCAGACGCACAATGATAGGTACAGTGATGTTACCGATAGACTGGTAAGCATCGATTACACCCTGTGCTACCCTGTCGCAACGTACGATACCACCAAAGATATTGATCAGGATCGCCTTTACTTTAGGATCTTTCAGGATAATACGGAAACCTGCTTCTACCGTCTGCGCATTGGCAGTACCACCTACGTCCAGGAAGTTAGCCGGCTCACCACCACTCAGTTTGATCATGTCCATAGTTGCCATAGCCAGACCAGCACCGTTCACCATACAACCTACGTTACCGTCCAGTTTCACGAAGTTGAGGTTGTATTTACCTGCTTCTACTTCTGTCGGATCTTCCTCGGTAATATCACGCAGGGCTTCCAGGTCGGCATGACGCATCAGCGCGTTGTCGTCCAGGTTCATTTTACAGTCTACCGCGATGATCTTCTCGTCGCTGGTTTTGAACAGCGGGTTGATCTCCAGCATAGAACAATCCAGTCCTACGTAAGCATTGTACAGGTTGGTCACGAACTTCACCATGTTTTTAAATGCCTCGCCGCTCAGACCGAAGTTGAAAGCGATCTTACGCGCCTGGAAAGGTTGGAGAGGGCTACCAGGGAATACCCACTCTTTGAATATTTTGTCAGGTGTGTTGTGGGCTACCTCTTCGATATCCATACCACCTTCAGTAGAGTACATGATCACATTCTGGCCTTTGGCACGGTCCAGTAATATAGACAGGTAAAATTCCTTAATCGGGTTAGGACCAGGATAGTAAACATCCTGGGCTACCAGCACTTTATTGACCAGTTTACCTGCTTCTCCGGTCTGGATGGTCACCAGGGTGCCTCCGAGGATATTGCCGGCTATCGTCTTTACATCCTCTGCATTTTTGCCAACAGCTACGCCTCTCTGCTCGGTACCACGCACCTTACCTTTACCACGACCGCCTGCATGGATCTGCGCTTTAACAACAGCAAACTCGTTGCCATAGTGTACTTTCAGTTGTTTATACGCTTCAGCGGCAGCTTCCGGAGTATCTACCGGAATACCTTCCTGCACCGGTACGTTATATTTTTTCAACAGTTCTTTAGCCTGGTACTCGTGTAAGTTCATCGGATAAAAATTTGGCGCTAAAATAGGTCATTATGTTTTAAATATAAAACCGCACCCATTTGTGAATTAAAAAATAACTTTGCGCGGATTTATGGGGAATGGCTAAATTGTTGCGGCCCGGCGGCCGCATACAGCCAGCCAGGCCCGGTAGCCTGGTCCCTATGGACCATTACACCAGACATATAAAGAATTTACATGAGCGAACTTTTAGACAAGATAGCGGCGGCCAGCGCCTTTATCAGGCAACGCTGGCAGCACACCCCTGTAGCAGGTATTATTTTGGGCAGCGGCCTGGGCAACCTCGTCGGCGAGATCACCGATAAAGTGGAGATCCCCTATAAAGAGATCCCCCACTTCCCGGTATCCACCGTAGAAGGCCATCACGGCAAGCTGATCCTGGGATATATGCAGGGCAAACCCGTAGTTGCTATGGCAGGCCGGTTCCATTATTATGAAGGGTTCTCCATGCAACAGGTCACCTTCCCCATCCGGGTCATGAAAGACCTGGGCATACAAACCCTGCTCGTTTCCAATGCCGCCGGTGGTATGAACGCCGCCTTCAAAGTAGGCGACCTGATGATCATCAGAGACCATATCAACCTGCAACCGGAACATCCCCTGCGCGGTCGTAATGAAGACACATTAGGCCCCCGCTTCCCGGATATGAGCGAACCGTACGCCAAAAGCCTGATAGCCAAAGCACAAAAAATTGCAGCGGACAACAATATACTGGTACATAGCGGCGTATATGTAGGCGTACAAGGACCAACCTTCGAAACCCGGGCAGAATACAAATTCATGCACATCATCGGCGGCGACGCTGTAGGCATGAGCACCGTGCCGGAAGTGATCGTAGCCGTACACGCCGGACTGCAGGTATTCGCCATGAGCGTGATCACCGACATCGGTATCCGTGAAGAAGAAAATGTGATCACTCACGACGAAGTACTGCAAGCAGCAAAGGCAGCAGAGCCCTTGCTCACCACAATATTCAGGGAATTGATCCAACAGTTATAATAATAAGATATCCTGCAGTAGGCAGTTTGCATACCAGGCACCCCAACCGGTACCAGGTATGCAAACTACAGGCTGGCAGCAGCAAATAGCAACTATTTCGGATGAGGCAACTTTTCTTAATCGCCAGCCTGCTGTTCCTGCTAGGAAAGCAGGGTATAGCGCAGTTCAATACCGGTGGCCGGTTTAATAATATGGGGGGCGGCGGTGGCGGCACCTCCAAAATGCAGCGCGATACCACCAAACATGATCATGAACCGGACACCCTGACACTGACCTATCGATACCTGGGAGAACCGACAGACTTTACTATCGACTCCTCCATCGCCGATTTTGACGCCAACTTCCTGCGGCGACCGGCCAGCTATATGTACCTCGGTAACAATGGTAACGCCGCCCGCAACCTCATCTTCACCCCCCGCGCCAAAGCAGGCTTCGATGAAGGCTTCCATGCCTTTGATATCTACGCCTTCAAACATGAAGATGCCAAGTTCTACATGACCACCAAACCCTACTCAGAACTACAATACCTGATCGGGGCCAAACAAGAACAACTCATCCACGCCACGCACACACAAAACCGGGGCGAACGTTTTAACTTCTCCTTCGACTACCGCAAAGTCAACGCACCAGGATACTTCCGCAACCTCAATACCAACGACGATATGTACCGGGTGACCGCCCAGTACCATAGCAAAAATAAAAGAGCACATACCTACTTCAGCTTCTATATGAACAAACTCGCCAGCGGCGAGAACGGTGGCATACGCAGCGATACCTTCATCGGCAAATCCCGCTACAGCGAACGTAGTACCATCGACGTCAACCTGGGCAACAGCGCCCCCTATAGCAGCGGTTTCTTTAACTCCACCATCGCCGTAAAATCCTCCTGGAAACAAACAGGCATCCTCCTGCAGCAACACTACGACTGGGGCAAAGGCGATACCGTACATGTGAACGACACCACCGCCTACTATAAATTCGATCCGGTATTCCGGGTACAGTACACCTTCAAGTTCACTAACAATACCTACGAGTTCACCGACAACACACCGGATACCTTCTACTATACCAAACATTACGATATTGCCTTCCAGGGGGGTGTCATAGAGGCAAAGACCAGCTGGAAGCACCTCTCCAACGATATCAGCCTCGTACAGTTCCCCATCCGTGGCAACCAGGCTCACTTCATCAGCGCCGGAGCCCGGTATGAAAATATCACAGGTACCTTCCTAGATGCCGGCATACAGTTCAACAACCTCGCCGTACATGGAGAGTACCGCAACAAAACACGCAATAAAAAATGGGACTTCTCCGCCAGAGGGGAACTATATGCACTGGGTACCAACGTCGGCGATTATAATGTCAGCGCAAGCCTGAGCCGCTACCTGAACGAAAAACTAGGCAACGTCACCCTCCTCTTCCGTAACGTCAATACAGAACCGTCCTACATATATCGCTATTTCTCGTACAACCGCGATAGCTGGTACAACGAGAATATGAAAAAGGAAAACACCTTCCAGTTCTCTTTCCTGGCGGATAACAAACGGCTCAAATACAACCTGGCTGTCAACTACTTCGTGTTTACCAACTACACCTACTGGCAGAACTATATGCAGAGCGCACAGGCCTCCGGTGTATTCAACCTCTTCCAGGTCGTGTTCAGCAAACAATTCAGGTGGCGGCAGTTCACCTGGTATGCCGACTTCGCCTACCAGCAGGTACTGGGTAACGGTCCTATCAACGTGCCCTCCCTATATACCAGGCACCGGCTGGCATTCGAAAGACGCCTGTTCACCAACCTCAACCTGATGACCGGTATAGAAGCGAAGTATACTTCCTCCTATTATGCAGATGACTATTCCCCGCTCACCGGACAATTTATCTACCAGAAAAATACCACCGTGAGATATAACCTGCCAGACCTGGCAGCTTTTGTACATTTCCGCATCAAATCCTTCTCTGCCTACGCACGTGCAGAGAACCTGAATACCTTCCTGGCCAACAATAACTACGCAGCGCCGCTCTACCCTTACAATAACTTCGGTATCCGGGTAGGTCTGCGCTGGTGGTTCATCAACTAACGCACCCGTAGCTGCTCATCCCCAGCTTCGTAAGGAAGGAACAACATCACCATGGTCAGCATTTCATCGACACTTTTCATCGTACCGCCGGAATAGATAAGGCGGGGAGGATGGAAAGGATTCGCCGGATTGCTGGCCGTGTTGTCATAAGTACCTTCTATCGTAACGACCGTTCCCTTAGGTATCTTCACCGGGTGCGGGAACCAGTAGATCTCCTGCCAGTTGAAATCCCATTGCGGGATGTGTACCAACGGAATCGTATCTCCCCGTGGCGTCGTCGCATATGCTTTAAAGGATTTGCCCAGCAAATGCATATGCGGCCATACATAAAACAGGCTTTGGTCCTGGGGGGTCGTTACTTTCAGTGTGAACTTTTTTATGGTATCCGGCTGTATGAAAAAGAAAGGTTCAATATCCCGCTGACCTACGCCGCCAGAACCAATACTGACCACATTCACCGTACGTCTGACAGCTTCTTTCCGGAAAAATAGGTTCACCCCGCTCTGCTCCGTGGTCGTTTTGCCGGATGGTGCATAGTGTATAGTCAGGAGAATTACCCCTCTTTTAGGCATTTTCCAGCCGATATGCTCCGGGTAGGACTCAAACCCTGCCCCCGGCACCCATCCGCCGTAATAGACCAGTTTCTTTTGCAAAGGGGCATATTCTTCATACCGGTTGCCCGATCCTTCATTGACCGTAACAAAATCAGGACCCATACGGATGTCGGTATCGTCGTCCGCTTCGTAAATAGCATAGTTGGCGTGATGTACAGCCTGTTTGTTATTAGTCAGGAACTCCACCGCCTCTACATTCATAGGAGCTTCCTGTGAAAAGGGGATGCGAAATACCACGAACCTTTCGGTGTTGTCGCCGGCAATAGTATAGGGAGCGATGACTTTCAGCGTCTGATCTGCCGGCCGGTGATACTGCGTACCGGCAACAAATTTCTTTGTAACAGGGGTGGGTTTACCTTTCGGCATCTTGGCCGCTACCCAGTCTTTGATCAGTTTGATCTCTTCAGCAGACAATCCCCGTTGCCCGCTATAGGTAGCATAGTGCCGGTCTGCCTTCCAGGGCGGCATATATCCGCTTTCCGTGACCTCGCTGATAAACGAAGCCCGTTTGCTCACCTCTTCATAAGTGAGTAGGGAGAAGGGAGCAGCTTCCCCCGGACGGTGACAGCTGGCGCAATGCTGCATGATCAGCGGCGCAATATGCTGGTAATAAGTGGGAACCTGTGCGGCCAGTGGCTGATACAGGAAAACCAGCAGGAAAAATAAATGACGCAGGCGCATGTCAGTCAATGTTGATAAGGCAGCCGATCGCCTTGGTGTGGGTAGTAGCCGTATGTTCTTTTTGCAGGATGGCCGCTTCCAGGTAGCGGGCAGTGATCACCGTACGCCGGGCACCGAGAGATACCACACCATTATCGATCAACCCGCGGTATAACAGGTGGCCTTGCGGGTCGAACAGCATGGCTTCCGGTGTAACACGGGCTTGCAGGTAACCGGACAACTGTTTGCCTTTGTCCTGCAATAGCGGAAACGGTAAGTGGTAATCGGCCTGGTACTGCCGGATAAGGTCCAGGGAATAGCCTTCACCGGGGATGATACCGACGAAGTATACCTGCTCCGCAAACTGCTCCTGTAGCTTGCGCAGCACAGGGGCATAAGATTTACACAATGGGCATTCCGGAGACAGAAAGAGCACCGCCAGCAGCTTGCCGGCAGGAGGCCGGAGCGGCTGTATACGCCCGCTGGTATCCCGCAGGGCAAAACGGCGGACAGCAGCTTCCCGGAAGGTCTGTGCACTACACAGCCAGGTAGGACAAAGCAACGCAATCGTGAGTAATAGTCGCATAACAGACCGGTTGAAACTATTCCCCTCCGCATACAACGGAGGGGAATAGCCAGGATACAAAATTATGGTTTATCCCACCATACACGGCCGCTGATCTCTGTCGGCAGCCCGAATCCGGGATCTTTGATCATATCTTCTATCGCTTTCTGCTTGTTGGCGAAATTGAGGTCGCCCGTCAGCGGATAGTTTACCGGGAACCGGCGTGGCATTGTCAGCACGGTACCTTCATTTTTGAATACTTCCAGCGGAAGGATCGTGTTGGCGTTAGGCATGCCAGTACGTTTGATCTGCGCCCAGGCTTCACTAGGATTCTTGTAATGATTGATGAAAGACTGTGCCGCGATCTGTTCCAGTGCTTTGGCTGCATTGAATACGATATCCGGTTTGGTTTTGTAGGCAGCCACTTCTGCGGGATCTACCGCTACGTAGTCATGGATAGCCGCCGCTTTGGCGATCTTATCATACGACTCAATAGAAGCGTCTATCCCTTTGTAATACCAATCAGAAGCACTCTCCCCGGAAAGCCCCAGTGCAGCTATTTCCGCGCGCATAAAACATACTTCTGCATAAGTGATCAGGTGGAAGGTCGTAAAGCCGGTACCATTGTTCCATTCTGCCTGGAACAGGCGTTGCTGTATAGGAGAGATGGTATCCAGTACTACATCTGAGCTACCGTTTTTGATCGTGATGCTGGCAAAGAAACGGGCTTTGGTAGGGTCGGTGCTCGCATCGGGACTGCTGTACTGGCCATAATACTGGCGGGCATCCCATACCGCACTGGCTGCGATCTTACCCTGAGCCTTCGCAGCATTGAAGTTCTCCTGCGTCCAGCTGTTCTTACGGAAGAACAGGCGCAGACGCGGATCGGCACTATTCCACATGAAATCGACCAGGTTCTTTTCTCCGGAGAAGCCCTGGTCCGGGTAGGGATTCCAGTTACCATCTGAAGTAAAGGAAGCGCCGGCATTGAATACCCATTCTTCGGCTACAGAGCTGATCAAACCGCCATTGTCTGCCAGTACCTCGGTGATGATGCCCTTGGCACGCTCCGGCGCTACTTTGAGCAGGCGCATGGCCATGCGCAAACGCAGGGAGTTGGCCGCCTTCACCCACTTGCCGATGGCAGTTGCATTATCTTTTCCATAGTAAAGATCACTGGTGCCAAACATCTCCTGTTCTACCGGCTGTTTGGTCTTCAGGGTATTTACGATCGCTTTTAACTCTGCTTCCAGGGTGGCAAACAGCGATGACTGGGAATCGTAGGCCGGCGTAATAGTACCACCCTGACGAGCCTGGAACGCTTCCTTGTAAGGGATGCTGCCCACCACGTCGCTGATATACCAGGCATAATAGGCGCGTATCACACCAGGAATAGCCCGCATATATACATAGCGGGGCTTCTGATCGGCGGGCAGGGCATCTATCATATTTTCTATCTTAACAAGATGCGGCGCAATGTCCGTATAGAAGATATTATAACGTTGATTCACATTGTTGGTCTGTACCGTGAAGGTAGCGCCGTTGCCGTTTTTACGTACGGTCGCTTGTGCCCATACAGAGATAGTCCGGATGTTATCGTAGAACGCTTCGAAGTTATTGCCATGCATCTTGGTGATAGCAGTAGGCAGCAGCGATTTCAGCGGAGGATTCAGGATGTTATCCGGGTTAGTATTGAATTGGGCGAGTTTGTCCTTATTACACGCCGGTGCGATGGCGATAGCGGCCAGCATAGCGAGTGAAACGGACCAGGTTTTATATCTATGATGTAATTGCATGTCGTTGACTTTTTTCGAGGGTTTAGAAGTTGGCGTTTACGGTAACGAAGAAGCTGCGGATGTAAGGCGTACCACCACCCATAAAGGCAGCACCGGAACCACTGCTGGTCAGGTCATCCGGGTTGAGGTCGATCGGCAGTGATTTGTACAGGAATCCCAGGTTACGGGCGCCTAATGTCAGCCTTAAAGCATTCAGCTTGGCTCGGGACGTAATAGAAGTAGGCAGGTCATAACCTACAGATACATCACGCACACTTACCCAGGAGTTCTCAAATACAGATTGCTCGCGGATACCACCAAACCAGTTGAAAGAGTTGTTGTAGTAAGCCAACGCACGGATCGGACGTACATATCCTTTATCATAGGCTTCCCGATAGGTCATACCGCTTACATTGTAACGGTTGCCATCCAGGCCGGTGATCGTTGTACCGTCCGCATATACGCCATCAGGAATGATACCGTCATCACGTTTGGCGCCGGCAGCATTTACGTATTCCAGACCGCCGAGATCTTTGGTACGGCCGGGTAAAGTATTGACAGTTTGACCCAGCTGAGAGCCATAGTTATAACTGGGAGAGTATACCAGACCACCAAAACGGGCATCCAGCATGAAGCTAAGGCTAAGAGAACCGTAGTTGAAAGTATTGCGGATGCTACCGAGGAATTTAGGTAAGGTGCTACCGAGTGTTACTTCTCTTTCCAGGCCGGCTGCATAGTTGGCAGCACGCAGGAATCCGCCGGTAGATGAAAGTACGCGTTTGCCATTCAGCGGGCTTTCGATCGCCTTACCCTGGGCATCGCGTGCCTGGTAACGGGCAAAGCCATAAGCAGCGATCATGGTACCGTAGTCGCCACCAACATAAGCCACAGAGCGTACGCCGTCTTCACTTTCCAGGCCTACCACTGTAACGCCGGGAGCAAGGCTGAGTATCTTGTTACGGTTACGGGTATAGTTCAGGTATACATCCCAGCTGAACTTTTTCGCTTTCACCGGCGTACCGTATACAGCCAGCTCAATACCCTGGTTCTGTACATTACCAGCGTTGATCAGTGCATTTTCTACACCTGATTCACGGGGTACCTGTAAGGGAATGATCTGATTTTTGGTGTTCTGCTTATAGTAAGTGAAATCAAATCCCAGCCTGTTGGAGAAGAACTTCATTTCCAGACCGGTTTCGAGTTTTTCACTTCTTTCGGGAATCAGATTCAGGTTACCCAGGTTCCGGGATTCATATTCATAACGCTGGATAGTGTTACCGTCACGATCGCGGTAACCATCGGTAGCACGGAAGATACCAGTGTTGGTACGGTAGATATCCGTACCATTACCTGCATATACATAAGAGGTGCGCAGCTTACCATAGTTGATGAACTGAGGCAGCTTGAATGCTTCTGTGAATACCCAGGCAACGTCGGCGCCGGGATAGAAATAGGAGTAGGTACCTGCACCGCCGGGATACAGCAAGGTGGAGTTCCAGTCGTTACGACCGTATACGTTCAGTGTCAGCATCCCTTTCCAGGTAGCGCTGGCCTGGAAGAAGCCAGACACGATGCGGTATTCGTTAGGTGTCAGCTCTTCTGCACCTGGCAGATCTACAGAGTTGGATATACGGTATACACGGGGGATCTTCAAACCACTACGCGTATACGATCTTACACCGGTACGGTTGGAATTGTTCATCTCCGCACCAAACTGACCGAACAGTTCGAAGTCGTTGATCTGGCGGGACAGGTTGAAGTTACCTTTCAGCCTGGACTGGATCACTCTCCTGGTTTCAGCAGTATAAGCACCACCGCCGAATCCGGCATCACGGCCCAGTGTTTTGCTGCTGAAGGACGTGCTGAACAGGTTCACGGAAGGATTGGCCTCAAAGGTCAGCCAGGGAGTGAGTGTAACCCTGGCCGTTATATTACCCCGGAAGTTATCTTCTATCTGCTCCTGTCTGTCTTCCAGCAGGGTGTACCAAATGCCACTTACCGGGTCAGTAGTATTACGCCCACCTTTTGTAGGATCGATATAATTCTTCATCCAGTAGTCGGTGTCGTAGTTAGCGGGCGCACCGAAGGAGAAGTTGTAGATGATATTATTACCACCGGAAGCCCGGTTGGGGTTGAGTGTGTTGCTGCGTACGTAAGCGACGTTACCGTCCAGCAGTACGGCGTTACCCATCTTATGGGTGGCGCGGAGACTGAAACTGTTACGTTTGAACTCGTTGCGGGGTGTTACCCCTTTACTGTCCGTATTGGAGAAAGAGAAACGGAAAGTGGTTCTTTCATTACCGCCTTCTACACCGACATTCGTGTTGATATAACGGCCGGTCTGGTAAATGCCCAACACATCGGATTTGGGAGTGTTGGCGACGATGCGGCCGTTGATGTCGCGTACCTGCCTGCCATCGAGACGGGGGCCGAAGCCATAACCATAAGTAGCAGGGTTGATGCCTGGTATCCCATCAGGTCCCGCTGCTACAAAGTCTTCGGTAGTCTGCCCGGAGCCGAATTGATTCTGGAAGGCCATCAGTTTGTAAGCCTGATCCCAGGACTGTGTATGGCTAAGCGATACACCCAGTCCTTTCTGCGAAAATCCTTTTTTGGTGGTGATCATGATCACCCCGTTGGCAGCACGGTTGCCATATAATGCAGTAACGGCGCCTCCCTTCAGTACAGATATAGAAGCGATATCGTCATTGTTGATGTTTTTGAGGATGTTACCGAAATCCTGTTCGCCCCCTCTGTTTGGCAACACGACCTGGTCATCCATTACGATACCGTCCACCACGATCAGTGGTTGGTTTTTGAAAGGGTCCAGGGAGGCACTACCCCTGATCAAGAAGCGGGGAGTAGCCTGTGGCCCACCGGTGCCGGGAGATACCTGCAAACCCGGTACTACACCTTGGAGTGCAGCGATCGGGTTGATGGCGTTCGTCTTCCGGATGTCATCGCCTTTTACTTCCGTTACGGCATATCCGAGTTGCTTCTTTTCTCTTTTTTCGCCGAAACCGGTAACTACGATCTCACCTAATTGTTTTTCGTCGGTGGAGAGTGCGACATTGATCTCTTTTTTGCCCGCCGCCGGGATCTCACGGGTAATATACCCGATGCCCTGGAAGAGCAATACCGCATCGGTAGGTACTTTTCGCAGCAGGTAGCTACCATCCGGGTCCGTAATGGAGCCTGTATTGCTGCCTTTAATGCGGACACTGATACCCGGCAGCGGCGTGCCTTTCGTATCTTTTACGGTTCCTGAGATATGCGGTATTTCCTGTGCCCGGGAAGATACGGCATAGAGCATGCTTAACATGGAAAGAATGATGCATAGACATCGTTTCATAGTGTGATGTTTAGTTGATATGAAATAAGAGGGATATTGACCTGCTTCAGTTGGCTGGCGAGTATCTTCAGACGTTTAAAGGCATAGCAAAGCCGTGCCGTACATATAGGTACAGGTAGTGCTGAAAGTCGACAGAAATGTATACGACTATGCAGGTGCTATGACTGCACAGTTATACGAACACGCTAATGCCTGTTAGTGATCATTGTTCCTAAAACTCTAAAGAATACTTACTGCTTGTTCGCTATCCTAGTTGATTTTTTAGTTGATACGTAATGTGACTAAGATTGAAAATGTTATTAGGTTGATATTGTTGTTGTAGATTAACCCGACGTGGATGAACGATAGTGGTTTACCAAATTATAAGAGTGCCCCCGATGCAGCTAGTTTACGACGAAAACAAGAATTTTCCAAGCGACCTGTATTTGGTATTCTTAAAATGTTAAAAATGTCTTAATATTAGTTAAAATAATATCTACCTGTAAAACGATTGCATTTTCTGACGGGCAGGCAGTGAAGCGAATACTTGTCAGCTGTGGGTGACTTTATTGCAGGGTTCCCTGTACTGTTGCAACTTGTCTACAATACCCCGAATCGGCGATGCCATGTTCGCTGAGTGCTAATGTATTTATTTTCAATCAACTAATTTTTTACCCCTTCCTAACTGCTAGGCACCGGCATAAGTTTTGCCAACTTACTGTTAAAAATAGCTGATGAAAACGTTCACTATAAAGTACCACGCCATCCGGTATATTGTAAAACCCATCATGGGACATTTTCAACGTTTTAAGGTGAATATCAACGGACAGGACGTGTTCTTTGAGCCGGACCTGGATGGATTTATCCGTGCGGAAGCCAAACATGGTGTGAATATGGCCTTGCTTTTAGGTATCGCTGAAATGATCCAACGGACGGTGACGATATAGGCATAGAGAAGGATCGGTATAAAAGTCCTATCTTTGTCTATATTATATGAAGAAATTTGCCGTCATATGTCTTGCGTTATTGTATACCGTGCTTACAAGCGGGTTTACAGTAAATGTGCATTACTGCATGGGGCAGATCGCTTCCGTGAAGTGGCATACACCAGCGGACGAAGCTTGTAGTGTATGTGGGATGACCAAAAAACATGGCTGCTGCCAGGACGAAATAAAATTCTGCAAGGTACAAGAAGACCACCAGTCTCCGGTGTTATTGCAACAGGTGCCGCCTGCAGAAAAAGCGCTGATACTGCCACAACTGCTCAGTTATACACCTGCTTTGTTGCCGGTGGTCGTCCACCAGACCAATAACTATCACGCCCCTCCGATAAAAGGACCGGGTATTCCCCTCTATCTTCATCACTGTACTTTCCTGATCTGATAACTGCGATAGTCTTTGCAACTGTCCGTTGCCGGTGCTGTATGCCGCCGGGACTGGCTATATGGACTATTTAGCGGTTATTTTTTATACTACAATTTATCAGATCATGAAAGTATTAACAATAGTATGCCTGGCCCTTGGCCTTACTATAGGCGCACAAGCCCAAATTAAGAAAGCCTCTTTGCAGGCCGCAGGTCTCACCTGTGCCATGTGTTCCAACGCTACGCTCAAGTCATTACAGACCCTTCCCTTTATTTCTAAGGTAGATACGGACCTGGACAATACCACCTTCCTGTTGTACTTCAAGCCTGGTGCGGCTGTCAATGTAGACCAGATACAGCAGAAAGTGGACGATGCTGGTTTCTCCGTAGCTAAACTGGTACTTACTGCTGATTTTGACGGCCTGAAAGTGGAGAAGGACAGTCATGTGCCCTATGCGGGTAATACCCTGCATTTCGTAAACGTGAAAGACCAGGAGTTAAAAGGAGAGACTGCCCTCACGGTTATCGATAAGAACTTCGTTACCGCGCGGCAGTTTAAAAAATATAGTGCCCAGACCAAGATGAGCTGTTATCAGACCGGTGTAATGGAAGACTGCTGTAAGCCAGGAGGCAAGCAGGCGGCCAAACGTATACTGCATGTAACTATTTAAGGAGGGAGGCACATGAAATATAGATATCTGTTATTCTCAGGGCTGTTGCTGGCCGGTATGCAAGTCAATGCGCAGGAATTATATGTATCCAGCGATCCTGCCAGCAACATTGCTGCCCACTCTCTCAGTATTAGACTGACCAACAAGTTTTTCCGGATGGAGCAGGAGCGGGTGACTGGTATGCGGTTTGCCCCCGAGCTGATGTGGGGGCTCAATAAAAAGCTGATGCTCCGTGTGACGGGTTATGCATCCAACCAGATGCAAGCTTCTATACGTCCGGAAGGGGCATCGGTGTATGCCAAGTACCGGTTTCTTTCGCAGGATGAGCTGCACAGTCATTTCCGTATGGCAGCCTATGTAAAGGGAGCGGTGATAGACAATCCTTATGTGCCGGCGGCTATCAACGGGCATAGCCCGGCAGGGTATAAAAATGAGGACATCGACCTGGAGGGGATGAGTTCCGGTGTAGCCGGCGGTGTGATCGCTACGCAGCTGATACATAAACTGGCGTTGTCTGGTACGGTAGGATATAACCGTTTCCTCAACAATACCCGTCATAACCTGCCGGATGAGCTATCCAGGAATGCTGTAAATTACAGCTTGTCTGCCGGTTACCTGCTGCTGCCGTTCAAATACAAAAGCTATGACCAAACGAACCTCAACCTTTATGTGGAGTTCCTGGGCAAGGCTAATACCGACCGCATAGGAAGAGGGCATTATGTGGATATCGCACCGGCGATCCAGTTTATCTTTAATAGCACCACCCGGTTGGACGTGTCGTACCGTACCCAGTTGGCCGGCGATATGCAGCGGAATATATTCAACACCTTCCTGGTGCGCCTGGAGCACAATATCTTCAACTTAAAAAAGTGATTTGCATGCAGACAACCGTTTTACACGTTAAAAATATGGTATGTCCCCGTTGTATCAAGGCGGTGCGATCTGTGATAGAAGAGGCGGGGCTTACGGTGCAGGATGCTCAGTTAGGGAAAGTGCATGTTACGGGCAGCATCAGTGAAGAGCAACGCCGGCAGCTGGATGTGAAGCTACAGGCGGAAGGGTTTGAGCTGATGGACGACCGTAAGCAACAGGTCGCGGAGGCCATTAAAAATATCATTGTAGAGACGGTGCATTATGGTGACCTGGAGGAGATGAAGGAGAATTTCTCCAGCCTGTTGGCCCAACGGCTGAATAAAGATTATCATTACCTGAGTAACCTGTTTTCCGAACAGGAAGGCACGACCATAGAGCAGTATATTATCCAGCAGAAGATAGAGCGGGTAAAGGAGTTGCTGGAATACGACGAGCTGACGCTGAGCCAGATCTCTTATAAGCTGGGTTATAGTAGTGTAGCACATTTGTCGGGGCAGTTCAAAAAGGTGACGGGGATGACGCCGAGCCAGTTCAAACAGTTGCAGGAGCATAAACGCCGGCCGCTGGACAAAATATGATGATCTAAAAACAAGACAGATGAAGAAGGTATTAACAGGAATATTGAAAGTTTTGCAATCACTGTTTGTAAAAAAGAACTGCTGTAAATAGCAGGGGTGCCAGTGGCACTGAACGATAAAGAAGCCGGGTAGCAGTTACGCCGGCTTTTTTGTTGCCCGGCAAGGACGTAGAAATACGCGGATCTGTAGTTACGGAGTTGTCCGTAAATTTGTGTCTGTAGATGTTTTGTAGTACTCCAAAACCCAGCACAGTATTTGCAAATGGATACCTTTACTGCCATGATTCATTACAAATGGGGACAAAAAAATTAAGCATTGTTACACTAAGCCTGTTCGCCGTTATTATCACTTCCTGCGGACACCGGCAATCAGCGCCAAAAGAAGAGGAGATCGTACAACGGGTAGAAGAGCTACCGGAAGTGATACCGGAGAATATTGCGGACCGTTTACAATTTATTGCAGACAACAAGCAGCGGATGGAAGATACTGTGGGGGTATTGCGTATGTCGGCGCTGGAATATTATTACCGGCAGCATGATAATACGGCGCAATGGTCTGCCGACGGGAGGGCCAGTGATGCAGCTACGCAGATGCTGTCTTGTATAGAGCGGGCGGATGAAGCAGGGTTGTTGCCCGGGCAATATCATTTGCGGGGATTGAGCAAGGCGATGGAGCAGGTATCGGCGGATACTTCTGCGCGCAAGAATGCGGCATTGTGGGCCAAGATAGATGTGATGATGACGGATGCTTTTATGAAGATGGCGACGCACCTGCATTATGGGATGGGGCCGAGGGATAGTGTGACGTTGCGGAAAGATTCTTTGTTTTCTGATACGGCATTGACGCAGATGCTGGATCAGGCGTTACAGCAGCATAATGTAACGGCGGTATTGCACGATCTGGAGCCGAAGTATGCCGGTTATACGGCGCTCAAAGAGGGGCTGGCAGCCTTTAAGCGGGCATATGCCGGTCGTAGCTGGGATACGTTGCCACAGCAGTATACAGATACGCTGGCGTTCAAATACCTGTTGCGCAACCGGCTGGTGCAAGGAGGGTACCTGGATACGGCGGGGCGTGCGGCAGATACATCGATATTAAAGCAGGGAGTGAAAGCGTTCCAGGAAGCCTTTAACATGTACGCGGATGGGAAGGCCGGTAAGAAAACGATCGCGATGATGAACCGGTCTGTTGCCGATTGGGAAGCACAGGTCGCTGTTAATTTTGACAGGTGGCGTAAGCTGCCGGACAGTCTGCCATCCCGTTATATAATGGTGAACGTGCCAGCATTCAAGCTGATGGTGTCGGATAGTGGCGCGGTGGTGCTGGAGTCGCGGGTGATTGTAGGATCGCCGCGTAACCGTACACCGTTGCTGAATTCCGTGATGACCAACTTCGTACTTTTCCCTTACTGGCGAGTACCCTACAGTATTGTATTCAAGGAGATGCTGCCGGCCATTAAAAGGAATGTGGGTTACCTGGCGAGCAGGAACCTGGAGGTGATCGATCATCACGGTGATGCGGTAGATCCTCATACGATAGACTGGAGTAAGCTGGATAAGGGGCACTTCCCTTATGTGTTGCGGCAGATGGACGGTGTGGAGAACTCGCTGGGGGTGATGAAGTTCAACTTCATGAATGCCTACAGTGTATACCTGCATGATACTAACAGCCGTGGATTATTTAAGAATGCATACCGGGCGCTGAGCCATGGTTGTGTGCGTGTGCAGCAGTGGGATAGCCTGGCGATGTACCTGATCCGGCAGGATACCGTGTTGCATCCGCGAGATAGTGTACGGGCGTGGCTGGCGAGAGAGGAGAAGAAGCAGATCAATTTCAGTCCTCGGATACCCATTTATATCCGTTATTTCAGTGCGGAGGGGATAGATGGCCGTTTGGTATTCCACGAGGATATTTACGGAGAGGATCGTCGTCTGCTGCGCAGGATGGGGTATAAATAAACAGGATATTAAGTAGGATGATATGCGCATCTGCCGTAAGGGAGGTGCGCTTTTTTTATGGAGATAAAAAAAGCGTACCGGTGGAAGCCGGTACGCCTTGAAGACGGTATTGAAAGAAATTACTTGTTCAGTTTGGCTTTCAGTGCTTCGTTGAGTGCTTCCAGGAACTCTTCGGTGTAGAGGTAGTGTTTGCCATGCTCTACTTTGTTGCCATGGATACAAACGGCGAGGTCTTTGGTCATTTTGCCGCTTTCTACGGTTTCGATACATACCTGCTCGAGGGCGTGGCAGAAGTCGATCAGTTCCTGGTTGTTATCCAGGCGGCCGCGGAATTCGAGACCACGTGTCCATGCGAAGATGGAGGCGATAGGGTTGGTAGAGGTAGGTTTACCAGCCTGGTGGTCGCGGTAGTGACGGGTAACGGTACCGTGGGCAGCTTCTGCTTCCATGGTTTTACCATCCGGTGTTACGAGGGTGGAGGTCATGAGGCCGAGGGAGCCGAAGCCTTGTGCAACGGTGTCGGATTGTACGTCGCCATCGTAGTTTTTACAAGCCCATACGAAGTTACCATTCCATTTGAGGGCGCTGGCTACCATGTCATCGATGAGGCGATGTTCGTAGGTGAGGCCCTGTTTTTCGAATTCAGCTTTGAATTCGTTGTTATAGATCTCTTCAAAGATGTCTTTGAAGCGGCCATCGTATTTTTTGAGAATGGTGTTTTTGGTGCTCAGGTAGAGCGGCCATTTTTTCATGAGGGCCTGGTTGAAGCAGGCGCGGGCGAATCCGATGATGGATTCGTCGGTATTGTACATAGCGAGGGCAACACCATCGCCTTTGAAGTTGTATACTTCGTGTTGGATGGTTTCTCCGTTTTCGCCTTCGAAGGTGATGGTGAGTTTACCTTTACCTTTTGTTACGAAGTCGGTAGCGCGGTATTGGTCGCCGAAAGCGTGACGGCCGATGCAGATGGGAGCCGTCCAGTTAGGAACGAGACGCGGTACGTTCTGCATTACGATGGGCTCACGGAATACGGTACCATCGAGGATGTTGCGGATAGTACCGTTAGGCGACTTCCACATTTGTTTCAAGTTGAATTCAGTTACGCGGGCTTCATCGGGCGTGATGGTGGCGCATTTGATACCTACGCCTACTTCGCGGATAGCGTTAGCTGCATCTACGGTTACTTGGTCGTTGGTGGCGTCGCGGTGTTCTACGCCGAGGTCGAAGTATTTAATATCTACCTCCAAGTAAGGAAGTATCAGTTTGTCCTTTATGAATTTCCAGATGATCCTGGTCATCTCGTCTCCATCCAGTTCTACTACCGGGTTTGCGACTTTGATTTTTTCAGCCATTTCTGTTTGATTTTTAAAAAAGTTTAATAAGGTACAACTATTCAAGCCTAGGATAAACCTGAAATATACAATAACAGTGTGCAATTTCCAAGTGCCGTTTGGTCTATACACGGCACAAGTTCCGTTTGCCGGATTGGCGTTGCCTGAGGGCGGCAATGCTGGTCGTAGCAAACGGAACTTGTAAATATCGGGGAAACAGCGATTGTGTGTTAGAGCTGTTTGATAACTTCGTCGGCGAACTCGGAGGTTTTCACCAGGGTGGCATCGTCCATCAGCTTGTAGAAGTCGATGGTGACGCGTTTGCGCATGATAGCGGTGCTGAGGCCATGTACGATGATATCTGCTGCTTCTTTCCATCCCATGTATTCCAGCATCATTACACCGCTGAGGATAACGGAAGAGGGGTTCATGGTGTTGGTATTGGCGAAGCGTGGAGCAGTACCGTGGGTGGCTTCGAATACGGCGTGGCCGGTGTTGTAGTTGATATTGGCACCGGGAGCGATACCGATACCACCAACGGCGGCAGCCAGTGCATCGGAAATATAGTCACCGTTCAGGTTGAGCGTAGCTACTACGGAGTAGTCCTGGGGCGCCAGGAGTATCTGCTGCAGGAAGTTGTCTGCTATGACATCTTTTATCAGGATCTTATTGTGTGCCAGTGCGATGTTGAGTTCTTTATTGGCAGTGTCTTCGTCCTGTTCTTTTTTGGTTTTTTCCCATTGCTCCCAGGTGTATACTTTATCGCCGAATTCGCGTGCGGCGAGTTCATAGCCCCAGTTTTTGAAGCCACCTTCGGTGAACTTCATGATGTTGCCTTTGTGCACGAGGGTAACAGAAGGGAGTTTATGTGTGACAGCATAATCTATCGCTGCGCGGATAAGGCGTTCGGAGCCTTCTTTGGATACTGGTTTGATACCCAGAGAGGAGGTTTCCGGGAAGCGGATCTTTTTCACGCCCATTTCATTCTGGAGGAAATGGAGGAGTTTTTCAGCTTCCGGCGTACCGTACATGTATTCGATACCGGCATAGATATCTTCAGTGTTTTCACGGAAAATGACCATGTTCACTTTTTCGGGATGTTTAACGGGTGAAGGCACCTTGTTGAACCATCTGATAGGGCGTACACAGGCATAGAGGTCCAGTTCCTGGCGCATAGCCACGTTGAGGGAGCGGATACCGCCGCCTACTGGTGTGGAGAGAGGGCCTTTGATAGAAACGAGATACTCTTTGAGAGCGTCCAGGGTGGTGGCGGGCAGCCATTCTCCTGTTTCTGAAAAGGCTTTTTCACCTGCCAGTATTTCTTTCCACTCTATTTTCCTTTCACTGCCATAGGCTTTTTCTACAGCGGCGTCGAATACGCGGACACTGGCTTTCCAGATATCGGGCCCAATACCATCCCCTTCGATAAAAGGAATAATAGGATGATTAGGCACCTTTAACTGGCCGTTGATCATTGAAATTTTTTCTGCCGGCATAATACACTTGCTTTGCGCGTTACTAATTATTGTAATCGTTCGCAAAGTTACAGCATTTAGACCTGATCCGGCAGTACCTTTTCCTGCTTTCAACCGGTTTTTTCCCTTGTTCAGCGGTAAGTGGTGGCCGGAGGCGCTGCCAGTGCTTAATTTAGTGGCCGCAACATATCACTGATTCCTGTTATTTTGTGCATAAATGAAGAAGAAGCTACTGATCGTATTGGGGTTGCTGGTGTTCTGCCATCTTTACGTATTGCAGTTGCAGTTGGTGGAGAGCTTGTCGACCGGCAGGTTCGATTACCATCCGGACGCCCCCTTTTTCCTGTTCCTGGACTGTCTGATCTCCATATACAGTGTGCAGCTGGCCAGGCGTTGGTTCCGGCGACGGCGTGAGCGTCATCTGCCTTCTCCGCTGGTGGAGCTGGGGGGCAGTATTCCTATTTTCATGGCGGGTACCCTGGCCTATATCATACTGGTGGAGCAGGCCATATTCGGCAAGCCGATCGAGCCGAAGCACCTATTGGGTAATATGGTGGTATTGTCGTTGTTGCACCTGATCATCGGGAGTGTGTATATCGCTATCAACTATTTTTCTACCAGTACCCGGATGAGCCGTAAGCTGCTCGCGGCTTCGCGGGCTCATGCCGATACTCAGATCAAGCTGTTGCAGCAGCAGCTGGACCCTCATTTCCTGTTCAACAACCTGAATGTGTTGTCCAGCCTGGTGCATAAGGATGCAGACCGGGCGGAGGAGTTTATCCACCGGTTTGCGGAGTTGTACCGGCATATGTTGCAGGTGGGTAAGAAAGAGCTGACGCTGGTGAGTGAGGAGATCATGTTATTGCAGCATTATATTTACCTGATCGACCAGCGTTTCCCCGGTGCTTACCAGTTCCAGCTGGCGTTGCCGGAGGGGGTGCAGGAAACTTATCTGCCTTCGGGGACGTTGCAGTTGCTGGCGGAGAATGTGATCAAACATAACCAGGTGAACTATGCGGTGCCGTTGAAGGTGAAATTGTATGCGGATGAAGACCGGCTGGTGATGGAGAACCAGCGCCGCAACAGGGTGTTGGACCCCGGGGTATCTACGGGTACGGGGCTGACGAACCTGCGTGCGCGCTATACATTGTTAACAGACCGTCAGATCGTTGTAAAGATGGCGGAGGAGCTGTTCTCGGTGCAGTTCCCGGTCATAAAAGTGCTTCGTGTATGCAAGTGATCATACTGGAAGATGAGCCATTGGCAGGGGAAAAGCTGCAGCATTTCCTGGAGCGTTATGATTCGGCGATACAGGTGGCTGCCATATTGCCCAGTATTACCGCTACGGTGGAGTGGTTGCAGGAGCATCCGCAGCCGGACCTGATCCTGTCAGACATTGAGCTGCTGGACGGTAATATTTTCTCGTTGTACCAGCAACTGTCATTACGCTGTCCGGTGATTTTCTGTACTTCCCACGACCAGTTCCTGTTGCATGCTTTTGAGACGAATGGTATTGCTTATTTGATCAAGCCATTCAGTTTTGACAAGTTCCGGCAGGCGATGGATAAGTATGCATTGTTACGGCGGCCGTTGGTGTCGGATGAGCTGGTGCGGCAGGTGGCGGAGCAGTTGCGGCATACGCATCAGCCGGTGTACCGGGAGCGGTTTACGGTGCGGGTAAAGGACGGGATCATTTTATTGGCGGTGGAGGACATCCAATATTTCTATTCGGAGTATAGTGTGACAGTGGCGGTGGACAAGCAGCAGCAGAAACATTTGTTGTCGGAGACGCTGGATGGGGTGATGGAGCTGGTAGACCCTGACATGTTCTTCCGGGTGAACAGGGGTGAGATCATCCGGCTGGACAGTATTGCGGCGATGACGCCTTATTTCGGCGACCGGCTGAGTGTGCGGCTGAAGGGGATCACCCGGCAGTTTGTGACCAGTACCAGCCGGACGGCAGCGTTCAGGAAGTGGATCTGCCGGTAGGCGGTTATTCCTGAGAGCGGCATTGAACTTTTCGGGGAGAAGTGTACGTATATAAGGTAATTTTTATCCCCTCTTGGAGTATGCGCAGATTAATCTTATTTTGCTTAACCATACTATTGATCAACAGTGAAAAGAACTGGGCAGCTATGCAATCACCCTTACCCATTCAAGATACGACCCTTACTTACCTGGCATTGGGAGACAGTTACACGATCGGAGAAAGTGTAACGGAGCCGGAGCGTTTCCCGGAGCAGGCGGTTGCGTTGCTGGCCAGAAGGGGTATACGGGTGGCATCTCCCCGTATCATTGCCATTACAGGGTGGACAACTGATGAGTTAGCACAAGCCATTCAAGCGGCTGGTATAAAGACAACCTACCACATCGTGACCTTGCTCATAGGGGTCAACAACCAATATCGAGGCCGTAGCCTGGAAGAGTACCGGGTACAGTTTGCGCAGTTACTGGAGCAGGCCATTGCATTTGCCGGTGGGGATGTGCGGAGGGTAGTGGTGTTATCCATTCCGGATTGGGGCGTCACGCCTTATGCAGAAGGTAGGGACCGGGCCCAGATCGCCACCGAGATAGATGCTTTCAATGCAGCGAACAAGGCGATTACCTTACGGTATGGCGCCGGTTATCTGGATATTACGCCGGTGTCGAGGCAGGGCGCTACGGATGCGACCCTACAGGCGGCAGACGGACTACATCCATCTGGCAAACAGTATACGCTGTGGGCGCAACGGTTATCGTTGCTGCTGGCTGACATAGCTGCTTTATAGCCACCTGCCATCATCATTTGTTAATACTGGGACAGGAACTTCCTCTATGTCTCTGAAAAACCCTTTTATGGAACGCCATATCGTTAAAATTTTATCCACAGTACCCGTTACGCATGATGTAAGACGCATTAAAGTCAGCAAGCCGGAGGGTTATCATTTCCTGCCAGGGCAGGCTACGGAGGTATCCCTGCATAAGCCGGGCTGGGAGGAGGAGCGTCGGCCTTTTACGTTTACAGGACTGAATGATTGGGACCACCTGGAATTTACCATTAAGATCTATAAGGACCGTCATAGTGTGACAGCGGGTATTTCCCAGCTCCGGGAGGGAGATGAGCTGCTATTGCATGATGTATGGGGGGCCATTCAGTATAAGGGAGAAGGCACCTTCATTGCGGGCGGAGCCGGGGTAACACCATTTATTGCCATTTTCAGGCAGCTGGAGCAGGATGGGAAGATCGGGGGTAACCAGCTGATCTTTTCCAATAAAACCCGGGAGGATGTGATCCTGGAAGAGGAGTGGCGCCGTATGCTGGGAGACCGTTTTATCCCTACCCTTACCAAAGTGCCGGCAGAAGGTTATGAGCACCGGCGTATCGACGAGGCCTATCTGAAGGAGAAGGTAGGTGATTTCAGCCGTCAGTTCTATATCTGCGGGCCTGATCCGATGGTACAGCAACTGAAGGAGACACTGACCCGGCTGACGGGTAATGATAAACTGATCACCATCGAAATATAACGTTATGGCACGCGGCTGAGTGTCCGGCCGTTGGCCTTTGTTCCCTGCCTGTTCACCGACTGTCCTGCTGACCCATCGCAGGAGCGGAAGATTTCACCGTTATTTTACCGCCGTTTACCGGAAGTCATGCTTTTTTGGCCTAAATACGTTTGAAATACCACGTATAGCGGGTTAGTTTTGTATCATAAATTTTAAAAGTATGGCATATCAATATAACGATACCGATACCAGTGATCAAAGGATAGCGCGCCGCAGACCTAAACGGGCAATAGGAGGGCTGATACTGGTAATAGTAGGAGGTTTTTTATTAATAGACCAGTTGGATTTGAACTTGCCGTCCTGGATAGTATCCTGGCAGATGATCCTGATTGTAGTAGGGTTGCTGGTAGGTATCAAACATCAGTTCCGGGGAGGCGCCTGGCTGATCATGATGACGGTGGGTGGTGTGTTTCTGTTAAGAGAAATGGAAATCATCCACTTCGACATATTCCGGTTTATATGGCCGGCGGCATTGATTGGATTGGGTATTATGATCTTGTTGAAAAGGGACCGCCCGCATATGTGGCGTCGCAATTACGAGCTGAAGGACGACAAGGATAGTGAAGACCACCTGGACTGTGTGGCTATTTTCGGCTCGGACAACAGGATGATCCTGAACAAGCGGTTGAAGGGCGGGGATCTGACGGCGGTATTTGGTGGGATAGATCTGAACCTGACACAGGCGGATTTTGAGGATACGATCAGCCTGAACGTACACGCCATATTTGGTGGTATTGAGCTGGTGGTACCGGCGCACTGGGATGTGAAACTGGAGGTGAACACTATTATGGGCGGTATAGAAGACAAGCGGTTCCCGGAACTGATCGGGGGCACGATGCCGACCAAAACGCTGATCCTGAAGGGGAGTGCGATCATGGGCGGAATAGAGATCAAGAGTTATCCTTCCTGATAAGACACGGATTATCTATCGTTTGGCTATAATAATTATCACACTTACTTTTTAAAAACTACTCATATGCAATGGTTTGTCGCAAAGGTTGTATACCAGATCATCAGCGGTAATGGTAACCATCTGCCCCAGTTTGACGAGCAGTTAAGGCTTATTAATGCTGACAACAAGCAGGCTGCCTGGAAGAAGGCTTGTGAGATAGGTTTACAGGAGCAATATGCTTTTAAGAACCAGAAGCAGGAGCTGGTAGAGTGGAAATTTATCAACGTACCGGAACTGTTCATGCTGGACCAGCTGTCTGACGGTATGGAATTGTATTCCAGGATAGAGGAGCCTGGCAATGCGGCGACTTACCTGGCCTGGTTACAATCGAAATCGGCGCAACTGGAAGATCAGCGTTATGCAGAGATCAGTGCGTGAGTGCTGACTGTTGTTAACGTCTTCCATCCTTATTCACGGTTTTAATCCGTCCCGTTTGACAAAACAAATCTTTATAGACCGGTCTTTCCGCTGGGTTTTCATTGGAACAGCCTACACCTTTATGCTGGTGGAGGCATTCCTGTTGATGAAGTGGTTTCATATTGAGTCCCGGCTTGCCTGGACGGACAGCCTGGTACATACCGGCTTGCTGGCAGGCGCCAGTTTGCTGATCTCGCAGAACCTGGCCTACTATCATCCGCAGAAAGGGAAATATCTGTATTTGCTGGTGTATGCTACGATCCTGAGTGTGATATGGCTGACATTTAGTACTTGCCTGATGCGATCTATTTTTCCGTACAAGACGGAATACTATCACTGGATGATAGATGCGTTGCCGGTGCGGTATATTATAGGATGGCTGATCATCACCGGTATGGGGATGAAGAGCCTGGTATGGCATGAGTTGGGAGAGCAACGTGCGTTGATGGCGCGTAAGGATGCTACGGAGCGGATGGCGAGGGAGGCGGAGCTGTTCAAATTACGGCAGCAATTGCAGCCGCATTTTTTGTTCAACAGTTTGAATTCCATTAATGCGTTGATCATGCTACGGCCGCAGCAGGCGCGGGAGATGGTGCTGAAGTTGTCCGACTTTCTGCGAGGGTCTATCAAGCGGGAAGATCAGCAATGGATATCGTTGACGGAGGAGTTACAATACCTGGAGTGGTACCTGGATATAGAGAAAGTGCGGTTTGGACACCGGTTGTCTACGGAGGTGAGTTCAGTCGTGGAGGCGCAGGCGATGCAGATGCCGCCTATGTTGTTGCAGCCGGTGGTAGAGAATGCGATCAAGTATGGGCTGTATGATACGACGGAAGCCATCACGATTACGATCCGGGCCTGGAAGGAGGATGAGTTGTTGAAGATAGAGGTGCGTAATCCATTTGATCCGGTGTTGCAGCAGCCACACCGGGGTACGGGTTTTGGGTTAAGTTCTATCCGGCGCAGGTTGTACCTGTTGTTTGCCCGTAATGACCTATTAGAAACACAAGCGATTGACAATATTTACACAACACTAATAAAAGTGCCTCAACCAAATGACAAAAGTAGTAATCATTGATGATGAGCCATTGGCGAGGGCCGTGGTGGTGGAGTTTTTACAGGCTTACCCGGAGTTGCAGCTGATGCAGGAATGCGGGGATGGTTTTGAGGGGTTGAAGGCGATACAGCAGCATCAGCCGGAGTTGATATTCCTGGATGTGCAGATGCCTAAGATCAATGGCTTCGAGATGCTGGAGCTGGTGGAGGATATGCCGGCGGTGATCTTTACGACGGCATTTGAGGAGCATGCGATCCGTGCTTTTGAGGTGAATGCGATAGACTATTTGCTGAAGCCGTTTTCGCAGGAGCGTTTTGAGAAGGCTATCCAGCGTTGGCGGGAGCGTCGCAGCAATGCCAATGCGGCGGCGCAACAGACGGCGGGTTTGCTGGAAACTGCGGCTACGTCGCCATTGCAGAGCAACCGGGTGGTGGTGAAGATCAATGGTAAGATCAAGATCATTCCGGTGCAGGATATTCATTACCTGGAGGCGGCGGATGATTACGTGAAGATCGTGACGCAGGAGGGTACTTTCCTGAAGAACAAGACGATGTCGTTTTTTGAGCAGACGTTGGATGGGCAGCAATTTGCCCGGGTGCACCGTTCTTATATGCTGAATGTGAATGAGGTGACCCGTATAGAGCCTTATGAGAAAGAGAATCACCTGGCGATACTACGTTCGGGTGCGAAGGTGCCGGTGAGTAAGACCGGTTATCCTAAACTGAAAGCCGCTTTGGGCTTATAGTATTTATTTGAGCTGACTGAAGAGTTGTTCCAATTTCTTTTTGGGTAGTATTTTCTGTCCTGTTTGTCCGCTGGCGATCAGGCGGTCGCCGTGGTGTGCTGTGAAGTCGCAGATGATCTCATGGTGTTGGAGGCGGTGGATGGTGGCGGTGAAGTGAACGGTGCTGCCGATGGGTGCGGGAGCGTGGTGGGTGATGCTAAGTTGTGTGCCGATACCTTCTTCTTCTTCGTCTTTCATTTGGAGGGCAAAGAGGCGGCTGCACCATTCTGCATCGCGGGCGAGGGCGAAGGTGGCGTACACGGGGTGTACGGTGCCGCTGTCGAAGGTGGCGCAGTCTTCGGCGGTGACCAGCCGGCTGAAGTGCTGCTGGTCGCCGGTTTGGAACAGGTGTTTCATGCTATACAGTATGATGATGTGTTGTTATTGTACGACCAATACCGGTATTTTGACATGATGTCTTACCTGGTTGGTTGTTTCTCCATATATCCAATCTTTGATGCCGGTGTGTCCATGTCCGCCGAGGATAAGGAAGTCGGCCTTTTCTTCTTTTACGATACGGACGATTTCTTTGGCGCGGTGGCGGTATCCGAGGATGCCGCGGGCATTGATGCCTTGTACGCGTAGCTGGGCGGTATAGGCCATTAGTTGTTGCTGGTCTTTGCGTGTTTCCAGGTCATCAGATTCGTGGCCGAGGTATTTGGCGGAGGCGCTTTCGACGATATGGATCAGCAGGTATTCAGTGTCGGGGGTGCCATGTGCGATGGCGTTGACGATGACTTGTTCGTCATTTTTGCTGAAGTCGAGTGCCAGGGCGATGCGTTTGTATACGGGTTTTTCGAGTTTGTCTATCGATACGGTGACGGGTTCCGGGTGTATGCTGAAGGCGATTGCTTTGCGGCGCTTGTTGATCACGGGGTAGAAGGTGGTGATGAGCAGTAGTGTGATGAAACCGAGGCCGGCGAATATGATAATGACATCTACCCAGGCGGGGCCGTTGTCGCTGATGAAGGCGGCGGCTTCAGCCCAGACCATGCGGATATTGAGGTATACCAGTATGACGGTGATAGCCCATCCCATGATCTTAGTGAGCGGTTTGATGGCATGTACGCCCATGGTTTGTTTGTCGCTGACGAAGTGGATAAGGGGGATGATGGCAAATCCCAGCTGGAGGCTGAGGAGTACCTGGCTGAATACGAGGAGTTCGCCTACTTTATCATCGCCGGCGAGGAGGATGACCAGTAGTGCGGGTACGATGGCGACGAGTCGGGTGAGGAGTCGACGTAGCCAGGGATTGATACGCAGGCGGAGGTATCCTTCCATGACGATCTGGCCGGCCAGGGTACCGGTGACGGTGCTGCTTTGTCCGGCTGCGATGAGGGCTATGGCGAAGAGCATGGGCGCCCATTTGTTGCCCAGCAGGCCTTCCAGTAGCTGGTGGGCATCCTGTATGTCTGCGATATTGGTATGTCCTGCTTTGAAAAATACGGAGGCTGCTAATATGAGTATGGCGGCGTTGACAAAAAATGCGAGGTTGAGCGCGATGGCGCTGTCGATAAAGTTGAGTTTGAGTGCCTGGCGGATGCCTTTTTCGTCGCGTTTGATCTTGCGCGTCTGTACTAATGCGGAGTGCAGGTATAGGTTGTGTGGCATAACGGTGGCGCCGATGATACCGATGGCGATATAGAGGGCGGTATTATCCGGGATGGTGGGGATAAATCCGGTAGCTACTTCTTTGAGTTGCGGACGGGCCATGATCAGCTCTGTCAGGAAAGAGATGCCGACGATAGCGACGAGTGAGATGATGAAGGCTTCCATTTTCCGGATGCCGTATCGTTGTAGTACGAGGAGGAGGAAGGTATCGAGGACGGTGATGCTGACGCCCCAGGCGAGGGGGAGGCCGGTGAGCAGTTGTATCCCGATGGCCATGCCCAGTACTTCGGCGAGGTCGGTGGCGGCGATCGCTATTTCTGCGAGTATGTAGAGGATGAAGTTGACGACTGGGGGGTATGTTTCGCGGTTGGCCTGAGCGAGGTCGCGGCCTCTGACAATACCGAGACGGGCGCTGAGGCTTTGGAGCAGGAGTGCCATGAGATTACTCATGAGCAATACCCAGAGCAGTTTATAACCGTACTGGCTGCCTCCTGCGAGATCGGTGGCCCAGTTGCCCGGGTCCATATATCCTACGCTGACGAGATAAGCCGGGCCGAAGAAGGCCAGCAGTTTTTTCCAGCGAGACTTGCCGTTGGTAGTATCTATACTTTGGTGTACTTCACTAAGTGATGTATGGTGATTGGAAAGATGCATACGTTAAAAGTTGTCCCTATTGATCATTTGGCATTAGCCGGAGGCAGGCGGGCATCATACGGGGCGTACCATGATGCTTTTACATACCTGTTCACTGATGGTGAATGCCGGTTGATTTTTGATTTTTATCTCCATGGAGTTATCGAATTCATAGCGTTCGATCACATCGATATGCGTGCCGAGGCGGATGCCTTTGGCATTGAGGAATTCGAGTAAGGCGCTGGATTGGTCGGATACGGCAGTGATCTCCAGGCGTTTGGCGGTGGAGAGGTCCAGGGAGGTTTGCGGGCGTTGTTTGCCTATTTTCCCATTGGCATCCGGGATGGGATCGCCATGGGGGTCGATGGTAGGATTACCCAAGTATTCGCTGAGGCGGTTGATGAGTTTTTCGCTCCGTACATGTTCGAGCTCTTCGGCCAGTTCGTGTACTTCATCCCAGCTGAAGTTGAGTTTATCTACCAGGAAACATTCCCATAGGCGGTGCCTGCGGATGATCTGCAAGGCGGCTTTGCGACCTTCGGCGGAGAGCTGCAAGCCCTGGTATTTTTCGTAATCGATCAGTTTTTTTTCCTTTAGCTTTTTAGCCATGTCGGTTACAGAAGCCGGTTTGGTATCGAGTTCATAGGCCAGGGCAGTGGTGGTCACTGTTTGCTGGCCTTCCTGCAACTTATAGATCGACTTAATATAGTTCTCTTCTGCTATCGTCAAGTTCATACGGACTAAAATAAAAATTTAGACAAATCTAAAAACATATAGACAATTTAGCAAGCTTTTTTAGCAGCAGGTGGTTGGTATGTATCCGGGAGGCGTTATTTTTGCATCCCTTTTGAGGGAGATGGGCGCATTAGTGGGCCGGTGATGGAGAACCGGCATTGTTTTTTCTATAAAGACAGGCTTACATATCAGAATTATATTTAATTTTCGGAAGTATAACTAAAAGTGCATGAACAGGTACCTGTTAATTTTTTTCTTTGCCGGCGTGCTGGCAGCCTGCAAATCCAAGCCATCCAAAACGGGCGATACGGATCAACCGTTGACCTATGAGGATTTTGAGCAGTTATTCCCGCAGTCGGCGTTACCGTATAAGTTGAGTGCGGAGCTGCTGGCGGAGAAAACGCCTGATTCTGTAAGGTTGAAAGCGGCAGTGATCAAACAATTCCTGACGGATACGCTGGGTAAGTCTAGGTTCCCCAAATCAGATGTGCCTAAATATTATCCGCTGCAGTATGTGCCTGGTGCGACGATGAACTTTTTTGTGGTGAAAGCGAGTGGGAAGACGGGCACGTTGGCCTACCTGTGTTTTACAGACAAAAAGGGGAAGTACCTGAACAGTATGTTGGCAGGCCATACGGCTGATAAGGACGGTACGGTATTGTATTTCTCACTGGACAGTAAATATGTGATCAAGACCAGTACGGAGCGGAAGCTGACGGCATCGCGCAGTGCGTTGAAGGAGGACTTTTATATGATCAATCCTGATGGGGCGGCTACGCTGATCATGACGAATTCTAATGAGCCAGGGCCGGGGCAGCTGTTCAACCCGATCGATACGTTGCCGAGGAAACAGAAATTTTCTGCTGACTATAAGTCGGGCGAGATGAACCTGGTATCTATCCGTGACGGTGATGAGCCGAAGACGTTCCGGTTTTTCATCAGTTTTTCAAAGGACAATGGGACCTGTAAGGGAGAGTTGAGTGGTGTTGGCCGTTATACCGGCACGAACAAGGGGGAGTATCAGGATAAGGAGAGTGCGTGTGGTATAGCGTTCCAGTTTTCCGGTAGCCGGGTAAACATCCGGGAGATCGGAGGATGCGGAGCTTACCGTAATATTAAGTGTTTCTTTGAAGGCGGGTTTGCGAAAAAGAAGAAGTAGTTCAATAACGTCTTTATAATAGAAAAGGGGATGTCTTTTTAAAAGACATCCCCTTTTTATTGTTATACACTGCTTATACGGTACTTACAGGGTACTTAAGGAAGCGGCGCAGATAACTGATTATTGTTTAGGGAAATTGGGATCTGCCTTTACTTCTTCGATCTGTTTGGTATGTCTGGCGGAGTGGGAGGATATGAGCAGGAGGAACTGGTAAGCGTCGAGGGTGCCTGCGGGGCTGTCCATGACGTGGTTACGCAGGTCATCGTTGTTAGTCTTGACGTACTCGATGAGTTGATCGCGTTGGGTATTGAAGGCGTCGATGGCTGCTGCGGTGGTAGCGTAGGTGTGCTTAGGCTGTGCGAATTCAGGCGCTTTGGCTTTATGGCTGCGATCGGTGACACCTTTGATGAGGTCTTCATCTTTGGTTTTGATATCCTTTCTTTTTTCCGGGTTGGGAGTTTGTTTTACCAGTTGCTGTTCCATACCGAAGATTCCTTTTTCGACGAGGATGATATGTTCGAGACATTCGGCGACGGACCAGCGGGAGGAGTCCGGTTTAAAGTTCATTTGTTTGTCGGAGAGGCCTTGTATGCTTTTGAGCAGGTTGGCCCTTGTTTCCATAAAGTTTTTGACCAGTATTTCGCGATCGTCGGTGCGGGTGTCGCTGATACGGAATGCGAACAGCATTACGGCTGGTAGCAGGAGGAGGAGTTTTTTCATGATGTCCGGTTTAATGTATAAAGAAGGTAACGTGTGTGGGGTAGTATTTATAAAAGTTACGAAAAATCCTGCGAAGTGGTTCCTTGGGTATGTTGCCGGATCAGTTGCAGGAAGGCATCGCGGGGGATGAATCGGGCGCCGAGGGATTCGAGGTGTGGGGTATGTACCTGGCAGTCGATGAGGGCGAGGCCTTGGCTGGCGGCCTGTCGGACGAAGGTGATGAACGCTGCTTTGGAGGCGTTGCTGACATGGGCAAACATGGATTCTCCGAAGAAGCAGTTGCCCAGTTTGACGCCATAGAGTCCCCCGACGAGCTGTTCTTTTTGCCAGCATTCTACGGAGAGGGCGTGTCCTGCCTGGTGGAGGCGGATGTAGGCCTGTTGCATTTCGCGGGTGATCCAGGTGCCATCCTGGCCTTCGCGGAATATTTTGCGGCAGTTGGAGATGACGCCTTTAAAGTCCTGGTTGATGGTGATGTGGAAGGTCTCTTTTTTGAGTACCTGTTTCATAGAGGCGGACACTTTGAGTTCTTCGGGGAAGAGTACGAAGCGTTCGTGAGGGGACCACCAGAGGATGGGAGGTTCAGAATACCAGGGGAATATGCCGGAGCTGTAAGCGAGCAGGAGCCGTTGGGTGGACAGGTCACCGCCGGCAGCCAGCAGGCCATCGGGTTCTGCCAGTTGGGTAGGGGGGAAGACCAGTTTTTTGTCCAGGTGAAATACGGGCATCCTTCAGGTGATTGCAAATGGTAGCGGAAATAGCAAAAACGGTCCGGTTTTCATAGGGACCGGATGTATTATGCCGAGGTGATAAGAGAGGGAGGGGTAGTTGCTGGCATGATCAGCTGGCAACGGTCTCTTCGACGGTGGCACTGATACCACGATCCAGCAGTGCTTCGCACATGGGACGGAGTTGTGTGAACTCACCTTGTTTAACGGCATATTTGCCATTGTGATGAATGATCAATGCACATTGCTCTGCTTGCTCCTGGGAGTGATCGCAAACTTCGATTAGAGAGGAGATGACCCAGTCGAAAGTGTTTACCTCATCATTCCACACAATAAGGTTGTACGGAAATTGTTCGTCTTCTGCAACGAGCACGTCTTCCAGTTCTTTGGTCAATATGCCTGGTTCAGTTTGCTGGCTCATGATTTGTACTAAGCTTTGCCGCAAAATTACATTAAAATGCGGGTAAATTCATTAAATAATTGAAAACACCCCCGTGGGTGGTGGTATTTGGGCACGGTGCTGAAAGGGCGGGAAATTTTGTAGTTTGCGAAAAGTTAATCGCTTGGCGTTTTAAAGTAGTTGATAACCAGGATTTGATGTAAATAAACGATTATGATGCAAGTAATGACAAGGTCGGTTTTGCTATTGGATATCAGCTTGCCCTTAAAGGACCCTATTCCTATTTTTTCGCTGGTACTGTTTATTATCCTGCTGGCGCCTATTATCCTGCGGAAGTTCCGGATACCCAGTATTATAGGGTTGATACTGGCGGGTATGGCGATCGGGGATCATGGATTCCAGGTGATAGAGAAGGGGAGTATCGACCTTTTTGGCAAGGCGGGGTTATTGTATATTATGTTCCTGGCGGGGCTGGAGCTGGATATGACGGAGTTCAGGAAGAATAAGCACCGGAGTATGGTATTTGGAGCCTTTACTTTTTTCTTGCCGTTGATATTGGGTTACCTGGTGTGTACGTACTGGTTGCATTTCAATTTTATGGCATCGTTGCTGGTGTCGAGCATGTTTGCTACGCATACGCTGGTGGCGTATCCGTTGGCTAGCAGATTGGGTATTACCAAAAATGAGGCGGTGACGGTAGCAGTCGGCGGTACTATTATAACGGATACGGCCGTACTGTTGATACTGGCTATTATCACGGGAGCGGAGAAGGGGAATCTGAATACGGATTTCTGGGTGCGGCTGGGTGTTTCGCTGGCGGTATTTGCAGCGATCATCCTGTGGATATTCCCGATGATAGGGCGATGGTTTTTCAAAAAGATCAAGGACGATAAGACTTCTCACTTTGTGTTTGTGCTGGCATTGGTGTTTCTTTCTGCTTTCCTGGCTGAGCTGGCCGGTGTGGAAGGTATCATTGGTGCGTTTCTGGCAGGATTGGCGTTGAACCAGCTGATACCGCATACTTCGCCGTTGATGAACCGGATCGAATTTACCGGTAATGCGTTGTTCATTCCTTTTTTCCTGATCAGTGTGGGCATGCTGGTGGATCTGCGGGTGTTGCTGAAAGGGCCGGAGGCGTTGATCATTGCTGGTTCACTTACGGCGATGGCTCTACTGAGTAAGTGGCTGGCGGCTTATTTCACGCAATTATCATTTAAGTATACAAGTACGCAACGGAATATCATCTTCGGGTTGAGCAGTGCGCATGCGGCGGCTACTATTGCGGTGATACTGATCGGGTATAATATGGGGCTGATCGATGAGCATGTATTGAATGGTACGGTGATATTGATCCTGATCACCTGTATGGTAGGATCGTTTGTGACGGAGAGTGCGGGACGTAAGCTGGCGATTGTGGAAGCGGAGCGTAAGCCGGAGATGCGCGGTGGCCCGGAGCGTATGTTGGTACCGGTATCTAATGCGGCCAGGATAGAGTCGCTGCTGGACTTTGCCGTCATGATCAAGGATGGGCAGACGGATTCGCCTATTTATCCGTTGGCGGTGGTACAGGATAATGAAGAAGCTAAAGAGAAGGTACACCTGACGAACAAGATGATGGAAAAGGCGATCATACATGCGGCGGCGACGGAGAGTAAAGTACAGGTAGTGACACGTATAGACCTGAACGTGTCTGACGGGATTGCCCGTGCTGCCAAGGAGTTGATGATCACAGATGTGATATTGGGTTGGACAGATAAAACGAGTACGACGGAGCGTTTGTTCGGTTCTATATTTGGTACTACGCTGGAGAACGTGTTACGGAGTGTATGGGAGACGATCTATGTTTGTGACTTCCCTAATCCGTTAAACACGACCAAAAAAATGGTGATGATATTACCCCGGAATACGGAGTATGAGCTGGGGTTTGCGCATTACCTGCAGAAGATGATATTGCTGGCCAAGCAGGCGGGCGCCAAGTTACTGATGTGTTGTCATGATCATACGAAGGGGGCGATAGAAACTTTTTTACAGCAGAGTAAAACCAGTGTGGAAATTGTATACCGATCGCTGGAGGATATGGACGATTTTCTGGTATTGTCGCGGGAGGTAACGCGTAATGATCTGCTGGTGGTAGTGGCAGCCCGTAAAGGAACGCTGTCGTACAGTCCGGGGCAGGATAATATACCTGGCAGGCTGAGCCGTCATTTCAGGGATCAGAATATCATCCTTGTTTATCCTGAGCAGACGGAGACGGACTATATAGAGTCTGGTGTGCAGCCGGATGACCTGACGCTGGCGCCTATACAGGAATTGAACAAGCTGGGACGTACGGTGAGGAGGATCTTTACCGGTGGTCGTAAGGATCAGCGTCCAGATAACCGGTCGAAGGATAAGGACCAATAATTACTAGGATGTATGCGACTGGAACATAAAATGCAACCGTTGCTTCCGAGAAGACAATTTGTGCACCGGTTATTACGGTATGGTGCTTATGCTTTATTGTTGATCGTTGTGTCGATGGTGATCGGTACGGTAGGGTATCACTGGCTGGCGGCATTAAGTTGGGTGGATGCGTATCTGAATGCAGCGATGATATTGACGGGGATGGGACCGGTGAATCCGATGGAGACGAATGCAGCGAAAATCTTCTCGGGGTTGTATGCATTATACAGTGGTATTGTATTCCTGACGGTAGCTGCGATGATGTTCACACCGTTGGCGCATCGGTTATTACATATTTTTCACCTGGAGAAAAAATAGACTGGTATTGTGTTTGAGGTAGGTGTTGTGAGAATTTTTTACAGGAGATGAAAAAAATATTTGGTTAAATAAAAATAGTGATTACCTTTGCAATCCCATCAGACAAAAGGTTTGAGGCGAAAATTGAAAAACGGGAGTTTAGCTCAGCTGGTTCAGAGCATCTGCCTTACAAGCAGAGGGTCGATGGTTCGAATCCGTCAACTCCCACGAAAAAGATTGTCACTTTTCCGGATACGTTAAGTATCTGAATGGAAAGGGAGTTTAGCTCAGCTGGTTCAGAGCATCTGCCTTACAAGCAGAGGGTCGATGGTTCGAATCCGTCAACTCCCACAGAAATAAAAGGTCATGCATTGCATGGCCTTTTTTGTTTTGTAGCCTTTTGTCAGTCAGCCTAGTTGCCGGTGTAAAGATCATGTTTACATTTAGCTGGTTTGGCGTAGCAGTTTCCCGGTTCTGTTGGTATATGCCCCGCAGTCTGTACAGCAATAACGATATTCAGAATCCCTGCATACTAATTTTTCCCGGTTGATGATACCACCTTCACCGCAGCTGCTGATCACCTGTGCGGTGAACATGATCTCCTGTGAGGCAGTCAGGTAAGAGCAGCGTAGGCCCTTATTTGTATATGCTGGCAATGTAGTGTTCCGAGGGAGTCGAATAGGCAGTTAAAACCGTGTAGCTGTTTCCGTATGTTTATAACGGCGTTGGTGATAGCGGAGGGGTAGTCCCACTCCATGGAAATTGGCGGGAATACGGAAGGATCATCGACGAATGTTGCCAGCTCATTGTCGAGCGGATATTGCGAATAGGTAGAGGAAGGTGGTGTGAAATGGTAAGGGGAGAAAGGGAGGCGGTTCAGCGCAGCTCCCAATCTACGATATTGTTGACCCACTCTTCGCGGAAGGGGGTGGTGACTTTGATATAGTTGTCAGTATACCCTTCCATCATGTTGTCTTTGACATGACCTTCAAAGAGGACTTTGCGGGTTTGTCCGATATGTTGTGCGGCGAAGTGCTGTGACTTTTTGTGGCTGAGGTTGCGCAGCATTTTATTGCGTTCATGGCGAACGTGTATGGGTACGACTGGTTGAATATCGAGGGCCAGTGTGTTGGCTCTTTCTGAGTAGGTGAATACGTGCAGGTAGGATATATCCAGTTGATGGAGGAAGTCGTATGTTTCGCGGAAGTATGCTTCGGATTCGGAGGGGAAGCCGACGATGACATCTACGCCGATGCTGCAATGCGGCATGAACTGGCGGATGAGGGCTACTTTCTCTGCGTAGAGTTCGCGGCGGTACCGGCGGCGCATCTGGCCGAGGATATAGTTACTACCACTTTGCAAAGGGATGTGGAAATGCGGCATGAATTTGCGGCTGTTGGCCACGAATTCGATGATCTCATTGCTGAGCAGGTTCGGTTCTATGGAGGAGATGCGATAGCGGTCTATGCCTTCTATTTCGTCTAGTGCCTGTATGAGTTCGAAGAAGCTTTCTTCTCTTTTTTTGCCACCTTCAAAGCCTTTACCGAAGTCGCCGAGGTTGATACCGGTGAGGACGATCTCTTTGGCGCCGTTGGCCGCCAGGGTACGGGCGTTGACCAGTACGTTGGCGATGCTGTCGCTGCGGCTTTTGCCACGTGCCATGGGGATAGTGCAGAAGGAGCAGTTATAATCGCATCCGTCCTGTACCTTGAGGAAGGTGCGGGTACGGTCGTTGATGGAGTAGGAGGAGTGGAAGCTGTTAACCTCTTCTATATCGCAGGAGCATATTTTGGTGCTGTCTCCTTTGGTGAGTGTTTTCAGGTGATCCACGATGTTGAACTTTTCGGCGGCGCCCAGTACGAGGTCGACGCCTTCGATGGAGGCGATCTCCTGGGGTTTGAGCTGTGCATAGCAACCGGTGATAACTACCATGCTTTGTGGCGCGCGGCGTTGTATACGGCGTACGAGCTGCCGGCATTCTTTGTCGGCGTTTTCGGTAACGGAGCAGGTGTTGATGACATAGACATCGGCCTGTCCGTCAAAATCTGTCTTCACAAAGCCATCCTGTTCCAGTAACCTGCTGATGGCGGAGGTTTCTGAAAAGTTCAGCTTGCAGCCCAGTGTATGAAAAGCAACTGTTTTTTCCTGTGTCATAAAGGAGGGCAAAGGTAGCAACTTTTTATGTCATGGGCTGGTAAGGAATTTTTCCTTTATTTTACAGGGATTTACACGTGTATGCAGAGATTTCAGCGTTACTGGCCGGTTGTTTTACTGGCATTAGCATTATTCTTCATATGGAAGCAACATAGTTCCACGGGCAGTGACGGATCAGGGCCATCTGTGCGGCATGTGACGATGCCGGCTCCTGTTGGGGCGGGCGGGGATTTTCCGGTAGCGGCGAATGGGGCCAGGTTGAGTCGTAAATCTTTGCTGACTTATACCCGTCATGCGCGTTGCCGGATGGATTGCCGGGAGATCACGAAGGAGGAGATCGAAGCGATCCTGGTGAATGGTAAGATGAATGAAGAGAAATCTGACTTGGCGGATAAGCCCTGTCCTACCTATGCTTTGGAGGGATATGCTGCTGATGGTCAACATTTAAGGGTAGTCTTTGCGGTCTGTGGTCATGAAACGAAGGTAGTGACCTGTATAGACCTGGAGCGGGATTGGAGTTGTGACTGTAAATAAATCGCGGAATAAACGGAAGGCGCCACTCTTTGTAGGAAATTGCTTATTTTTCGGCTTGATTCAAGCCCAATTTACAATATAGTATTGATGAAGCTCAAGAATGTGTTGATACGGCCGTTACATGCCTTGTATGTTATTTATGCTACGATCATGTGGCTGGCTATTATGTTCCTGATATTGCCTTTTATTTTTCTGGCTTCTCTGCTGGGCAGGTACAAGGGGGGGAACATTATTTTTTACTTCCTCCGTTTCTGGGCGATCACTTGGTTTCCGCTGGTGGGGATCATTACGCGGCGTATTTATGCGCCCGGGGTAAGGGCGCTCAAGGAGCCCTGCATTTTTGTAGTCAATCACCGGTCTTACCTGGATGCTGCGTTGGCGGTGAAGATCATGCGTTTGCCATTCCGGCCATTAGGTAAGGTAGAGATGTCGAAGATACCCATCTTCGGATTTATCTACCGTAATTCTGTGGTGCCTGTAGACCGTTCCAATGCGCGCGCGCGCGCCAAGAGTGTACGGGAGATGATGGCGGCGCTGAAGGAAGGTATTTCTATATTGATCTTTCCGGAAGGTACTACCAATGAATCGGAAGCACCTTTGCGCAGCTTTCACAACGGTGCTTTTAAAATTGCTATAGAAACGCAGACACCTATTCATCCGGTATTGTACCTGGACTGTAAGCAGCGTTTGCCGCACGATAAAGGATTTTTCAGTCTTACGCCCGGCCGTTGCCGCATTGTGTATATGCAGCCGGTGCCGGTAGCGGGGCTGACGATAGACGATATTCCCACCCTCAAGCAGCAGGTATTTGAACTCATGGAAGCCGAGCTGCGTAAATACCATCACTATCCAACCTTACAGCCAGTAGGATGAAGTATGCCGATGTGATATTGCCACTGGCATTGCCTAAAGTATATACTTACACGGTGCCGGAACACCTGGAGTCGCTGATACAGGCGGGTTCGCGTGTAGCGGTGCAATTGGGTAAGCAGAAAAAATATGCAGGTATTGTCAAGCAGGTACATATCCAGGCGCCGGCATACAAGACCAAACCTGTCCTGGATGTGCTGGATAAAGAGCCGGTATTATATCCCACCCAATTACAGTTCTGGCAGTGGATCGCTGACTATTACATGTGTACGGAAGGCGAGGTGCTGAATGCGGCCTTGCCTGCTCACCTGAAGCTGTCGAGCGAGACCTTGCTATTATTCAACGATGCTTACGGAGAGGATTTTACTGCGCTGGATGAGGATGAATATCTCATTGCGGAGGCGTTGCTGATCCGTAAGGAGCTACGTATTGAAGAAGTACAGCTGATACTCGACAAGTCAGAGGTATACTCGGTGATCAAAAAGCTGATCGAGAAGAAGGTATGCCTGGTGTACGAGGAGCTGAAAGAAGTATATAAGGAGAAGAAGGAGAAGTATGTGCAGCTGCAGGCTGCTTACCAGGATGATGAGCGCTTGTCGGCGCTTTTTGACGAGTTAGGGCGGGCACCCAAACAGATGGAGTTACTGCTGGCGTACCTGCACCTGATGAAAACGCAGGGGGAGGTATTACAGAAGGAGCTGTTGAAGAAATCGGGGGCGACGACGGCTCAGTTAAACGGGTTGGTCGACAAGCAGATACTCCGGGTAGAGGAGCGTACGGTGGATCGTATACAGGGAGGCGGGAAGGTTACTGCTGATATTGATTTTATATTAAGTCCTGCGCAGGCATCCAGCCTCGCAGCGATCCGGCAGTGTTTTGAGGATAAGCAAGTGACGTTGCTGCACGGCGTTACTTCCAGTGGCAAGACGCAGCTGTATGTAAAGATGATCGAGGAGTATGCGGCTACAGGCAGGCAGGTATTGTACCTGTTGCCGGAGATCGCGTTGACCTCTCAGATCATTCGCCGGTTGCAGAAACACTTCGGTAACCGTATTGGTATTTATCATTCCCGGTTCAGCAACAATGAGCGGGTGGAGATATGGAACAAGGTAAAGACCGGCGAACTACAAGTATTGCTGGGTGCGCGTTCCAGCCTGTTGTTACCATTCCGGGACCTGGGGTTGATCATATTGGATGAGGAGCACGATACTTCCTATAAGCAACAGGACCCGGCGCCCCGGTATCATGCGCGGGATGCAGCGATCTATTATGCCAGTCTTTTCGGAGCGAAGGTATTGCTGGGATCTGCCACGCCATCACTGGAGTCGTATTACAATGCACAGCAGGGTAAATACGGGCTGGTGGAGCTGAATGAACGTTTTGGTGGTATTGAGATGCCGGAGATCGACATTGTGGATGTAAAGAAAGAGACGGCGGAGAAGACGATGCAAGGCAACTTTACCACGGCATTGAAAGACCGTATTACACAAAGCCTGGCAGATAAGAAACAGGTGATCCTTTTCCAGAACCGGCGGGGATATGCACCTTTCCTGTTATGTACTACGTGTGGCTGGATACCGGACTGTAAGCAATGTGATGTATCGCTGACGTATCATCGTCACCAGGACAAATTACACTGTCACTATTGTGGTACACGTTACCCTTACATATATACCTGTGCGGCCTGTGGCAGCCAGACGCTGGTGCCGAAGAGTTTCGGTACGGAGAAGATAGAGGAGGACCTGAAGGACTTGTTTCCGGAGGCGCGCATTGCCCGTATGGATGTGGATGCGGTCCGTAACAAGGACAGTCATAATAAGATGATTCAGCTGCTGGAGAAGCAGGAGGTGGATATATTGGTGGGGACACAGATGGTGGTGAAGGGATTGGACTTTGAGAATGTGAACCTGGTAGGTGTGTTGAGTGCGGATAGTTTGTTGAGCTATCCGGATTTCCGGGTGAATGAGCGGGCCTTTCAGTTGATGGAGCAGGTGAGTGGCCGTTCGGGCCGTAAGCATAGTAAAGGGTCTGTGGTGGTACAGGCGAGCCGTACGCAGCATCCGGTGCTGCATTATGTGACGGCGCATGACTATAAGGGCATGTATGAGCATGAGATCGCGGAGCGGCAGCAGTTCAACTATCCACCATTTGTACGGTTATTGAAGATCACGTTAAAACATAAGAAACAGCCTGTTGTAGAGCAGGCGGCGCAGGTGCTGGGGCATTGGCTCCAGGGGCGGCTGACGCAGCCGCTGGTAGGGCCTGCAGCACCACTGGTGGCCAGGGTGCGTAACTATTACCTGCAGGAGATGCTGATCAAATTACCGCGGGATGGTAAGGTGATCGCACAGATTAAAATGATGCTGCGGGATATGTTTGTGCAGCTGCTGTCGGAAAAAAAATTCCGGAGCGTTATTATCACTCCGGATGTAGATACTATATAATCTCTTCTGTTATTCCTTTTCCAATATCAGGGTACTGGCTTTTAATTCGCTGATCAGTTGCATGATGCGGCGGAAGGTGTCTTTGCTTTTACCTTCCCAGCTGGTGCGCTGGTACCATTCCATGGCGAAGATGTGCAGTTGCCGGTCTTCCTGGCGATAGCTCATTTTATACCCCAGCAGTTGTTTGCCATTATCTTCTTCATGCAGGTCTTTATTGAGGGAGGAGAGATTGGTCACTTTGTATCCATTGGGGATATCGAAGGTGATCCTTCTTTCCAGGTAGAAGGGGAAGGCCATTTCTACGGGCAGTTCCTGCGGTGGCATCAGGAGTTCGTGGCGAGGAGACTGGTTGGTGAGGAGGTCTCCGAGTTTGATGAGCAGTTGTTTGCCATTGTGTTGTATCATGGAGGCAGCTGCTGCGCGGGTGCGTATGGTGACCGGTTCATTCATATTGCCGGCGGACCAGCTGTCCTGTGTACTTTCCTGGCTGTATACTCCTCTGCCGGCATAAGGGATGGGTAGCAGGGAGGCGTATATTTCCTCTTTACTGCCGGCTTTGGGGGTGGCTACTAGCTGCCGGATGGTGGTAGCGGGATAGCCGCCGAATGTCTGTGTGCATTGCAGCTGAACGCTGTCGGTGTTGGTGTTGAGGCGCAATGCCGCTTCCACGCTGATATTGTTGCGTGTATAATCAGGTAGCGGGGTGTTGATGATATCAGTTAGTATTTTGCTCTGGTTGTTGATCAATGTGTCGCGGGTACGAACGCCCGGGATGTTGCCCCACATGGGGGGTATGAATGGAAAGCGTGTATTAGGTTCCGTGGGAGCCAATGCCAGCTTCACATCGGGGAAGTACAGCAGTACATTGTGAGCCAGTTTGGGTACGAGTAAGCCGGTATCTATGGGCATTTCGTCTCTTGCGCTGGTGAAGAGCAGCTGGCAGCGGATGCCCAGGGCATAGTAAACGGAAGCCATCAGGCGTATCATGCCATAGGGGGTGGTGGCTTTGCTGCGTAGCATGGTGGCGATATCTACGGGACCTTCTTCGTCGGAGGCGGAGATGGGATATTGTGTTTTCAGCTGGTGTTCTACCTGGTATATCAGGGCGGGCAGGGGCATTCGCTGACGGAGGAAGGGCCATTTGTCCAATTCTTTTTCGAGGCGTTTTACTTCGAAGCGGTCGGTGTTGACATATTGGATAAAGGCCTGTTCGCCCCATTGTTGCCAGGTGAGCGGTGTGGCGTTCTTATCTTCCTTATAGAGGGCGAAGCCGACGCTCAGGAGGTGCGGTGTGGGGAAATAAAGGCTGCTGGCGCTGATGGGCGGTATATTTTTGAAGGAGCCTATATATACTCTCACATTGTTTTCTTCGACGGTGTTGATCTGTTCGGCGCTATTATAATACTGTATGCGGAACTGCTGTTTGGCAGGAGCTCTCAGGATGAAAGTGGCGGACTGGCAGGGATGTGCGGACTGTAGCTGATCGATGCCATTGTAGCTGTCATAGACTTTGACGGTGAGGTCGTATTCGACCTGGCAGCCTGCTTGCAGTTGCGGGGTGAGGAGGACGATTGCTTTTCGGCCATCGGTCATGGTAGCCGGTTCCATTTTAAGTGGGTTGCTGTGTCCATCGGGATAGATGGACCTGGCTTGTATGTAGTGGAACTTCTCGTCTGCTTCTATGGGTAGCACCAGTTGTGTAAGGCTGTCGGCGCCAGCGGTGGTATTGATATGTATCCTTCTGTAGAATGTTTTCAGATGGGCTACTCCGGCATATTGCAAGGAGGAAGGGAGGTTGAAATCCCGAGCGATGATATTGGATACGATGATGTAAGACGGTTGTTGCCCCATGGGAGGAGCTATATTGTCTAAAGTGGCGTTTTCCTGCCAGGTATCTTTCAGGTAATTATTGATCTGTGCCTTGGTGCTGCTAATGCATACCAGCATACTACAGGCTGCCAGCAGAAGAATCTTTTTCATATGGACGTTAAAGGTAGGCGTTTATTTGGTATACAGTCCCAGTTGCTGGATGGCATCTGATTCATAGATATGCGGGCCTGTTTCCTGTTTTGCCGCTGCGTTTATCATGGCTTGCGCTACAGTGGCCGCTTTGATGGCGCGATACTTACGCCAGCTGCCCTGGAGCAGGAAATAGAACACCTGTATTAGTAGCTGTCCTACTGTTTCTCCCAGGCGGAATTCTTTGCGAGGGCCCAGTAATACGGAGGGGCGGAAGATATGTACGGCGGGGATGCCGGTGGATAGTAGTGCCTGTTCGGCTTCTCCTTTGGTACGCAGGTAAAAGTTCCTGGTATTGGCATTGGCGCCGATGGAGGACATGAGGAGGAATTGTTGTATGCCCTGTTCGCGGGCGATGCGTGCGCAGCGAACGGGAATGTCGTAGTCTACTTTTCTGAAATTGGCCTGGCTGCCTGCTTTGCGGATGGTGGTACCTATGCAGCAGAATACTACGTCGGCGCCTTTCATGGCAGCTGCCAGTGCCGGCTCATTTTCGAAATCGACGATAACGATCTCCAGTCCTTGCCGGGGATGCAGATCGGGTTGGCGAACCAGCACCCGGATATTGGCGTATTGCCGCTCCTGTAGCAGCCTAGAGGTGAGGAAGCTACCGGTCAGGCCGGTGGCACCGATGATGATCGCTGTTTGTGAGCTCGGTATGTTATGCACGGTTGCTTATCTTTGTTCAATAATTAAAGATAAGCCATTACGGGTAGTTATGCAGGTATCAGAAAATGTCGGCCTCCGGCCCTATAATACGTTCGGGATAGATGCGAAAGCACGTTATTTTGCTTCTTTCAGTTCCACCGATGAGTTACAGACCCTCTTACAGGATGCGCGCTGGCAGCCTTATTCCCGGATGATCCTGGGAGGTGGCAGCAACCTGTTGTTCACCCGTGATGTGGATGCGCTGGTGCTTAAAAACGAGCTGAAAGGCATTGAAATCATCCGGGAGGAAGGGGATGCGGTGTATGTAAAGGCAGGGGCCGGAGAGAGCTGGCATGCGTTCGTACAGTATTGTATTGCTCATAACCTGGCCGGGCTGGAGAACCTGTCGCTGATACCCGGTAATGTAGGCGCCAGTCCTATGCAGAACATTGGCGCTTATGGGGTGGAGATAAAGGATACATTCCATTCGCTGGACGCGTATCATTTGCAGGATCGGGCGGTGGTGACGTTTGACAATGCCGCCTGTGGTTTTGGTTACCGGGAGAGTGTTTTCAAAAGGCAGTATAAAGGTCAGTTCGTTATATTATCCGTTATTTTCAAATTGAGCCGTACTCCTCATTTCAATACCAGTTATGGTGCTATCGAGGAGGAGTTGAAACGTATGAATGTGCAGGCATTGTCTATCCAGGCGATCAGCCAGGCGGTGATCAACATCCGCAGTTCGAAGTTGCCCAATCCCAAAGAGATCGGCAATGCTGGTAGTTTTTTCAAGAACCCGACGGTGGATGCTGCGAAATACCATGCGTTGAAGGCGGAGTTTCCTGCATTGGCGGCATATCCTGCGCCTCAAGGGCAGTATAAGCTGGCGGCGGGATGGTTGATAGAGCAATGTGGCTGGAAAGGTTACCGCGAAGGCGATGCCGGTGTACATGCCAAACAGGCGCTGGTATTGGTCAACTATGGACATGCTGCCGGTGCGGACATATACAACTTGTCGCAGCGGGTACTAGATAGTGTGCAGGAGCGCTTCGGTGTGCAGCTGGAAAGGGAGGTGAACATTTTATAACGTAAGGCTACCCAATAGCTACAGGTGACTTAAGCAAGTAGCGAAATTAAGTTTACACCATATATCTCAACTGATCAGGCGGTCTTTTTCTGCAGGATATCTTTGATGATCTTATCTGCATGTTCCCGAGAGTTCTCGATGAACCAGAGGTGTGTGTCCATTCCTCCGCATACTACACCTGCGAGGTATATTCCCTGCCTATTTGTTTCCATGGTGTCCGGGTTGTATACCGGGCAGCGTTTGGCATCGGCTGACAGTTGTACGCCAGCTTTTTCGAGGAAGGAGAAGTTGGGTTGGTAGCCTGTCATAGCGATAACGAAGTCGTTGGGTACGGTGACGATGCCATCGGGGGTGTTGATATCTACTTCGTGTGGTCGTATGGCTGCGACGGAGGAGTGGAAGTAGGCTTTGATGGTTCCTTCTTTGATCCTGTTTTCTATATCCGGTTTGACCCAATATTTTACGCGTGGGCCTATCTGGCTTTCGCGGATGACCATGGTTACGCGGGCGCCTTTGCGATAGGTTTCGAGGGCGGCGTCGACGGCTGAGTTGTTGGCGCCTACGACGAGTACGTCCTGCATGGCATAGAAGTGCGGGTCGCGGTAGTAGTGTCTTACTTTGGGCTGGTCTTCTCCCGGCACTTGTAGCAGGTTGGGGATATCGTAGAAGCCGGTGGCTATGATGACATGACGCGCCTGGTAGGTGGTTTTGTCGGTCTGTACGGTATATCCTGCGGGGGTGGGTGTGATCTGTTGTACGGTTTCGAAGAGGCGGGTATGCAGCTCGCGGGAAGTGGCTACGCGGCGATAGTATTCCAGTGCTTCCGGCCGGGTAGGTTTGGGATTATTGGAGACGAAAGGTATACCGCCTATCTCCAATCTTTCGGAGGTGGAGAAGAAGGTCATGTTAAGCGGATAATTATACAGCGAATTTACCAGGCAACCTTTTTCCACGATCAGATAAGAAAGTCCTGCCTGTTGAGCGGTGAGTGCGCAGGCGAGGCCGATGGGGCCGCCACCTACTATCAATATATCTAATATTTCCTGGTCCATAAGGGCAAAGATAACGGGTAACGGGCAAATTGCTATGTTACCAGTCAGGCGGGTTGTGCCAATGCAGCCAGTTGGTCGAGGAGTCGGAACATGGTGGCATTGCATGCCGGGATGAGCGCCTGTTGTTCCAGCATTTCGGACGCATATTGTATATAGGGAGCCGGTGTGAGGTCGTCGAGGCCGTGGGAGATCATTTTTTCCAAGGTGATGCTGGTTACTTCGAGATGGAACTGCAGGCCTACGACGCGATCCTGGTAGATGAATGCCTGGTTGGAGCAGATGGGCGTGCTGGCGAAGAGGACCGCTTTGTCAGGGATGGCGAAGGTATCGCCATGCCAGTGGAATACATTTTGTGCTTCGGGGAATACCTGCTTGAGTGTGGGCAGGCCGATGGTGCTGAAGCTCACCGGGAACCAGCCAATTTCTTTATGGGTATGCGGGCGTACGGCGGCGCCCAATACGTCGGCGATGAGTTGTGCGCCGAGGCAGATGCCCAGTGCTGGTTTGCCAGCCCGGATGGTGGCGGCGATGAGTTCTTTTTCGATGGATAACCAGGGATATTTTGCCTGATCGTGTACGCTCATAGGGCCTCCCATGATGATGAGCAGGTCTATACCGGAGATGTCTGGTACGGTGGGTTGATCATACCAGTGGGTGGCTTTGAGTTGATATTGTTTTTGTGTTGCCCAATCGATGATACAGCCCGGGTCTTCAAAGGGCACATGTTGAAAGTAGTGTATAGTCATATGTTATCGTCAGGATAACAGCGTCTCGAGCCGATTGATCTGTTGCAGATGCCGTTCCGTGTGAAAGATAAGGAAATATGCCCATTCTTTCTTAGTGAGCATTCCGAATATGGGATGTTCGTGTCCGGTGCATTCGTCGTCGAGGTTGCCATCTGCGAGGGCGGCTTTTATTTTGTTACGGTTGTGGCGGAATGCTTCGCTGAAGGTGCGGATGTCGGGGTGGTTATCTTCGGGTCTGACGGGGCGGACTACGCGCAGGCGCTGGGTGAATTCGAGCAGGGAGGCCTGTATCTGGGGTAATTTACTATCCGGGGCCCTGTTTGCTATGGGTCTTACGGGGCCATGTAATGTGTTGGCGATATCTTCTTCTATCATCATGACATGTTCTGCGCATTCCATGATGCTCCAGTCGCTTTGGGGCGGACGTTGGTGGATTCGTTCGGGAGAGATGGTATCCAAGATATCGAGGAAGAGGCGGGTGTTATTGTCCAGGGCTTCCTGGAGCTGTGATAATGTTGTAGACATGATCCATTGTTTTGCTGTTCACGATCCTTTTACCTGTGCCAGCGCTACGCGTGGAGCTACCTGTCTTTTTTGCGGAGCGGAGAGTGTGCCGAAACAATGTCTGCGATAGGTAGGAGCATCCACGTCGTAGAGGAGGTCCATATTAAATTCCCGGAGGAATGTCCGGACCTCTTCCGGCAGGAAGCCCGCTATGCGGTCTTCATCTGTATTAGGTACGCCAAAAAACATACCGGGATTGCCGGAGGTGTGGCGGTCTACATAGGTAAATATCATGCGGGTACCCGGTGGGAACTGCCGGATATACTGGAAGGTGCTGCGGATGGCTTGTACGTTGGGGATGGCTTCGCAGATGAACAAGGTTTTGTAATGCTGTTGTTGTACGAGGGGAGGGACTACTTCTTCCGGGGATTGTGTATGCAGGTCGATGGGAATATAATCTACAGTGCCGGGGTGTCCTTTGAGGCGATTGAGCAGTTTTTTTTTGGGATGCTGGAGGCGGGCGTGGTCTACTTCTATGAAGAAGGGGCGTTTGCCGGATTGGAGGCGTTGGGGGCGGCAATCGTAGCCACCACCGATGATCATGACCTGGTTGACGCCGCCATGGCGGATGGCGTTGAGGGTCATGTTGTCGATCAGCCTGGTCCTGGCGATGCAGGCGCTGCATGCACCCGGCCAGCGGATATCGAGGTAGTAGAGGATGCTGTAGCGAAGCAGGGGCAGGCGCGAGAGCCATACCAGGCATCTGCGGTGAAAGGGCAGGAAGGATTTGGCATAAGGATCTGCCAGCATTCGCTGGTGGGCGGTACGTTCATGTTCCAATGCACGGAAGAAAGCAAGATCAATAGCGCGGCAGCGTCTTAACCATTTCATAAAACAACATGATAGCGGTAAATAACAGCTTTAGTCGGGCGGGGGAGTAATGGCGGAATACCGGGGAGGTACGGTATGCTATACCGGTATTCCGGGCCGGAGGTTTTTCAATCTTCCTAAAGATAAGAAATAGCCCGGGATATGATCAGGAAAATTGCAGGATGGTAATCAGGGATGCGGTACTGATCAATATCCAGAGGAGTATGCCCTGGAGGAGGGGTTGCCAGCCGGCTAGGCGGAGTTGAGGGAGGGAGAGCTGGGTACCGATGAAGAACAAGGTGAGAGCGAGGGCGCTGTGGGCGGCGTGGTGAAGGTAGGGGACGGCAGGCTGCAGTTGGGGGAGGCAGGTGTTGAGCAGGATGGCGCCCAGGAAGCCGGCGATGAACCAGGGGATCTTTACGTTGCCGGCGCCGGTTTTTTGTTGCCAGGCTATGGCGATGGCGACGGGGATGATCCACAAGGCGCGGGCGAGTTTGACGGTGGTGGCGATTTGCAGTGCTTCGGGGCCATATTTGCTGGCGGCGCCTACTACGGCGCTGGTGTCGTGGATAGCGATGGCGCTCCAGAGTCCGAACTGGGTTTGGCTGAGGTCTAGCCAGTGGCCTATGGGCGGGAATATGAACAAAGCGGCGGCATTGAGGAGGAATACGGTGCCCAGGGCGATGGCGACGGGGCGTTCGCCCGCTTTTACGACGGGTGCGATGGCCGCGATGGCGCTGCCGCCGCAGATGGCAGTGCCGCAGGAGATGAGGCAGGAAATCACGTTATCGGCGCGGAGGCATTTGCCTAGCAGCCAGCCAGCAGCGAGGGTACCGCAGATACTGGCGAAGGTCAGTCCGAAACCCTGTTGACCTGCCTGCCAGGCAGTGGCTGCATTCATGCCAAATCCCAGGCAGATCACGGCACCTTGCAGCAACCAATGGGTGGCCTTTGTCGTAAATACCGTATATGGATTGCCGATAGTATGTGCGGTAATGACACCCAGGAATAGTGCTACCGGCGGCGTAACAGCGGGGCTGAGGCAGAGGATGGCAAGGGCCGGGAAAATGTAGGCCGCCAGGCCGTGGGTAGCAGTTATTTTTTTGACAGACATAAGAAAAGAAAAATTTTACTGCTGCAAAGTTCAGGAGGAGCGAGGCGTCTGTCAAATGGTATAATGTAATCGCTAATAACCAAAAGTAATGAGGGGTATTGTGTATATTTAGCGCCAGGAATCAACTATTCCAAGCGGACACGGCCAGGGGAACACTTATGAAGAACGGATAGACCAATATCGGTAAGTAGTATCGTACAAGTTTTTAAAGTATTGGTGAAACCTGTGTATATGTCAATGACGAGTTTTTTCTGCCATATCAATCAAATCTGCATTGTGTGATGAAGTCAGTATGGGTTATTTTTTTCTCCCTGTTAGTCTGTACGGTCAGTAAGGGGCAAATGCATCTGGCATTGCCACCGATCAATAACTATCATAGTATCGATTATAAGGCCGGTGTACAGAACTGGGCTGTAGGAGAGGGGCGGAGTGGCGTAATGTATTTCGGTAACAGCGAGGGGCTGCTCACTTTTGACGGCCATTTCTGGAAACGTTACCAATTGCCCAACCAGACGGTGATCCGGTCCTTAAAGATCAGTGATGACGGGCGTATTTATGTTGGAGGGCAGAGTGAGATCGGTTATTTTTTTCCGGATGCGGAAGGGAGGTTGATCTATCATTCCCTGAATCAGCTGTTGGCACCTGCTGACCGGAAGTTTGCCGACATCTGGAATATCGTATTACTGAAAGACCAGGTACTTTTCCGTACGCGGGATAAGATCATTCATCTGAAAGACGGTGCTATCCGGATATATCGTCCGCAGACGAAGTGGGAATTCCTTGGGGAGGTGCATCAGCAGCTTTATGCCCAGGAGTACCACAAGGGGTTGGTGCGGTATGACAATGGGGTATGGCAGCCGGTATGCCAGGATACGGTACTGAATGAAACGGCTGTTACCGCTATATTGCCCTATGGTAAAGACACTTTATTGCTGGCGACTTTAAAGAAAGGCCTTTTCCTGTTACATCATAATACCCTTACTCCTAAAAAGACGGCAGCGGATGTGTTGCTGTCACATGACAGGTTGTATAGTGTGCTGCAGATCGATCCGAGCCGGTTAGCATTGGGTACTAATGCTGCTGGTGTGCTTTGTATCGACAGGGAGGGGAGGATCGTGCAGCGTTATTCTAACCAGGAGGGGATGCAGAAGAACAATGTGCGGAGCCTGTTCCTGGATCAGCGGCGAAACCTTTGGGTAGGATTGGATGATGGTATAGACCAGGTGTTGCTGAACAGTGCGATCCGGTATATTTATCCGGACAAGCAGCAGATCACGGGATATACCAGCCGTATTTTCCAGCAGCGGTTGTATATAGGCACATCGAATGGGTTGTATGTAGCACCGGTAGATGTCAGTAAGGGGGATCTGGGTAAGATGGACGGGGCATTTACGGAAGTGGCGAATACGACGGGGCAGGTATGGAACCTGGATGAGATCAATAACCAGTTGCTAGTAGGACATGAAGATGGCAGTCTGCAGGTGAATGGGAATAGTGCTTTGCGGTTGTACAATACGACCGGCACTTGGTTATTCCGGCCTACTTCGCAGGTATTTCCGGCTTCCAGGATACTGGCCGGCACTTATACCGGTTTGCGTCTGTTGCAGTTCGAAGGCGGCCGGTTTTTGGATAAGGGAGTGATAGAGGGGCTGCCGGAGTCGTTACGATTCCTGGCGCTGGATGATCATGAGCCAGTGATCTGGGCTTCTCATCCGAACCGGGGGATTTACCGTATCCGGTTGTCGGCGGATTATACGAAGATCGAACAAACACAGTTGTTGGGTAAACAGGACGGTCTGCCTGCTGACAATGGTAATTATATTTTCCGTATTAAGAACAGGATCGTGGCGGCGACTATTGACGGTGTGTATGAGTACAGTGGAGCAACTCATAAGTTTGCGCCCTCTGCCAGCTTGTCACCCGCGTTTAAGGGGATACGGCTGCAATATCTGCATGAAGATGGGGGCGGTAATATCTGGTTTTTGACGGAGCGGAAGATAGGGGTGATCGATTATGAGCATGTGGAAGGGAAAGAGCGTTTCCGGCGGATATGGTTCCCGGAGTTGCAGGGGCGGGTGCTTGCCGGTTACGAGTCGATCTATTCCTGGAATGAGGAGAACATATTACTGGCGGCCAACAAGGGAATTATTCATCTGAATTATAAGCAGTATCTGTTGCAGACGAGGCCGCCGCAGGTGTTCTTGGGGCAGGTGAAGGTATCCGGGGAGCGGGACAGTACCTTGTTTGACGGCTATGCGGTGGATGACGGCAAGGTGGTTCCCTTTCATAAGTTGGCGGATGTGGTGAGGTTGAAGGCGGGGATGAATGCGTTACATTTTGAGTTTTCTTCGACGTTGCCGGAGCAAGCATTGCGGACGGAGTTCAGTTACCGGCTGGAAGGGTTTGATCCGGAGTGGTCGGGTTGGACATCGAAGACGGAGAAGGATTATACGAATTTGTCGCCCGGCAGGTATACTTTCCGGGTGAGGGCGCGTAATAATTTGGGCGAGGTATCAGGACCGGTGAGTTATGCTTTTGTGATAGGCCGGGCGTGGTATAATAGTTACTGGATGTATGCTTTTTACTTTTGCCTGTTATGTGTTGCAATTTATATCGTGTTGCAATGGCAACAGCGAAAACACGAGGCAGCGCAGCTACAATTGCAGTATTTGCATCAGTTGGAGATGGATCGGGCGGAGAAGGAGCTGGTGGAGCTGAAGAACCAAAAGCTGGAGACGGATATTAACTTTAAGAACCGGGAGTTGTTGACGATGACGATCAACCTGGTGCAGCGGGGGGAGGTATTGACACGTATCCGGGAGATGGTGACGGGGTTGATGAAGAAGGATGTGATCGGGGATAATACGCCGGCGTTTAAGAATTTGTTGAAATTGATACGGGAGGTGGAGAAGAGTAATGAGGACTGGGATCAGTTTGCGATACATTTTAATAATGTGAATGCAGATTTTTTTAATACGCTGCGGGCGGCTTATCCTGAGTTGACGGCGAATGATTTGAAGTTATGCGCTTATCTGCGAATGAATTTATCTACTAAAGAAATTGCACAGTTGTTGAATATAACTATTAAGGCTGTAGAGATTGCGCGTTATCGTTTACGCAAGAAATTGCAGTTGATGCCGGATACGAATCTGGCGGATTTTCTCACACATTTACCCAAAAATCACCCCTCTGTTGCTAAGTAAATAACTAATTGATTATTATTTAATTATAATAACCATGTAGAGGTTCCGTAGGGGTGCAAACGTTTGCAGGAAAGTATATTTTATCTGTTGTAGGGTAAAAGTAGTGCCGGGCGAATGTGCGGATAAAAGTCAGGCATGTATCTTTCCCGTCCTGTATCTAAAACTGTTCCGCAGGGCTCTTAAATCTTCACACAAACCAGCATACTTATCCACGTACAATTTAAACGTTAAGACAAATCGTTATGATCAAAACAATTTCACCTCATGGTTACCCGGAAGGGGGTAAGGGGCACGATATGCTGTTGCTGCGACAGCTGTTAGTGGCGGTTATCCTGTTGGGCAACTTTTTTATGGCTCACCGGTTATCTGCGCAAACTCATCCGGTAAGCGGAGTGGTAAAAGATGAAAAGGGGGCGCCCTTTGTCGGTGTGGTAGTCCGGGTTAAGGGTACTTCTACCGGTACGGCGACCAATAATGATGGTAAGTATACTATCAATGTTTCCGGCGGTAATGCTACCTTAATTTTTTCTTATGTGGGGTACACTACCCAAGAGCTGCCAGTTGGTGCAAACGTTTCCGTCAATGTGACATTACAGCCCTCTGAAAAATCGCTTGACCAGGTGGTGGTAGTGGGATATGGTACGGTACGTAAAAGTGACATCACCGGTTCTATCTCTTCGATATCATCGAAAGACATTAAGGCAGTACCTGTAGCCTCTTTATCACAAGCGCTGGAAGGTCGGGCTGCGGGCGTGAAAGTGTCTAATGCCTCCAATTCGCCCGGCGGTGGTATTACTATCCGTATACGCGGCGGTAACTCTATACAAGGTGGTAATGAGCCGTTGTATGTAGTGGATGGTTATCCATTGTATAATGAAAGCGGGCCTTCTATTAACCCGAATGACATCGAGTCGATGGAGATCCTGAAAGACGCTTCTGCGACGGCGATCTATGGTTCCCGCGGTGCCAACGGGGTGATCATCATCACGACCAAACGCGGGAAGGCGGGACGTAATAATATCCAGTTTGAAAGTTACTATGGTGTGCAAAAGTTGCGGAAGAAACTGGACCTGCTGGATGCAACAGCATTTGCAAAAATGGTGAATGAAGGTATTGCCAATGTGAATAACGACAATGTGGGCAACCCAGGATTTCCGAAAGCCCCGGCATTTACTGATGCGCAGATCGCCGCATTAGGTAAGGGGACGGACTGGCAGGATGAGATATTCCGTGAAGCGCCAATTCAGAACTACCAGCTGACATTTTCCGGTGGTAATGACAAAACGCAATATGCGGTATCGGGTAACTACTTCGATCAGCAAGGTATTATCATTAATACTGGCTACAGCCGTGGATCGGTGCGGGTGAACCTGGATCAGCATGTGAACGACCGTTTCCGGCTCAGTACCAGTTTTACGGCGACCCGGAGTAAGGGGAAAGCGGTTAATACGGACGGTGATGGTGGTGCTGGCGCCGGTGTGGTATATGGTGCGCTTAATTTCTCGCCCACTGTTCCGGTATACAATGCGGACGGCACCTATACGCTCTATAACCGTACAGGTGGTATCATTATCAGCAACCCGGTGGCTTTGGCGCGTGAGACGATCAATAATACGGTCATCACCCGTATACTGGGTAATATCTCCGGTGAATATAAGATCATCGAAGGGCTGAGCTTCAAAACTTTGTTTGGCGCCAACATCAACTATAATAAGAATACCTTTTACCTGCCGAGGACGGTATATGCCGGTCTGGCGGCGAATGGTACGGCCTCTATCTACAACTCGCAATATGCGGAGTGGCTGAATGAAAATACCCTGTCCTACCGTAAGACATTCAATAATATACATAAGATCAATGTGCTGGCAGGTTATACTTTCCAGCAGGCTAATTTCGAAGATGTGCGGGCGAACGCGCAGAACTTTGCCAACGATATCCTGGGGCCTAACAACCTGGGTACGGCCCAGCAGACCAATACCGGCGCTTCCAACAAAAACGACTGGACGTTGCGATCTTTCATCGGACGTATCAATTACGACCTGATGGAGAAATACCTGCTTACGTTGACAGGACGTCTGGATGGATCTTCCAGGTTTGGTACCGGTAATAAGAATGCATTCTTTCCTTCCGGATCATTTGCATGGAGAGCGTCAAAAGAGCCGTTCATGCGAGGTGTGTCGGCTATCAGTGAGTTGAAACTGCGTGTGAGTTATGGTCTGACCGGTAACCAGGAGATTGGTCAATACCAGTCGCTGGGTAGTCTTTCGGCGCAGAACTATGCCTTTGGCAATGTGCTGTCGGTAGGGTATGCTCCTAACCGTATTGGCAATCCGAACCTGAAGTGGGAGACGACGGGGCAGGCGGACATCGGTTTGGATATCGGTCTGTTGCGCGATCGCATACAGATCACGGCGGACTGGTACCAGAAACGTACGCGTGACCTGCTGTACAATGTGGCGTTGCCGATCACTTCCGGTTATTATAATTCTTTACAAAATATCGGGAAGGTGAAAAACGAAGGGATAGAGCTGGGCATCAACACGACTAACTTCCAGGGCAAGTTTACCTGGACGACCAGTTTCAATGTGGCGTACAACCACAATGAGATCACGGACCTGGGAGGTGCTAAGGATGTGCCTTCCGGTGGAGCGAGCGGGCACCTGCAGTTAGGGAACTCTGGTATCCTGCGTGTAGGACAGCCGGTAGGTGTGTTTTACGGACTGGTAACAGACGGTATTTTCCAGAGCAAGGAGGAGATCGCAGCATCTGCGCAGAAGAGTGCGAAGCCCGGAGAGCGTCGCTTTAAAGACATGAACGGCGACGGGGTGATCAACGCTAATGACCGTGTGATCCTGGGGCATGCACAGCCTGACTATACTTTTGGATTTACCAACAACTTCTCCTATAAGGGCTTTGACCTGAATGTTTTCTTTCAGGGTGTGCAGGGGAACAGTATTTTCAATCTGAACCGTTTCGAGCTGGAATCGCTGACAGGTGTGAGCAACCAGCTGGGAACTGTTCGTGACCGCTGGAGTGCTACTAATCATAGTAATGAGATCCCGAGGGCTTCTTCCAACGGACAACCTTACCAGGTGACCAGCCGCCAGGTAGAAGACGGTTCTTATATCCGTCTGCGGAATATACAGTTGGGATATAACTTCCCGGCATCCTGGCTGAAGCGTGCGGGGCTGGTGAATGCCAAGATATATGTAAGTGCTCAAAACCTGCTTACGTTCACCAACTATTCCGGTTATGATCCTGAGGTAAGCCGTTTTGCCCAGGAGACACTGAGCCAGGGTACCGACTATGGTAGTTACCCTGCTGCTAAAACCTTCCTGGTGGGCCTTAACATCGGTTTATAAACTAAGTATCAGCAAAAAAGAAACGTAATGAAAAAGACGCTATATATAGCAGGATTGTCGCTGTTACTCGGCCTCTCTGCCTGCTCCAAACTGGATGAAAATCCGCAGTCCTTTATTTCTCCTGAAAACTTCTACAAGACGAGAAGTGATGCTATAGCTGGTGTTACGGCGGCATATGCACCAGTGCGGCTCAACGGGTTTGTGGCACGTAACTATGCCATATTAGGTGAGATCACTACTGATAATATGTTCCCGTTGCCGAACAACAACGACCGTGTGCAGCTGGATAACTATACCCATGGGCCTCAGAACCTAATCTTGCGGGAAACCTGGCAGGACTTCTATGTAGGGGTATCCAACTGTAATTTCGTGATCGACAAGGTGCCTGGTATTGATATGGAAGAGGGGTTGAAGAAGCGGCTTATTGCGGAGGCCAAGTTCCTGAGAGGCTTCTATTACTTTCACCTGGTGCGGTTATTCGGTGATCTGCCGTTGATGACGACTGCGTTGGCATCGCTGAACCAGCTGACTTATCCGCGAAGGGATCCGAAGGACCAGGTGTACCAGCAGATCATCAAAGACTTCACGGATGCGGAGGCGGGTTTGCCGATCTCTTATACCGGTGCTGATCAGGGTCGGGCGACACAAGGTGCTGCCAAGGCTTTCCTGGCCAGCGTATATTTGACGCTTAAACAGTATCCGCAGGCGCTGGCGAAAGCGGCGGAGGTGATGCGTCCGGAGTTTGGATATGGGTTGTGGGACAATTACCTGGATGTATTTGACATTAAAAATGAGTTTGGCAAGGAAGCGATCTTCGATGTGCAGTTCGTAAGTGGTCCTGCGGGCCTGGGAGGTAACCTGATTGCATTTTTCGCTCAGGAGAATAATGCTGTAGGCGGGCGCGGTTTCGGTTCTTTCCAGCCGACACAGGAGTTGTATGACAGTTTTGATCCGGCTGACCGCAGGAAGGCGGTATTCTTTACCAAGGGTACTGACAACAAATACTACTGTAATAAGTGGATAGATGCGGATGCGCGTACGGAGAACCAGTCTGACAATAACTATCCGCTGATGCGATATGCAGAGGTGGTATTGACGTATGCGGAGGCTTATAATGAGGTGAATGCTCCGGTAGACGGTAATGAAGCTTACAAAGCGGTGAACAGTATCCGTAAGCGGTCAGGTTTGCCTGACCTGGCGGGCCTTACGCAGGCACAGCTGCGGGATGCGATCCTGAATGAGCGACGCCTGGAGCTTTGTTTTGAGGGACAGCGCTGGTTTGATCTTGTGCGCACTGGTAAGCTGGTATCTACCTTAAAAGCAAAAGGCACGACAAATATTAAGGATTTCCATATACTGTTCCCGGTGCCGACGTTTGAGATCGATCTGAATCCGAATCTGAACCCACAGAATACCGGTTATTAATATCCATGTTTATCCAGCTGACTTAAGTAATGCTTAAGGAAGCGATACAGGGGACCTACAGGGGATCTACAGAGGACCTATAAGATAAGCGCAGGCAGATTATTAACTAATTGAAAGTCAATAAAAAGCCGCCCGGTAAAAGGGCGGCTTTTTGTATTCCGGCATGAGATCAGTCCACTGCATTGATGAATAAGTTGAATGCTTTTGCGAATTCGTTTTGTTGTTTTTTATCGCTACCCGGTAACCAGCTGACTTCGAATCCACGGTCCAGGCGGTTGACGGTGGCCTCTTTGATATTTATGGGCCGGGTATGTACTATTCCCAGGAGCATGTTATTCCGGAAGACGAGTGCTAAGCGATATAATGGAGACGGATCGTCGATCGCATTTTCATAATTGAAGTAAATGGTGAAGGGGGCGAACTGTTGTTGTTCTTTTTCGAGTGCGAACTGTTTGATAAAGGGCTGTGTGGCGGCGAAGGTGCGGCTGTGTTCCCGGGTGAGGAAGCTGGTCAAGGCTGTTTCTATGATAGAAGCGGACTTGATGTTATTCACCTGTGTAAAGCCATCGATGGTGGCGAAGGTACCTTCGTTGCTGCTGGCGGCGTATGCTTTCAGGTTTTTCAGGGCTTTGCCGACAGGTTTGCCTTTTACTTTCAGTATACTGCCGGCCTTGATCAGTTGATTAGCGGCTTCATTTTTTGAGAGGTCAACGTTGAGTCCGACCTGGTACCATCCTTTTTGGGCGTTGGTGCATTCTACCAGGACGTTGTCGTCGAGGGAGAAGAGGACAGGGCCGGTAGCGGAGGAGCGGATGTTGGCGGGGCCGTCGATCCGTTCGCCTTTTATCACGGCGGGCAGTGCATGCGTATCGTGAGTGGTGGCTGGTGTTTTTGGTGTTACGGCAGGTGCATTCTTGTGTTTAGGAGTTTTGTTGTCTGATGTTTGACAAGCTGCGGTGAGCAGCAGTAGTGACAGGTAAGCGATGTGTTTCAAGGTAATGTGATTGTGATGTTTATCTTTTTATAAGCCAGCGATTGCGGCTGATATGGTGCGATATGCTTTCAGGTATTTATTGAGGCGTGCTACATCTTTTTCTGTAACCTGTGGGATGCGTCTGATGTCCATATTGTCGGTCAGGTCGTGGAGTTTGACGGTCATCGCCAGTTTGTTTTGCATGACGCGGGCGGTGAAGTGATCGTAGTCTTCGTCTTCTGACAGTTTGGACAGGCATTGTACGGCTTCCAGTATGTAGGGATCGAGGCCTTCTGCAGCCAACGCTTCAAAGGTCCAGGGGGTATCTTCTACGATATCGTGTAATACGCCACAGATCTTTTCGGCTTCTGTAATGCCCATGTTCATGACGCGGAGTACGTGCCCGATGTAGGGGGCTCCATACTTATCCTGTTGATTGGCGTGAGCTGCTACAGCGATGGATATGGCTTTCTCGAGATTCATCTTATCGGTATTTTATCTACAGCGAAGCTACAAAGGATATGCCTAAAAACGCAGACGCCTTCCCGATCGGGAAGGCGCTGTGTTTAAACTATATCAATACAACTTACTACACTTACATAAAATGGTATCTTACGAAAGCTTCCATGGCAGCGTATTTTTGCAGTCCGAGTGCATCGTAGAGATTGGCGGTATCGGCATTGCGGTCTTCGGCACGTTGCCAGAATTCGCGGGCATCAGAGCCTTGGAATGGCACTACGTCTTTCTGACTTTGGTGGATGAAGATACCCAGGCGTTTTTGCATGATCTGGTCGGGGCTCATGGGCACGGCCATTTCGATTTCGTGGATATCCCATTCCTGCCATGCACCTTTATAGAGCCATACCCAACAGTCTTTCATGAAAGGTTCGTCTTTGAGTCTTTCGAGTGCTGCGAAGATGATATCGAGACATACTTTGTGTGTACCATGTGGATCGGCGAGGTCGCCGGCGCAGTAGATCTGTTGTGGTTGTACTTTACGGATCAGGTCTACGGTGAGCTGGATATCTTCTTCACCCATTGGTTTCTTTTCTACGAGGCCTGTTTCGTAGAAGGGCAGGTTCATGAAGTGAATGTTCTCGTCGGGGATACCTACGTATCGGCAGGTAGCTTTTGCTTCACCGCGGCGGATAAGACCTTTGATAGCGCGTATCTCGGGGGTATCTTTCTGGCTGGGCTTTTTGATTTTGAGGAAAGCCTGTGCGTCGTCGAGTATTTGTGAGCTTTTGCTACGATCGATGTCGAACATGCCTTCGAAGCCTACGGCGAAGTCGATGAAGCGCAGTACAAATTCGTCGGTTACGGCGATGTTGCCGCTGGTTTGATAAGCTACGTGTACATCGTGGCCTTGTTCGTGGAGACGAATGAAGGTGCCCCCCATGGAGATGATGTCATCATCGGGGTGTGGGGAGAAGATGAGTACGCGTTTTTTGGCCGGTTCGGAGCGTTCGGGGTGGTTAGGCAGGTTAGCGCCTGGTTTACCACCCGGCCATCCGGTGATGGTATCGCGGATACCGTTGAACTCTTCGATATTGAGTTCGTAGGCAGAACCATATTGAACGATCAGGTCGTTGAGACCATTTTCATTGTAGTCTTTGTCGGTCAGCATCAGGATGGGCTTGTTCAGCTTCATGGCCAGGCTGGTCACGGCTTTACGGCGCATCTTGGGTGTCCATTCGATATCGCCGGTGAGCCAGGGTTCGCTGAAGCGGGTAAGTTCCTGTGCGGCTTGTTCGTCGATAACGAATTTACAATCGGGATGTTGTTGGAGGAGGGAAGCAGGTACCTGATCGGTGCTGTGTCCTTCTACGGCGCGGCGGACGATCTTGGCTTTGTGTTGTCCCCATGCCATGAGGACGATCTTTTTAGCCTTGAAGATGTTGCTGAGACCCATGGTAAGTGCCAGTCTTGGTACCTGGCTCATATTAGGAAAGTCATACGCATTTGCCAGGCGGGTAGAGTTATCCAGTGTTACCAGTCGGGTGTGGGAATTGAGATTGGAACCCGGTTCGTTGAAGCCGATGTGTCCATTATTCCCGATACCCAGGATCTGCAGGTCGATGCCCCCTGCGGCTTCCATTCTACGTTCGTATTCAGCACAATATTCCTTGATTTTCTCCTTTGGTACGGTACCATCGGGGATGAAGTAGTTACCTTCAGGAATGTCGATGTGGTTCAGCAACTGTTCTTTCATGAACCGGTTATAGCTCTGAAGGGCGTCGTGTTCTATTGGATAATATTCATCCAGGTTGAAGGTAACGACGTTTTTGAAGCTGAGACCTTCTTCTTTGTGAAGGCGTACGAGTTCGGCATATAGGTATTTGGGGGTGGAACCGGTAGCGAGGCCTAGTACGCAAGTTTCTTTGGCGGCCTGCTTTTCCCGGATAAGTGCTGCTATTTCTTGCGCAACTGCCTTGGAGCCCTCTTTGGCACCGGGGTGTATCTCCACGGCAATTTGTTCAAAACTGTCAATCAGTTCGATTTCCTGATGATTAAACGTCATGGTACAAGATTTGGATTAGATGCTGTTCAAAAACGAGCCGGAAAATTAAAAAAAATAAGGGTAAGATGCGTAATTTTTTATCTATTATTGAATAATTAACCTCGTTCCTGAATGCCGGTTGTTCGCAGTAATACTTAGCCTGATGGCCTGTTATGGGGGTATTCTGTATATTAAAAAGGGTATTATATTTAACCAGCTGCAGCCATACTGCTGGCGACGGCTTTAATTTGCATGCCGTCAAAGGGATATAACATTAAAGTTGTAGAGGATTAATGTTAGTTCTGTATAACTTCACCACATAGTTTAACTATTAAATCAAAAGCTGAACCTGAATTTAAATAGCCAAAATCTAGAGTTGAGTTTCCTGCATTTATAATTGACTTTGTGATATGGTGCTACAATATTGGGGTTGCTATTATTAGGCAGAGGAGTCCGATGTTTGTGTTCCATCTGCTGTAGCTATTAGTAATTGTTTTGCTTTTACCCTGTCTTTAAGGTGTCTGTTATGAAAACCGCCCGCACGACACCCATTACAGACGGTATTTATTCTGGTGCGTTATACGCATACATATTTCCGGTGCACAATGATTGGATTGGCCATGTGGATGGTATATGGCTACGTCTGTCATTGACGGCCAGGTGAATGAGTACTTTTTATCAATCAATAAAAAAAATGAAGATCGCTATGAAAAGAAGGTTATTCCTGTGGCTGCTTGCAGTCACCAGCGTGTTGACCGCCACAGCGCAAACCAGGACGGTCACCGGGAAGGTGACGGATGCGGGTAATGGTACGCCACTACCGGGTGTTACTGTCCGCATTAAAAGTGGATCGGGGGGAACGATCACTAACGCTAATGGGGAGTACAAATTGAATATTGCCGATCAGGAGGCAACGCTGGATTTCAGTTTTACCGGTTATCTCAACAAGCAGGTACCCCTTGCCGGTAAAACGGTATTGAATGTTGCGCTCAGTACAGACAACAAGCAGCTGGATGAAGTAGTGGTGGTAGGTTATGGTACACAGGAGCGTCGTGATGTGACGGGATCGGTGGGTAAGGTAAAAGGTGACCAGTTGAAGAACCTGGCTACCTCCAGTTTTGACCGTCAGCTGGCCGGACAGGTGACCGGGGTGCAGGTAACAGTACCCAGCGGGGTGCTTGGACAGCCTGCACGTATCCGTATCCGTGGTGTCAGCTCTATTTCCAGCAGCTCCGAACCCTTGTATGTAGTAGACGGAGTGCCTTATATTTCCGGTGATCAGGGTGGTTCTTCCCCCACTGGTAACTCCTACGTTTATTATAACCCATTAGGAGATATCAATCCAAATGATATTGAAAGTGTGGAAGTGCTCAAAGACGGTGCAGCGACGGCTATTTACGGTTCTCGGGCATCCAATGGGGTGGTGCTGATCACCACTAAAAAAGGTAAGCTGGGCCGTGCGCGTCTTACCTATGATGGATGGCTGGCAGCAGCGACACCTTCGAAAAGGTTTAACCTGATGAATGCAGATGAATTCATCAAACTGACCAATGAGAAACTGAGGAACGTAGGTGCGAAGGAGGAAGCATTTCCTACCCTGGATCCTTCCGGCAAACCATATGATACGGATTGGCAGGATATCGTGATGCGTACTGGTTTTCAGCAGAACCATGCATTGTCCCTGAGCGGCGCTACCGAGCAGACCAATTATTTCTTTTCTCTGGGTTACAGTAACCTGGCAGGTATATCAGTAGGTAATGATCAGCAGCGTTACAGTGCACGTGCGAAAGTAGAGCAGAAAGCTTTCGACCGTGTGACGGTGGGTGTCAACGTAGCGGTGACGCATACGACAGATAATGGTTTCAATGCTAATACGAATGCTTTGTCAGGTAATATTGGTGGTGCTATTCGTATGTTCCCGAATGTACCTGCCATGTTACCAGACGGATCTTATAACCTGAGCGCGGACCAGCAGCGACTGGGCCGTGGCGCTAATACCAAAGAGATCGACGATAACTATACTAACCTTAAATATGTATTGGATCATAACGTATTCCGTAACCGGAGCCTGAATATTACGGGTAACACGTTCGCGAATGTGGAGATCATCAAGGGATTGAACTTCCGTACGCAGATCGGTATCAACAGTCTGAATGTGGAATACTACCGTTACTGGGATCCGCTGCATGGAGATGGACGTGGTACCAATGGCAGTACTGCGCAGTATTCACTGCCACAGTTCCGTTACAACTGGCAGAATACGTTGAGTTTTAACCGTTCTTTCGGTGTACATAAAGTAGGCGCAGTGGCGGGTCTGGAGTATCAGAAATCCCGTGCCCGCTTTTTCTTTGCGGAAGGTACGGACATGTCCAATCCATTCTTTGGCGGACAGAACCTGATCTCCGATGTATGGGCGACGGGGCGTATAGGTGGTAGCGTTATAGAGAAGGCATTCCAGTCAGTATTTGCAAGAGCTAACTACTCCTTTAACGATCGTTACCTGATCAGCGCAACTATCCGCCACGATAAGATCTCTGATCTGCCGGCAGGCCGGCAGGGTGTTACTTTACCTGGTGCTTCTGTCGGATGGCGTATCTCTCAGGAGCAATTCTTCCGTAATGCTTCCGGTCTGCGGTTTATCAGCGACCTGAAACTGCGTGGTGGTTTTGCGAAAGTCGGTAACGTAGAGATAGGCGATTATCCTTACGCCGGTATCTATAAAGCGGTGCGTTATGGAGAATTGGGTGGTATGCAGTTTGGACAGATATTTAACCCGAACCTCTCTTTTGAGACCAGTAAAAAAGTGAATATAGGTCTGGATGTAGCTTTCCTGGATGATCGTATACAATTTACTGCTGAGTATTTCCGTAATGATATCGACAACCTGATCCTGGCAGCACCGGTACCTCCATCCCTGGGTGTACCTAAGAACCAGATCAATATGAATATCGGTAAGATGTATAACCAAGGGGTAGAATTCTCTGCCAGCGGTAGCGTCTTCAACCGCGGTGCTTTCCGTTGGAATGTCAATGCTAACTTCACGATGGTGAAAAACCGGGTAACGCAGTTGGCTAACGGTAATGCGGATATCGTGGATGCTTATAACATCACTCGTGTAGGAGAGTCCATCGGTACTTTCTTCGGCTTTAAGTCTGCGGGTGTAAATCCGGCCAATGGATTTGCGCTCTGGGAAAAGGCAGACGGCAGTATTATCCAGGGTGTGATCGCTCCTAACGGTACCAGCAGCTATGCCAAATACGATCCTTCCAAACCGGCTGACATTTCGCAAAGTGCGGCGGGGCTGACTTTTGCTGATAAACGTATCCTGGGACAAGCGAATCCTACCTGGTACGGTGGTCTTACCAACTCTTTTGCCTATAAAAACTTTGACCTGAGTATTGCCTTGGTATTCTCTGGAGGTAATAAGGTATACAATGCTACACGTCAGGAATCGCTGACCAACATGAAGTTCCAGAACGGTGGTCGCGAACTGCTAGACCGCTGGACCACACCTGGTCAACAGACAGACGTGCCGAAAGTATTTTACGGTAGTGGCGCCGGTAACTTCATCAACCAGAACGGTAGTGCCAACAGCCGCTTCCTGGAGAATGGCAACTTCCTCCGTGCACAGAATATCAGCCTCGGTTATAACCTGCCGGCTTCTTTACTCGGCAGAGCGAAGATCAGCAGCCTGAGAATATATGCGCAGGTACAGAATGCGTTCATCATCACCAGCTATTCCGGTCTGGATCCGGAGCTGAACAGCTATGCGCTGGCCAGTGGTGCCACCACCAATGGTCTTGCTAACCGCCAGCCTGGTATCGACTGGAACGCCAATCCTATACCGCGTACTTATACATTTGGTATCAACCTGGGACTTTAAAAATTTATGGTCATGAAAAGTATCTTACATCAATCATATACGATCGGTAAAGTGGTAGTAGCTTCCCTGCTGATCACTTCCGTATTCGGTATCTCTTCCTGTAAAAAATTCACTGAGCTGAATCCTATCAACGGGCAGGCACAGGAAGATGCATTTAAAACACCCGCCAATATAGAGTTGGTGATGCAGGGTGTATATGAAGCAGCTGCTATCGGCTCTTATAACAACGATAAGCTGGCGGCACGTGGTTATCCTTTCGGTGCTGCTGCTATCCAGCAAGGTGAAATGAGAGGAGAGGATATGCTGAACATCGATCAGTTCTTCGCGATCACTTATGAAGGCGGTTACAACCCGGCTTCCGCCAACAATAACAACCATTGGTTCAACCTGTATGCCTTAATCAATCAGGCCAATATCCTGATAGAAGGTGTAAAAGGTGCTGGTAGTAAAGGCATCATTACAGCTGACCAGGCGAAAGTGTATGAGGCGGAGGCACGTTTTCTCAGGGCATTGTCTGTACATGAACTGCTGATCCACTTCTCCCGTCCATTTGCCGATGGTGCCGGTAATAAACTGGGCGTACCCTATCGTACAAGGGCGGTTACCAATATCGATGCTATCAACGAAGAGGCCAAGATGCCACGGGGAACGGTAGCAGAAGACTATACTAAAATACTGGAAGACCTGGACTATGCGGAGACTAATCTACCGGATGTACAGACCAAAGGGTTCTCCAGGGCTACCAAAGGAGCGGCTATTGCTTTGAAGATCCGTATCAAACAGCATAAGGCAGATTGGCCTGCTGTGATTGCAGAAGGAGCCAAACTGGGTACGGCAGGTACAGGCGCTACCTTTACCAGCCCGATCGGTGCTTACCGGCTGACGGATGATCCTGCTGGTCCTTTTGCCAATTTCAAGAGCAATTCAGAGTCTATCTTTTCTATTGCCAACGGGCCTTTGTCCAACGGCGGTACCAATGGCTCTCTAGCTGGCATGTTCGGTCCCGGCGACCGTGGTGCGCGTGGCCTGGTAGCGACCAGCCCCATCCTGTATAATGCCTCCTTCTGGGTAGCGGGCGACAAACGTCGTGAGCTGATGCAGGTGCGTCAGGAAAAAGGTGCTAAATACTATTTTAACTTCAAGTACCGTGACTATACGAACAAAACGGATTGGGCACCTATTATGCGTTATGCGGAGGTGTTGCTGAACGTGGCGGAAGCGTATGCTAGAACCGGCAATAATGCACAGGCACTCAAACTGCTTAACGCTGTAAGAGACCGTTCCGTACCTGCAGATAAACGCTTTACGACTGCTCCGGCCGACCTGATACTGGCGATATTGAATGAACGCCGTATTGAGTTCACAGGAGAAGGCCGTCGTTGGGCGGATCTTCATCGTCTGGCGCTGGACCCTGTGTATGGTACCAATGGTATCCCTGCTAAGTTAAAGGCATCCCAACTGGTGAAAGATGGGACTGACTACAACTTCGTAACCCCACCTACTTTCACCGGCGTAGGTGTACCTAAATTTGACTATGATAACTATCGCTTCCTCTGGCCTTTGCCAACAGAAGAAGTAGCGGCTAACCCGGTACTGCGTGCACAGCAGAATCCTGGTTACTAGTTGCTGCATGATCTTTTTACATTACAAGAGAGGCTACCTGTCAGGAGCCTCTCTTGTGTTTTAACATTATCAAGCCGATATTTGTATATAGCAATAGCAGCCTGCTGCCAATAGGCTGATGAGTAATCCGATTATTAACCATATTAAAGTGAAAGGAAAATGGAATACAGGCAATTAGGTTCATCCGGACTCTTCGTACCGGTATTATGTTTTGGCACCGGTACTTTCGGCGGTGGAGATAAATTTTTTAAAGCTTGGGGGAGCACAGAAGTGAAAGAAGCTACCCGGCTGGTAGACCTTTGTATGGAAGCTGGTGTTAATTTCTTCGATACTGCGGATATTTATTCCCAGGGGCTATCTGAAGAGATCCTGGGTAAGGCAATAGCAGGCCGTCGAGATAAAACGATCCTTTCTACGAAAGCGACCTTTGCCTTTGGAGAAGGTCCCAATAGCCAGGGGTCTTCCCGATTTCGCCTGCTTCAACAGGTAGAAGGGAGCCTGAGAAGGCTGGGAACCGACTATATCGATATCTATCATATGCATGGTTTTGACGGTAACACTGCGATAGAGGAAACGCTGCGTACATTGGATGATCTGATCCAGAGTGGTAAAGTGCGCTATATTGCCTGCTCTAACTTCTCCGGCTGGCATCTGATGAAAGCGTTGAGTATCTCTGACCGTTATGGCTGGAATCGTTATATTGCCCACCAGGTATATTATGCGCTGACCAACCGTGAATATGAATGGGAGCTGATGCCGTTGGGACTCGATCAGAAAGTAGGTAGTCTTATCTGGAGTCCGCTTGCCGGGGGCCGTTTGGGTGGTAAATACAGCCGCAACAAGCCGTTACCGAATAGCGGCCGTGTCGCTGAGGGAGGGAGTCCGGTACCAGGAGAAGTGGTTGCTGACGAACATCTTTTCCGTATTACCGACGCATTGGAAGCGCTTTCAGCAGAGACGGGTAAGTCAGTTGCACAGATTGCTATCAACTGGTTGTTGCAGCGTCCTACGGTATCCAGCATTATCATCGGTGCGCGTAATGAAGAGCAATTACAGCAGAACCTGGCGGCAGTAGGATGGAATCTTACTACAGAACAGGTAAAACGGCTGGATGATGCCAGCGAAGTATCCCCTATCTATCCATACTGGCATCAGCGGGAGCGACTTGCATTGAATCCTATTCCGAAATTCTACTAACCCGTTTTATATAAAAAGGGCTGTCTTAATTGTTAAGACAGCCCTTTTGTTTGGGTATTATTGTTCTATCAGTTCACTACTATCTCATCTACGAACAACCAGGCGCCGCTACCTGCACCAGGTGCGCCGGCAGATATCTTACCTGCATTTTGGGCCTGTACCTTTATATATTTACCTCTTACCTCTTTTACATTTCCTCTTAATTTTATCAGGCCGGATGCGTTGGTGAAAGTGTGTTTGTATACTTCCTTAAACTGTTTGCCATCTTCGGATATGGAAAAAGTAACCTGTTTAGGAGCGTATACCCATTGTTGTTTTTCGCTGTAGATATCCAATCCTACCTGATGTATATCCTGTATGCTGTCGAGTGCCAGCGTGGCTTCAAAATTACCACCGCTATAACCAAACCAATGCGGATCACTTACCACGGCTGCCGGTTCGATGCCATCTGCCAGCATGAAGGCATTGCCTGGATAGTAACTTTCATTGGGTGTGGTCGCCAGTTGTACGGTCTTTCCCACTCCTTTATGATAAGTGAAAGACTGGTTGTATTCATTGCCGAATTGTTTGTCATCCTGGAATACTGCGGCTCGAATGGTGCAGGAACTATCGATCCGGATCGGCTGTGTATACTGATTGCTGCCGGGGAGGGGGGTACTTCCGTCGGTGGTATAAGTGATCTTGCCACTATCCAGCGCTGTTTCAAATTTCACTTGGATGTTTCCTTTACCGTTGCCTGCTACAGTACCACGTACTTCAAACACGTGTTTGGCATAATTCACACGTTTCAAATCCAGTCTTTTGAAATGTAATTTGAGCCGTTGTATGAAATCGTCGTAGTTACGTTTGTCAGCAGGTGTCCATAATACTTCTGACAAAGCAACGGTGCGGGGATACATCATATATTCCACATGATCGCCATTTTCGATGTATTCTGTCCAGAGATTGGCCTGCGCTCCTTTGATAAAGCGGGCTTCTTCTTTGTTAAGCGCCTGGGGGATGGGATCGTAACTGTATACCTTACTTAAAGGGATAAAGCCACCAATCGCCAGCGGTTCCGTTTTGCCTTTGGACTGATAATAATCAAAGTACAGGTGGCTGGTAGGTGTCATGATCACATCATGATGTTGTTTGGCCGCGGTAATGCCACCATCTATACCTCTCCAGCTCATGACTGTTGCATTAGGTGCCAGTCCTCCTTCTAGTATTTCATCCCAGCCGATGATCTGACGGCCTTTGCTGTTAAGGTACTTTTCTATTCGCTGAATGAAATAGCTCTGCAAGGCATGTTCATCTTTGAGCCCCTCGTTGTGTATGCGTTGCTGACACTTCGGGCATTTTTCCCAACGTACTTTTGGGCTTTCATCCCCTCCGATGTGTATATACTTGCCGGGGAAGAGGTCCATCACTTCGGTCAGTACATCTTGCAGGAAGAGGAAAACACTATCATTACCGGCGCAAAATACATCATCATAAACGCCCCAATGTGTGCCTACTTCATAGGGTCCTCCGGTACATCCCAGGTTAGGATAAGCCGTGAGGGCAGCCAGTGCGTGCCCCGGCATTTCAATCTCCGGTACAACGGTTATAAACCGTTCTGCAGCGTATTTTACCACCTCTCTGATCTCTGCCTGGGTATAATAGCCACCGTAAGGTTTTCCATCATATTTCTGATCGCTATAGGGCCCTTCCATTGTCTCCTTGCGCCGGGATGCTACTTCCTGCAGGGCAGGGTATTTCCTTATCTCTATGCGCCAGCCCTGATCATCGGTCAGGTGCCAATGAAAAGTATTTAGTTTGTGCATAGCCATCAGGTCTATGTATTTCTTGATGAAGTCTATCGGGAAAAAGTGCCTGCATACATCCAACATGAGTCCCCTGTGTGAGAACCTCGGATAGTCGGTGATATCTGCACCTGGTATCCAGAGTGTTTGCCCTTTCTGTACAGGAAGTAACTGTAGTAGTGTTTGCATGCCGTAGAAGGTACCACTGCTGTCATAACCGGTGATGGTCACGAGGTCGTGGGTGGCTTTCAGTGTGTACCCTTCTGGATGACTGGTATCTTTAGCCGTACGTAATACGATGGCATTTTTGTCACCACTGTCGGCGATCTTCAGTTCGTAACCGGTTAGTTCTTTCAGCCATTCGTTAAAAAGTTGAGCGATCTGTTTTTCTGCCGGATGAGCGGCTACCAGTACTGTTTGTTTGTCCAGCAGGAAGGAGTCGGGTGCTGCCTTAACACTTACGGGCATAGGGATGATGCTGAGTTGTCCCTTGGGAATATTATCGCCCGGAGGGTGACCGCAGGCAGCCAGGAATAGTCCGCCTGCCAGCAGCATGCATTGTAGTACACTGTTCTTGTTCATCATTGTTGGTTTTATAAAAACGCCCGGAGCAGGGGCTTCGGGCGTTTGCTATTTATTCGATTATAATCTCATCTGCGAAGATATGACAAGGCTCTCCTTTTCCCGGATGCCAGTCTGGTATCTGACCATGTGTAGTGGCTTTTACCTTTATGAAACGTGTTTGTACATTTACCGGGAGTGTAAGCTCCTGTTGATGTGTACCATATTCCCGATCGGAGAAAGTATTTTTTACCACCCCTAATGATACGAAGTTTTTACCATCTTCGGAAGCAAAATACTCGACTTGGGTGGGGTACCATATCCATACGGCCAGATCCTGTAGTACACTAAGTGCCAGTTTATGCACGGCCCGTTTGCTTTTGAGGTCTACCACCGCCTCCAGGTCACCGGGATAATGGCTTTGCCAGGCTCCCAGGCGAAAATCACTTTTACCACGTATGCCATCGATCAGTGCATCATTACCGCCACCGGTAAATTGCGGATGTAGTTTGGACAGGATGTTGATGGTTTTGTCTGTTGGTATTTTGTGGAATACCGCGGTCGCCACCTGGCTGCATTGTCCGCTTTTACATGCAATCGCATGAAGTGTCGTGGTCTCTTTTAAAATAAGCGGTGTAGTATAAGTAGCAGCAGCTGCAGTAGGGGTACTGCCATCAGTTGTATAGTGAATAGTCAGACCTGGAGCCGTTGTTTTCAATGTTACTTCCACCTTGTCCAGGAAACGATCCGCCACGGCTTCGGTATATGGAACAGGCACTGTTACCGCATCTGTAATCGCACTAACGGGAATGTTGTTATCCTCGCTACCCCACTTGCCTGGTTTGTTAGTCATATTAAACTGCAGGGTGCCACCTTTCATAATGTCGCTATGAGCCAGGTAACTTTTACTATAGGGTCTGCCATTCAGTTGTGCTGATTGTATGTATGCATTTTGCGCTTTCCTGTTGTTAGCTTTGATAGAGAAGGTCTTCCCATTTTCCAAATGTATTTTCACCTCATCGAACAGCGGACTGCCAATGGCATAGACACCACTACCGGGGGTTACGCTATAAAATCCCATGGTACTTAACACATACCACGCACTCATCTGTCCGCAATCCTCATTGCCGCTTAAACCGTCAGGGGCATTGTGGTATTGTGTCTGGTAGATATTGTTAAGCAGTTCCTGCGTGCGCCAAGGTTGGCCTGCATAGTTAAACAGGTAAGCCATATGATGACTGGGTTCGTTGCCATGTGCATACTGTCCGATCAGTCCGGTAATGTCAGCCTGATGCCTGCCGGAGAGTTGCATTTCGGTAGTGAATAACTCGTTCAGTTTATGTACAAACTTTTCTTTTCCACCATATAAGGACATTAACCCACTAACATCCTGCTGTACGGCGAAGCTGTATTGCCATGCATTGGCCTCTGTATAGAAATTGTTTACTTCTGTAGGATCAAAAGGTGACATCCAACGGCTACCATTTTTACCACGCATAAATCCTGTACTGGCATCGAAAAGGTTTTTGTAGGACTGTGCGCGTTTCATATAACGGGTGTATACTTCCGGCTGATGCAGCCACTTTGCCATCTGGGCGATGCACCAGTCGTCGTAGGCATATTCCAATGTGCGGGATACTGATTCTGCCTGCACATCTGCACTGAGATAACCCTGGCGAATATAATCCTGCATACCAAATTGTTCGCCCTCCGCATAACTACGCATGGCTTCCAGGGCATAGGTACTGTCAAATCCACGGATACCTTTCTGGAAAGCATCGACAATGACGGGTACGGCATGATAGCCTATCATACAGAATGTTTCATTAGCGCTCAGCTCCCATACCGGCAGCATACCTCCGTATCTGTATTGCGCCAGGAAAGTATTGATCCAATCTGCTGTACGCCGTTGATCGATGATGGTCATCAGGGGATGTAACGCACGATGTGTATCCCATAAAGAGAATACAGAGTAGTTGGAGAAATCTTTTGCCCGGTGGATCTTTTTGTCTGTACCACGGAATTGCCCATCCACATCCATGTAAAGATTAGGGTTTAGGCTGGCATGGTACAAGGCGCTATAAAAGATGGTTTGCTGATCAGGTGTACCTCCATTGACCTCTATTTTTCCCAGTGTTTTGTTCCAGGCGTCTTTGGTATTTTTCACTACCTCATTGAAGCGAAAATGTGGTAACTCTGCATCCATATTGCGCAAAGCACCTTCCTCGCTGACACCGGAGATGGAGACCTTTGCATACAATGGTTTGTCTGCGCGCAGGTCGAAGCGGAAATAAGTTTTGATGTTGCGGCCTTGAGCCGTTTTAAGTGCTCCTTTCTCCAGGTTGTCTAATGCTACCGTCCATTGTTTTACCGGCTGAGAAAACCGGAGCGCGAAGTACAATACCTGGTCCTGTGCCCAGGAAGTAGAACGGCGCATGCCGACAATAGTAGAATCGTTTATTACCTTAAAGGAGGCATCTTTTACAATATCTCTATGGTAGAGGTCCAGTAATACATTACCGGTTTTGGTGCCCGTGGGAAAGATATACTCATGCAATCCTACACGGGTAGTGCTGGTGAGGTTGACCCGGATGTTGTATTTATCCAGTTTTACACTGTAGTAGCCGGGAGAGGCTTGTTCTTGCTGATGAGAAAAGGAGGAAGCGTATTTTTCATTGTCCCACTCATATTGACCTGTAGTGGGCATTAACAGCACATCGCAATAGTCTTCGATGCCAGTCCCGCTGAGGTGGGTATGCGAGAAACCATATATAGTGCTGTCGGTGTAATGATAGCCGGAGCAGCCATCCCAACCTTTTAATCGCGTATCGGGGCTGAGCTGTACCATGCCGAAAGGCATACTGGGACCTGGATAGGTATGACCATGGCCGCCTGTACCAATGAATGGATTAACTAGTTTTGTAAAGTCTTTTTGCTGTGCATTCGCTGTTACGGCTAACCCGAGTGTCAGCACCATCCACCATTTTTTCATCATTCTCGTAGTATCTAAAGTCAGGAAAAGCTTACCTCGAAGGATATACCTTCTCCCATGGCATAACGTAGGGATGGATCGCATATAACATTACAGGAAAGCAGTTTACAATGATTTCGCGGCTAAGATAAGGAAAGTTTGCTAAAACGGTTTAGTGTGGGGCTAGCAGGACAAAATGGTAGGTAAAAGGTAGTTGTTTTCCCTAAATTATTTATGACAGCAACTTACTTTTTTCTCTTTCAGCGCCGGACTGATATATGGGATACCCAGGTTCATTCCCCGTACGATGAGTAAGAGTGCTACCATACCGATTGCGACAGGGATAAAGCGACGAATATGTACACGTAGCAGCTGACTGAACCAGCTGACGGCCGCCATTGCCGGAATAGTGCCTATGCCGAATGCGGTCATGAAAAGTGCCCCTTTCCAGGCGCTACCGGTAGCGATAGCGCCAGTGATACCGATATATACTAATCCACAGGGAAGCAGCCCATTCAGAAAGCCAATGGTAAATAACGTACTGAATCGCCGGCGGGTCAGTAATCGCCCTAGTGCTGACTTGACATGTTGCTGGAAGAAGGGTATCTGTGGTAGCGGTTTCTGTAAGATATATTGCCAGCAAAGCAGCAATAATAGCAGTATACCCAATAGGATCGACAGCCACTGTTGTAAGCCACCAATAAAGAACCGTTGCCCTAACCAGCCGGATAGTGATCCTAGCAGCAGATAGGTCGTGGTGCGGCCAGCATTGTATAGCAAGATGCCGGCTAACTTACGGGTACTGCTCAGGTGAATCACCGGTAAGGTTAGGGCAATAGGTCCACACATACCCACACAATGAAAACTGCCCAGAAAACCCAAGAGCAGCCCAGGTAATAGATAGGTTAAACTAGTAATGATGTTCATTGTACGTAATGTTGTATTTCCTGGAAATATGTTTTGCCGTCGGTTTCCCAATGCAGTTTGATCCGATAATTCCCCTTGATAAATCTTTGCCGGCTTACGGCTATTATGCCATTACCATTTAATTGAAGAGGCATCTTAAAATCTTTCCTGGAGTCAGAGGGGCGGTAGAACAGTATTTCTCCCTGTATAGTGCGGCCATGCAATTCCTTGGGGAAAAAAAGCAGGATACTGTCTCCCGGTTGCATGATATGTACGGGGGCAGACAACTGCCGGGTGTTGGATTGACCGTCTATCAATTGTTGATATTGCAGTTCTGCGGCGTAATAGTCCTCATTGACCATATCGATGCGGGTACGCATACTTTTAGTGACGAGCGTCAGCATGCCGATGGCGAAAAGAACGAATACTACGATAATGCTTTGTCCCCAGTTCATATGATTAGAATTTGACAGGCCCCAGGAAAGTTGTTTTTATCAGACCTATCTGCCGGTCTTTTTCATAGAGCCCAACTTGAATAACTGATTTTCTTTTTTTAATGAGGTCATTGGGTAGGATGATAAAAAAGGTACCCTCTCCCTGTCCTTCTGCTTTTACGTGTATGACAGGTTTTCCGATCACTTCAATCTGCCCAGTAGTACCTTCCAGCTTTAATGCCAGTGTTACGGTTAGTACTGTTTTATTTACCAGTTTGATGCGATACAGATTGCTGGTGCTATCGGTGCCGCGTTCCTGGTACAGCATACCTGCTGTACGGATGATAGTGCCGCTTACTGGTTGTCTGCCGGCGAGCAGGTAAATGATAGCACCTGTAATTAATAACAGCAACACACTATAAATGCGGAGCCGTGGTGTAAATCGTAAAGGTGACCTGGTAGCAATACCATTTTCAGAAGCATATTTGATCAGGTCCTTGGGGCGCCCTATTTTATCCATCATGAAATTACAGGCATCTATACAGGCGGTACAGTTTATACACTCCAGTTGTGTGCCGTTGCGGATGTCGATACCGGTAGGACATACATGCACGCATTGCATACAGTCGATACAATCACCAAGATCTTGGACAGTATCCTTTTTATATTTTCCTCTAGGCTCTCCACGTTGATAGTCGTATGCTACCACAACGGAATCTTTGTCCAATAACACGCTTTGCAATCTTCCATATGGACAGATGGTGGTACATACCTGTTCCCGGAATAGCGCAAATACGCTATAGAATACTGAGGAAAAAGCCAACATGGCCATGAATCCTGCAAGGTGTGCAGATAAGGGATCGGTAATGGTGGTCAATAATGCAGGTAATCCGATAATGTAGGCCAGAAAAGTATTCGCGATCAATACAGAAAGTGTCAGAAAGGCGACATGTTTTCCCGCCTTCTTCCATATTTTTTCAGCTGTCCAGGGAGCTTTTGCCAATACTCGCTGAGCTGCTGCGTCACCTTCTATCCAGTACTCGATGCGTCGGAATAGTAATTCCATAAAGATGGTTTGCGGGCAGATCCATCCACAGAACAGCCTTCCGAATGCCATGGTAAAGAGTACGATGAACAGAATGAAGGCTACCATCGCTAATCCGAAGATGAAAAAGTCTTGTGGCCAGAATACCACGCCAAACAGGATAAACCGCCCCTCCGTTACATTAAAGAGAAACAGGGGCCTGCCATTCACTTGTAAGAATGGCAGGCTGAAAAATAACAGGAAATAGCCATAGCTAACGAACTTTCTGATGTTGTATAACCTTCCTTTGGGCATCTTGGCATATATCCACCGACGTTTTCCCTGTTCATCGATGGTGGCCAGGTGATCCCTGAATGCTTCCGTTGCTAAATGTGTATTTTCTTCTCTTTGCATGGCTTATTCTCCTTCATACAGTTCTCCCTGTTTTTCTTTGGGGTTAACAGGATGGCTACCATGGATCGACTTAATGTAACTGCATAGTAACGCCAGTTGTTTAGGCGAAAGATCTTCCTTCCATGATTTCATGCCCTTATCGGGTACGCCATATTTGATGGTCGTGAAAATTTCTTTTAGTGTGCCACCATGTAGCCAATAATCGTCTGTCAGGTTGGGGCCTACAAGGCCTTGTCCTTCGGGACCATGGCAGGCAGCACAGTTGGCTGTGAATATCTTTTTTGCAGTTGCCAGTTCGCCCGCATCTGTAATAAGTTTTACATTATTTTCATCGATATTGTTATCTGCGTTTTTGAGATACGCAGCTTTGGCTTCCGCTGCTTTCTGCTCTGCGATAGCCAGCTCTTCCAGTTGAAGTGGAGCGGCATGACTTACATGGTAACGCCAGAGATATATCACACCAAAAAATATACTGAAGTAAAAGCCCCATCTCCACCAGGGAGGAGTGGGATTATTGAGCTCGCGGATACCGTCGTAGTCATGTCCCATATCTGCTGCTGCTTCGGAATCAGCATCGAGGCTTCTGGTCTTATTGAGTTTTTCGAACCAGTGAATGGTTCTCTTTTTGCGTTCTCTTTTCGGACGAGGGGAGCGCACGATCCCTGTCAGCACCCGGAGCGCCTGCAGCAAGAACAGGATCACCAGCAACTCTAATGTGATGACAGAGACCAGCAGGTAAAAACTTGTATCTGGTAGTCCGGCTACCATACTTGTAGCGGTGGCTATGGGTTCATTGACTTCCTGCCCGTGTGCAATGCCCGCCATGGTGAGCAACAAGGCAATCATCGTGGCTTTTTTCATTTTCTCACGGAATATATCCATTGCACTGATGACAGTAAATCCAAGTATGATAATGGCAAGTAGCAACCCGGCAGCTACTGCAATAAGTAGTAGTGCCACAGGGTGTGTAAGTATATTAATCAGTGTCATTAGAGGCTGTTTTTAGGTGCGTCATTGCCCAGGGGCAGTCGGCTTATTTCATCTATCATGTCGCGGTCGGCTTTAAAAGCCCACCAGGCAGCCAGTGCGAAGAAAACGGTGAATATCAGCAGGGAGGCCATCGGATATATGCTTACATGACTGATAGACTCCAGATATTTGATGAATTTCATAACACTATTTTTGAGTGGTGTTGTCTTTAATATCTATTCCTACACGTTGCAGATAAGCTATGAGCGCTATGATCTCCCGGTCAGGCGGCGTGATCAGCTTATCTTTTATGAGATTGTCGGATATCTGTTTGGCCTGTTGGGCAAGATCCTTTTGGGCTTGTGATTCATATCCGGCTGGATAAGGAACGCCCAACTTACGCATGACACTGATCATAGCGGCTGTCTTGGCTTTATCGATATTATTGTCAAATAACCAGGGATAGGAGGGCATGATAGAGCCAGGTGACATAGACATCGGGTCCAGCATATGGTTGTAATGCCAGGAATCAGGATACTTCCCACCGATGCGTGCAAGATCAGGTCCTGTACGTTTGGACCCCCACTGGAACGGATGGTCGTATACAAACTCACCTGCTTTGGAGTATTCTCCATATCTGGCGACCTCATCCCGGAACGGACGTATCATTTGTGAATGGCAGGTATAACATCCTTCGCGTATATAGATATCACGACCATGTAATTCGAGAGGAGTATAAGGTTTTACACTGCTGATGGTAGGTATATTGCTCCGTATCAGGAAGGTGGGTATTAATTCTATGATACCCCCTATACCTACTACAATGAGACTGAATACAGCCATTTGAACAGGTCTCCGCTCTATCCAATTGTGCCAATGTGCTTTGCCATAGGTCGAGGGTATTTTAACCAACGGTGCTGCAGTGGCAGGCTCGTTAGCTACGAATACACCACGTTTGATGGTACGGACGAGATTTAGGATCATCAGGATCACACCACTTACATAAAATAGTCCACCGAGTGCTCGTAAGGCATACATGGGAACGATGGTCGTTACCGTCTCCAGGAACTGGAACTTCAGCTGTCCTTCCTCCGTGAATTGTTTCCACATCATGCTCTGGGTAAAGGCTGCCCAGTACAAAGGGATGGCGTAAAAGATGATACCCAGCGTGCCGATCCAGAAGTGTGCATTGGCCCATTTGCGGGAGTATAAAGTAGTGGAAAACAAACGTGGGATCATCCAATAGAGAATACCAAATGTCAGGAAGCCATTCCACCCCAGGGCACCGATGTGTACGTGTGCAATGGTCCAATCGGTATAGTGACTGATCGCATTGACATTTTTCAGGGACAGCATGGGGCCTTCAAATGTGGACATGCCATAACAGGTCAACGCCACTACGAAGAATTTCAATATCGCATCTTCCCGCACTTTATCCCATGCACCACGTAAGGTGAGTAGTCCATTCAGCATCCCGCCCCAGGAAGGGGCTATCAACATGATGGAGAACACTGTTCCAAGAGATTGTGCCCATTCCGGTAGTGCAGTGTACAGCAGATGATGAGGCCCTGCCCAGATATAGATAAAGATCAGTGCCCAGAAGTGTATGATAGACCAGCGATAAGAATATACAGGTCTGTTGGCCGCTTTGGGGATAAAATAATACATCAGTCCGAGATACGGTGTGGTCAGGAAAAAAGCTACGGCATTGTGTCCATACCACCATTGTACCAGTGCATCCTGCACACCAGCGTACCAGGAATAGCTTTTAAATAAAGATAATGGTAGTTCAAAAGAGTTAATGATGTGTAACATGGCTATTGCCACCCAGGTACCTATATAGAACCAGATCGCAACATACAGATGTGCGACCCGTCTGCGGAGGATTGTTCCCAACATATTGGCGCCAAAGACTACCCATATTAAGGTAATGGCGATATCGAAAGGCCACTCCAGTTCCGCATATTCTTTTCCGGTTGTGTAGCCAAGAAATAGTGTAATGGCGCCGCCTGCAATGATCGCCTGCCATCCCCAGAAATGTATCTTACTGAGAACATCGCTGAACATACGGGCTTTACAAAGCCGTTGCAGGGAATAATATACACCCATAAAGATGCCATTACCCACAAATGCAAAGATGACGGCGTTAGTATGTACTGGGCGTAGGCGTCCGAAGGTAACAGGCGCAAAGCCCAGATTGAGTTCTGGCAATACTAGTTCCAGTGCTGCCCAAAGGCCAGCCAGCATACCTATTAATCCCCAGAATACCGAGGCATAAGCAAACCATTTAACAGTACGATTATCGTAATAGAATTTTTCGAGAGACATATGCACTTATTGTTCTTTATCAGATTTGTCGTCAAATAAAATGCGGTGAGCCGGGGAGAAGTCATCTTTATATTGGCCGTCTTTTACAGACCAGATGAAAGCCAGCAGAAAAAATAAAGCCACTGCCAGGCTCGCACCCAGTAATAATATGATCACGTTCATAATGAAGTATTAGGTGATATATGCTTTTTGCAGTGATGTAAAATTACGTCTGGACTATCCCTGTGCAGATGATCGGAATCAATCTGTGGTATGATACTGGTCAATCTTTTGGGTGTTGCCGGTCTGCAGGCGTCTGCCAGCCCATTCGCTACAACAATAGGTGAGTAGGATGATGCTGATAGAGCTGGCAGGCATCAGGATAGCGGCCATGAGTGGAGAGAGTATGCCTTGTACAGCGAAGTACAGTCCTGTTAAATTGTATAGTATGGAGTAGATAAAACTGGCTACTATGATTTTTTTGTTCACCTGGCATAGGCGAATAAAAGCAGGTAGCATATACAACCGTGATGCTGCCAGGATGCCATCGCTGGCAGGCGTGAAATTATTGATGTCTTCTGCAATGGACAATCCGGTATTACTTTGTCGTAAGGCACCCGCGTCATTGAGGCCATCGCCGATCATCAGTACTTGTTTACCTTGTTGCTGCAATGTCTGTATGTAAGCTAGTTTGTCTGCCGGTTGTTGCAGGAAACGCAGTTCTGCGTCAGGACCCATCATCTGCCGTAATGCGGGCGCTTCGTGAGCATTATCACCTGATAATACAGACATGGGGAAACGGAGCCGTTTCAATAAAGCAACGATGCCGAAACGGTAGCGATTACTGATAGTGTAATAGCCAGCATATACACCATTTATATTCACATGTACAGTAGTGCCTTTTGTGGGTAGGTCAGCGGGACCTCCTGAATAGCCAGCGTTTCCCAGCCGGATATGGTGATTCCCGTTAACGCTGCCGCAGATACCATGTCCGGGAGTTTCTATGACGGCTTTTACCAGTAGTGAGCTATCTTTGCGTAATGCCCTGCTGGCAGGATGCTGTGATTGCCCGGCCAGCGCTCCGATCGAATGTATTTCGCTACGCTGTAGTTTTCGCCCGTACCAGCGTACAACTGCACCGTCTTTTTCCGTCAACGTACCTGTTTTGTCAAAGACGATATGATCAGTGGCTGCCAGCGTTTCTATAGTCTCTGCATTCCGTAAGAATAATTGATGACGACTTAGTATACGCAGGATATGTCCATTCGTAAAGGAGGCCGTCAACAGTAATGCACAGGGGCAGGCCACTATTAACACAGCTGTCACCGAAGGCCATATCCTAGCCGGGTCATTGATTGACCAGTATATAGCTGTTATAGCGGCAATAGACAGTACTATCCAGCCAAAACTCTTACCTAATACATGGATGAAAGATGCATGTTCAGGTTGCCGTTTCATCTCGTCTCTATTCCATAAATCTGTAAGGTAGCTTTGTGCTACCTCCCGTATTGTTAGTAACTCAATGTTACCTGACAACTGTCTGCCGCCGGCATAGATGATCTCGCCCGTTTGTTTTTCAACCGGCATAGATTCCCCGGTAACGAAACTATAATCGATCAATGCTTTACCTTTTGACAGAATACCATCAGCGGGGATTAACTCCTGGTGATGTACCAGGAGCGTATCCCCCGTTTTTACACTAGGAAGTGGGGTAGGGATAGACTGCCCCGATTTGATCACAGAAACGGATATAGGGAAATAGGACGTATAGTCTCTGTCAAAAGATAATCCTTGGTATGTTTTTTCTTGTAGTATCCTACCAGTCAGCATGAATAACACGATGCCTGTCATAGAATCAAAAAATCCCGCACCGGTACCGGATAATATATCGATGAAGCTCCTGATGAATGTAGTAATGATGGCGAGTACAATGGGGGTGTCAATGTTGATAAAGCCATTTTTTAAGCCTTTCCAGGCAGAACGGAAAAAAGGTTGTGCACTATAGAGAAATACAGGTAATGCCAATGCCAGGTTAAGGTATCGGAAGATATTGCTCATCTGGCTATCCATCCCTTTCTCTCCGGAAAAGTATTCAGGAAAACTCAGTAGCATAATATTGGCAAAACAGAATCCAGCCACGCCAACCTGATAGATCAATTGCCGGTTGGTCTTGACCGTTTTTACATCGAGATCCTGTAGGCTTATATATGGCTCATAACCTATGCTCGTCAATGTCTCAGCTATGCTTCGCAGGCTGCTTTTATCCTTTTGATATACAATACTGGCCTCCTTACGGGTAAAGTGTACTTCTACGCGTTCGACCCCGCTGTCTAGCTGATTTAGATGTTCCAGTAACCACAAGCAAGAACTGCAATGTATAGCTGGGAGGTAAAAAGTTACGTGATCACGTATATCATCCTGGTAACGGATCAGCCTTTGCTGTATGTGCTCATCATCCAGGAAAGCGAACTTGTCGCTACGAACAGAGACGCGTTGTGAGTGGCCTGGTTTTTCATTAAGAGAATAATAAGTGCAGAGGTCATGCTCCTGCAGGAGCTCATATACCATGCGGCAGCCGTTACAACAGAACGCTTCATGCGCCGTACAACGCTCGCCGCAATGTTTACAGGTCGATACACTGGAGGTCTGCACTTTCATGGCTCAAAAGTAGATCCCGTAAGATGGGTAAAACATGAGGATGGTCAGGGCTGGAGATGACTGTTGTCAGGATTTTCTTAATGCTCTATTTTCCTTTGCATATCGAACCTAGTTATACTATCTTCCTTGATATTGATAAACTTTGATTTTAGGGTGTCAGTTAGCTGATATTTATTAACAGCCCTATGGGATTCAGTACTTTCTGAAATAGGAAGAATTCCTGTAAATTCAACCCTACCGTTTTAGTGGTGCATATGTTAAGGCGAATTTGATTTTTGGGATTAAATACATCTTCATTTGATATATCAATTGGTGGATAGGATACTTCCTGTATAATTTCACCTTCCTAATCCTAGACGAACCATTTACCGTCAGCTACGCCATCTTGAAACTAACAATACTTGATATATTGCCATTGTCAAATTTGGAAATTGCCTTTCCGCGTAGGGCTTTTTTGATTGTGAATAATAATAACAATAACGATTTGCTTTTGACTTAATGTATTAGTCAATATGCTTTAAGGAGGACAACCGAAGCCTATGATAAATGCTAATAAGTTTATTTCACGTTTATAAAGATTGTATTTATTTCATTATGACTAAGGCTTTTTACGCTACCTAAGTACGTAATTCAAAAAACAATAGTACTCTAGATATTAACTTTTGTTTTGTAACCTAAATATTATCTTATCTATGTTTATTTTAATGATAAAAAGAAGGTGTCTGGTTGATTTCCCAGATAGCTAATTGTATCACGAACAACAAGCATTAAAGATGTATCATTAATCAATTTATAAGAATCGAGCATGTTGTACCGCATATAATTTTTTAGTACGGCCTTCTTATCTCCATTCAAAAATGACATTACTTGGATGCAATTTTGAGTTGTTGCATTTCCAGAAATATAATAAATGCCTACTCTATAATCCTTACCAGGAACTGATATGTTGACTAATTCTCGTCTTTCAACTTCAAACAACTTAGTAGAAGGAGAAAAGCAAGCCGCTAAAATCATATTTAAGGATATATACATTAATTTTTGTCTCATAATTGTCACTTATTATGCTTTTTAAAATATTCGAACCCTGCTTTTATCCAATTCTGATCACGTGGATCATCTCCATATGGAGGTAATAATTTCTGAACTTTTTGATAAGAAGCGGGGCCAAGTCCATCACTCGGTATTGTTTCCAAAATTTGTATTTTTATTTGCCACTCAGGTTGAGAGGTGCGATCATCAATTTGCGCCTCCCCTGCGCGCTCCAGCATTTGTGTTTCTGTTAACAAACCACCTAATGCAGCTTTTGCAACTGCTCCAAAATGATGATTACCTATGTCCTGTGACTCCATTTCTTTCCCTTCAAATGAAAATTTAGTCTTACCATCGTTAGCTAAACCAAATATTGAGCCCTTTTGATTTTTATAATCCCATTCACCTTTATTCCTTACCTTATTTTTAAAAGTAAAGGGGTTTACTATGCCTTTTGCTTCCTTAATATTTCTGCTTAAAAGATTACTATATATTTCACCCGCCTCTATCTTTCCTCCTATTTCTCCTATGTAATTATTCGTGCCTTCTTTAAAATGATGGATGTAAACACTGGTACCGACCTCATTATTAGATATAATATCACCTCTATTGTTAAGAATAATGGTATCTCCCAAGAAATCCATATTCCGAATAGGGTTATTTTCCATTGCATTATAAGGAGATAAGGCATTGTTAGGTTTGGGATCAATCTGTCGCCATCTACCTATTTGAGGATCAAGAGTTCTATGAAAGGCGTCATATTGATTTATTTCTAAGTCGGTTGTATGCTCTATCCCGTTGTATTTGTATCTATTCTCTAAGGGTCCAATAGCCTTATTACTTATCCCCGCCATCGTCAGCCCAAAAGGATAATAATGCGTCTCCTCCAGGATAGGTCCTGCTGCTCTACCAACCATTACATTATCAAAGAACACATCCTGCTGGCTTTCGTTCGAGGTATACACATATAGGTAACCACTCTTGCTCATGACCGTTTTGTCAACCGCTAACTGCTGCAACTGGTCCGGTTCGGCCTTCACCTGTTTCACCCCGCTGTTATCTTCTACTAAGTTAAACTGCTCATCGAACAATACAAAGTTCAGGTAGGCTTTAGGTTTGTCGGGCTGATTCGGGTCCTGGTCGCGTTCTTTCAGACGTTGGTAATCATTGCTGTAGAAGTTGCTGGTAAACGGACTGCTGCCTCCCTGCTGCGCATTGCCATGTATCGAGGATTCCTGCGTGCTGGTGCTGAAGGCAGCGGCCAGGTCGGCCACCATATCTTCTACCGGGGTGGCTACTTTGTTATTGGAAGGTCCTTGAGATTTATAGAACGCCTGCGCGCTGAGCTGGATAGTGTCGCCAGCCATTACTTTCAGTACCAGAGACGGGCCGATCTTTTTGCCACCGCTTTGGGCGTTCAGTTTGGCCGTGAATTCGTTTTGATCCTGTCCGGATGGATAACCCACCGGCTTAGGACTACGCGTCTCTTCGATGTTGCTGAATAGCGCATTCTCTTTCGCTGCGTTGGATGATTCCATCGTAGCGGCGTACATGGAGAAGTCCGTCTGTTCGGTCAGCACCATGCGGGTGTTGCCCAGGTGGTCTTTCAGGAAATAGTCGAATACCGGACCACCGGCAACCCAGCGTACCCGACCTTCTTCGTGGCCGAAGAACTGTAAGGTATCATTCTGGTAGACGAATCCACCGATATAGTCGGTAATGGTCGTTTTAGGCGAGCCACCGGTATTATCTACCACCGTCTTACGCAGTTTGACGCCTGCGGCATCATACAGGTAGGAGATAGTGCCTTTGCCGGCTACGGTGATCTGCGCCGGCAGGTTTAGGTGATTATAGACAATCCCATTAGCAGCGATGCCTTTGTTGCCATCCTGGGTCAGGTTGCCGTTGCTGTCGTAGGCATAGTCGTTCGTACCGGTGCCGTTGATCTCCTTAAAGTCTCCCAGTGTGGAAGTAGGATCATTCACCGCATCGGTCACACCTTTCAGCTTATTACTGTTCGCTAAATATTCATACGTCAGCTGGTCGATCGGGACACTGCTGGTGCCTTTCAGACCCTGCTGGGTCATGGCTTTGATATTACCGTTCGCATCGTAGGCGGAAGTAGGATTGACACCATCCCCCATCTGCATGCTGAAGTTTTTTGCGCCGGTCGCCCAGGTGCTGCCATTCCCTTCGGTGAAGTCCGCTTTCAGCAGGCGATTGGCTGCATCATAGCTATAGCCATAAGAGCGGCGTTGTCCATCTCCGGCACTCCGCCAGGTAGCACCGGCGATATTGCCATTGTACTGGCTGGCAGTATAACCGTAGTCATAGTACAACTCCGTACCGAAGAAATGTGTTTCGTTGGCGGTGATATAGTTTTTGTTGATCCCTTTCAGCCAGCCACGGATATTGTAGGCATAGTTCAGTGTCTCTAGCTTATTTCCCAGGGTTTTGGTTTGCAGCTGACCCATGGCGTCATACTCGTTGGTGGCAATCACCTTTAGCGGCTGATCATTGATCTGTTTACGCACCGTGAGTAATCTGCCGGCATCGTCATAGTCCAGCACCGTCAGTATGCGCGTACTGGTAGTAGGGACACTCTTCGCATTGTTATGATACTGGTAAGTACTGAGTATCTGACCGTTAAATCCATACAATGTGCTCACCACATCCTGGTTGCCATTCACATTATCGGCGATAGCCTGGATCACGCGGCCTTTGTCGTCATAGTGAGAAGTGGTGGTCAGCCATTGGGTGGTACCCAGTACGCGCACTTTAGTACCGGTTACCAGCCCGCGGATCATGCTGCTGGCAGCCGTAGCTACCTCGCGGGCAGGATCGCTGCTCTGTGGTTTGCTCAGGTCAGCAGTACGCAGTGCATGAGCACCGGTGTAATCATAGTTATCGTAAAAAGTATAGGTCAGCGGATCGACTTTGCTGGCATCCAGGGTAGGTAATGGATTGGTCACAGTCAGTATAGTCGTACCTACTTTACCGCCGGGAACAATCTCGCCCTCCGTATCGGTACTGTTGGTATCAAAACCATCCATAAAGTCTATATGCTGAGAAGCCTGGTATTTCAGGCGATTATCATGCTGGCTCACCGTCAGCATACCCGGCACCGGGAAATCGTAAGTAACAGTGGTCGTATTGGACACCGCGGCATTCATGCCGGTCTGCAAGGCATCCCGGGCATCCGTGCTGGTATAAAAAGCCGTCATGGTAGGGCGGTTCAGTCCGTCGTAAAACGTCACCAGCCACTTACCGGCAGTTGCCAGATTACCATCTCTACTGAAGATTAACCGGTCACGCACATCATACACCAGCTCAGTAGGCGCTGTCACGCCGGGTACCCGCTTTTCGATCATCCGGCGACGGCCATCGTATTTATACTGAAAACATAATTCATTCGCTACCCCGGCCGCAAACGCCCAGTTGCTAGCGATCAGCGATTCTACTGCCTTCGGCGGCAATACGAAACGCAGGTTATTGAGATCATCATACACGTAGTAAGTACAGAGCCAGCCCGCATGTCCATCTACGGCATTATCCAACAACTGCACTTTCTTCAGGATCACCCGGTCCTGCTTGTCTTTGAACTCCACGACACTTTTCCCATGTTCGTCCTTGACTACATTCTTGTACAGCTCTCCCGCAGGGTATGCACCCACCCGGGAAGGTACAGCGCCATTCAACGGCATATCCCAGATCGTTACTGCATCGGCAGCGGTATTCACCAGGTATTCCGTACCTGCCGGCCGGTTGCCGCCCGTACGCGCCCAGCTGTTACCCGGCGCATAACTTTTCATCACCCGGTTCAGCGGAGATGCCTCGAATTCCGTCTCGCCATAGTAAACGGATTCTCCCGGATAGTAGCCGCCCATAAAGGTGGATTGCTCGGTAAAGGGATTGGCCTTGAACTTGCCATCGCTGGCCGGCGATACATAAGGCAGGTACTTAAACTGCTCCCGGCCGAAAGCATCGTACACTACCGGCGCCACGATGTCCTTACCGCCTGTACCCATGGCTTTACTCACCGTCTGCAAAGGTCGTCCCAGCCCGTCGAAATACTGGGTGTTCTGTTTTACCTGCCGCACGTTTGTACTCCCGGCTACAGCAGCAGGGTCTGTCATGGGCACCGATGGCTCCCAGGTACGGATATAGTTAATACTGGTATTGGTATACGGGGCGGGTAAAGCCTGTGCACTTGCGGCAGGCTGTACACTGCCATTCGGTTGTTGTGCATGGATGGAAAACGCGCATAGCATGCAGCATACTAGGGTAAGGGGTAGTATAATAAGTTTCATAAATGGGGTTGTACGAAAATAGGTTAATTGTTACTACATGATATAAATATACGATTTCTTATAGGGTTTAAATACTCAATGTTTTTCTTTCTCAATCTTCTCATGAAATTCCAGGTATTTAGGCAACGCAGCAGAGCCATACCAGTCATACACCTCTGTGTCAAATACACCTGCTTTAATAGCTGGGTCGGACTGCAACGCCCGATCCAGTTCCTCACGTGTTTTAATAGCGATGATAAAGATGCCTCTGTATTGTTGAGGGTTCTTTCCTAGCGGTCCGGCAACAATAAGCTGCCCAGCTTTTGCCAGCCGGTTGATGTTATCCATATGTCCGCGAAAAAGAGTGTTCAGCTGCGTTTTGTCTGTCGTATTATTACTACCGGTTTTCAATATAACCAGGAAATACTTTTTCATCCCATAGGTATCTGCACCCAGGCTGTCTGCCAACGCTCTATCATAGTGGGGATTAGTGCTTTGCGCAGCGGCATATAAGGAGCAGAGGGATACGAAAAAAAGCAGGATATATTTCATGGTAATGTTGATTTAATATCCAGTTCGCATACCACTGGACGATGATCAGAGGCCACTGTTTCTTCTATTACTTTGGGAGCGATCACTGTCCATCGATGTGCGGGGTGTAACCAAATATAATCAAGTTTGACGGTAGGCGTATCTGCCGGATGAGTATGACCTAAGATCTGTGTAGCATCCGCAAAAACCGATCTTAATAGAGCCATTTCCTTGGATGCCGGTATTGCATTAAGATCTCCTGCCAGGATGGTATTATTTTTACTTTTCTGACAATATTGCAACAGGGCTTTTACCTGCTCTATGCGGTCATTACTGTTATTGCTTGCATCCAGGTGAGTGGCAATGAATTGGAGTAAACTGTCGCCGGGTAATTGCAGTGTGATCACACCTGCTACCCTCGGTTCATTACCTGCAGTACCAGGTAGTGGCAGGGTATAGCTGCTTTTGATCGGCAACCGGGAGAGGATACCATTACCATAACCGCCGCCATCGTAGTCCATGGCTTTAGCAAAATAGGTATACATACCGGTGATAGCTGCCAATTCTTTTAATTGGTCAGATTTATGCGTACGGTTAGTCACGCTGTCAACTTCCTGTAACGCCACCAGGTCGGGATTGGTAGCCAATATCACATTGGCAATACCCTGGATATCCACCTGTCCTTTCATGTTTTCACCGTGGTGAATGTTATATGTCAGCACTTTAAGATGCTGTGCGTGCACAGAGAAAACTGTTAAGAGGAGAGAGGAGATGGTAAGGAATTGTAGGCAGCGTTTCATAGTTCATTCTTTTAGCGTTATTCCGGATATATTGTTTCCAGCTGGTAGCTTCTCCGGGGAGATACTACCAGCCGGAAAACTACGAACTATTTTTCAAATGCTTCTTTCACTGGCCGGCCCACCCACGCACGTGGTGTACGCAGCCCGAATATCCAGGCTATGGTAGCAGCCGTATCGTAAGTTACAATACTTTCTTTGATCTCTTTTCCTTTCGATATACCCTTTCCACGGATGATCCAGGGTATCTGCATCTCCGCCATCGTCTTACCGCCATGTCCTTTATTGATGCCGCCGTGATCCGCACTGAGTATGATAATGCTGTTGTCCCACATGCCCGCATCTTTGATCCCTTGCAGTATTTTACCTAAGAGGATGTCATTTTTATGCACCTGCTCGTAATAGACAGGGATATCGTGGCCTTGTTCATGTCCTACTCCGTCGGGTTGGTCGAAATGTATAAAAAGCAGGTCAGGTTTTTTGTTTTGCAGGTAAGCAATCGCCTCGGCAGCAGTCGCGCTGTCACTGGTACAGTGAAGGTCTTTGTTCACCGCCGCTTTGGGAAACAGGTAACCGATGCCTTCCCAGCTGTAGATGACACCTATCTCTGCCGATGGCCGCTGTTCCCGCAGCAAAGTATAAATCGAAGGGAACAAGCCATAACGGTCCAGCTCCCGGGAAACAGCCTCCGGTTTTTTACTACCCCATTCCGTAAAACCGTGCAACTCAGGACCGGCTCCCATTACCATGGATGCCCAGTTCACCGCACTGGATGAAGGAAGCACACTACGGGCTTCCAGCGACCAGCTGCCATCCTTCATTAGCTGCTTCATATTAGGATTATCTGCCCGCTGGATAGCATAGGCGCCCAGCCCGTCCATACCGATCAAAATGACGTGTTTAACGCCTTTTACCTGTGCAGAGGAAAAGTAGTGCGCCGTAAGTAAAACAGCCACTAAAAGTAATTTTTTCATTGATTTCACTGTTTAGCCTAAGTAGAAAAAAGTAAATATAGGCTATACAATATTCTCAGTCAAGGCTTGCTGTGCCAGTTCACGAATTAATAATACTTCCTGTGCCTGCGTCACCGCAATGCCATACTCCGGTACACCCGGAACACCACCCATGCTGACAGCAGGATTTCTAAACGTCATGTGGCTTTCTTCAAATGCTTTGGCGGTTGTATGGAATTCCAAGGCTCCAGTAGTTTTTACGAGTTCCGCAATATTATGAGTGCGTACACCTGAGCCGGCCATGATCGCAATACGGTTATCGGCTTTCTGTACCAGCACTCTTAACAAGGCAGCCCCTTCTACGGCAGTGTTACGCTGTCCCGAGGTAAGGATCCGTTCACAGCCGATCTCAATAATATCTTCCAGTGCCCGGAAAGGATCATCCGTCATATCAAAGGCCCGGTGAAAAGTAACACCCATCGGCCAGGCCAACTCAACAAGTGTTTTACAACGTTCTTTATCCACACGTCCTGTAGCGGTCAGCATACCTATTACGACGCCATTGCACCCCAATTGTTTGCAAAGCAATACGTCCTTTTTCATCACCTCAAACTCTTCCTCGCTATACAGGAAATCACCGCCTCTCGGACGAATAATAGGGTAGAGGTCTATCTTGACTTTTTCACGGGCTAAAGCAATAGTTCCATAGGAAGGGGTAGTACCTCCTTCCAGCAGGTTGTCGCACAGCTCGATACGCTGCGCACCACCGGCTTCTGCTGCAATACACGAAGCTACAGAAGCAGCACAGATCTCTAAAGTGATTTTTTTTTCAGTGGGTGTGTTGGTGTAATGATTGTCTAACTGTTCCATATATTATTGGGAATAAAAGAGGCACAGAAAATATTCCTGTGCCTGTCTGTATAAGATCTTTTCAAAAGTATTCGCTTCGTAAAATTACATAGATTAAAAGTAATGTTTACCGTTGATCAATATATTACTGGAATCGCTGGTGCAGGCTGCATAACTAAATCCTTCCTGAAGACAGTAAGCCCCGTGTTCCCCTTTTTTATTCAGCGCCAGGAAGCCAATCTGTATTTCCTTTGCTTTCTTGGGATTCTTTTTGACAATACGGGTCACTGCTTCTTTACAGGCAGCTTCCGGAGAATATCCCTGCCGCATTAATTCTACAACCAGGAAACTACCTACTACACGTATCACCTCTTCACCTACACCTGTTGAAGTAGCCCCACCTACTTCGTTATCCACATACAGTCCCGCACCGATGATGGGAGAATCCCCCACGCGGCCGTGCAATTTGAAAGCCATACCGCTTGTGGTACAGGCGCCACTCATATTACCATTGGCATCCAATGCCAGCATCCCGATAGTGTCATGATTATACACATTGCCGGGCAGCCGCAGCGGATTGAACGCTGTAGTTCCCTTATCGTAAGAACTGTTCTCAATGTTGATAACAGGCTTATACTCCGACTTTTTCAGCCATTCTTTCCAGGCCTTTTCCGATTCAGGTGTTAGTAAATTCTCTTTCTTAAAACCGTTGGCAAGCGCAAACTGTAAAGCACCGTCACCCACCAGCATCACATGCGGTGTTTTTTCCATTACCGCTCTGGCTACAGAAATGGCGTGTACTACATGTTCCAAAGCTGCTACTGAGCCACAGTTGCCGGATTCATCCATGATACAGGCATCCAGCGTCACGCGCCCATCCCTGTCTGGAAAACCGCCATACCCCACCGTATGGTTCTTAGGGTCCGCTTCCGGCACCTTCACACCGGCTTCTACCGCATCCAATGCACGGCCTCCTTGTTTCAATACCTGCCAGGCAGCTTCATTGGCCGCCCTGCCGAAATCCCAGGTGGAGATCACAATAGGTTTACCTTTCACGGCGGTCTGATCTGCTGCCACTGCCGATGCGGTCTTCATACCGTCTAAAGAGAAAGCAGCGGCACCCAGGGCCGCTGCTTTAAGAAAATGTCTACGATCTTGCATAATGCTTGCGCTATTGTTGACCGGGTATTATCATGTACCCAGTAATGATCAATCTTTCATCTCCCAGGCCAGGGCACTGGCACCCAATATGGCCGCATCACTTTCTTTCAGCTCGGAGAACAGCAATTTAACTTTATTCTGGAAAATAGGTAATAAATTTTGCTCCATATGCTGACGTACCGGCTTCATGATCAGATCACCAGCTTTGGTCAGACCACCAAAAAGAATAATCGCTTCCGGACTGGAGAACATCACGAAGTTAGCCAACGCCTCTCCCAGTACCTTCCCGGTGAATTCATAGATCTCCAGCGCCAAAGGATCACCTTTCATCGCCGCTTCATAGATCACCTTGGAGTTGATCTCTTCCAGCTTAACAGCACGCAACAGGCTGCCATCATCCGGACGGCTGCTTAGTAACTCGATCGCTGTATTGGTTACACCGGTAGCAGATGCGTAAGACTCCAGAGAACCACGCATACCCGTTCCCGGATGCAGCCTGCCACCAGGGATCACAATACAATGCCCCAGCTCGCCAGCAAAGCCATCATGACCATAGATCACCTGACCGTTAGCCACAATACCACTGCCAACACCGGTACCCAGTGTAATCGTGATAAAATCCTTCATGCCGCGTGCCGCACCATAGGTCAATTCACCGATCGCTGCCGCATTGGCATCATTGGTCAATACAGTAGGAAGACCGAATAATTCCTCCAGCATATTGGCCAAAGGCACTACGCCTTTCCAACGCAGATTTGGCGCATACTCAATATTACCAGTGTAGAAATTACCGTTAGGTGCTCCCACACCAATGCCCCGGATCTGTGCAGCTCCGCCGGCACGGTCTATCAAAGGAGATAATCTCTCATGCAGCTCCGCTAAATAAGAAGTCACTTCTTCATGCTTCTTGGTCGACATAGCTCCATCGCTGATAATATTTCCTCTGCGGTCTACAATACCAAACACGGTGTTAGTGCCGCCTATATCAATGCCCACCGCTAATTGCTGACTCATAATCAATTCCTTGGGATTTTAATATGTTTTTAACTCTGATGGCAAAAAATGTGAGATACGCAAAACAGAATACCGGTACCCAGTAAGACTGATGTATACCAATAGCCGGTACATCCGCTAATAAACCTTGTAATAATGGCACCAATGCCCCTCCTAAAATCATCATCACCAGGAAAGCTGAACCCTGACTGGTATACTTACCCAGACCCGCTGTAGACAGTGTGAAGATACATGGCCACATCACAGAGCAAAATAAACCTCCGCTGATAAAGGCAAACAACGCTACCTTACCGGTCGTGAACAATCCGATCAGCATCGCAAGTATACCAAAGCTGGCAAATACAAACAACTGACGCGCCGGTTGATCCTTACTCAGGAAGAAGGCGATCACCACCGCAATGATACATACCGCATATACCAGCAGGTCAGTCACATCACTGCCACGCAGGTAGTTGATCAGCAGGTAGACGCCAAAAGCAATATATGGTACTATTAACGTGAGTAATTTCTTAAGGCTTTGTGAAGGATTTAATGCACTGGTACCTGCTGTCCAACGACCCATCATCATACTAGCCCAGAACAAGGATACATAGTGCGAAATGTGCGAAGAATCCAGATTCTCCGTACGTTTCAGGTACTCCCCAATGTTAGAGGCCACACTCACTTCCACACCCACATACACGAAGATAGCCAGCATCCCCAGCTGCAACTGCGGAAACTTCAAAGCACCAAAGCCCTTCTCCATCTTTTCATCATTGGTGATGGCAGGCAACTTGGAAAATTTAAAGAATATCGCCACCAGTATAAAAAGCGCACCTACGATCAGGTACGGCACCTTTACAGAATCAATGGTCGCATTAGCAGCAGCATCCGGTGTGATCGCCCCAAAAATGGCAAAACTAACGACCACCGGTCCCAACGTAGTCCCGAAGTTATTAATACCTCCTGCAAAGTTCAGACGCTTCGCACCATCCGCCGGATCTCCCAACGCAATAGCAAAGGGGTTAGCCGCGATCTGCTGTAAAGAGAATCCTAAACCTACCACAAAAAGTCCCGCAAGCAACAAACCATAAGAGGCCATCTGCGCCGCCGGATAAAAGATCAATGTTCCCACACCGGAAACGATCAACCCATAAATAATTCCATTCTTATACCCGATTTTATTGAGCGGATCAGTCTTAAGTGCATTACCGACAATGAAATAGATAATGGAACCCACAAAATAAGCTACGTAAAATGCAAAACCCACTAACTGGGACTGCCATTGCTGTAAGTGGAATTTTTCTTTAAATAGTGGAATGAGAATGTCATTCGAGGCAGCTACAAACCCCCAGAAAAAGAAGACTGTGATCAACACAAAAAACTGGGGATTAGTGCCTTGCTTAGTTTGCTGAGACATAAACGTGTTAAGTTACTGTGATTTTTGCCGGATAAATGTATAAATTATTTTTAAGCATTTTCTAAAAACCAGGATAATTTGTTTGATTTATTTTAGTTGCAAAAACGTTTTAGCTAAGATATTTATGAAATGTAAAATTTGTTTGTTAAGTTCGTACATTTCAAAACAAACCCAGCAGCAACCTTATGTCTAACAACACCACCCTTACCGGCCAGAAGTCGGCGAGCTACACACAGTCTATCTCCATCATCGGAATGCTGTTCTTCGTATTCGGATTCGTTACCTGGCTCAACGGTACCCTCATTCCTTTTCTCCAGATAGCTTGCGAATTGAACGTGTCTCAAGCCCTCCTCGTTACCTTCGCTTTCTACATGGCGTACTTTTTCCTTTCCATCCCTTCCTCTTTCATCCTGAATAAAACAGGCTTTAAAAATGGAATGGCCCTGGGATTAGTAGTAATGGCCGCAGGATCGGTGATATTTATTCCCGCCGCCAATGCACGCAACTTCACCTTGTTCCTTACAGGCCTTTTTGTACAGGGAGCAGGTCTCTCTCTGCTGCAAACAGCTTCCAATCCCTACATCAGCATCATCGGCCCCATCGAAAGTGCTGCCAAACGTATCAGCATCATGGGTATCTGCAATAAAGTCGCAGGCGCCATCAGCCCATTGGTACTCAGCACCATCGTACTGAAAAATGCAGAAGCCCTCGAAGCACAGATCGCCACTACCACCGATGCCGCTCAGAAAGCCCTGTTACTGGATAGCCTTGCTTCCAGAGTAATAGGACCCTATGTAGTCATCGCCGTAGTACTCGTACTCTTGGCATTCATGATCAAACGCTCCTCCCTTCCTGAGATCGACACCAATGGCGAAGATACCCCTTCCGCTGCAGGCGTTGCCTCCAGGACCAGCATATTCCAATATCCTTACCTCCTCCTGGGAATGCTCTGCATCTTCCTCTATGTAGGCGTAGAAGTGATGGCAGGTGATGTGATCGGTACTTATGGTAAATCCATGGGTATGAGCCTCGACCAGACCAAATATTTTACCACCTTCACCTTGCTGGCTATGCTGGCAGGATACGTTATAGGCATCGCCACCATTCCTAAGTATATCTCTCAGGATAAAAGTCTCCGCATATCCGCGATGCTGGGCATCATCTTTACCACCGGCGCCTTCCTCACAGATGGATATACGTCCGTGAGTTTTATCGCCCTCCTGGGATTAGCTAATGCACTGATGTGGCCTGCTATCTTCCCGCTCGCGATCGATAAGCTGGGTAAGTTTACCAAGATAGGCTCCGCCTTACTCGTAATGGGTATCGCCGGTGGCGCGATCCTCCCGCAGATATACAGTGGATTATTTAATCAGGATGGATTATTCAGCTTCCTCTATAGCGACACCATGGACTTCCGTAAAGCATTCATCTATTGCATGCTGCCTTGCTACCTCTACATATTGTACTACGCATTCGCGGGTCATAAAGTAGGCAAAGCCAAATAAATAACAACCAAGGTATCAACAGATACAAAAGGGAAGTAGTTACTACTTCCCTTTTTTTGTTACCACAGCGCGATGCTATTATCTTTTACTAAACACCAGGGTTAGGCAATGCAAAACATCGGTTGTAAAATGGAAAACATATACAACGATGTCCGGTGATCGCCTGGCAGGGATGCTCCGCGTTGCATAGTCCCACCGAACAGACAATTTCAAGCTGATTGCTGCCGCCGCCTTTGATAAAGGATAACTCCCGTCGACTCATTGTTGGAAAGGATTTCATTTTCATATAAGTATGGTTTTATGTACTTGAATATAACACAGTCGGGTGCTGGCGCTCCTCACTGCGCCCGCTTTACGGGCGGGTGATATTAATTTTACCGTCAACTAACATATTCCGCAGGAATATATATACTTACCTAATGCAAAAAGGGCTGCCTCCTCAGAGACAGCCCTTATTATGTAATAATTGCTTGCCGGAAAATAGAAGCGATTAATACTGATCATTGAGGCAGAAGATCGGCTTACGATTGATCCACTTGCCGCGTGTAAAATCAGGGATATACTGCACGTTACCGCCTTCCATGATAGATTGCTCACTAAGTGGTGTGATCGCATACCATGTCGCCAGATCATATACATCCAACGCATATGGGGCACTCCGTTTGATACTCTCTACAAAAGAGTTGATCACAAACCAGTCCATTCCTCCATGGCCGGCACCGGCTGCATCATTCGCATAGCGTTTCCACAGCGGGTGATCGTATTTGCCCATATAAGAATCAGCTTCTTTATCATTGCCTGCTTTCTCCCAGCTATGTGGCTTGCTTTTACCTTCAATATGGATAGAATCAAAATCATCCATCCACAGCCCGTTAGTACCTTGTACCCGGAAATTCAAAGAGTAGGGACGGGGCAGGTTCGTGTCGTGCGACAGCATGATCGTCTCTCCGTTATTAGTACGGATCAGCGTCGTAACGATATCACCGAGCTTGAATTCTACTTTCGCATTCGGATGACTTTCACTGCTGTTATCTACAATGTATTTATGCAACCCGCGGGATTTGGTAGCTACAGATGTTAACGACAACAAACGGTTACCACGATTAATATCGATCATATTGGAAACAGGACCTAAGCCGTGAGTAGGGTAGAGGTCACCGTTACGATGTACAGAATGATTGGTTCTCCATCTGGCTTCTGACATACCTTTTTCGCCAAATTCAACACCTCCGCCATATAACTGCTTGCCGCTGTTAAACTTTACAGCGCGCAGGTCATGCTGATAACCACCTTGCATATGTACAATCTCACCAAACAAACCCTGACGAGCCATATTCAGTACCGCCATCACATCACGACGATAACAAACGTTCTCCATACCAAACACCGGTATGCCGGTAGATTCACTGGTATTCACCAGCTCCCAGCATTCCTGGATATCGGTTGCTCCACATACTTCAACAGCAGGAGTTTTACCGGCTTTCATTGCGGCAACAGCTTGTATCGTATGCCACTCCCAGGGAGTAGCAATGATCACGGCATCAATATCTGTACGCTTTAACAGGTTCAGATAATCCTCATTTCCATTGGTATACTCTGCTACTTTCTTCTTACCACCGTAAGCCTTGGTGATCATTTCGCGGGATTTTGGCACCGCCCAGTTAGTATCCGGATCCGCAATAGCGATCACGTCTACGTCATCACGACGTAAACACAGATCCAGGTGACTCTGACCACGGGCTCCTACACCGATCAGACCCATTCTTACTTTGGCTTTTTTCTCGTTAGCGAATAGTTTGGCAGACGAGCTCAGGACCGAAAGTCCCACACCGGCAGCTACCGTGTTTTTGATGAAATTTCTGCGTGGCAGTGATGGCTTGTTCATGTTCTATGTTCTATATAGTAAATAAGTGTAAAATAAGGGAACGCTAAATTTAGCTAAATAGAAGTTGTTTTAGCAATGCTTTTTGATTTTTTCTGACATTTTTGTGACGAGCGGAAAGTAATACAGTAAGCATTCGTCATCACTTCTCTTCCATTCCACCCGACCACCCTTGTTGCTTTTTTACCTATTTTTCCCTCAATATTCACGAACACTCCCGCCCGGCGCCTATTTAGCATTATATTAGGGAGCCGGAGCATCCCGGGAAATTTGAGAACAGCAAACATGAAAAAAAATAACTTGCTCTTAGCTGCCTTACTCACAGGTGCTACCGCACTCACTCAGGCACAGGATATCAAGCCGTATGGCGCATTGCCCAGCAAGGCCCAACTACAATGGCAGGACTTGGAATACTACATGTTCATCCACTTCGGTCCCAACACCTTTACCGACAAAGAATGGGGACATGGCGATGAAGATCCTAAGATATTCAATCCCTCCCAGCTTGATGCACAACAGTGGGCGCGTACCGCTAAAGCAGCAGGTATGAAAGGTATCATCATCACCGCCAAACATCATGATGGCTTCTGCTTGTGGCCCAGCAAATACAGTACACATACCGTACGGGAAAGCAGCTGGAAAGAGGGCAAAGGAGATGTGCTGGCCGAACTGTCCGCTGCTTGTAAGGCAAATGGCCTCAAATTTGGCGTATACCTGTCTCCCTGGGATCGTAACCACCCCAAATATGGTACGCCCGAATACAACCAGATATTCGCCAATACTCTCACTGAGGTATTATCCAACTATGGAGAAGTGTTCGAACAATGGTTTGATGGCGCCAACGGCGAAGGCCCGGGAGGCAAAAAACAGGTATACGACTGGCCCTTGTTCCATAGCGTGGTATATAAACTGCAACCACAGGCTGTTATCTTCAGTGATGTAGGACCTGGCTGCCGTTGGGTAGGCAACGAAAATGGGATCGCTGGCAAAACCAACTGGAGCACTCTCAACGTTAATGGCTTCAGCCCCGGCGCTGGCGGCCCACCACAGGCAGTGCTCAATGCCGGTAATGAAGATGGCGAACAATGGATACCTGCCGAATGTGATGTGTCTATACGCCCGGGATGGTTCTACAGTGCCGCTACAGACGACAAGGTGAAAAGTGTAGCACAACTCCTCGATATCTACTATGCTTCCGTAGGCCGCAACGGCAGCTTCCTCCTGAATGTACCGGTCGACAGGCGGGGCCTTATCCATGCCAACGATTCTACCCGGCTCATGGAACTCCGCCGCGTTCTGGATGCCAGCTTTAAGACCAATCTCGCCTTACGTGCCAGCGTTACGGCTTCCAATACACGTACGAATAATAAACAGGTAAGCGCAGCACATCTCACCGATGGCAATAACAATACCTACTGGGCTACCAAAGAGGGTGCACCAAAGGCTGATATTACATTGGAAACCGCCCGCCCGGTCTCCTTCAACCGCATCGTACTGCAGGAATACCTGCCACTGGGACAACGGGTCAAGTCTTTCGTCGTAGAAGTATGGGAAAATGGATCGTTCAAAGAAGTAGCCCGGGAAACCACCATCGGGCATAAACGTATCCTCAGACTGCCGGCATTGACTGCCGCCAAAGTCAGGGTACGTATCCTCGATGCCAAAGCCAGCCCCGTGATCAGCGAGATTCAGCTGTACAAAGCACCCGAAGTATTGGAAAGACCAACTGTCAGCAGAGATCGTATGGGTACTGTTACCATCTCCTGTACCTCTCCGGACCCGGTTATCCGTTACACTACTGATGGCAGCGAACCCACTGCTACCGCCACTATATACAAAGCACCGTTTGCGTTGCCGGCCGGTGGCACCGTCAAAGCCAAATCGTTTATCGACAACGGTCGCCAAAGTAGCGAAACAAGCATCGCCTTATATGATATCGCACCGGCCACCTGGTCTGCTACCGCAGATGGTACCACCAAAGGACATGATGCTGCAAAAGCCATCGATGGCGATCCAGCTACCTTCTGGCAAAGCGGCGACCCGGCCACCGGAGCAGGCTATCCCCATGAACTACAAGTTGACCTGGGCAATACCTGCTCATTGAAAGGATTTGCCTACACGCCGTCCAGGCAGGCACATGGCAGCGGTACCTTTGCCAAATATGCTTTTTATGTGAGCCAGGATGGTAAAAACTGGAACGCTCCTGTCGTAACCGGAACGTTTGATAATATCCGTAATAACCCTGTTCGCCAGGAAGTGAAGTGGCAAAAGACAGTGACAGCCAGGTATATCAAACTGGTAGCCTTGCAACCGGCCAATGAGCAAGAACAATGGGCTACTGTCGCCGAACTGGAAGTCATCACTAAATGATAGGAGAAAGGCGAAGATCCGGATACCAGGTCCTAAGGCTGGGATAATAAAAATCGGCAAAAGTCATGAACAAAGCCTGCCCAAGGGACCTGGTATACGGAACATTCACTAAAAAGTGTTGCAGTTAAATACCCGGGCTACCGCCTGCCGGGACGTAGCAGTAAGATCTGCAATATCCTGTTGTGTGATAAGGGTCAGTAAAGAACGTGATGGAGGATCGTCAGGAAGCTGCTTACTTTCCAGTTGCTGCTGCAAATGATGTATACGGTCAGCAGGAGGGTGGTTGCTGATCAGGAATAGACGACTCCGCGCATTATTCCAGCGTTCTACCAACTTGTCATAAAACCAGGCCGATACCTGCGGGTCAGTGACCACCACATGCCTGAAAAAACGCCAGTCATATCGCTGAACCGTCACCGGCGTCAACGCTCTCGCAAATGCATCCTGCTCCTCATGATGCTCATGCAGATACCCGAACAGATCACCCGCTTCCAACAGCTCATGAGTGGTCTCATTACCTTCGGCGGAAACATTCCCCAGTTTTATATACCCCTGCTTCACTTCATATACGTGTAACGATCTCATTGGGGGCGTATAGATAGCCATCCCTTCCGTGTAACAGTGCTCGCTGATCTTATCAGTCATATCAAGTGTGGAGTAGCTACTGAGATAACGTACTAACCCCATATCTTGAATAATAGACATATGTGTATTAGTTGTAGGTTGTAAGGATGCTTTAAAGATAATGCGCATTTGTTAATTAAATCTTAAGAAAGTATACATTCTTTACTTAACTACGCCTATCCTTTAAGTACCCTGTACCTTTCCTATAACCTGATCTCTTCCGTCTGGTACACCTGGCGTTCATCTCCCCTTATAGAAGCCGTCACGCGTAATGGTTGTTCTCCCCAGTGTATTTTTAATAATCCGTAATTCAATTTGAATACCATCTTACCCACCCGCAGGTGATTAGGTTCATCGCCTGGCGCAGACCAGGTATGGGTCAGTCCGCTGCTGGTGATGTCATATAATGGATAAGGCAAGCCTGGGAGAGAAATGCGGGACATCTCTGCCATATGCCGGTCGCCGCTGATTAAAATAGTACCGGCCGGATGCGTTTTGCCCAGCAGCTCAAATAGCCGCTTACGGGCGGTCGGAAAATTAGCCCATTTTTCAACCTGATGTTCCTCCGGTAAGATCTGTATACCACAGCCGATCAGGTGCACCTGCGCATCAGAACCGGTGAGCTGTTCTTCTAGCCATTGCCACTGGGCCGCACCGAGTATGTCGCCTTCCGGATCTGGGACATTCGCCTTCCCATCAGGTCCCTTTTTCAGCGGATCCCGGAAATACCGGCCATCCAGCAGGATAACCTTCACCTTCCTGCCCTTAGGCCCGAAAGTGTAGGATTGATAACCGCCTTCATGCGCGCGATCCGGAGAATTAGCAGGTACATGCAGGAACTCATACATCAGGTCCCTGCTCGGACCTCGCTGCTGATATTCCTTTCCTGCATCATTAAGGCCGTAATCATGATCGTCCCACACACCTACAATGGGCACCCGCGCCAATAACTGCCGGTAACCTGTCTGCATTTTCTGCCAGTTATACTTATCTCTCAGCTCCGTCATGTCATCTGTGTCACCATAAATATTATCTCCCAGCCATACCCACAGATCCGGTTTGTCTCCGATAATATCATCCCACAATGGCTGAGGCTGATCTTGCCGGTTACAAGAACCAAAGGCAATAGTAGTCAATGCCTTATCCGCGTTGATAGCTTTGTAAGCAATCTGCTGCGACGACTTACAACCAAAAGGCAATAAAAGCACCAGCCAGCCGTATTTTTTAAGATTCATCAAGAGTAGTTTATGAGACAGAAATATATAAGCACCAAATTTAATGCTTCAGCGCTATTCTTCACGGCCGGCAATAGCGCTTCTCATCCCTTTACAGCCCGGAAAATGCCGTGCATAAACACTTTGATATAATAAATCCCGGGTATCCTTAATAATTTATTAACCTGCATCTTAGTCGCAGGGTATTAAAGATTTGTCAAAATTTTATCTGATGAAAAAAAATTGGGTTATTTAAAAAGATATTGTTATAACTTTGCGGATAATTCAAACTAAAGACGCAATTTTTTATAACAATTTAACGCTGAACTGAAGTTGGAAAACTTTGCAACCCATACCAACATTTCTGCATATCACCCTTCTCTCACAGAAGGCGTATATACTATTGGGTTCCCTGTCTTTAGATACCTCTCCCGACGACCTCGTATTTGATAGCGTTCGTCATATGGCACGCTATCGCGCAATGATTGTATAAACCATATCATCATTGCTTTCTTGCATTCCCGCAATGGGATTCTCAGTCTAATTTATTGGTTCACGATTTCAATTTAACAAGTTGGAAGATCTAAAGATCATTGTCAGGGTAGCCACTCCTGATGATGCGCATTATGCAAATATCATCACAGATGAAATGGAATCATCTGCTAAAGCCAGAGGTACAGGCATCGCCAAACGCTCTCCGGCTTATGTGGAGCTCAAGATGAAGGAAGGAAAAGCTGTTATAGCAGTCACCGCCACCGGCGACTGGGTAGGCTTCTGCTACATAGAAGCCTGGGGACATGAGAAATTCGTAGCCAACTCCGGCCTTATCGTCAACCCGGCTTTCAGAGGCCATGGCGTAGCCAAATCTATCAAAGAAAAAATATTCGAACTCTCCCGGCAAAAATACCCGGATGCAAAAATATTCGGACTCACCACCGGCCTCGCTGTCATGAAGATCAACTCCGATCTCGGATACGAACCCGTAACTTACTCCGAACTCACCGACGACGAAGAGTTCTGGAAAGGCTGTCAAAGCTGCGTTAACTTTGACATCCTCACCGCCAAAGGCCGTAAAAACTGCCTCTGCACTGCTATGCTCTACGATCCCGTAGAAAAAGCAAAAGAAGCCGCCGAAGCAGCCGCCAAAGCAGCTTCCCTACAGTCAACAACACAACCGCAACTCATGGTTACCTCCGAAGGTGCCATGCATCACCACAAACAAAGAAGAAGATTTAAAGGAAACTTTAAACTCTTTGAACGCTGGTTACGTTTTAAAAGATTTGTTTTGCTGAAGTCTAATCGTAAAGATGGCGCCGGCGCCCATCACAAAAGAAGATTCTTCCTTTTCAACTTGTTCTGATATTCTTTAAACAATACTATTCACTAATAAGCGATCATAATAATGAAAAAAGTAGTACTGGGATTTAGCGGAGGACTAGATACTTCCTATTGCGTAAAATATCTTTCCGAAGAAAAAGGATATGAAGTACATTCCGTTATCGTCAATACTGGCGGCTTTACAACAGAAGAACTGCAAGAAATAGAAAAAAGAGCTTTCAGCCTGGGTGTAAAAAGCCATAAAACCGTAAACGCAGTACGCTCTTATTATGATCAGGTAGTTAAATACCTCATCTTCGGTAACGCGCTCAAAAATAATACATACCCCCTCAGCGTAAGCGCAGAACGCATGAGCCAGGCCATCGCCATCGCAGACTACGTAAGAGAAGTAGGCGCCGACGCCGTCGCTCATGGTAGCACCGGCGCAGGAAATGACCAGGTACGATTCGATATGATATTCCATATCATGATCCCCGGCGTTGAAATCATCACTCCCATCCGTGATCTCAAACTGAGCAGAGAAGAAGAAATAGCCTTCCTCAAAGCCAAAGGAGTAGACATGAACTTCGACAAAGCTATGTACTCCATCAACAAAGGCCTCTGGGGTACCTCTGTTGGTGGAAAAGAAACACTCACCTCCAATGGCATGCTACCCGAAGAAGCATTCCCTACACAACTCACCAAAGAACAACCCGAACAGGTAGTCCTCCACTTCACTAAAGGAGAACTAACCGGCGTCAACGATAAAACATTCGAACATCCAACCGATGCCATCATCTTCCTTCAGTCCATCGCTGGCCCCTTCGCCATCGGTCGCGACATTCATGTAGGTGATACCATCATCGGTATCAAAGGTCGCGTTGGCTTTGAAGCCGCCGCCCCTATGGTGATCATCAAAGCACACCATGCACTCGAAAAACATGTGCTCACCAAATGGCAACTCAGCTGGAAAGACCAACTGGCGCAGTTCTATGGCAACTGGATGCACGAAGGCCAGATACTCGACCCCGTAATGCGCGATATCGAAGCCTTCCTCCAAAACACACAACAACACGTAACCGGTAAAGTGTTCGTAACACTTATGCCTTATCGCTTCCAGGTTATTGGCATCGAATCCGAATACGACCTCATGAGCAGCAAATTTGGCAAATACGGCGAAATGAATAACGGCTGGAGCGGAGAAGACGTAAGAGGTTTCTCTAAGATCTTCGGTAACCAGACCATGATCTGGCACCAGGTGAAAACCGCACAGTCCTGATCACTTCCTTATTCACGATTTCAAACGCTAGGTAAAAATGACACAACATAAAAGCATCAGAGTAGGTATCATAGGTGGAGCAGGGTACACAGGTGGCGAAATGATCCGCCTGCTCATCAACCACCCCGCCGTGGAGATCACCTTCATCCACAGCCGCAGCAATGCCGGCAATCCCGTACACTCCGTACATGCCGACCTGCTGGGAGATACTGACCTGAGCTTTACCGGCGAAATAAACAACGATATCGATGTACTCTTCCTCTGCCTCGGACATGGAGAAGCCAGGAAATTCCTGGAAGCAAATGATATCGCCTCGTCCGTAAAAGTGATCGACCTCAGCCAGGACTTCCGCCTCGGCGAATCCATCAATGGCCGTGAGTTCATCTACGGTCTGCCCGAACTCAACAGGGAGATCATCACCTCCGCACATAATATCGCTAATCCAGGCTGCTTCGCCACCGGTATTCAACTGGGCCTCCTCCCGCTCGCAAAAGCAGGACTGCTCCTGGAAGTACATACCACCGGCATCACCGGCTCCACAGGCGCAGGCCAAAGCCTGCAATCTACCAGCCACTTTACCTGGAGAGCTAATAATATCTCTACATATAAAGTACTCACACATCAACACCTCAAAGAGATCCGACGAAGCCTGACCACCCTGCAGCCTTCTTTTGCTGCTGATGTGAACTTCGTACCCGTAAGAGGAGACTACCCTAGAGGTATCTGGGTATCTTCTTACCTCGAATCCGCGTTGTCCCTCGATGAGGCCAAAGCACTTTACAAGGAGTATTACGCTTCCCATCCGTTCACTCTCGTCAGCGATAAGCAAATAGACCTGAAGCAGGTGGTCAATACCAACAAATGTCTCCTGCAACTGGAAAAAGTAGACAACAAGCTGATCATCCACTCCATCGAGGATAACCTCCTCAAAGGAGCCTCCGGTCAGGCAGTACAGAACATGAACCTCATTTGCGGCCTGGAAGAGACCTCCGGCCTCAAACTCAAATCAATCGTGTTTTAATCACTAACAGTAGCATCCGCTTATCATGAAACTTTTTGACGTTTATCCAATCAACGATATCACAATAGAAAAAGCCTTAGGATCCAATGTATGGGACGATAATGGCACAGAATACCTCGACCTCTACGGCGGCCATGCCGTGATCTCCATCGGCCACACACACCCGCATTATGTCAAAAGACTCACCGAACAGCTGAATAAAGTAGGATTCTATTCCAATTCTATCCGCATTCCGCTGCAACAACAACTGGCCGAAAAATTAGGCCAGCTCTCCGGCAAACCAGACTACCAGCTGTTCCTCTGTAACTCCGGCGCAGAAGCCAATGAAAACGCCCTCAAACTGGCCTCTTTTCATAATGGTAAAAAGAAAGTGATCGCTTTCCGCAAATCTTTCCATGGCAGAACATCCCTCGCAGTAGCCGCTACCGACAATCCCAAGATCGTCGCACCGGTAAATGAGACCGACAATGTGATCTTCCTGCCCTGGGCCGACGAAGCCGCACTCGAACAGGCCTTCCAGCAACATGAAATATCTTCCGTGATCATCGAAGGTATTCAGGGCGTCGGTGGCATCATCGTCGCTGCTCCCGCATTCCTGCAGAAGATCAGGTCACTCTGTGATGCACACAACGCCGTATTCATCGCCGACTCCGTACAGTGTGGTTACGGTCGCAGCGGTAAATTCTTCTCCCACGACTACGCCGGCGTCAACGCAGATATCTACACCATGGCTAAAGGGATGGGCAACGGATTCCCGGTAGGTGGTATCATCATCGCCCCACATATCCAGGCTTCATATGGTTTGCTGGGCACCACATTCGGTGGTAACCACCTCGCCTGTGCCGCTGCACTGGCAGTACTGGAAGTGATCGAACAGGAACAGCTGATCGATAACGCCGCCAACCAGGGTGCCTACCTCATAGAACAACTACGCACATTCCCGCAAGTACTGGAAGTAAGAGGCCGTGGCCTCATGATCGGTATCCAGCTGCCGGAAGAACTGGCAAATACCAGAAAAGAATTACTCTTCCAACATAAAATATTCACCGGAGAAGCTAAACCAAACGTGATCAGGTTACTGCCGTCCCTGGCCCTTACCAGACAGCATGCCGATCAGTTCCTGGATGCATTCGGCAAAGCATTGAAACAATAGGTTATTCTTTTTTACCGGAGTGATAGCTTAGCTATCGCTCCTTTACTTTCTAGCTTTTATTCGTTACATGAAACAGTTTATTTCCGTTAATGATGTCCCGGGTGTCCCGCGGTTGGTAGAGAAAGCCTTGGACTATAAGCAACATCCTTTCAAAGACAAATCCCTGGGGACTAACAAAACCCTGGGCATGATATTCCTTAACCCCAGCCTCCGCACCCGCCTCAGTACACAGGTAGCTGCCAAAAACCTGGGAATGGAAGCCGTAGTGTTCAATATCGATAAGGAAGGATGGCAACTGGAAATGAATGATGGCGCTATCATGAATGGCAGCACCTCCGAACACGTAAAGGAAGCCGCCGCCGTAATGGGCCAGTACTTCGATATCCTCGCTATCCGTACCTTCCCCGGACTGAAGGATAAAGAAGAAGACTACACAGAAAAATATATCAATCAATTCATCAAATACGCCGGCGTACCTGTAGTGAGCCTCGAAAGCGCCACCTTACATCCGCTGCAGAGCCTCACCGACGTGATCACCATCAAAGAGCAATGGCAACAGCCACGCAAACCTAAAGTGGTGATGACCTGGGCCCCTCACGTAAAAGCATTGCCGCAGGCCGTACCCAACTCCTTCGCACAGTGGATGAACGCATGGGACGAAGTAGACTTCGTGATCACACATCCCGAAGGATATGAACTGGACCCGGAATTCTCCGGCAACGCCACCATCGAATACAACCAGGATAAAGCGCTCGAAGGCGCCGACTTCGTATATGTGAAAAACTGGTCCTCTTACGAAGAATATGGTAAGATCCTCAACAGCGATCCTTCCTGGATGATCACCAACAATAAACTGAAAGGTACCAACCAGGCTAAGATCATGCACTGCCTGCCGGTAAGAAGGAACGTAGTGATCGCAGATGAAGTACTCGATGGTCCACAGTCCATCGTCATTCAGGAAGCCGGTAACCGCGTATGGGCCGCACAGGCAGTATTAAGCGAAATACTGGCCGCCGGCGCCCGCTAAGATCGTCTTAAAGCAAAGCACAAGTATGTCAATCAGCGATAATAATCAACGTGAACAACTTTTTGTCATCAAGGTAGGAGGAAACGTTATAGACAATCCTGCCTTGCTGCAATCCTTTCTGGCCGATTTCGCCAAAGTACCGGGCAATAAACTGCTGATCCATGGTGGCGGCAAGATCGCTACCCGTATCGGCGACAAACTGGGCATCGAATCAAAGTATGTCGATGGCCGCCGCATCACCGATGCCGATACCATCGATGTCGTTACCATGGTATATGGTGGACTCGTGAATAAACAACTGGTCGCCAAACTGCAGGCCCTGGGCTGCAATGCCATCGGCCTCACCGGCGCTGATGCCAATATCATCCCCGCCGCCAAACGCCCGGTCAAAGAGATCGACTACGGCTTCGTCGGCGATGTGCTCCCGGCAGCCATGAACGTCGCCGGCCTCCAGGCCATCGTCCGCGCCGGACTCATACCCGTGTTCGCATCCCTCACCCACGACGGAAAAGGGCAAATGCTGAACACCAACGCAGACACCATCGCCGCATCACTGGCCATCGCCCTGTCCGCATCCTACCAGGTACGACTCATCTATTGCTTCGAAAAGAAAGGTGTACTCAGCGATGCCGCCGACGACAACGCCGTGATCAACCTCATAGATCGTAATAGCTATGAACAATTAAAAGAAGAAAAAGTACTGACAGATGGCATACTCCCTAAACTGGAAAACGCTTTCGAGGCGATCACAAGCGGAGTCAATGAAGTGCTCATCGGACATGCAGCAGATATTCTCAGCAATACCTCCGGCACCGTATCCGGTACTTTAATACGATAAAAAAATGTGGGAAGAACACCTATTTACTGATGCCGTCAAACTATTACAGTCACTGATAGCTACACCATCCCTGAGCAGGGAAGAAGACCAGACCGCCGCCATCATCAGCGCTTTCCTGGATCAACGCAACATCCCGCACCAACGCCAGGGCAACAATATCTGGGCGAAGAACAAACACTTCGACAGCAACAAACCTACTATACTATTCAACTCCCACCACGACACCGTAAAGCCTAATCCGCAATATACACGCGATCCGTTCAGCCCCGATATCGTAGAAGACAAACTCTACGGCCTGGGCAGCAACGACGCCGGTGGCTGCCTCGTCAGCCTCATCGCCACCTTCCTGCACTTCTACGAAAAACAGAACCTCCGGTATAATATCATGCTCTCCGCTACCGCAGAAGAAGAAATCAGCGGCAACAATGGCGTAGAAAGTATCCTCTCTCAACTGCCTCCCATCGAATTCGCCATCGTAGGAGAACCTACACTCACCCAGCTGGCAGTAGCAGAAAAAGGACTCATGGTACTCGACTGCGTCAGCTATGGCAAAGCCGGACATGCCGCCAGGGAAGAAGGAGAGAACGCCATCTACAAAGCCCTCGCCGATATCTCCTGGTTCCGCCAGTACCGGTTTCCTAAAATATCAGAAACACTGGGGGCCGTAAAGATGAGCGTCACCGTTATCAATACCTCCAACAAAGCACATAACGTCGTACCGGCAGAATGCTCCTTCGTTGTCGATGTAAGGGTAACGGATATGTATACACTCGAAGAAGTGCTCGATATCATCCGTAGCTACGTAAGCTGCGAAGTAAAACCTCGCTCCATGCGTATGCGCCCCTCCGGTATCTCCCGCGAACATCCGTTCGTACAGGCTGGTATCGCATTGGGCAAAACCTGCTACGGATCACCCACCACCTCCGACCAGGCGCTCATACCCGCCACCTCCGTGAAGATGGGCCCCGGCGATTCCGCCCGCTCACATACCGCAGATGAATTCATCTACGTACACGAGATACGCGATGGCATAGATAGCTATATCCGCTTGCTGGAGAAAATGATCTGATAGAAAGAAAAGCCTGACCGTATGAAACATACACAGGCACTGAGTTAGAATAAAGTGTTATAAACTAATAAGCGCTGTTATGAAGTTATGGCAGAAAGATAAAACGGCACTCGCCGCGGTAGAACAGTTTACCGTCGGTAAAGATCGTGAAATGGACCTTTTCCTGGCGCCGTTCGATGTACAGGGCTCCCTCGCACATATACAGATGCTGCAAAGCATCGGCCTGCTGGAAGCAGCAGAACTGAAAGTACTGCAACAGGAACTGAAACAGATCTACAAAGAGATCGCTACCGGCAACTTCACCCTCGAAGAGGGCGTGGAAGACATCCACTCCCAGGTAGAACTGCTCCTCACCCGCCGCCTCGGCGAAGTAGGTAAAAAGATCCATAGCGGCCGCTCCCGCAATGACCAGGTATTGGTAGACATCCGCCTCTACCTCCGGCACGAGCTCGAACAGATCGTGAAAGAAGTAAAACAACTGTTCGACCTCCTCCAACGTCAGAGCGAAACCTATAAAGAACACCTCCTGCCTGGATATACCCACCTGCAGATCGCCATGCCTTCCTCTTTCGGACTCTGGCTGGGCGCCTATGCAGAAAGCCTGGCCGATGACCTGCTCATACTGCAGGGGGCCTATAACGTGGTCAACAAAAACCCACTGGGCTCCGCCGCCGGATATGGCTCCTCATTTCCGCTCAACCGCGAAATGACCACCCAACTCCTGGGATTTAGCTCACTCAACTACAACGTGGTATACGCACAGATGGGCCGCGGTAAATCAGAAAAGATCGTCGCCTTCGCACTCGCCGGCATCGGCGCTACCCTCGCGAAAATGGCCATGGACGCATGCCTGTTCATGAACCAGAACTTCGGCTTCATCAGCTTCCCCGACGAACTCACCACCGGCTCCAGCATCATGCCGCACAAAAAGAACCCGGATGTTTGGGAACTTATCCGCTCTCATGGCAACAAACTACAGGCCTTGCCCAATGAGATCGCCATGATGATCACCAACCTCCCCAGCGGCTACCATCGCGACCTCCAACTGCTGAAAGAAAATCTCTTCCCGGCTTTCGGTACCCTCAAAGATTGTATCCGAATGGCCAGCCTCATGCTGGAAAACGTACAGGTTAAAAAAAATATCCTCAACGACGAAAAATATCAATACCTCTTCAGCGTCGAAGTCGTAAACAAACTGGTGCTCGAAGGAATGCCCTTCCGCGAAGCCTATAAAAAAGTAGGCCTGGACATCGAACAAGGTACCTACGCACCCGAAAAGACCGTACATCACACACACGAAGGCAGCATCGGCAACCTCTGTACCACGCAGATAGCCGCCATGATGGACGAAGTGCTCAATGGATTCCCCTTCACACACGTACATACCGCTATCAATCAACTGCTGGCCGAATAGCAGCCAGATAAATACAGGGGATCCCTCCGGCTCATCATACCCGGAGGGATCTTTTTCCCAAAAAAACCCTAAAAAAATTGGCGCTATAATTGAATTGCCCTTATCTTTGTACTGTAATAATTAAAAGTACAGTTAAGGGCACGCACCTCGCTAAAAAAAATAACCCACTATCCATTGGTTAATTTTTAACGCATTCATTTTCAATGAATAACTGTACCTGGAAGTATAACTGTAATATTTTTGATAACAATTAAATTGACACACATGTCCTCCACTGTATTAGTTTTTGGTGCCACCGGCACCTCCGGTCGCGAAGTAGTAAAACAACTGGCTGGTAAAGACGTGAACGTAAAAGCTGCCACCCGCTATCCCGAAAATTATAACGCCCCCGCACCGAATGTACACCCCGTAAAACTCGTGCAGGAAGATCCCGCTACCTTCAGCACCGCGCTCGAAGGAGTAGACAAAGCCTTTGTTGCAGCCATTCCCACAGATCCCGCCGCTTTCGAAAAACTATCCGCTTTCATCGATGCCGCCAAAGCAGCTGGTGTAAGACACATCGTATTCCTTTCCGCCATCGGCGTGGAACACAACGACGAGCTGACCCTACGTAAAGTAGAGCTGCACCTCCAGAAATCTGGTATCGCATTCGATATCCTGCGTCCCAACTTCTTCATGGAAAATTTCTCTATAGGCGGATTCAGTGTCAACGAAACACACCAGATCACATTGCCCGCCGCAGATTCCCTCACCAGCTTTATCTCTACCGAAGATATCGCCCGTGTAGCCGCTCACTTCCTGCTGGGCCAACCGGGTAATGATGGATACACACTCACCGGTCCTGAAGCACTGGATCACCACCAGGTCGCTGCACTGATCAGTGAGGCAAACGGACAACAGGTGAAATATGTTCCGCTTACAGAAGAGGAGCATGCCGCAGCCCTGCGCGCAGCAGGAGTGCCCGAACCGTCTATCGCCTATATGGGCGCACTGTTCCAGGCTGTAAGAGCAGGATTCATGGCGCCGGTTACAGATGTGGTAAAACAAATCACCGGACAAGCACCAAAAGACTTTAAAACCTTCGCGGCAGCCACCTGGAAATAGATAAAAAGCAATCGGTCATCTGCTACCAGATGACCGATTGCAATGAGTATTTTTATGTAGGATCGGTTGTTAATAAGAATGCATTAAAAGGACAGGTTGACGCCTGCCATGAAATTAATGCCTGCCATAGGGAAATAGTAATTGCTATATTTCACTGTTCCATTTTTTATACTGGTATAAGTGGCGCCATTAGGCGCATATTTGCGGTCCGTGAAGTTATTCACTGCCACGAGTACCCCCAGCTCCTTAAACAGGCGTTGTGGCACCGTATAACGCACCCGCAGGTCATTCACATAGTAAGCATCCAGGCTGCCCTGTACATTGCTGCTGTTGTTCATATACTGGCGACTTACATACTTGCCGGCCAGGTCTATGAACAGCTGCTGTAAAGGCTGAAAACTCAATGTATGCCCGGCTACCACGTTAGGAGAGAAGGCAATATCCGTATTGTCGTAATGACGCGTCTCCTCCAGCTCTGTGTCCTCATTGGAATAGTAGGCCGTATAGTCCCTGATCTTATTCTGACTCAACGCCGCATTTACCGACAGGGTAAACCAGGGCGTCAATACCGCACTACCTTGCACCTCTATACCCAGCCGGTAACTATTGGGAATATTGATCCTCGTATAGGCGCCTACGTCATTCAGCTTACCTGTCTGCACCAGCTGGTTCTTATAACGCATATAATACACATTGGCTTGCAATGATATTTTATCCCCGCGCAGCGAATAACCGGCTTCCACATTGTGTAAGGTTTCATGTGTAGGACGTAGCTTTACACCAGCTTCAAAATCATCCCGGTTAGGCTCTTTATTACCCACTGCATAAGAAGCATACAACTGCTGCCGTTCGTTCAGGTAATAGTAAACACCAACCTTCGGATTGAAGAAGTTGTAGTTGTTCTTTTGGAAAAGAGTAGGGTTCTTCCGGAATCCTCCCAAGTCATAATGCACCCTTCTGTATTGCAGATCGGTGAACAGACGTAATGCTTCCGTGATCTTAAATTCTCCCTTCCAGTAAATGTTGAAGTCCGTCTTCAGCGCATCAAGATCATACCAACGGTGGTCTTTATCGATCGCATACTGCGCCCAGATGATCTTCCCATAGTGATTGCCTTCGTACTTGTTCCAACCACCGCCCAGGCTCCAGTTCAGTACCTTGCCGGTACTGTTGATAGAAAAGATACCGCCATAAAAATGGTTGTCCAGCCATAGTTGTCTCACCAGGTCCGTCGTTTTGATCGTATCATTGTTGATCACCGGATTAGTTAACCCATAGTCAGTGAAAGCCTGCTTGGCTTGATATTGTTCGAAGTAGCCCTTACCGCGGGTGTAGTGCAACGCTACGTTGAAATTTAAATGAGTATTGATCTCCTGATTCAGGAACAGCTGATAATGATCCTGCTGATAGTTGTCTGTTTCATTATCGTATGGAGTGCCCGGCTTATCTGTACCAGCTGAGTTATACGTACGGTGTGTCTTCAAAGAGTCCTGTGGTACACCATTCCATGCCTGGTAGGTCTTCTCCTTGCCGGAAAAGACATTCAGGCGGATTGCTGTCTTCTTACTGATATAGGCAGCAGAAGTATAAAAGGATTTCAGGTCCGATCCTGCACGGTCAATATACCCGTCAGAAGATATCTTGGAGAGCCGCGCATCAAAAGTGAAATGATCGTTGATAAGCCCGCTACCAGCTTTTACCGTATGTTTCCAGGAGTTGAAGGAGCCATAGCTGTTACTCAATTCAGCATAAGCCTTGTCACGGAATTCATTGGTACTCAGGTTCAGCGAAGCGCCAAAGGCGCCGGCGCCGTTGGTAGAAGTGCCCACCCCCCGTTGCAGTTGCACACTGCTCACAGAAGAGGCAAAGTCAGGCATGTTCACAAAGAAAGCACCTTGCGATTCCGCATCGTTAATAGGAATACCGTTCACCGTAATATTTACCCTTGTAATATCCGAACCACGTACCCGCATATTGGTATACCCCACGCCATTACCGGCATCTGAATTGGACACGACTCCCGGCAGCTGGTTCAGCAGTATCGGAAGATCCTGTCCCAGGTTCTGTTTTTTGATATCTTCCTTATCCAGGGTAGTACTGGTAAATGGCGCATTTTTGCCGGCTCGCAGACTGCTGATCTCTACCGGCTTCACAAACAAACCGGTTTCTTCCAGCACGATATCCTGCGTCTGACTACTGCCCTGGATGGTCACCGAAACGCTATAGGTCCGGAATCCCAGGTAAGACGCTTGCAGCCTATAAACACCGTTGCGGGGTACCTGTATCCGGTAGTGCCCTTTACCGTCTGTATGAGCACCGCCTGAAGTGTTGCCGGTGACAATCACCGCTACGCCGGGCAGCGGCTGCCCCCTCTTTTTGTCAGTAACCGTACCGGAGATAAATGTCTGCGCATGTAGCACACCTGCTACAAATAAAAGCGCAATAAGCATGAAATGTTTCATGTACGTAAAGCATCCTTTTCACGACCCGCCGTGCTCCGTTCAGTCACAATCACAAGTATTGCATAGGCAGAGACAGGCATTGAGCCGTACAATTAAAAAATAAAAACGGTAAGGAAACGGATCGCTTACCTTTCCTAACCAGCATTACCTGGCCAGGTTCAACGGGTCTGATCTCAGCCTGATTAGTAAGGCACCCCGAGGTGAAACCGGCTCTAGCGTATGAAATAGTAAGTACGCCGGTCTCCGGTACAAAGTTATAACCCCACAGCTTAAAAACGAGAATTTATTTTTTACTGTTTCCGATTTACAGTAAATTAGAATACTTACGCTCCAATCATCATTCTCTCTTTGGTTTCATTTATTTGTTAACATCTAAACACTTCTTCTGATGATTAAACTACAGGTAATCGGTCACCTGGGCAGAAATGCTGTACAGAGAGAGGCCAACGGAAAATCTGTATTAGGCTTTAGCGTAGCACACACAGAAAAATTCAGGAACCAGCAAGGTGTACAACAAGAACGTACCACCTGGATAGACTGCTCCCTCTGGGAACGGGATAACCTGGCGCCATATCTCACACAGGGCACACAAGTATTCGTAGAAGGAACGCCTACACTCGACACTTATGTCAGTAATACAACAAATGAGAAAGTACCCGTACTAAGATTACGCGTCACCAATATTCAGTTGTTAGGCAGTAGGAGAGAAGATGCTCAACGCACAGACAATGCCACGCAAAGCGGTGCCACGCAAGCCTTTTCAGACGATCAGCCCACAGATGATCTGCCGTTCTGATCTGTAAAATAAACAGCGCTGGTATCGGCGATACCAGCGCTGTTTGAATTTTTTTTAAGTTTTTTTGAAAAAATATTTGGCAGATGTTAAATCGCGCCTTACATTTGCACCCACATTGCGAGGTAGAGCAGAGGTAGCTCGTCGGGCTCATAACCCGAAGGTCAGGGGTTCGAATCCTCTCCTCGCTACTAAAAAAGTTAAAAAGAGCCGAAGTAATTCGGCTTTTTTTATTTGCGGCCACTGCCCAGAAAAGAAGCACTACTTGGCTATCGCCGCATCAAAAAAGCAATTTTGCCTAATTTAAAAAGTAGTGCCGGCCCGCTTAAAGGCCACTGTTGAATGTAATGCACAAAGCTGGATTTGTAAATATTTTCGGGAAGCCAAATGCTGGTAAAAGTACTCTGCTCAATGCTTTGATCGGGGAAAAACTGGCTATCATATCTCCTAAAGTACAAACTACCCGCCACCGCATTACCGCAGTACTGACAGAGCCGGACTATCAGATCGTTTTTTCCGATACCCCGGGTATCATAGACCCACGGTATAGACTGCACGAAAAAATGATGGGCGCCGTAAAGTCCGCCCTCGAAGATGCAGACGTCGCTTTACTCATCATGGATGCCAAAGATGACGTAGCTGCCAATCTCGAACTGTTCGACTCCCTGCGCCTGAAAGTGCCTTGCCTGCTACTGATCAACAAAACCGACCTGCTCAAAAAAGAACAGCTGGAAGAAGTAGTAGCCAAATGCAAAGCCTGGGGCAAAGCAGAAGTCATCACCCTCTCCGCTCTTAAGCAGGAAGGCATCAAAGAGCTGCTCGCAGCCATCCTGGCACACCTGCCGGAAAGCGAAGCCTTCTACCCGGAAGACACCCTCACCGATCGCTCCACAAGATTTTTTGTAGCCGAGATGATCCGTGAAAAAATCTTCCACCTGTTTGAAGAAGAGATCCCTTATCATACCGCCGTAATCGTAAGCCAGTTCCAGGAAAAACAAACCCTGGTCAAGATCACGGCCGAGATCATTGTCACCCGTGAAACACAAAAGGCAATCATCATCGGAGAAAAAGGGAAATCGATACGCGAGATCGGTACACTGGCCAGACAAGACATCGAAAAGTTCCTGGACCAGAAAGTCTTTCTCGAACTCTTCGTCAAAGTACGTGGCAAATGGAGAGATAACGATCTCTACCTGAGAGAATACGGGTATTAATTTTTTATAGCTAATTCAAATAAAAAGTAAATCATATGGGATTTACAGTAGCGATCGTCGGTCGCCCTAACGTTGGTAAGTCTACTTTGTTCAACCGCCTGCTTGAACAGCGGAAAGCCATTGTAGATGACGTCAGCGGCGTAACACGCGACCGGCAGTATGGTGTTGCAGACTGGAATGGAAAAACATTCAACGTAATTGATACAGGTGGATTCGTCGCCAACAGCGATGACGTCTTCGAACGCGAGATCCGCAAACAGGTGAAGATCGCTATGGAAGAAGCCAATGTGCTCATCTTCATGTGCGATGTGGCCACCGGCATCACCGACCTCGATGCCGATGTAGCCGATCTGTTGCGCCGCTCGGCCAAACCCGTATTCCTCGTCGTGAATAAAGTGGATAATGCGCAACGACAGCTCGAAGCGACCGAATTCTACAGCCTCGGATTCGAACATGTATTCTTCCTCTCCTCCATGAGCGGCAGCGGTACCGGCGAATTGCTGGACGAAGTAGCAGCCCTCATCACAGACGATCAACTCGTCGAAGCATCAGAAGAAGAACTGCCCAAAATCGCCATCATCGGCCAGCCTAATACCGGTAAATCCTCCTTGCTCAACGCACTGGTAGGTGAGGAGCGGAACATTGTATCCGATATCGCCGGCACCACCCGCGATACCATCCACACCCGTTATAAACTGTTCCAGAAAGACTTCGTACTCATAGATACCGCCGGTATACGCCGTAAGACAAAAGTAAACGAAGACCTGGAATTCTACTCCGTCATCCGCGCCATCAAAGCAATGGATGAAGCCGACGTATGTATCCTCATGCTCGATGCCGAAAAAGGAATCACCGCTCAGGATCTTAGCATCTTCAGCCTTGCCTCCCGCAAAGGAAAAGGAATGGTCGTTGTAGTCAACAAATGGGACCTGATAGAAAAAGAAACCAATACCGCCCGCGATTACGAAAAAATACTTAAAGAACGACTCGCTCCCTTCACCGACGTACCTATCATCTTCACATCCGTAACGGAGAAACAACGTATCTTCAAAGCAATAGAAGAAGCATTACGCGTATACGACAACAGACAACGTAAAATACAGACCTCCAAATTGAACGAGGTGATGCTGAAAGCTATCGAAGCATTCCACCCACCCGTAGTAAGAGGTACTCCCATCCGTATCAAGTACGTTACGCAACTGCCAACCCGTACACCGGCCTTCGCTTTCTTCGCCAACCTGCCGGACGATATCAAACAACCGTATAAAAACTACCTGGAAAACCAGCTCAGAACCCACTTCGACTTTGAGGGCGTTCCGTTAAAGCTGTTCTTCCGTAAGAAATAAAACCGGGTTTATCCCCACTTCCCGCCCAGTATTTTACTTGTCAAAGTACAATACTGGGCTTTTTAATACCCCTTCCCCTGATTCTCATTGCTGTGTTTTATTAATAAATGCTTGATAAATAGCACCTTAATAACTCATCTATAATCCCTTTACTATATTTAAATATTATATAGTATTTGAAAATATTTGTATAAATTTGCGCCGATCTTATCAAAAACAATCAAACAAATGAAAAAAGTATTTCTGTTTGCCATCGCTGCTGGTATGTTCTTCGTAGCCTGCAATAGCGGTAACTCTAGCGCTACTACCGATTCTACAACAACTCCTGCTGTTGACACTATGTCTGCTGCTCCGGTTGTTGATTCAGTAGCAGCTCCTGCTGTTGATTCTGCTGCTCACGTTGATTCTGCCGCTCACGCTGCTGACACTACTGCTAAGCACTAAGATCGTCCCTTGCTTAGACAACGTTAGTAGGACCGTTGCCGATGGCAGCGGTCTTTTTTATATCCATAAACGAAAACCCCGCTAAATAGTAAGGCCCTTCCACTAACGGAAAGGGCCTTACTATCTATAGCTTACCTGGATAGTCAGCTCATCGTTGCTTCTGCAGCTCTTGCAAAGCACGCTTCATCACAGGGTCTTCCGCATTGATGATCTCGTAAAACCCTTCACTACGCCACAGCTGACGCGCCAACATCGCCTTGATACGACCTTTGATCTCCACCTCGTCACGTGCACTTAGCTTATCCGTATTAGGCACACTGTCCTTGCGGGCAAAAGACAGGAATTCATTATATGTCGCCGGTGTCGTCTGGTACTGCTTATTGAAGGTCTCCGCATTCTTATACTGGGAGAATTCAGCTTTGTGTGTGCTGTAATGCTGATAAGCGAAATTGCCGAAAATATTACGTGTATACATCTCAGATACTGCCCGGGAGAAACGGGAAGTATCAAAAGGAATAAAAATATCAGGAGTAATACCACCACCGCCATATACGATACGGCCTTTGGCTGTCTTGTAGGGCACCGTATCAGTAGGTTTGATACTGTCTTTATTTAAGAACTCGCCGTGGTTGAAGCGGTTTACAATATCCTCATCATAAGCTTCCCGTCCTTCGTTATAAGGTTTCTGTATACTTCTGCCGGAAGGAATGTAATAACGCGCTACCGTCAGGCGTAAAGCACCCCCATTACTCAGGTCGTATTGTTCCTGTACCAGCCCCTTCCCAAAGGTCCGGCGGCCAATGATAACACCACGGTCCCAATCCTGCACAGCTCCCGCCAGGATCTCACTGGCAGAGGCAGAACCCTCATCTGTCAAAATCGCCAGACCGCCTTTCTCAAACATACCAGGACGATTACACTTATAGTCCGTACGGGGATAACTCTTCCCTTGCGTATAAAGAATCAATTTATTGTCGTCCAGCAGCTCATCTGCAATACGGGTCGCTGCGTCCAGGAACCCGCCCGGATTCTGACGCAGGTCGATCACCAGCTTCTTCATGCCCTGCTGCTCCAGCTTACGCATGGCATCCAGGAACTCTTTGAACGTAGTAGCAGAAAACTTACTGATCTTGATATAGCCGATCTCCGGAGTAGCCATATAACTGGCATCCACACTATACAAAGGGATCAAACCCCGTTTGATTGTGATAGGCACCATCTTCTGCTGACGCAGCATGGTTACCTTCACCTCCGAATCCTTCGGTCCGCGCAGGAACTTCCGGATACGCTCATTCGTAATATGATTGCCCGCCACCAGCGAGTCGCCTACCTTAATGATCTTGTCGCCAGTCTGTACACCCGCCGTCTCGGAAGGCCCTCCCGCCAGCACGGCAACAATATTCACGGTATCTGCCGTAATATTGAACTCTACACCAATACCTTCAAAATTACCTTCCAGGTCTTCATTCACCTCCTGCAGATGGGACGGTGGAATATATACCGAGTGAGGGTCCAGGTGACTTAATAATCCCTCAATGGCTTCCTGCTGCAAACTCGCTACCTGCAGGGTATCTACATATTTGGCCTTCAGCAGGTCCATGACCTCCTGCAAAGCCCCGCGGTTACCACGGTTAAACAATATCACACCCCCTCCTGTCTGTGATCCGGGCATCTTGTATCCTAAATACATACCCAATGCCAGCACCACGGCAAACAATAAGGGTTGAAAGTAGTTCAGTTTCCTGTTATTCGACATAAGTATATTTATTGGCGGCTCCCGCGACAATAGCTGGATAATCAAATTTACCTGGCGGTAGCATCAAAATGCGGAGTGCATACGTAACATCCCATGCAATCCCCTGTGCCATTTCATTATCGCAAAACTTGAAATCCCGGTATCCTAACTTGCTTTAGTGACTTCCTTTTAATTAAATTGTGACAAAAATAGTATAAATCAAGAGCAAACCATATTGCACCTCTTTAATTTCATAAATTACGGTTATGTCTGGAAATGTAAAGCTGATAGCAGATAGTGGCTCCACAAAAACAGATTGGTGCCTCCTTACAAATGGTCAGCCTGTAAGATATCAGACACAGGGTATCAGCCCCTACTTTCAGGATGCTACCCAGATCAGGGCAATAATCGAGCAGGAACTGTTCCCGCAACTGCCCGCAGGCACCACCATTGGCGAAGTATATTACTACGGTACCGGCTGTATGTATCCGAAGAATGCTGAACTGTTACAAGGCGTACTCACCGCCGTATGGCCCGATATCATCATTCAGGTCTCCCACGACCTGATGGCAGCCGCCAGAGGACTATGCGGCCACGAACCCGGTGTCGCTTGTATATTAGGGACCGGCTCCAACTCCTGCTATTATAACGGAACGGATATCGTCAAGAATAATCCTGGCCTGGGGTTCATCCTCGGAGACGAAGGCAGTGGCGCCTACCTGGGCAAAAAACTGCTACAGTACTACCTGTATCACTCCCTCGACGAAGAACTACGCATCCGTTTCGACGCAAAGTATAACACAACGAAAGACGAAATACTGGAAAATACCTATCGCAAACCAATGGCCAATCGCTACCTGGCAGGATTTAGCACCTTCCTCTCAGAAAATCGTGGACATTTCATGATCGAAAATATCCTCGAAGATGGCCTCAACGAATTTTTCTTCAATCATATTTACAAATACCGGGAAAGCTGGACCCAGCCACTCCATTTCACCGGCAGCATTGCCTGGCACTTCGGCGATATCATCCGCGAACTGTGCGAACTCTATGAGCTTCAGCTGGGCCAGATATTACGCAGCCCGCTCGACGGATTGATCAGCTATCACCGCTAAGGCGCCGGCACCTTATAGCAGGATGTTGTAAGTTTGTAGTCTATTTCCATTCTCAAAATCGAAAATTAAAACAAGGATGTCCTTTATCAGGGTAACAGAACAAGCGTCTCCTTACCGTCACCTGGAGCAAATGAGCGTAACAGATATATTGACAAATATCAACAGGGAAGACCAGACCGTACCCCTCGCCGTGCAGAAAGCCATACCGCAGATAGCGCAACTGATCACTGTAATCGCAGATAAAATGCTGGCAGGTGGAAGACTCTTCTATATGGGAGCAGGTACCAGCGGCAGGTTAGGGATCGTAGACGCTTCGGAATGTCCCCCCACCTTCGGTGTCCCCCACGGACTCGTAGTCGGTATCATCGCCGGCGGCGACAATGCCATCCGCAAAGCCGTAGAATTTGCAGAAGATGACCGCGAACAGGGTTGGAAAGACCTCCAGGCATATAATATCAATGATAAAGATGTAGTAATAGGCATCGCCGCCAGCGGTACCACCCCCTATGTGATCGGCGCCCTCCAGCAATGCCGGCAACAGGGCATCGTCACCGGTAGCATCTGCTGCAACCAAAACGCCCCCCTCTCCGCCGCCGCCGACTACCCCGTAGAAGTAGTGGTAGGTCCCGAATTCGTTACCGGTAGCACCCGGATGAAAAGCGGCACCGCCCAGAAACTTGTACTCAACATGATCTCCACCGCCGTAATGATCCAGCTGGGTAGGGTGGAAGACAATAAAATGGTCAACATGCAACTCAGTAACGATAAGCTGGTAGACAGAGGCGTACACATGCTCATGGAACAACTCAACCTGTCCGATTATGACCAGGCACGTACCCTCCTGTTGGAAGCCGGCAGCGTGAAAAAAGCAGTGGAAACCTATCAGCAGCGACAGGCATAGGCACTCTCTATAACGTACTCAAAATTTCGAAATCTAACAAGTCCGATTTAAATAGCAAATGATTTAATTTGCCGCCGGAGAACGGGCCTCACACCGGCTCCGGAAAGGAAAGATCATGCACGATATCGAACCATATTATAATTGGCGGCACTTGTATACGGCAGAAGAAGACGAACTCTCTCCCTTCTACGGCAGAGAATACAGCGAATTCGAATTCTCTAACACCGTATATAATTATTATGTACACCCGCAGTGGGATGAGTTCGGATCCCGCAACCTTTATATCAAAATATTGTTCGCTGACTACCAGTTCAATTTCGCCATCATAGAACTGCTGGGCGAATGGAACGACGCCATAGAAAATGATATCATGACCCTCAAACGCGACGTCATCGACATCATGATCTCAAATGGCATCAATAAATTTATCCTTATCACCGAAAATGTTATGAATTTCCATTCTTCCGATGATTGTTACTATGAAGAATGGTGGGAGGATATTAAAGACGACGGAGGCTGGATCGTCAGTGTCAATATGCCGGAACAAACCAGGCAGGAATTCGAGAAAGCACGCCTGCATTACTATATACACCTCCTGAATGAGGAAAAATGGCGCACCTTCCAGCCGCTGCACCTGTTCAACCTGATCGACAACGCTATGATGAAACGGCTGGAATAACCTGCCGCCTCCCCCGGAGCATCCAGAACATTTTGAGGCCCGGGAATGTTGCTAATATATTGGCTAAAACGCAGTTATAGAAAACCTGCGACCCTGTACTTGTTTTCTGACAGGGCCCGAAAACTGAGAAATATCATTTGGTTTTAATTTTTCCTGCGTTAAATTTGCCCGACATTTCGAAATATTATCATATTACTCTAGGAAGCTTAATTTATGAAGTGGTCACAATTCTTCAACACCTCTATCGGTAAGAAATTATTAGTAGGGGCTACCGGTCTGTTCTTATGTAGTTTTGTCTTGGTGCACCTCGCCGGTAATATCCAGCTAATGTACGATGACGGCGGTAAGGCATTTAATGCTTACGCTGCATTTATGGGCCACAACAGTCTCATCCAGTTTATCGCCTGGGGCCTCAAGATCATTATCCTGCTGCATGCTATCATCGCCATCCAACTGACATTGCGCAACAGAGCAGCCCGCCCTGTAAAGTACGCTATGAACCCCGGTAACGCTACCTCCTCCTGGTACAGCCGCCAAATGGCAATCATGGGTAGTATCCTTTTCATCTTCATCGTAGTGCATCTCTCCGACTTCTGGTGGAAATTCCACTACGGCGCGGTACCCATGGCTGAATACGACGGCGAACAACTGAAAGATCTGTACACTACCGTACAGTATGCCTTCAAAGAACCCGTGATCGTGCTGCTGTATGTAATTGGTATGATCGCATTGTCTTTTCACCTCATTCACGGCTTCAAAAGCGCGTTCCAGACTTTTGGCCTGAACCATGTAAAATATAACGGATTGATCAACTTCGTTGGCGTATGGCTCTTTGGCGTCGCTATCCCCGTTGGTTTCGCCATTATTCCGTTGTATATATATTTCAAATAATTCAGATAAAGTAAGGATATATGTTGAATGCAAAAATTCCTGCCGGCCCGTTAGATAAAAAATGGGAAGACTATAAAGGACATTGTAAGCTGGTAAACCCTGCCAACAAACGTAACCTCGAGGTGATCATTGTGGGTACCGGCCTGGCAGGCGCTTCAGCAGCGGCGTCACTGGGTGAATTAGGTTATAAGGTGAAAGCATTTTGCTTCCAGGATAGTGCCCGCCGTGCACATAGCATCGCTGCCCAAGGGGGTATCAATGCTGCCAAAAACTATCAAAATGACGGAGACTCTGTCTTCCGTCTCTTTTATGATACCGTAAAAGGTGGTGACTATCGCGCCCGTGAGGCCAACGTACACCGCCTGGCAGAAGTAAGTGCCAATATCATCGACCAATGCGTAGCACAAGGTGTACCCTTCGCTCGCGAATACGGCGGCCTGCTCAGCAACCGCTCCTTCGGTGGTACCCAGGTACAACGTACCTTCTACGCTGCCGGCCAGACTGGTCAACAGCTCCTGCTAGGCGCCTACTCCGCCCTCGAACGCCAGGTAGCACTCGGCAATGTAAAGCTCTATAACCGCCACGAAATGCTCGACGTCGTAACCATCGACGGCAAAGCCCGCGGTATCATCGCCCGCGACCTCGTATCCGGTAAACTGGAACGCCACTTTGGTCATGCCGTATTACTCTGCAGCGGCGGATACGGAAACGTATTTTTCCTGTCTACCAACGCTATGGGCTCTAACGTAACAGCCGCCTGGAAAGCACATAAAAAAGGTGCTTACTTCGGTAACCCTTGCTTTACGCAGATCCACCCTACCTGTATCCCCGTTTCCGGTGAGCACCAATCCAAACTGACCCTCATGTCAGAATCACTGCGTAACGACGGTCGTATCTGGGTACCTAAGAAAAAAGACGATAATCGCAAAGCCGCCGACATACCCGAAGACGAAAGAGATTACTACCTCGAAAGAAGATATCCGGCCTTCGGTAACCTCGTACCTCGTGACGTGGCCTCCCGCGCCGCTAAAGAAAGATGCGATGCAGGCTACGGCGTGGGTAGCTCCAAACAGGCCGTATACCTCGATTACGCTTCCGCGATCATCCGCTACGGCCAGATCGAAGCAGGTAAACGCCAGCTGAGCAACGCCAGCGACGACGAAATACGCAAACTGGGTAAAGAAGTGGTAGCCGAAAAATACGGTAACCTGTTCGACATGTACGCCAAAATCACCGGCGAAAATCCATACGAAGTGCCCATGCGTATCTATCCCGCCGTACACTATACCATGGGCGGCCTCTGGGTAGACTATGAACTGATGACCTCCGTGCCTGGCCTCTACGCACTGGGTGAAGCTAACTTCTCCGATCACGGTGCTAACCGCCTCGGTGCCTCCGCACTCATGCAAGGCCTCGCTGATGGTTACTTCGTTATACCTTACACTGTCGGTAACTACCTGGCAGACGAAATCCGTACCAAAGCCATCCCTACCGATCACCCCGCATTCGTAGAAGCAGAACAGAAAGCAAAAGCTACCATCGACCAGCTTATGGGCATCCAGGGTAGCCGCTCTGTAGACTACTTCCACAAAAAATTGGGTAAGATCATGTGGGACAAATGCGGTATGGCACGTAATGAAGCCGGCCTTAAAGAAGCCATCGAAGAGATCAAAGCCCTCCGCGCTGAATTCTGGAAAGACGTACGTATCCCCGGCTCCGCCGACGAATTCAACCCGGAACTGGAAAAAGCCGGCCGCGTAGCCGACTTCCTCGAACTGGGTGAACTGATGTGCCTCGATGCCCTCAACCGCCGCGAATCCTGCGGAGGTCACTTCCGCGAAGAATCGCAGACCGAAGATGGAGAAGCGCTCCGTCACGATGACCAGTTCAGCTATGTAGCCGCCTGGGAATACAAAGGAGACAGCCACTACGAATTGCACAAAGAAGATCTCGAATTCGTTGAGTGTAAACCTACTCAGCGTTCTTACAAATAAAGCGTAAGGCTGTTCTTTGTAGAACCGCCGGTATTATAAATCAAATAATAGTCCAGCAGATATGGAACATTATAATATGAATCTCACACTTAAAGTGTGGAGACAAAAAAATAAAACAGATCAGGGCCGTTTTGAAACATACGACGTGAAAGATATCTCCTCCGAAATGTCTTTCCTGGAAATGTTTGATGTGTTGAATGAAAGACTGATCAACGAAGGAAAAGAGCCGATCGCATTCGACCACGACTGCCGCGAAGGTATCTGTGGTATGTGCTCCATGCATATTAATGGCCGCGCACATGGTCCATGGCAAGGTACTACCACCTGCCAGCTCCACATGCGTGCCTTTAAAAATGGAGACACCATCACCGTAGAACCCTGGAGAGCCGCCGCTTTCCCGGTTATTAAAGACCTCACCGTAGACCGTGGTGCATTCGACCGCATCATCGAAGCGGGGGGTTATATCTCCGTAAACACCGGTAACGCAGTAGACGCAAATGCCATCCCTATCGATAAGACCAAAGCAGATGCCGCCTTCGCAGCAGCTGCCTGTATCGGTTGCGGCGCTTGCGTGGCAGCGTGTAAAAACTCCTCTGCCATGCTCTTCGTATCCGCTAAGGTATCCCAGCTGGCACTGCTACCGCAAGGCCTGCCCGAGCGCACCTCCCGTGCCCTCAACATGGTAGCACAAATGGATAAAGAAGCCTTCGGCAGCTGTACCAACACCGGCGCCTGCGAAGCAGAATGCCCGAAAGAAATATCGCTGACCAACATCGCCCGCCTCAACCGCGAGTTTATCCGCGCCGGCTTCACCTCAGAAAAATAAGGAACCACCGTTCCATATCATATTGGCAAGGCTTTCCCACCCGGAAAGCCTTGCCCCTTTTATACCCCCTGCTAACCTGTTCCCCCTCCGTCCATCATTATCTACTTGCATAGTTTTGTAAAGATTATTATCATTAAGCCTAACCACGTTTAAATCTCTGGCTTATGTCTGATCAATCCCGCAGAAAGTTTATCAAACAACTGGGGAGCACAGCCGCTCTCCTGGGTGCCGGTTCCCTCGCCGCACTCGCAAAAGATGGTACCCCCATCGAAATATTAAAACCCGATCACCGCGTATCAGCCAATGATAAGATAAGAATAGCCTGTGTCGGAATGGGCATCATGGGCTTCGGCGACGTACAGACCGCCATCCGCGTACCAGGCGTAGAACTGGTTGGCGTAGCAGACCTCTACGATGGCCATCTCACCCGCTCCAAAGAAGTGTTCGGTAAAGACATATTCACTACCCGTGATTACAGAGAGCTGCTGGAACGTAAAGATATCGATGCCATCATCGTCGCTACACCGGACCATTGGCATGATACCATCTCTATCGCCGCCATGGAAAAAGGAAAAGCAGTATACTGCGAAAAACCTATGGTACAGCAGATCGAAGAAGGCCATAAAGTGATCGAAACACAACGTCGTACCAAAGCTGTCTTCCAGGTAGGTAGCCAACGTGTATCCAGCATCGCCATGGCAGAAGCCAAAAAGAGATACGAAGCAGGCGACATCGGACAACTGAATGTCGTGGAAGCTCGCATGGATCGTCATAGCGCACTCGGCGCCTGGCAGTACTCCATCCCGCCGGATGCCTCCCCTAAAACGATGGACTTCGATACCTTCCTGAAAGATACCGCCAAAGTACCCTTCGATCCCGTACGTTTCTTCCGCTGGCGTAACTACCAGGCCTACGGCACCGGCGTACCCGGCGACCTGTTCGTACACCTCATCACCGGATTACACTTTATCACCGGCTCCCTCGGCCCTGAACGTATATATGCCAGTGGTAACCTGGTACAATGGAAAGATGGCCGCGATGTCCCCGACGTAGTAGTAGCTATTATGGACTATCCCGCCACCAAAGAACACCCGGCATTTCAGATGACCCTCCGGGTTAACTTTGCTGATGGCGGCGGCGGTAGCGAATTTACCCGCCTGATAGGTACTGAAGGTGTCATGGAAATGGGCTGGAATGACTTTAAGCTGAAAAAACACCGGCTACCACAAGCACCCGGATATGGTGGATGGGATCTTTATAACACCTTCCCCAAAGCACAACAGGAAGAGTTCGTACGGCAATACAATGCTAAATACCCGCCGGAAACCCGTAAAGGAGATACCACAGAAAGCGCATTTGCCGCCCCTCCGGGCTACGACGACAGGTACGCACACTTCGTGAACTTCTTCGAGTCAATGCGTACAGGCAAGACCGTGGTAGAAGATGCCACTTTCGGCCTCCGTGCCGCAGGACCTGCACTCGCCGTTAATGAAAGCTATTTTAAAAAGAAGATCATCCAATGGGATCCAAAACAGATGAAGATCGTATAATAATATATAAAGCTTGTCTGTTGGCGTTATTAGGGCGCTAACAGACAAGCCCTATCACCTGGCAATGCCTGGAACAGTTTGATTAACCCGCAGGTAAAAAGGCCCCTTCCTACGCTCATATAACGGTTCTTCTTATTATCTTGGGATTTTTCCTAAATTTATTCCTACTTAAATTGCCTGTATGAAATTAATTCCGGGTACAATGCTATTGCTCGGGGCTATGACCCTGGCAGCCTGTAATCAAAAAAAAGGAACGATGACTGATAATAAAGAAACCATCACACCGCCGACCGCCGAGAAGATCAAAAAAGAATTGACAGAACACGGAGATACGCGTATTGACAACTACTACTGGATGAATGATCGCGAAGATCCCAAAGTAATCGCTTATCTCCAGGCTGAGAATAAATACCTCGACACCATCATGAAACCTCATGAGAAACTGAAAGGGAAATTATTCGAGGAAATGAAAGGCCGTATCATGGAAACAGATGTCAGTGCCCCCTACCTCAAAAGTGGCTATTACTACTATACCCGCTTCGAGCAGGGTAAAGAATACCCCATCTACTGCCGTAAAAAAGGCAGCCTCGAAGCAGAAGAAGAGGTCATACTGAACGTCAACGAACTGGCTAAAGGACATAACTACTACCAGATCGCAGGCCTTAACATCAGTCCTGATAGTAAACTGCTGGCATTTGGAGTAGACACCGTAAGCCGTAGAAAATATACCTTGTATGTCAAAAACCTGGAAACAGGAGAGCTGCATAAAGATGCCATTCCGGAAACAACGGGTGGTGTAGCCTGGATGAATGATAACAAAACATTCTTCTACAGCCGCAAAAATCCCGAAACATTACGTACTGAAAGGATCTGTAAACACATCCTGGGTACAGACGATAAAGCCGATAAAGACGTGTATTTCGAAAAGGATGAGACGTTCAACACCTTCGTCTACCGCTCAAAATCGGGTAAATATATATTTATCGGTAACCACAGCACGTTGTCTTCCGAATACCGGATACTCGACGCCGACAAACCAGATGGCAGCTTCCGCATATTCCAGCCTAGAGAAAAAGATATGCTGTATGATATAGACCATAAAGACGACAAATTCTATATCGTTACCAACTGGGAAGCCCAGAACTTCAGACTAATGGAAAGTACGCTGGAGAAAACCTCCCGTGAACATTGGAAGGAAGTGATCGCACACCGTTCCGATGTGCTGCTCGAAGATATCACCCTCTTCCGCGACTTTATGGTACTGAGCGAACGTCGTAACGGACTGACACAATTACGTATACGCGATACACGTAACGGACAGGAACATTACCTGCATTTTGAAGAACCGGCCTACGTTGCCGCCGTATCCGTAAATCCCGAATTTGATACCAAACAACTGCGTTTCTCTTATACTTCACTCACGACACCTTTGTCTACCTACGATTATAACATGGAGACCAAAGAACGCGAATTGAAAAAGAGACAGGAAGTACTGGGGGGCTACGATCCCAAAAACTATATCACAGAACGTCTCTACGCCACCGCTAAAGATGGTACCAAAGTGCCTATCTCTTTAGTATACAAAAAAGGGTTTGAGAAAAATGGTAAACATCCGCTGTTGCTGTATGCATATGGTTCTTATGGTCATAGCACAGATCCCGGTTTCAACTCTAACCGCCTCAGCCTGCTGGACCGCGGCTTCGCATATGCCATCGCGCATATCCGTGGCGGACAGGAAATGGGACGCCAATGGTATGAAGATGGTAAGATGTTTAAGAAAAAGAACACCTTCACCGACTTCATCGACTGCGCCGAATTCCTGATCGCACAGCAATTCACTTCGAAAGAACACCTCTATGCCTACGGCGGTAGCGCAGGTGGCCTCTTGATGGGCGCAGTAATCAATATGCGCCCCGACCTCTGGCATGGTATCCTGGCCGCAGTGCCCTTCGTCGATGTAGTAACCACCATGCTCGATGAAAGCATCCCCCTCACCACAGGAGAATTTGACGAATGGGGTAATCCTAAGAACAAAGACTCCTATGAATACATGAAGTCTTATTCGCCATATGACAACGTCGAAGCAAAAGCATATCCTAATATGCTGGTGACAACAGGGCTGCACGACTCACAAGTGCAGTACTGGGAACCTGCCAAATGGGTAGCTAAATTGCGCGAACTGAAAACAGATCATAATCTCCTGCTCCTCCATACAGATATGGAGGCAGGTCACGGTGGCGCTTCCGGACGTTTTAAACCCCTGGAAGAGGTCGCATTGCAATATACTTTCCTGCTTTCCCTGGAAGGCAAAGAGTAAATAAAATGACCACTGAAAGAATAGCAGATGCCCCGGGAGTAAGATCTTCCGGGGTATCGTTTTCAAGTGAAGACCTGAATGCCCAACAATTACCGCCGGGTGTGGGAGCACCATCTGGATACCCCTTCAAAAATGAGAGCAGCCCCGGTGACAGCCGCCGCCGCTTTCCCCGATACCATACTGGCCGAAATCGTCCACTTCCCGGAAGCCAGGTTTGCAAACGTCCTGATACGTGCCCGGCTACGTAAAGACGAAATACCGTATATTGGGTATCCGGTGCCCCGTCCGATCAACAGATCCCCGTGTCAGACCTCCTGGTGTTGGTAGTCAATAACGAAGTGATCCTGAGAAGTAAGCGGTTGAATAAAAGAGTAATACCCCGGTTAAGTTCTGCGCATAATTATTTGTACAACAGCCTGCCCATCTACCGCTTCCTTTGCGAACAGCAGCATACAGGAGCCGGTGCCCTATACAGGAATTGGGGTGTATTAGAGCGCAGGGCAAGACTCCCCAGGATCACCTGCAAACGTATGATCCTCGACAGGCTGTTCGTCGCTAAACAACGAAAACATGAACGGGTAGTATACTCTTCATGGAAAAATATTATTTATCACAAACTGCATTGGCAGGACAGCACAAATAATGGCATTTACAACCTATCAGCAACTGGATGCAATGGACTGCGGGCCTACCTGCCTGCGGATGGTCGCCAAACACTATGGCCGCAGTTATTCATTGGAATACCTACGCCAACAGTCCCATATCACAAGAGAAGGCGTATCTGTGTTAGGCATCTCCGAGGCTGCAGAAAAGATCGGATTCCGCACACTTGCCGTACGCATCAGCTTCGAACAACTGGACGAAAATATACAACTACCCTGTATCCTCCACTGGAACCAGAACCACTTTGTAGTACTACCCCCCCAGGATTATGATCGTCATAAACCTAAAGCAAAGATACAAGTGGCCGATCCGGGATATGGAATGGTAAAAGTAGATAAGGAAACTTTTCTTCGCTGCTGGCAGGGAAAAAACAACACAGGTGTCGCATTGATACTGGAGCCTACTGCAGACTTTTATGCACAGCAGGGACAAGCAAAAAACAGTACCGGCTTCCGCTTCCTGTTTCGCTACCTGCGCCCCTACCGTAAATATATTGTACAGCTGTTCCTCAGCATTATCATTGCCAGCGTACTCTCGCTGATAGCCCCTTTCCTTACTCAAAGCCTGGTAGACTACGGTATTAATCGCCAGGACATGAACTTTGTCTACCTGGTGCTGATCTCGCAATTGGGCGTTTTCGTCGGCACCACCGCCATTGAGATGATACGCAGCTGGATACTACTGCACATGAACAGCCGTATCAACATCAATATCATATCCGACTTTCTCATCAAACTGATGAAACTACCCATACGATTCTTTGATACCAAAATGGTGGGCGACATACACCAGCGTATAGATGATCATAACCGTATACAGAGCTTTCTGACAGGGACTACCTTATCCACCCTTTTCTCTTTTATTAACCTCTTCATTTTTACCATTGTATTGGGCATCTACAGTACCAGCATACTGGCGGTATTCCTTTGTTTCAGCGCCGCAGCGATCGGGTGGATATTCTTTTTCCTGAAACGACGGAAGGAACTGGATTATAAACGTTTCCAGGGGATGAGTGATAATGAGAACGTCTTGTTCGAGTTGATCACCGGTATGCAGGAAATCAAATTGAATAACTGTGAAACAGCCCGCCGATGGGAGTGGGAACAGGTACAGGCCCGTTTGTTCAGGATAAGCGTAAAAGGGCTGGCAGTAGGGCAATACCAACAGGCAGGCAGTGTGTTTTTCCATCAGCTGAAAAATATACTGATATCATTCCTGAGCGCCAGGGAAGTATTACAAGGCAATATGACACTGGGCATGATGTTGTCCGTGAGTTATATCATCGGCCAGATGAATGGTCCGCTCGATCAATTGCTGGGCTTCGTACAGGCCGCACAGGATGCACGTATGAGCTTGAACAGGCTAGCCGAGATACATGGACAGGAAGAAGAAGAGAAGAATGATAAAGTACTGCCGCCTCCAATAACAGAAGAGGGCTCACTTCATCTGCGTAATGTATCCTTCCAATATGCTGGTCCGCAATCACCGTTCGTGCTGAAAGATATCGACCTCGTTATCCCCCGAGGAAAAGTGACTGCTATCGTTGGCACCAGCGGTAGCGGGAAGACCACCCTGATGAAGTTGTTACTACAGTTTTATCCACCAACTACTGGTACTATTACCGTCGGCGACCAGGACTTGCAGGAATTGTCTCCCAAATGGTGGCGACAGCGCTGTGGACATGTCATGCAGGACGGCTTTATCTTTTCGGGTTCCATTGCTAAAAACATATCCATCAGTGATGAACAGGTGGATACCCAAAAGCTACTGCACGCAGCCGATGTCGCCAATATCCGCACCTTTATTGAAGAACTGCCACTGGGATATCAGACCAAGATCGGTAATACAGGTAATGGCCTCAGCGCTGGCCAGCGCCAGCGTATGCAGATCGCACGCGCAGTATATAAGGATCCGCAGTACCTGTTTTTTGATGAAGCCACCAGCGCACTCGATGCCAATAACGAAAAGGTCATCATGGAAAACCTGGATCGTTTCTTTAAAGGAAAGACCGTGGTAGTGATCGCCCATCGTCTGAGCACCGTGAAAAGTGCTGATCAGATCATTGTCCTGGATAATGGCAGCATAGTAGAAACCGGTACGCATGGATCACTTACCGCCAGAAAAGGGAATTATTTCGAATTGGTAAAAAACCAGCTGGAACTGGGAGCATAAACTATGGCAGCACAAACTCCTTATAACGAACACGATCATAACGAAACACCCCTGCATCATTCACTCGAACAGGTACGGCACAACGAAGTGCAGGAGATCATGGGCAAAATGCCATCCTGGATTGTTCGCAGAGGTATCTCCGGTATCGGGATACTGGTGCTCCTCGTTCTGGCAGGGGCCTATTACTTTCATTATCCCGATATCCTGACCAGCCAGGTAACGATCACGCGACAACCACAGGCAGCCAGGTACAGTGCTACAGGAACCATTGCAGGACAACGCAGCGGCCTCGTCATACCGGGACAACAGGTACAGATAAAACTGAGCGCTTATCCTTATACGGAATATGGCATGCTGAAAGGAATAGTTAAAAGCTGCGCACCCTCCCCAACAGATAGCACCTTCCTGCTGGACATACAGCTACCTCAGGGACTTTATACCACAGCCGGAAAAACACTGCCCAATCAGGGTATGCTCAATGGAAATGCGGAGATCTTCCTGGAAGATAAGAACATGCTGCTCCGACTCTTCGAAAGAATATACAAGTGAATGTAATGGGGAATAAAATAAGGTTATTGCAGCTCCACTTTCTGGGCCGTTACCGGCTGACCAAAAAATATCTCCGCCATCTGGCCAAACAGGACAGGATCATCCGTGGTCATAAACTGTCGCTGCCTGTTACGACTGAGCCGGCTTTCCATCTCAGGATGACGATGTAAATAATCCTTCAGGCTGTGTGCGACGATCTTTCCTTGTGATAACACCGCAATACCTCCTGGCAAATGTTGCTTGATCTTTTTTAACAACAGGGGATAGTGTGTACACGCCAACACAATAGTATCTATATCGGGAGAAGTGGCTAACAGCTGATCGAGATATTGTTTTACAAAATAATCAGCACCAGGTTGCTCATGTTCATTGTTCTCTATCAGCGGCACCCACAGCGGACAGGGTTGCTGGTATACTTTTACTTCCGGAAAGAACTTACCGATCTCGATAGGGTAGGAGGAAGAGGTAACGGTGCCCTGCGTAGCGAGTATCCCTACCTCTCCGGACTGCGTGAGCGTACCCACCATTTCCGTAGTGGGCCGGATCACTCCTAATACCCGCCTGGATGGATCAGCGAGCTTGGGTAGGTCCGTTTGCTGAATGGTGCGCAACGCTTTCGCAGAGGCTGTATTACAGGCAAGTACGACCAGTGGACATCCCAGGCTGAACAGGTGTTGTACACATTCCAGCGTATAGGCATGTATGGTGTCAAAACTCCGGTTCCCGTAAGGCGCCCGCGCATTATCGCCCAGGTAGAAATAATCATAATCAGGTAATTCCGATACGATCTCTTTTAGGACGGTCAGCCCGCCATATCCCGAATCAAATACACCTATAGGACCAGTCATGCTGTTGTACTGTTTTATTACCTGCAAAAATAAGAAAACAGCAGCCAACTGCTTACATATAATAGAACGCCCCGACCATCGATATCGGCAGATATCAAAGAGCCGGGGCCTTTTAATGCGATGGCCGCTATTATTACTTGCCGGAATCTTTCTGGAACAATCCTTTACCCGTCAGGTCGTAGATCTCCTGGATCTCATGCAGGATACCTTCGAAATCCAGCTGCAGGTCTTTAATCAGGCCATTATGTAGGTCAAATACCCAACCATGTACGGTAGGATACTGATTGGCAGTATAGGATTGCTGTACGGCAGCAGTTTTGATCACATTTACACATTGCTCCTGTACATTCAACTCCACCAAGCGGTTATAACGCTGTCCTTCATCTTCAATAGCATTCAGTTCATCCTTGTGCAGGCGATATACATCCCGGATATTACGCAGCCAGGGATTTAAGATGCCTAGGTCTGCCGGTTGCATCGCCGCTTTTACACCTCCGCAGTTGTAATGACCACAAACGATGATGTGTTTTACCTTCAGGTGCCGCACTGCGTAATTGATCACTGACATAACGTTCAGGTCAATACTGTTCACCAGGTTGGCCACATTGCGGTGTACAAAAACCTCTCCGGCTTCCAGACCCATGATATCATTGGCCGGCACCCGGCTGTCACTACAGCCTATATACAGGAAGTCCGGCGTTTGCTCCCTGGCCAGTTTGGAAAAGAAGTCTTTATCAGTAGCAGTTTTGCTGGCTACCCATTCCTTGTTATTCTCAAATAATTGCTGATAGGATGTCATAATCAGTATTGCTTAGTGAGGTGAAAGATAGTGGAAGTTAGTTAAACAACACCATCAGGTAATGATTTGTTTGGCTGCAAACCGCCGCATGCGATAGGCGTTCATGGCACTTTTCCCCAACTGATCCGTCAGGCGGTGATTGACTACCGCACCCACTACGGCGCCAATACCAGGCATCAGCTGCAGTAATTTGGCCAGGTCGATATAATCCCGGTACTCCTGCTGAAAATTCCGCCAGTCAAAACTGTCGATATCTTCCGGTAATGCCTGGCTATATGTATCCCAATGGGCGATCACCGGGTAGGTCTTGTTACGCAGCTGCTGACTGGAGAACGTAATCTGGAAAATATACAGGATGAACAGCCTTTCCTTGTAGTCACGCATATCATAGCCATAAAGCGCCGCAATGTCAAACAGCATTTTGATCTTTAACCCCAGGAATAGGGGAAAATCTGCCAATCCTAGCAGGATACCGCCCGCGCCTGTGATAGCCCCTTCCGTAGCTGCCGTCGTTTTGTAAAAGTCTATTTTTTCCCGTACCCGGGTCTCCAATAACAGCAGATCCGGTTCATCAACAGGGGCCGGACAACTGAACCCCGCCCCCGTCAGCACCGCACGTGTCATCTGTTTGATCGCAGCGGTGATCACGCGGTGCACCTTTTCTGGGATCACACCGTTGATCTTATCCTGCAGCCGCTTCGCCAGCTTCCCCGGTAACATGGCGTCCCTTTGCATCTTTTTCTGCCAGGTCCGTAATTCCTTGCTGATTTGTTGCTGATACAGCTCCATATGTTATTGACTGGTTATGAATACTTAATCTGCCATTAGCCGGCCTCCGGATCACCCGGATACCCGGTATCATATACAAACGGCACACCAGAAAACATAATATTAACAATTATACCGGGCAGCAAACCTCAAACTAAATACGTACCTTTGCGGCTTCAAATTTCATTTATTTCCGTATGATCAGTGTTAAAAACGTATCGCTCTCTTTTGGCAAAAGGGTATTATTCGATGAAGTAAATATCAACTTCACCAAAGGCAATTGCTATGGTGTAATAGGTGCCAACGGAGCTGGGAAATCTACTTTTCTGAAGATATTATCTGGTGAAATAGAACCTAATAAAGGATCGGTGGAGATCACCACAGGTGAACGTATGAGCGTACTGAAGCAGAACCACTTCGAATTCGATGAGGTAACCGTGCTTAATACCGTGCTGATGGGTAACCGCAAACTGTGGGAGATCGCTCACGAACGTGATACCATCTACGCTAAAGCCGACTTTACAGAAGAGGATGGTATGCGTGCCGGTGAACTGGAAGCAGAATACGGAGAAATGGGTGGTTATACCGCAGAAAGTGATGCAGGTGTGCTCCTGGGCGACCTCGGCGTGAAAGAAGAACTGCATGGTACCCTCATGAAAGAGATCAGCGGTAGCTTAAAAGTACGCGTACTACTCGCCCAGGCACTCTTCGGTAACCCCGATATACTCCTTCTGGATGAGCCTACCAACGACCTGGACGTAGAAACTATCGGTTGGCTGGAAAACTTCCTCGCCGACTATGAAAATATCGTAATAGTAGTTTCCCACGACCGTCACTTCCTCGATGCTGTTTGTACACACGTAGCCGACGTAGACCGTAGTAAGATCCAGATCTTCACCGGTAACTACTCCTTCTGGTACGAATCCAGCCAGTTGATCGCCCGCCAGATGGCCGATAAGAATAAGAAAATGGAAGAAAAGCGTAAAGACCTGATGGACTTTATCGCCCGGTTTAGCGCCAACGCTTCCAAAAGCAAGCAGGCAACTTCCCGTAAAAAAGCATTGGAAAAACTGGTTATCGAAGACATCCAACCTTCCAACCGCAAATACCCTGGTATTATCTTCAAACAATTACGTGAAGTAGGTAACCAGATCCTGAATGTGGAAAAACTCCAGAAATCTATTGATGGCAGACTCCTTTTCAGCGATGTGACCTTCTCTGCAAACAAAGGCGACAAAATTGCTTTCCTCTCTAAAGACCATCTCGCACTAAGCACCTTCTTCCAGGTGATCAATGACGAAATAGGGGCCGACAGCGGTAAGTTTGAATGGGGGACTACCGTAACCAAAGCATATCTGCCTAACGATAACGCAGAATACTTCCAGGAATCATATAATCTGATGGATTGGCTCCGCCAGTTCGTACCTCCGCATGTAACAGATGTGGATGAACCCTTCCTGCGTGGCTTCCTGGGCAAAATGCTGTTCAGCGGAGACGATATCATGAAGAAAACATCCGTACTGAGCGGTGGAGAAAAAGTACGCTGCATGCTGAGCCGTATGATGCTGCAGGATCCTAATGTAGTGATACTCGATGAACCGACCAACCACCTGGACCTCGAATCCATCCAATCATTCAACGAAAGCATGATCAACTTCAAAGGCATCGTACTGTTCACTACTCATGACCATACCTTCATGCAGTCCGTAGCCAACCGTATCATCGAGATCACGCCTAAAGGGATCATTGATCGCCTGATGACCTTCGACGAATACCTGGCTGATGACCGCGTAAGAGCACTGAGAGAAGAAATGTATGGACAAAGCGTAGCTGCCGTATAATACAAAACAACATCGCTTTTTTAATAGAGAAAAGGCTGCAAAACAGGAGAATCAACTATACCTGTTTTGCAGCCTTTTCATTTCTAACACACATAGCTGCTATGGCTATGTGAAAAGTACCATATGGCTACATCAGTCCGTGCAAGGACAAAAGAAAATAGCGATAAATATTGGAGAGAAAAGAGAGAGGGCGTTAAGAAAGATATTCTTCAATAAGTTTGAGTTTACTGCTGTCAAGTGGCTTGGTGATATAAGCCATCAGCTCCGGTGTACGCTGCACTTTCTGCATATCCCTGACATCGATTGAAGATGAACACATAATAATAGGTATCTGTTTGCCAATTGATCCCTTGATGTTACGATAGGCCTCAATAAAATCCCACCCGTTCATGCGTTGCATATTCATATCCAGGATGATCAGCGATGGTAACTTTTGACGGGCAGGCCCCGATAACTGTTCCAAGGCATCCTCTGCACAGAGGAAAGATGTAACAACCAGGTTATCACTGGTGCCCAGCATTTTCTTGATGATAAAATGAAAAATTTCATCATCGTCAACAACGTACACTAATTTATTGACATCTTCCATACCTATAGTTTTGTCTAGCCAAATGAGATTGTACACACTGGGCTGGGGTTAAAAGCATGTTCGTAAGTACACCCTGGTACGCTTTTCCTGCAGCATCGTTCCTTGTATCACCGGTAATCGTATTAATACAATTACCAGTTTTAAATTATCCGGTGCAAAGAACGTTAAATTATGTTTATTTTTATATATGTTTTTTGGCCAATAACTATTCATTAACAAATTGTAGAAGATACTCAAGTGTTCTTTAGGCCGTTGGCACAGCGTGTTTGCATAGTTGCGATACTGATTCCAATAAAAAAACGGAACAGTGATGAGCCGTTCCGTTTTACTTTATACTTTAACTACCGGAGCAAAAGAAATGTTCACAGTAATAATAAATTAACACAGATTAAAAGAGACCGCCTTTTTTCAGACTTACACGACCCTGACCGATCTTGAAACCATTATGGTAGATTTCAACGGCATAGTCGCCGGGTTTGAAATCAGAATTTTGTTTCCAATCCATAGAGATCAGTTGTTTTTGACCTTGAACATAACTTACCGTTTTCTTAGCCGTGTACAACTTCTCTGTACCATCTTCCAGTGTGAACCGGCCGGAACCCAAAGCCTCTACCGCCAGGGGAGAGCCATCAGGAGCCGTAATAGCGACATAGATCTCTTTGTCGCCTGTAGGAGCGATCCTGTTCTCATCCAGGTCAAAGGTCACCCGCATCATATCAGCACGTTTAGCTTTAGAAGTTTCTACTTCTTTGCCATTACGTTTGATGTTGATAGGAGACAACTTGATGTTAGAGGCATGCAATACAGATCCCAGATCTACCTTTTTGGTCAGGCTGTCTTTTACAGTGCTCACAGAGTCCCGTTGTTTACGAGCCACATCCCGCTCTCCGGCCAAGACGATCTTTTCACCTTCCAGACGCTCAATAGTCTGATTATATCCTTCAATGTTGGATTTCAGCTGCTCGATCAAACGTCTTGCTTCAGCCAACTGTGCCTGCGTAGCATTTTTGTTGGATAAAATACTAGAGATACGCGCCTTCATATCCGCAATTTCCTTATCTTTTGTTTTCACCAGACTATCCATACGGCTATTCTGTGAGATCAGATCATCCAAACGGGCATTAGCCGCGTTATACTCCTGCTGCAGCGCATCCCTTGAAGAAGAAATGGAATCTATCTGAGTGGATTGTTGTACAATTGTCTCACTGGCTTTGTTTTTATCATATAGCATATAAATCCAGGTACCGGCCAGTGCTGCTATCAGGATACCATAGATCAGACCATTACGACTACGTGGTTTTTCCGGTCCGGGTGACCCCGGGACAGGTGTGTTGAAAGTGTTGTCAGTCATAGTTGTTTGTTTTATGTTTAATTGTTATATGGTTAAAAGTTTTAATAAAATCGTGCTCAATATAATTCTTTTCAGTTTTAACTAAAATCGTTTTTCATCGTGTTATCAAACATTGCGCTTGATCAATTACTTTTGTTGGATATTGAAACCACACCTGGTGTAGCAGGCTTTGGCCACCTTAACGAAGTCATGAAATCCCTCTGGGTGGAGAAAATGGCAAAAACTGCGCCAGATTCCATAGATAATGAGGGAGCATATGCAGAGCGGGCGGGTATCTATGCCGAATTCGGGAAAATCGTTTGCATAACTGCAGGCTTTTTCAATCTTGAACAAGATCGCTATTATCTCCGGCTTAAATCCTTCTATAATCATGACGAAAAAATCATCTTAACCGACTTCCTGGAACTTGTTAATAAATTCCAGACCAAACATACCCGCTTCCAGTTTGCCGGCCATAATATCCGTGAATTTGATATTCCTTTTATTTGCCGCCGTTCTCTGATCCATCAGTTATCTTTGCCCACAGCTTTACAATTGCATGGTCTTAAACCCTGGGAACTGCCAATGCAGGATACCCTCCACCTCTGGCGGTTTGGCGATTTCAAACATTATACTTCGCTGAAACTGCTCACTGCCATCCTCGGTATTCCTACATCCAAGGATGATATAGATGGCAGCATGGTAGGAAAAGTATACTGGGAAGATAAAGACCTGCCAAGGATAGCCCGCTATTGTGAAAAAGACGTAACCGCAGTAGCCCAGCTGATACTGCGTTTCAAAGGATTGCCGCTGCTGCAACCCGCAGAGGTCGTCACCGTTAGCTGAGTACCCGTATAAAGGAGCGTTCAAGAAGTAAGTATATATGGAATACCAGGATATTATTAAAGATTGGAAACAGAAAAAATTCCGCCCACTATACTGGCTGGAAGGGGAAGAAGATTTTTTTATCGACCAGGTAAGCACCTACGCAGAGCATGAGCTCCTCGCAGAAGCAGAAAAAGGATTCAATCTTACCGTACTGTATGGCAAAGATACCGACTGGAGTGCTGTTACGAACGCCTGCAGGCGCTACCCCATGTTTGCCGAAAGACAAGTAGTGATCCTGAAGGAAGCACAATCCATGCGCGACCTGCTCAAACTCGAGACCTATATCGATAATCCCCTGCCGTCTACCATCTTTGTCGTAGCGCATAAACAAGGAAAACTTGATGGACGCAGTAAACTGGCCAAACTGGTTAAAGAGAAAGGCATACTGCTGAGTACCAAAAAAATGTATGATAACCAATTACCAGGTTGGGTGGATGCACATGTGAACAACCTGGGCCGGGCTATTACACAAAAAGCCTGTATCCTGCTGGTTGATCATATCGGTAATGACCTCTCGCGTATCGCTAACGAAATAGAGAAATTGCTGGTCAACCTGCCTGATGGTAAAAAGATTGATGAAGGAGATATTGAAAAGTATGTAGGGATCAGTAAGGAATACAATGTATTTGAACTGCAGAATGCCACCGGCCAGAAAGACTTTGGTAAAGTGATGCGCATCATCCAATACTTTACAGCCAACCCCAAAGCAGCACCTATACAGATGACGATACCGGCCTTGTATAATTACTTTAGTAAGGTGAGTATGGTATTCGCAGTGAAAGGAGGTGAAAAAGACATTGCATCAGCCTTGGGTGTACATCCCTTCTTCGTGAAAGACTATATAGCTGCCGCCCGGCAATATGGTGCAGAAGGAGCAGAACGCGCCATCCTGCTGCTGCATCAGTATAACCTCAGGAGCATCGGTATTAATGATAGCGGAGTGGAAGATGGTGAGCTTATGAAAGAAATGATGTTCCGTATCATGAGCTGAGAGGAAGGCGTATCAAGAGCCGGCCGCCAGCAGTTGTCTGGCCTGGAGGCTGTCCTGGTTCATCTGGCTGATCAACGCTTCGATCTTGTCAAACTTGATATTGCCCCGTATATAGGCCACCAGCTCTACGCGTAGGAGCTGGTCGTAAATGTCCCTGTCAAAGTCAAAGATATGGGCCTCCAGCCGCAGATCCTCCCCATCAAAAGTAGGACGGGTGCCGATACTCATCACACCGTCTAAAGGCAGACTATGCAAGTCTCCTGACAGATATACCCGGATAGCATAGATACCCTCCGACGGGATCAACTTACGGTAGTCCGGCAACTGCATATTCGCTGTAGGATAGCCTAACTTACGGCCCATCTTATCCCCGTGTACAACATATCCTTCCAGGAAATAGGTATATCCCAGTAGCTCATTGGCGACCGAAATATGCCCTTCCCGCAGGTTATTACGGATCTTTGTGGAACTGACCGTCAGATCGTGCACCACCTGCTGAGGGATCTCGATCAGCTGATATCCATGACGCTCCTGTTCCAGCTCCAGCAACTCCAACCCGCCTTCCCGGTTATGGCCGAAACGGTGATCATACCCAATAATGATCGTATGAGGCCGGAACAAAGCCACCAGGAAGTCTTTGATATAGGATTGCGCCGGCATCTCTGAAAAGGCACGTGTGAAAGGTACCACCACCAGGTGGTCAATGCCATATCCTGAAAGCAAACGGATCTTTTCAGGCAAGGTCGTCAGCAAACGCAGGCTTTTATCATGAGGTGCCAGCACTTCACGGGGATGAGGATCAAAAGTAACGATCACCGTTTCTCCCGCACAGGCCGCAGCCGCCTGCTGCAATTGCCGGATAATATGGCGATGGCCGGTATGTACCCCGTCGAAAGTACCAATGGTGACGACAGCACGGCGAAAAGTCGGTAAATGATCAAGATCTCTGTGAACCTGCATAATTTATGTTGACAATCAGGAATTGACCTGCAAATCTACAGGTTATCCCAGTAATGAAAAAGTGAAAAGCCTTGTGACAAGAATCTTTTACTTTTGCGCTTAATTACTCATTATTAATTATCAATTATTACAGTGGATCAGAATATTTACGCCAAAAGAGGGGTCTCCGCCGGTAAGGAAGATGTACACAACGCTATCCGGAATATAGATAAAGGGCTATTTCCAAAGGCGTTCTGTAAAATAGTACCCGACATATTAGGCGGTGATGAAGCTTATTGCAATATCATGCATGCAGATGGTGCAGGTACCAAGTCGTCCCTGGCTTATGCCTACTGGAAGGAAACCGGTGACCTCAGCGTGTGGAGAGGTATTGCACAGGATGCGATCATCATGAATATAGACGATCTGCTTTGTGTAGGAGCCACCGAAAACATATTGCTCTCCAGCACTATCGGCCGTAATAAACAACTGGTACCCGGTGAGGTGATCGCCGCTATTATCAATGGTACCGAAGAAATATTGGAAGAACTGCGCAGCCACGGTATCAGCATTCACTCCACCGGCGGGGAAACCGCCGATGTAGGCGACCTGGTACGTACCATCATCGTAGACAGTACCGTTACCTGCCGGATGAGAAGAGACCAGGTCATCTCCAACCATAATATAGCGGCCGGAGATGTGATCGTAGGGCTTTCCTCCTATGGTCAGGCCTCTTATGAACATGAATACAATGGCGGTATGGGCAGCAATGGCCTCACCTCCGCCCGTCACGACGTATTCAATAAAACGGTAGCCACCCGTTATCCGGAAAGCTACGATCCCGGTATCCCGGCTGAACTGGTGTTCAGCGGCAAAAAGAACCTGACTGACAAAATAGAGATACCAGGTTTCGGCAGCATCGATGCCGGCAAGCTGGTACTGTCACCTACCCGGACCTATGCGCCGGTGATCAAACAAATATTGGCACAATACGCTGGCCGCATACATGGAATGGTACATTGCAGTGGCGGTGCACAGACCAAAGTATTACATTTCATCGATCAGCTGCATGTCATTAAAGATAACCTGCTGCCCATACCGCCACTGTTCCACCTGATACAGGAACAATCAGGTACCAGCTGGAAAGAAATGTACCAGGTATTCAACATGGGCCATCGTATGGAACTTTATGTACCACAGGAACTGGCACAGGGTATTATCGATATCGCAGCCAGTTTCAATATACAGGCCCAGGTCGTAGGCCGCGTAGAAGCTGCCGCACAAAAGCAGGTGACCATACAGGCGCCGGCCGGTACCTTCGTATATGCGGGATAGAAAATAATTGTAACAATAAAAAAAGCTGGCCATCATGGCCAGCTTTTTTTATTTAAAATGATCGGTAACAATAGGGCTACCGCTTTTTAGTTCGAAGATCATTGCGTGTGGAATCGGATAGTAAGGAAATAATTAGATGCGGCATTTTTCCCATCGATGGTAGCTGGTATCCAGTCTGGCATTTTATTCACTAGATCGCAGGCCGCCTCATCAAATCCATTTCCCTGGGGTTGCAGGGATTTTACGTCCGACAGTTTGCCTACCTCACTGATATGCATAGACACCAATACCGTAGCGGAAAGTTTGTCTTGCTGTGCTTTCCTGGGATACCGGAGACGGCTCGACATAAACCTGGCCAAAGCAGATTCTCCGCCCGGATAGGAGGCCGGCTGGCTATTGGGTCTTAGCCCGCTGTAGAATCGTACGGGTAGACTATAGCGTATTTTCACCGTTTTACCGTCTTGCTGTGCGGGGTTCCATACCGGCATTGAACGGACCATACGGATCGCTTCTTCATCCATCCAGGCTATCTGTTCCTCGGTCTGTCCGGCTTGCGGTTCCTGGGGCTTGCTGATCCGTATGAAGTCTGACAAGTGCCCGTTTTCATCCACAACAAACTGTATGTAGACGGTATGTTTTATCCATAATTGTGATGCGCCGAAGGAAGGATATCGCAAACTATCGTTCATAAATTTGTGTAAAGCATCTTCACCACCCGGAAAAGAGGGCATTGTAGCCGCATAGTCGGGTATTTCTTGCGCTTTAACCGTGATGACAGAGAGGAGAAAAATGGCCGCCGTCAGAAGGGCCTGCCTACAGTAGCGGGGTACAGAATAACACAGCATATGATTAGGTATTAATGGGGTTTATGCTGTAAAGCTAAACAACTTTTTTTATTTAGCACAAAATTAGGTTATAGCTCCTACTGTAGCGTAAAACGGATCGGCAAATTGAACTGAACGGCGACGTTATGTCCATCTTTCTTGCCGGGTATCCAGGCAGGCATGGCTTCGATAACCCTGATGGCCTCTTCTTCCAGGCCAAATCCCTTAACAGGCCCCATCGTTTTGATATGACTGATGGACCCGTCATTATTGATCTGCATTTGTATAAATATGGTCCCGCTTATCTGTTGCTGGTTGGCAGCTTTCGGGTAGCGAAGATGTTTATACAGGAAGTCCGATAACGCTTTTTCTCCACCAGGGAAAGCGGGTGGCTGCTCTACAAACGTAAACACTTCTTCCGCTTCTGGCACCGCCGGAGCAGGTGTATTTTCCTGCATGGTGAACCGTATCGGGAGATTGAACTGTACGCTTACTGCCTTCCCATCCTGTCGCCCCGGCGCCCATTTAGGCATAGCGCTTACGATCCTGACAGCTTCTTCTTCCAGGCCACCGCCATGGTGCTTGCCGACCGCTCTTACCTGTGTGACGGCGCCCTGTTCGTCGATGACAAACTGGATAAATACCGTACCCGAAATACCTGCTTTCTGCGCAGCCCGGGGATAACGGATATGTTTACCCAAATAACTACCCAGCGCACTTTCTCCACCGGGGAAAGCAGGGGCTTCTTCCACAAAATAATAGACCTTATCCGCAGCAACAGTCCTAGCAGGAGTATTGGTGGCAGATGTCCGCGTAGACAGCACGCTGCTTCGCATGGCCGGCAGTTGCATAGCGATTGTATCTGGTATGGACAAAGAAGCCTTCAGACCTTGCAACGGCTGCTCTGCCACAAACGCCAGCGAGCTAAAAATCAGCACAGTCAATGGCAATACCATAATGCGCCGGAGGTAACTGAAACGAGGAGTATGCAGCGAGGTCAGCATCCATATCCTGCGCTTTAGCGGATGATGGAAAAAGGGATTGACCAGTGTAAAAGAAGTAGTGCTGCCTAATGCCATTTGTAATATGGCATCGGCATATTCGGCGTGCTGCCCGCCGGCAGCTTTATGGTCAGCAATAAACTCATGTATGATACCCAACTCCCGGCGGTAAAAGTGGAAGAACGGATTGATCCAGCAAACAGCACTGACAATCTCCAGCAATAGCTTGTCGATGCTGTGCCGGTCTTTTACATGTACCAGCTCATGTCGCAATATCTGTTGCCCGTGCTCGCTTTCCGGTACGGTAACCGTATCCCAGAAGATATAATTGAAAAAGGAAAAAGGCGCAGAAACCTCCTCGCTGCGAATAAAATAAAAGGGCGGAATATAATTACCAGGATTATATCGGATCAGCCGCCCGATCTTCCAGGCGGCTTTAGCTATCCGGAAAAGCAAGACTATCAAGACGAGGCAGTATATCAGCAAGATGACCTGGTGATAGGTGATAGCCGGCACGCGCCGTGGCAACAGCTGTTCCCGCAACGTGATGATATGAGAGGTGTAAGCGATCACTCGGGGAGCTTCTGCCGTTGAGAGCCGCGGTAACGGGATGGCTAACAATGGCACCAGTAACGATACCAGGGTGGCCATAAGCAGGTAATAGCGGTTCCACTGATGAAAACGGTTATTTCGCAGGGCTAACAGGTAATAGGCATATAAAATGCCCGAACACAGTATGACCTTCATCAAATAAACCGGCAGCGCTCCCATAGACTTTTATTTTTTTGCTTGCTTGATCTGTTGTACCAGCTTCTCTAGCTCAGATACACTGATATCTTTCTCCTTTACAAAAAAGGAAACCATATTACTGAAAGAACCTTCAAAGTAGCCTTTGACAAAATGTTTCATGGTCTTACTGCTATAAGTGTCTTTGGTGATCAGCGCAAAATACTGGTGAGACTTACCATAAGCCTTAAAATCCACAAACCCTTTTTCCACCAATATTTTGATCAGGGTAGAGATGGTATTGTAATGCGGTTTGGGAGCAGGCATTTCATCAATGATCTCTTTTACAAATGAAGGCCCCAGCTTCCATAATACCTGCATGATCTGTTCTTCTGCTTTGGTGAGTGTTTTCATATTACTGACGATTAGCGGCAAGGTAGAATGTTGGTGATACTGCATCAATGGCAGTATCTCAAATGTATACCTATTCCTTTAGTTTGGCAACTACGTTTTTAGTTTCCCGCGGAGGTGTAAAATAAGGGATAGCAGACGGAGGGGCGGGGTATTTCTTTGCAGGGTCGCGTATATTTAGTTATTTTGTTGATATTAAACGTATAACTTAGAAGGACATGATGGCAGAGCAACCCACTATACAATTATCTAATGTGAATATATACCAGGGTAATTCACTGATATTGTCTGATGTGAATATCACAGTGAACAGGGGAGAATTTGTGTACCTCATTGGAAAGACGGGTACCGGCAAGTCCAGTTTGTTGAAAACATTGTATGGTGATCTGCCGTTGCGCGAAGGAGCCGGTCAGGTAGTTGGATTTGATCTGAAGAAGATGGACTGGAAAAAGGTACCGTATTTGCGTCGTAACCTGGGAGTAGTATTCCAGGATTTCCAGTTGCTGACAGACCGGAATGTGCATGATAACCTGAAGTTTGCACTCAAAGCCACTGGCTGGACCGATAATAAACAAATGGAAGACAAAATAACCGATGTGCTCGACAAGGTAGGTCTGGGTACCAAAGGATTTAAAATGCCTTATGAACTGAGTGGTGGCGAACAGCAACGTATTGATATCGCCCGCGCTATGCTTAACTCCCCTAAGCTGATCCTGGCTGATGAGCCGACCGGTAACCTCGATCCGGAAACCTCCGATGGTATCATGCAGCTGTTGTTCCGTATCTGCCGGGAAGACGGCACGACCATCGTAATGGCTACCCATGATTATATCGTGCTGCAAAAATTCCCTTCCCGGGTATTGCGTACAGAAAACGGACAGGTAGTGGATAACGCCGCCGTAAACTTTGCATAATCCCCCGTATAAATCAATTTATTGTGCTACCTTTGCGCTGCTTAAACGGTAGGATAACAGGAACGTCGGCCTGAGTTGCAAGCTGACCCCTGTGGAGGTAGAGACGTGACAAATTGTAATTCACGTGACGGAAAGTACAAGTTGTTAATGCGTTATTATTTAGCCTATTTCACTATATGATTGGTGTCGTAGTGAGGAAGGGTAGGTGTAATACATTAAAATTGTATTATTTCTCAAATTACCTTACCTTTGCACCGGAAAAATAGCGACGAAACTTTATCATTTTATTACATTTCATTTATTAAGATGTCTTACTTAACTGTTGAAAAGAAAGCCAATATTTTTAAGGAATTTGGCGGAAGCGAAAAAAATACAGGTTCTGTTGAAGGGCAAATTGCACTGCTCACAGAGCGTATCAACAGCATTTCCGGTCACCTGAAGGAAAACAAAAAGGATTTCTCCACTCACCGTGGCTTAATGAAGATGGTAGGTCAGAGAAAGCGTTTGCTCTCTTACCTGTCTAAAACTAACCTCTCTGGCTATCGTGCACTGATCGAGAAACTAGGTATCAGAAAGTAATTGTGACTTATTTTATAGCGCTATTCCCAACTTAAAAAGGTTGGGAATAGTTTTTTTATGTATACCTTTTTAACCTTCACTTTTTTATGAATCTGACACCTATTTCCGTTAAATTCGATATAGGAGATGGCCGGATCGTAACCATTGAAACTGGTAAGTTAGCCCGCCAGGCCGATGGTGCCGTAACGGTACGTCTGGGCAATTGTATCCTGTTGGCTACCGTAGTAGCAAACAAGGAGCCCAAACCAGGACAGTCTTTCTTCCCCCTTACCGTAGACTACCAGGAAAAATTTGCATCTGCCGGACGTATTCCCGGCTCTTTTTTTAAACGCGAAGGCCGTCTCTCTGACTATGAAGTGTTGATTTCCCGCCTGATCGACCGCGCGCTCCGCCCTTTGTTCCCTGACGATTATTTCTGCGAAGTACAGGTATTGGTAACCCTCATATCTTCTGACCCTGAAGTAATGCCGGATGCGCTTGCCTGTCTCGCTGCATCTGCCGCACTGGCCGTTTCTGACGTTCCCATCCAGGAGATCATTTCCGAGGTAAGGGTCGCCCGTATTGATGGTAATTACGTGATCAACCCCGGCCGTACTGACCTCGCTAAAGCTGATATGGACTTCATCATCGGCGCTACCGAGAAAAATATCATGATGGTGGAAGGGGAAAGTAAAGAGTGTAGCGAAGAAGATATGATCAAAGCGATAGAGATCGCTCATGCCGCCATCCGCGCACAGGTAAAAGCCCAGGAAGAACTGCGCGACCTGAAAGGCGTAATCGGTAAACGGGAATATACCAAACCTCACCAGAATGACGAACTCAAAGCAAAAGTGATCGCTTTTGCACAAGATAAAATCTACCAGGTAGCTAAAGCAGCTTCTGCCAAACATGATCGTGGTGATGCTTTCGCCAAGATCAGTGAAGAACTGGTAGAACATCTCGGTGAACTGCCGGAAGAAGATGCTCCGCTTGTACGCGAATACTTCCATTCCCTGGAAAAAGAAGTAGTGCGTAACATGATCCTCGACGAGTCTATCCGCCTGGATGGCCGCGCCCTTGATCAGGTGCGCCCGCTGGCGATGGAGACAGATATCCTGCCTTCGCCGCATGGCTCCGCCCTGTTTACCCGTGGTGAAACACAATCCCTCACCACCGTAACATTGGGTACACCGGATGATGAACTGCTCATCGAAAGTGCGGCTACTTCCAACTACAATAAATTTATCCTTCACTATAATTTCCCTCCCTTCTCTACCGGTGAGGTGAAACCAATGCGTGGCCCTGGCCGTCGCGAAGTAGGACACGGTAACCTGGCCATGCGCTCCCTCAAACAAATGATGCCGGGTAGCGATTACGCCTATACTGTTCGCGTAGTGTCTGATATACTCGAATCAAATGGTTCCTCTTCCATGGCAACTGTTTGTGCCGGCTCCTTGGCTTTGATGGACGCAGGTGTACCCCTCCCGAAACACGTTTCCGGTGTGGCGATGGGCTTGATCTCCCGCGCTTCAGATGGTAAATGGGCTGTACTGACCGATATCCTCGGCGATGAAGATCACCTGGGAGACATGGACTTCAAGGTAACCGGTACCCGCGAAGGTATCTGCGGTATCCAGATGGATATCAAAGTAGATGGCCTCAGCATGGATGTAATGCGCCAGGCACTTGAACAAGCACTGCGTGGTCGCCTGCATATCCTGGATGCCATGTACACTGCTGTACCTGCTGCCCGTCCGGAACCTAAACCACACGCGCCTCGTATGGAGAAAATAATCATCGACCGCGAATATATCGGTGCGGTGATCGGACCCGGTGGTAAAGTCATTCAGGAAATCCAACGCGAAACCGGTACTACCATTAATATTGAAGAAGTAGGCGAAACCGGTGAAGTAAGCATCTTCTCCGCTCAGCGGGAAGGCCTGGAAAAAGCATTAACCTGGATCAAAGGTATCGTTGCTATCCCCGAAGTAGGTGAAGTATACGAGTCTACTGTTAAATCCGTGATGCCATACGGTGCATTCGTAGAATTCATGCCTGGAAAACAAGGCTTGCTCCATATTTCCGAAATCTCCTGGAAACGCCTCGAAACAATGGAAGGCGTACTCACAGAAGGCGAAAAGGTAAAAGTAAAACTCACCGGTACCGATCCAAAGACCGGTAAGTTCAAACTCAGCCGCAGAGCCCTGATGCCTAAACCGGAAGGTTATGTGGAAAAACCGGAAAGAGAAGAGCGTGGAGATCGTGGTGACAGAGGTGATCGTGGCCCTCGTCGCGATGACAGAGGTGGTGATCGTGGCCCTCGCCGCGATGACAGAGGAGGAGACCGTGGCCCCCGTCGTGATGACAGAGGCGGCGATCGTGGCCCTCGCCCATCAACACAACCAGATAATCCCACCTTTGATGAATAGTCGTCAAACCAATTTTCAATAAACGATGACAGCTGCCTCCCAAGGGCAGCTGTTGTTATTTTAATCCCCTCCAGGTCCACTTATCATACCCTGACCACCACTCCTAACATTTTTTATACGACATTGGAATATAAAAGCTATTTTCATAATGATTGATCTTAATGACCTGTAGTTCCACGTCGTGAAAATGTATTCGCTATTCTTTAAACGGAAACTCGGCTTATGCGCGATCTGTTTACTGTAGCCTTGTCAAACATAACTATCCGACGACCTCCCTCACCCGGCAATAACAACCCATCCAACCATCATAGAACCAGCATATCATCCGGCGACGTATCTCCGGACCACTTTACTATAAATAACAAAAAAGCCTGATCAACTGATACAGGCTATTTTTGTAATCTACACGTATGTGAATGGAATAGTAGGCGAATGGATCAACTTTTCGTATGCGCAAACTGCTCTACGAAAAAAGCACTCTCCCGGAAGATCTCCTTCCCGTTAGGCAGTTTAAATAACTTATATACCTGCCCGTCGATATCCTCAAAATGAAGCAGGTACTGCTGTGCAGTAGCCTTGTTACTTTTTTCCACCACCCGGACAACACCGTCCGATAATAACTGCGAAAGCACTTCCTCAATGTAAGGAAGTAGGATACCCTCGCTGGTTGTCCAGAAAAGCGTGAACTTATCCGTACTATATTGTAAATGTTGATGCGAAGGATCCGCCAGGTAAGCAGCCGCCATTTCATAATGCGACTGTACCTCTGCCGGCGACAAACGGCCAAATTGTATGCAATGGAATTGTTTATTACTATAACAATTGTTCTTCAACGCAGTATCCAGCCGGGTGAAATATTCCTGCAGATCATCCCGGTTGATCACCAGCCGGCAATGTTCATTCTGATAAATGATAGAGTCAGTAGCAGCTTCAAAAGGGAAAGGTTTGATGACAGTCTGTGCAGATACACACAGGCCAGCCAGGCAGCCCATGAGCAGGAACAGTAGTTTTTTCATAGATATAGTATTTTTTATATATGCTAATATAGTATGTTATCTTCATATATAAAAAGTAATTCCCGCTAACATGCCGGCACTACCCGGATCGTAGGGTAGTAGATACGGCCATCTGCGCGTTGTACGCCCGGGCGACGGCCAAAATCTTGCTCCTGGTACATTGCACGCACTGCCCGCAGGAATTGCAGTAGTGGGTCATAATCTATGGCTGTGATACCTGCTGCTGCGCCAGTTGCAGGCGGGAGTGGGGAAGAAGTAACATGGTTGTACATAAGACGGGTTTTACGACATTAACTATAAAAGGGAAGGTGCACACGATCTCTGTACTAAAGGACGCAAAAAATAAGGTAAAAGGTGTTAATTCGAGGTTAACCGGAACATCTTTATCTTTGCGGCCTATGTCTCATTTTGCTATTACAATTGCGTGCCCGCAAGAACTGACCGATATATTGATCGCCCAGCTGTCTACGTTGGGATTTGAAGGGTTTGAAGAACAGCCTGCTGCCCTTATCGCGTACATTCCGGAAGAAGATTTTGACGAAACAAGTTTGAAAGAAGTGCTCCAGCCACATGCTCTTACCTATGCAGCGGAAAGGATCGCGCAACAGAACTGGAATGCTGTTTGGGAAAGTAACTTTGAACCAGTATTGGTAGATGATTTCTGTGGTATCCGGGCTGGCTTTCATCCCCCCTTTATCACCGCACTTACCCACGAGATCATTATTACCCCTAAAATGTCATTCGGCACCGGCCACCATGCAACTACCTCTTCTATGATACGCCTCATGAGCGAACTTGATTTCAGAGGCAAAAAGGTGTTCGATTTCGGTACCGGAACAGGTATACTAGCCATCCTGGCAGAAAAAATGGGTGCCGCTCATATCGATGCCATCGATAATGACGAATGGGCCGTTGAAAATACACAGGAGAATATCGTGATCAATGAGGCCGCTCATATTAGCATATGGCGGGCAGACAGCCTGTCTGAAATAGAGGGCACCTATGACCTTATATTAGCGAATATCAACCGCAACATACTCCTGACTTTCATGGCCGATATGCGTCGCTTGTTACATCCGGGGGGCATCCTGCTACTGAGCGGAATACTGACAACCGACGAAGCGACCATCCTGGAGGCTGCTGGCAAACAGGGGCTGGAAATGACCGGTAAAGCAGAAAAAGATAATTGGCTCGCCCTTAAATTAATAGCACGATAACAATAGAGATTAATAATCGCTATATGAAATAGGTTGATTTTCTATTTTTTGCCGAAAAGATTCTGGATAATTTCGCGTAATATTAACGTAGAATTTGTTATCTTAGCATTCCTAACTTGTTGTGATGATAGAATTATTATTCCTTTTCTGTGCCTACCTGATAGGATCTATACCCACCGCTGTGTGGGTAAGTAAGGGTGTATTCGGTATGGACATCCGGGAGTATGGCAGCGGCAATGCCGGTGCTACCAATACTTTCCGGGTACTGGGTCCAAAAGCCGGCACCTTTGTAATGATGGTAGACATGATCAAAGGAATATTGGCTGTTCGCCTTTCCTACTTGTTACCGTATTATCAGAACCCTGAACATCTTACCCAATTGGTAAATTTCCAGATAGGGCTGGGGCTGGCCGCCGTTGTAGGACATATCTTCCCGATCTGGGCAGGTTTCCGCGGAGGTAAAGGGATTGCTACCCTGTTTGGTCTGGCATTAGCTATACAGCCGCTGGTAGCCCTCTGCTGTGTAGGGGTGTTTCTGATGATATTATTCCTGACGCGTTATGTGTCGCTCAGCTCTATTATCGCCAGTATTGCATTTCCAATTCTCATCCTGTATATCTTTAACGAGCCCGAAGTCTTTTATCGCATCTTTGCCATCGCCGTAGCGCTCATGGTGGTATTAACCCACCAAAAGAACATTACCCGCCTGCTGAAAGGTAATGAAAGCAAAGTGCCCCTGTTTAAAAACAGAAAGCCTTTCCGTCGTAAATAATTTTACCATTCCCATTTACGTACTACTTACCTGACCTACTTCTTCAAAGTGGCAAGCATCGTGTATTTGGCACAGCGATTGCTTTAAACTGGCAGATTTAACTTTTTATCAACTGTATTTGTTATACTATTAGTATGGGTAGTAACAAACAGAAGAACGCTACAATAATTTCACGCGCTCTATTAACTGGCTGTCACTAACTTTGCCTTAAGAAAGGCACCCTGGGCGTATGAGAGAACCAAACATTTTACCGGCTGATAGAGCGCTATCAAACAAATTGATTTCACCCATGAAAAACACCGTACTTTTTTTTGCTGCTGGCCTGGGATTCCTGGCGTCTTGCACGCGTGTACCTATCACCGGCCGTAGCCAGCTTAATCTTATTCCGGAAAGCACCATCCAGCAGATGGCCCTGCAGGAATATCAATCCTTCTTATCCCAGAATCATGCAGTTTCTCCTACCGTAAGTAAGGATGCTGATATGGTCAAACGGGCTGGCCAGCGCATCGCTGCCGCTGTTACACGCTATATGAACAATAATAACATGGGTAACCAGGTTGCTAACTACAAATGGGAGTTCAACCTGGTGAACAGTAAGGAGGTAAATGCCTGGTGTATGCCGGGAGGAAAAGTGGTCGTGTATAGCGGCCTACTGCCCGTTACCCAGAATGAAACCGCACTTGCCTGCGTAATGGGCCATGAAATAGCCCACGCAATCGCCAGACATGGTAACGAACGTATGAGTCAGGGATTAGTTGCACAAGGTATACAGGTGGCGGGCGCTGTCGCATTAAACCGTAACCCGCAGGCCCAAAACCTGTTCATGCAGGCTTTTAACGTAGGTGGCCCACTCGGACTGATGGCCTATTCCCGTCAGAACGAACTGGAAGCCGATCACCTGGGATTGATTTTCATGGCCATGGCGGGTTATAATCCTCAGGAGTCCGTTCCCTTCTGGGAACGTATGGCTAAAGCCGGCGGTGGCAATAAGCCCCCGGAACTGCTCAGTACACACCCCAGCGATCAGCGTCGTATCAGTCAGCTGCAGCAACTGATGCCGGAAGCCATGAAATACTACACACCGATAAAATAACTGTCATCCAGCTAAATAACTTATACAGACCGCAGCTTATCCCTGCGGTCTTTTTATTTTCCTGATCTGCACAATCTTTTTCCGCTTTCGATTACTCCGTCGAACTCATCTATCCTACCTTTGCGATCCGAATTTTTTTACAACTGTTGCTATCCGGATTGCCCTACCATTCCATCAAATGCGAATTATGATTGTAACCAGGAGAATCATCAGCAGCCTGTGCTGCCTGATCTGTTTATTTTGTACCAGCGCTGCTGTAGCTCAACAGATCCGCGGACGTGTCACGGACGCCCTCAGTGGTCAACCGATCCCTTTTGTGGCTATACAGGTAAAAGAAAGACCCAATACCGGCACTCAGACCGATCAACAGGGGCACTTCACCTTATCAGCCGACAGGCATGAAAGTATCATTGTACGTATGATAGGCTATGAACAACAGCTCCTATCCTTACAACAGTGGAAGGAAGGTGCCGTCATCTCCCTGAGAAAAGGCGTACAGCTAGACGCGGCTGTCATCACGGCCAGCCTTGCCAGCTCCCGCAGTAAACGCACCATCGGCAGCAACGTCGAAAGTATTCAGGCAGATGATGCCATTACCAACCAGCGGCCTTCTTCCCTGGCAGATATCATCAATGGCCGCGTAACAGGTGTACAGGTCTACAATACCAATGGTAAAACAGGGATGCCGATACGCTTCAATGTACGTTCCGGTGCTACACTCAGCATGGAAAGAGATCCCCTGGTCTTTATAGATGGTGTGAGGTATAGTAATTCAAATATCAGCGATATTAACTCCTCCCAGGAGGCGATGAGCGCTCTCAATGACCTGGCGATGGACGATATCGCCTCCATTGATATCATCAAAGGCCCTTCTGCAGCTGCGTCATATGGCGCTGAAGCCGCAAATGGGGTGATCGTCATCAAAACAAAAAAAGGACTTCAGCAGCAGAAAGGGGTGAGCGGTACTGCCAAATACAGCCTGGGAGTAACACAGCTGGCGCGGAAATATGACCAGTTCATCAACAATAAGGATATTAACGATTTCTTCCGCACGGGAATCAGTCATAACCTGTATGCAGGACTTAATGCTCGCTTTGACGCCAGTAACAGCCTGTACCTGAGTGTAAACAGCAATAATAATCAGGGACATGTACCGGGTAACAACGAAAGCCGTTACAGCTTCCGTACGGGATACGACTTTAGCAAAGACCGTTTCAAAGCCAGTGTTAACCTGAATTATGTGCAGGGTACTTTACATATCCCACAAAGTGCTTCCGGTAAGAACGATGCGATCTGGAACCTGATGCTTAGCACTACACCCTGGTCGCTGGTCAACAAAGACACCTGGTTTGCAATAGAACGGAAGTATGACAACCGGCGGTTTACTGGTAATCTGCAGCTGAGCTACCTGTTACCAGGCGATGTAAAACTCTCTTTCAACTACGGTATGGACCAGAACCAGGTGGATGGCTTATATTACGTACCTTATGGTTATCTCCTGGATGGCGCTAATACTGGTAATAAAACAACCAGTAACCGGAGTAATCAGAATAGCAACTGGGACTTCAAGATTGCCAGGAGTTTCCGGCTGACGGCAGACTGGGGGCTTGACCTGTCCGTATTATCTCAACAGACACGGGCCTATGAAAAAGTGCAAACGGTTACCGCCCGCAAGTTTGCTACGGATGGTATCAGTAATATTGGTGGCGCTACAGAGATCACCAGTGTGACGGAAGAAGATTTTGAAAAACGTACACATGGTATTTACGGAGAAGCTTTTCTTCATTTCAAGGACTTGCTGTACGTTAATGCCGGCTTGCGCCGGGATGTATCCAATCTCATCGGCCGTAATGTAGCCAGTATTTATTACCCTTCCGTAAGTGTGGCTTACAACTTGGAAAAGGCGGCCTTCCTGCATAACAAGGTCGAGGCATGGAAGCTGCGTGCTGCCTATGGTGAATCTGGGCGCCTGCCTTATCCTAACGATGCCGTGACTGCTTATAAGACAGCTACCACGCCTTACGGCCCGGCATTGGTACCCGATCGTAAAGGTAACCCGGACATACGTCCTGAACGTACCCGCGAAATAGAGCTGGGTACTGACTTCACCTTTAAAAAACAACAACTGAGTGTTACTTGGTACAATCAGCAAACCAGCGATGCGATCGTATATACCACGCTTACCCCTTCCGACGGCTGGCCTTCCAGCCTCAGCGGAGATTATCCGGAGAATATAGGCCTTATCAGAGGAAGCGGATGGGAAGTGTCTCTCAATAGCCGGGTATTCACCAGCAGGGACCAGCGGAACAGTATTGACCTCTTTGCTTCGTTCAACCAGCAAAAGAATAAGGTGATCAATACCGGTGGCAGAGAGATCGTGAACCTGACCAACGTTATCCGGGAAGGAGATCCTGCCTTTGCCTTCTATAATACCACCTCTACAGGCCCTCTATTCGACGCCACCGGCAAATACATTGGTGCTGCAGAAAGCAGCAGTCATTACCTGGGTAAACCTAATCCGGATTACTATGGTTCTTTCGGCTTCAGGATGCAGTTGTTCCGTCACTTCAACATACAAAGTATGTTCACCTATTCTCAGGGAGCTACTGTGTACAATATCGCCTTCCGTAATGTGGCGGCACAAGGCAACAACCTGGCAGCCAAAGAGACATTAAAGCAGCAGCTGCAGGCGTATATACCAGGTACCAAAGAATATGTCGCTACGGCGGCGGCACTGGCCAATTATGAATCTTATCGGGGTAATTTCCATAACAAGGCCGATTTCATCCGGCTTAGTAATGTTAACATCACCTATGATGCCAGCGATATCGCCCGCAGGATTACCAAAGGAAAATTACAGCGGGTACAATTCTCGCTGTCCGGCAACAATCTTTGGCTGACCACCAACTACCCTGGTGCGGAACCCCAGGTCGATTCACAAGGAGGTAGCAAACGGGTACGTGGTATCAGTTATCTGTCTGCTGATTGGACAGCCGTGCCTGCTCCGCGTACATTTGCCTTCACCACCAATATTGGATTCTAAAACTTAGTTAACATGATCAGCATTTTTCGTAGATATATACTTTCTCTTTCCGCTGTTGCACTTTTGTTCAGCAGTTGTGACAGCTGGGTGAACGAAGCTGTTAAACCTGGTAATACTGTATCGGAGAACGACCTCTCAAGACCGGGTATGTTCGGTAGTGTACAACAGAATAAATATGTAGCCGGTCCGCTTATTGCCGGTGTATGGCAGGCTGGTGCCAGTAGTGCCACTGCCTTAATACTTGCCGGTGGTGCTATCGCTGACGAGATCACCAGCACTGCTGTGCCGAATAGCCCGTTGTATAAGGAGATCGATGAAAATAAACTGAGCCGGGATAATACATCCCTGTTTGGTCTGTGGAGTAACACGCAGCATTACCGGGCTCGTGCAGAAGAGATACTGACGCTGCTTCCGCAGGTAGCCTGGGACGGAGGAACGGAGCATATGCTGATTCGCCGGCAGGCGGCCTTCTGGGGTAATTTCCATGCTGGGTATGCCTGGATGTTGCTGGGCGACTATTTCGGCGTAAGTCCGCAGGACCCCTCTGTATATGTCAACCGACAGCTGGTAGCCAGAGAAGAAACCTACAAGAAAGCCCGTCAGTATTGGGAAGCCGCTTTGTTACTCGGCGATGTCACTCAGCAAAAAATGACGCAGGCGATGTTAGCCAAGTTAGGTATACATACGCAGCAATTCCAGCAGGCGCGCCAGGCAGTAGAAAATGCGCTCACTGGGGTAGAGTCTTTCAGTTTTACCTATGCTGTGGGTCCTGCACTGAATCCTTTGTTCGCAACGCTTGGCAAAGATGCGCGTGACGCAGCTGTAGACCCTGCTTTTAAGGCGGCACTGACCACGGAGGCGGCTCGTAAAAGGAACCAGCTGGAGAAATCCCCCAAAGGGCACTGGTACCTGGCGACCTATAAAGAGCGGGATCCGGTGATCATTGTCGATGATGCTGAAGTGAAACTGATCCGTGCCGAATTGATCGTTCGTCATGTCATGGATGGGGATGCCACTGCCTTAGCCAACGAAGTGATCAGGACCTATGATACCAGCGGAGCTTCCGGATTTGCTCCCGGTACCGTCCTGACGATAACGGATATAATCGCCCTCAGAAGAGTATATCTTTCCTGGAGAGGAGAACGGTACATAGATCTGCGCCGTATGAATATAGACGGTGATATACAGCCAGGATTTACGAAACTTACCTGGAAATGGATCGGTATCACTGACGTCGAAAAATAAAAAGAGATACTGATTGGTTACGCCACTTCAATATCCACAACATTACGGTGTTTCAGTACCTTCATTTTCTCGGGCACGTGTCGCAGGATCTCCTTTTTGAAGGCTTCGATAAGTGCCTGTTTAATGAAATAACGATGAGTGACCAGGCTGATCTCCCTGACAGGTTCCGGCGATTTAAAATACCGTACCATATTCATCTGACGAGTGGAAAGATCCTGGAGGGAGAGTTCCGGTAATATGGTATAGCCCTCATTCAGGTCTACCATCCGTTTTAATGTTTCCACGCTACCGGTATTATATTCCAGGTTTTTATATTCTCCCATGGTGAATTTATCCTTGCAGATATTCAATACCTGGTTACGCATACAGTGTCCTTCGTTGAGCAGCCATACTTCCCGTACATCCAGGTCTTCCGGTTTCACCACCTTTTTCTCAGACAACGGATTGCTTTTGGCAGCATATACCACGAAGGATTCATAGAACAGCGGGTGCTCTTCCAAGTGTTGATTATTCAGCGGAGTCGCCAGGATACCACAATCCAGTAGTTCCTGTTTCAACTGCTGGATGATCTGTTCGGTGGGGTATTCCCATATTTCCAGTTTTACCTTAGGATACTTTTTCATGAAACCTGTCAGTATACGCGGCAGGAGATAGGGCGCTAGTGTTGGGATAATACCCACTTTCAGGTTGCCTTGTATCTCTTTTTTATGTCCGGCAATTACTTCTTTGATGCGGGCACTTTCTTTCAGGATCACCCGGGCCTGTGCAATTACCGCTGCACCTATCTCTGTAGGTACGACCGGTAGTTTACTGCGGTCAAATATTTTGATACCTAATTCATCCTCCAGCTTCTGTATCTGCATGCTCAGCGTAGGCTGGGTCACAAAACATTTCTCCGCTGCGATCACAAAACTTCTGTAGGTGTCTACCGCTACAACGTATTCTAATTGAACTGTAGTCATATTCCAAAATTACGAGCTATTATGCTATTGAGAAAATCTATATGATCAGATGGAGTAATAAATGGAGTGAATGTGAATGCATAGCGGTCATTTTAAAAAATATTAACTTAATGGCGATCAAATCACCTGTTATGGATGCCGTATTAGCCAGGAAATTACAATTTAAGGACGGTGCGTTGCCGGTTTATTGTCTGCATCTGCCCCCGTCCGTAAGAGATCGCCTGCAGGGAACATCCCTGCAAGAACAGCTACCACGTAGTAAAGATACGATACTGACTTACGTGTTGCTATTTGCCTCGGATAGTCAAGTACTGGCAGCAGCGATCCCTGGTATCCTGCCCCGGCTGGCGGCGGATGCCAAATGCTGGATCGCCTATCCCAAGGGGACTTCGGGTATCAAATCCGATCTCAACCGGGATCATGGCTGGGAGCCGCTCGCAACAGCCGGGTATGAGCCGGTCACGCTGGTAGCCATTGATGATACCTGGTCGGCGGTACGGTACCGGCCTGTAACTGCCATCAAGGATCGTACCCGGTCCTTTTCACAGACCACACCGGTGGTCATTCCCGGTGTAGATTTTGAACGGCGTATCGTAACACCACCGGCGGACCTGCAGTCTCTACTGGACAAGGTCCCCGCAGCGGCTGATTACTTCAAAACACTGTCCTTTACCAATCAAAAAGAATACATCGCTTGGATCGAAAATGCAAAAAAAGAACAAACCCGGACCCGCCGGCTAGCAGATACCGTCAACAAACTAATAGCCGGTAAAAAGAATCCGGCAGCGCAATAAAAAGACCGGGGCCGTATATGTGACGACTCCCGGTCTCTGATGTGTATAACTTTGATAGCTACTACCTAGAAGATACGGTAGCGATATTTGATCTTATCGGTGTTATTGTAAAGTTCCCGTATATTGATAGATGCCTGTATCTCATTTACTGCTTCATTTTTCAGCTGACGGAATTCTCCCTGTTTAGCCTCTATCAGGCTTTTTTCCGCCAGTCCATTGTCCTGCGCGATCTTGAGAGAACTATTCACTTTGGAATAGTAAGAATCCAACAAGGTGAAGTATTCGTTGTACAGGTTCTCAAAACGTTTGGTTTGCAGGATCAGGTCTTCCAGCTGATTATTTACTTCTTTCAGGTTAGGATTTTCCTGTAGTAACAGTTCATAATCGATCCGTTTGCCTTTGGCGTATTTGGTCTCCAGCACATTGAAATAATCTACCACTTTTTCCTTTTTAAAGTCGAAGAAGAAGTCGTTCAGTGTCTCTGCAATAGACTTATTACCACGTTGAGGTTGTTGGAACTTCAGCGCTGACGCGGTGAACAACAAGTGATCGTACATATTATCCTGCAGTAATGTCAGCTGATCCTTGTTGAAGTTCAGTCCGAATTCGAATTTCTGATTGGCATCGTTCAGTGAGGTATAGTAGATCACGTATTTATTCAGTTCTTTTTCAAAGTCCTGCAAAGTCTTCTGGTTAATAGCCTTGTTGTTCTGGCTTACACTGTGCAGGAAGTTCATCACAGAGCTGGCAATCGCGAGGGGAGGGGTCAGTGAGGTGAAACTTTTGAAGATAGGGCTATTGATGATGGACTTGGTAGATTCAACGATCTTGTTATTACGTTCATTCTTGTCAGATTTACCCTTTAGTACTACTTTTTCCACCAATTCCACAATACGGTCACTGAGAGAAAATCCCAGTTCCTTACTTTCCGGGTTGTTCAACGAGGTAATGAATACGTCCAGGTTATTGGAAGTCGTACGGGACTTCAGGTCAATGATCTTTTTATTCAGCAGGTAATAAGTTTCGCTGGCATTGATGATATTGTTTTTGATCAATTCATATTTTGAACGGTTGTCAATTTCCCGTCCCTGCAGTAATGCCTGGATGGCATTGTAGTTTTGTTTATCACTATCTGTTACCCGTTGCAGTTCATCCAATATTTTTTTGATGGTGGTATCCCCGGGATTTTTAATAGTGGGATTAGACCTCAATTCAGGGTCCTGGGCACGAACGGTCAAAGTACCGATGGCTAATAAGAACAGAAGAGATAGACGTTTTATCATTTTAATGTTCATTGTCGCTGTTTTTCCGGCGAAATTGCCGGCTAACGGTGATGCAACTCCGTTAGCTACCCCAAAATGTTTGCAGGACTGGTTTACCAATGGGCTATTCAGCATGCGGTTATAAACTTTTTTATTTAACAAAACATTGCGAAAATATGATGCCAAAATTTTCAAGCCACAAAGATAATAATTTATAATGCTTAAAAGCATTGCTGACAAATTCCTAACAACTGATCAGGGATGGGAGATGCTTCCAGACCCACACATGATATTTATTTTGTATTCTGCCTGTGTATCTTACCTTTGCGCCAAATTGTCCCTTTTCATGTTGAATAGTAAAAAGATAGTGGTAGTATTACCGGCTTACAATGCAGCGCTCACACTCGAAAAGACATTCAGGGAGATCCCCATGGATATCGTGGATGATATCGTATTGGTGGACGATGCCAGTAAAGATGATACCATCGTTGTGGGGAAAGCGCTGGGTATTAAACATATTATCCGCCACGACAACAACAAAGGATATGGCGGCAACCAAAAGTCTTGTTATAACAAAGCCCTGGAGCTGAATGCGGACATCGTGATTATGTTGCATCCGGATTATCAGTATACCCCGATGCTCATTACAGCGATGTGTAGTGTGATTGCCAATGATGTATACCCGGTGATGATGGCCTCCCGTATCCTTGGTAAGGGAGCCCTTAAAGGTGGGATGCCCAAGTATAAATATTTTTTCAACCGTGCGCTCACCTTCACGCAGAATGTATTCCTGAATGAAAAGATGAGTGAATATCATAGCGGTTACCGCGCTTTCTCCTCCGAGGTACTGCGTAACATCAACTACATGGCGAACAGCGATGATTTCGTATTCGACAATGAAATGATGTCTCAGATATTCATGAAGAATTACGAAGTAGGGGAGATCACCTGTCCTACCAAATATTTCAAAGAAGCATCCAGTATCAATTTTAGCCGTAGTGTTACCTATGGGTTAGGTATATTGCGGGTATGTTTTCAGCACCGCCTGCATAAATGGGGGTTGATCAAATCGAAGATTTATTGATACAAAAGCAGTAGAATAGCGTGAGTTTACAGCATCAGTACCAGTTAGCAAAGAAATACCTGCATTATTACTTTACGGCCGGCAATCGCCATGACGTACATTCTCCATTTGTCTACTCGTTGGTCGAAGAGGTATTGCGTAATAGAAAGTCACGCCCGGAATATGTTTCTATAGAGCAATTACGCAAGCAGCTTTTGGCAAGCGATGCTACTTTGCAGGTAACTGACCTGGGAGCAGGTTCCTTGGTGAGTGCGGGTAACGAACGTAAGATCAGCGACATCACCCGGCATGCCGCTAAACCCGCTAAATTCGGTCAGCTGTTTTATCGTCTTGTAGAATATTTCCAACCGCAATACCTGCTGGAACTGGGTACCTCTATGGGAATGTCTACGGCTTATATGGCCAGTGCACGGCCGGAAAGTGAGGTGATCACCATAGAAGGCTGTCCGAATATTGCTGCACAGGCCGGCCGCAACTTCGAACGGCTGCATTTACAAAATGTCCGTCAGGTGGTAGGCAATTTCGATACGGTATTGCCCGAGGTGCTGGCAACGGTACCTCAGCTGGACTGGGTATATATCGATGGTAATCATCGCTCCGGTCCTACCGTGGAATATTTCCGGCAATGTCTGCCCAAAGCGACTGAGTATTCAGTGTTTATCTTTGACGATATCCATTGGACTCCGGATATGGAAGCTGCCTGGCATACCATCCAGCAAGAACCCGCCGTCACGCTTACCATTGACCTATTTTTTATCGGATTGGTCTTCTTCCGCAAGGAGCCTAAGGTCAAACAGCATTTCGTACTTAAATACTAACAGGCTTGCAGTAAGCTCATTTAAAACGTATATTGGGAAAAATAAGATCCCATGAAACTGATACGTTACCTGGGCTTCATCGCATGTTTGCTTACCTCCCTGGTACAAGCGCAGGCGCAGGAGTTTGATGCCTATAGCCGTGAAGCATTTACCCGTAATGGAAATACGTTACAATACCGGTTACTGACTCCTGCCGGTTATGATATCCACAAAAAATACCCACTGATCATTTTTCTCCACGGCTCTGGTGAGAGGGGAAGTGATAACGTAGCTCAGCTGTTACATGGTGGTCGTTTATTCCTCAACGATACTGTGCGTAAAGATTTCCCTGCTTTCGTCATATTTCCACAATGTCCTTCCGATTCTACCTGGGCTTCCTTCAGATTGAAAAGAGACTCCACCGGTAAGATCATTAATGCAGCGTTCCCGCTTATGCCATCGCCTACTGTTGCGACAGGATTGGTAAAGGCATTACTGGACAGCCTGGTTAAAACTGGTAAAATAGATACCAAACGGGTATACCTGGGAGGGCTTTCTATGGGCGCTATGGGCACCTTTGATATCCTGGCCCGCTATCCGAATATATTTGCTGCGGCTATTGCCATCTGTGGGGCGGGAGATGTACAGCTGGCCAAACGTTATGCGAAGGTACCGATGTGGATATTCCACGGTGAGCGGGACTTTACAGTACCGGTGGATTTTTCCCGGGCTTATTACAAGGAGCTGACCCGCCTGAAAGCAGATGTGAAATACACGGAATATCCCGGAGTAGGGCATAATAGCTGGGACAATGCTTTTGCAGAACCGGACCTGTTACCCTGGCTCTGGAGCCATAAGAAGAAATAATGCGGTCCTGACATTATCATATAAAAAAGGCTGTCTCCTGAGAGACAGCCTTTTTTATATGGTAGTATGTTAGGTATTATTTGATCGCCTGCATGGCCGATTTGGTAGTTTGTATGGTAAAGTCCAGGTCTTCGGTGGTCAAGGCATGACTTAAGAACCAGCTTTCGAAAGCAGAAGGTGGCAGGTATATACCACGCTCCAGCATGGCATGGAAGAAGCGGCGGAATAGTTCGTTATTGGCGCCGGATGCTGAACTGAAATCGATGATCGGATACTCGGTGAAATGTACACTCAACATAGAACCCAGGTGATTTACCTGGTGTACAACGCCGGCAGCGCCGAGCGCTCCTTTCAGCCCTTCTACCAGGTAAGCTGCTTTTTGTTCCAGCTGCTGATAGATCACGGGATTTTCATTTAATGTTTTCAGTAAGGTGTACCCGGCGATCATCGCGATCGGGTTACCACTTAAGGTACCTGCCTGGTATATTTTACCGGTAGGAGCAATATGTTCCATGATCTCTCTGCGGCCGGCAAAGGCTCCTACAGGCATTCCTGCACCGATAATTTTGCCGAAGGTGACCAGGTCTGCCTTGATATTGAAAAGCTCCTGGGCGCCACCGCGGGCCAGCCGGAAACCGGTCATTACTTCGTCGAAGATGAGCAGGATACCATTGGCATCACAGTGTTCCCGCAGGCCCTCTAAAAATCCTGGCTGTGGGAGGATACATCCCATATTACCCGCTACCGGCTCAATGATGATAGCGGCGATCTGGTCGGGATATTCTTCTATCAGCTGTTGTACAGCCGGGAGATTATTATACGGAGCGGTAAGGGTATCCTGTGCTACGGCCTGGGTTACGCCAGGCACACTTTGGATCTCCAGGGTGGCCACGCCACTACCCGCGCTTACCAGAAATGCATCTGCATGGCCATGATAGTTACCTTCGAATTTGATGAATTTATTACGGCCGGTGTATCCCCTGGCCAGCCGAAGGGCTGACATACAGGCTTCTGTACCGGAATTCACCATACGTATCATGTCGATATTGGGTACCATGCTGATGATGAGCTCTGCTATCTTGGTTTCCAATGCTGTAGGCGCTCCGAAAGAAGTAGAGTGTACCACATGTTCCTGGATCGCTTTAACTACCGGTTCATAGGCATGCCCCATGATCATAGGTCCCCAGGAATTGATATAGTCTACGTAGCGGTTGCCATCTACATCGTACATATACGCTCCTTTTGCCTCCTTCATAAATACAGGCGTACCGCCTACACTCCGAAAAGCGCGTACCGGGGAGTTGACGCCACCGGGTATGTGTTGTTGTGCCTGCTCGAATAGTAATTTACTTTGAGAGAACATGCTTCGTTGATATTTATACGTTAAAATAGGTGCCTTTTACCAGCATACCAAGGGTACAAAATTCGTGCAATTTCAGTAACGGCTATTTATTGCCGTTTAACAACTTCACCGCATCCTTGGCAAAATAGGTGGCGATCAGGTCTGCACCTGCCCGTTTGATGCTGGTCAGTACTTCCAGGATCGCTTTTTCTTCGTTGAGCCAGCCCATTTTAGCGGCTGCTTTGATCATTGCGTACTCGCCACTTACATGGTAGGCACTCACCGGTACCTGTACGCGGTCTTTGATAATACGCATGATATCCAGATAAGATAGGGCGGGTTTCACCATCACAATATCGGCACCTTCTTCAACATCCATCAGGGTCTCTTTGATTGCTTCCCGGGAGTTGGCATAATCCATCTGGTAAGTCTTTTTATCTCCAAAGCCAGGTGCGGAATCCAATGCATCGCGGAAAGGACCGTAAAAGCAGGACGCGTATTTGGCGCTATAGGACATGATACCTACTTTGTCAAAACCATGTGCTTCCAAAATGTTACGGATCGCGAGGATACGGCCATCCATCATATCGCTGGGTGCTACGATGTCAGCACCCGCCTGCGCATGGCTGAGGCTCATGCGGGCCAATACTTCCACGGTAGCGTCGTTCACGATCTCTGTACCTGCTACAATGCCGTCATGCCCGTAGGAAGAATAAGGGTCAAGCGCTACATCCGTCATCACTACCATGCCGGGTACGGCATGTTTGACCGCGCGGATGGCACGTTGCATCAATCCATTCGGGTTTACTGCTTCTGTTCCTTTGTTATCTTTTAGGTGATCCGGGCATTTTATGAATAACAATACACTTCTTATACCTATGTTCCACAGGTCTTGTGCTTCTTTTACGGTAAGATCTACCGAATGCCGGAAATAGTCGGGCATAGAGGAGATCTCTTCTTTTACCTGTTCGCCTTCTACTACAAATAAGGGTGCAATAAAGTCACTCGGTCTTAACACGGTCTCCGATACCATTTCGCGAATGGCAGGAGAAGTTCTCAATATTCTGTTTCTTCGGATCATGATCTACTATTTTTGAGCGTCTGTCGTTAACTTATTTTACCCAGTCACGCGGACGCAGGTATTCGAGCAATTCGGCCTCTTTAGTGCCAGGAGCCGGATGATAGTTGTATTCCCATCTGGCCCGGGGCGGTAAGCTCATCAGGATAGATTCAATACGTCCATTCGTCTTGAGGCCAAAGAGTGTTCCCCTGTCATGTATCAGGTTGAATTCTACATATCTGCCTCTTCTGTATTCCTGCCAGTCGATTTCCTGCTGTGTATAAGGCAGGTCTTTGCGACGTTCCACGATAGGCAGGTATGCTTTCAGGAAAGCGTCGCCATTCGCCTGGGAAAATTCGAACAGCTGCTGGGAGCTGTTGTTGGCATCCGGGCGCAGGTAGTCATAGAAGATACCCCCTATGCCACGGGCTTCATTGTTACGATGCTTATTCATAAAGTACTCGTCACAATGCTGTTTATACCTAGGATACAATTCTGCCCCGAAAGGATCACAGGCTGCTTTGAATGTACGGTGGAAATGCTGACCGTCCTCTTCAAAGAGATAGTATGGCGTAAGGTCTGCACCACCACCAAACCAGCTATCTTTTAGCGACCCGTCGTTGTCATACAGTTCGAAATAGCGGAAGTTGGCATGTACCGTTGGCACATAAGGATTGACAGGGTGTATCACCAGCGATATGCCGCAAGCCATGAATTGTGCATCGCTTACATTGAATTGCTGGGCCATGACAGCGGGCAGCTCACCATGTACTACGGAGATGTTAACACCCCCTTTTTCGAAGACGTTGCCACCGGTGATGACGCGCGTTCTGCCACCACCGCCGCCGGGGCGCTCCCACGGATCTTCCTGGAATGTGGCTTTCCCATCGATCTTTTCCAACCCCTGGCAGATCTCGTCTTGCAGGCGGTGGATCAATTGTACGAATTGCTCTTTAGTATTCATCTGACGTTCCTTTGGTTATCCATTACTTTTCACTGCTTCCACAAAGGCGCGGGCATGATCTACCGGGACATTGGGCAGAATACCGTGGCCAAGGTTAGCAATATACCTTCCTTTGCCAAAGCCCTGCAGCATTGTCTTTACCGCCCGTTCGATCTCAGGGATCGGAGACAATAGTTTTGCCGGGTCAAAGTTGCCCTGTAAAGTGACCTGGTCACCTGCGAGCTGACGTGCTACGGACGGTTTGATACACCAGTCCACGCCCAGACCACTTGCGCCGGTAGCTGCCATCTCCTCCAGTGCAAACCAGGCACCTTTGGCGAAGATGATCACGGGGCAGACATCTTTCAACGCGGCTGTGATCTGACGAATATATTGCAAAGAAAAGGTTTCGAAATCTTCCGGACTCAGCAAGCCACCCCAGGAATCAAATATCTGTACACAGTCTGCACCTGCTGCCACCTGAGCTTTAAGATAGGCAATGGTGGTATCGGTGATCATCTGCAGCAACTGGTGTGCTACTGCCGGTTGTGTATAACAGAATGCTTTCGCTTCATCAAATGTTTTAGACCCTTTACCCTGTACCATGTAACACAACAATGTCCAGGGGGCGCCTGCAAACCCGATCAGGGGAACACGGCCCGCCAGCGTTTGTTTGGTCAGTCGCAACGCATCAAACACATAATGCAGGGTATCCTGTACATCAGGCACACACAGCCTTTCCAGGTCTGCGGCTCCTTTTACCGGTGATGGCAGCAGGGGGCCCAGCTTTTCTATCAGCTGTACTTCCATACCCATTGCCTGGGGTACTACCAAGATATCTGAGAAAATGATAGCTGCATCAACGCCGACCTGGTCTACGGGCATTACCGTGATCTCGGTAGCGAGTTCAGGGTTCTGACAACGTTCGAAGAAAGAATATTTGTCGCGGAGCTTGATATAATCGGGCAGGTAACGTCCGGCCTGGCGCATCATCCACACCGGTGTACGGGTGGTTGCTTCTCCTCTTAACGCTTTCAGCAGCAGATCATTTTTTAATTCACTCATAGTAGCTAATAATTGTTGTTGTGGTCAAAATATTCAATGACAGTCTGTATCATTTCGTTTGTGCCAGGCCGTTTACAGACAATGATCCGGTCCGCACTTGTATATGGTAGCAACGCACCTGCTGTCGTATGTCCTATGGCAAAACAAACTGCTGACGGTGGTAGTGCATTCATAGAAAAATAACTGGTTACTGCACTTGGGCTGAAAAACAACACTCCCTGGTAGGCAGTGGGGAGTGCGACTGGCGTAGCCACTGTCTGATACACCTGGTATTCCTGCAGGGCTAGGCCACCGGCTGCTAATGTATCCGGTAGTTCGTCCCGCCGCTGGTCTCCGCAGAAAAATAGCAAAGGGCCTTCCGGTTTGTCATTCAGCAGTTGATAGGCCAGTTCTTTACTGTAAGCGGTGGTGGCTATCACCTGCTGCCCGTCAAAATACTGCCATACGGTATCCAGCGTCGCACCTTGCAGGCAATAGAGCTGCCATTGGGTGCCACGGTCTGATTGTGTTTGTAACAACTCACTGACAGCAGTAACTGCATTGGAGCTGGTAAAGATGACTGTGGCTGGCTGGCTGGCCAGCTTGCTGATCACAGCTGCAGCTGCAGGTGTGATGACAGATTGTATACGGATGAATGCATGTACCTCAATATGCACACCATGTGTCGCTGCTTGTCTGATAAGACTGGCAGGCAACGGCCTGGTACATAATATGCGGTGATCATCCGGCATGTCTAATCTGTGCTACTACTTTGTCTCCACCTTGTGCCAATATTTCCTGTGCGGCTTCTCTTCCTAATGTGATGGCTTGCTCCAGGGGTATTTGCTTTTCAGTAGTAAAGACGGTCTGGCCGTCGAGGCTGGAGAGCTCCCCGGAAAAGTGGAGTATATTGTCTTTTATATGGGCGTATGCGCTGATAGGAGTTGTACAACCTCCCATTAACGTACGAAGGAAATCACGTTCTACAAATGTACAGAGGGCAGTGGCTTCATCATTGAAGGCGGCGCAGGCATCCAGGCAGAAGGCATCGTCTTCGCGGCAGGCAGCTACCACTGCACCTTGGGCAGGAGCTGGCAACATCCAGTCCAGCGCCATTGAGGTATCCGGCCGGATACCAATACGCTCTAGACCTGCCATAGCGAAGATGGCACCATCCCATTGTTCATCTGCCAGTTTTTGCAAACGGGTGTTGACATTACCACGGATATTATGTACCTGGTGTTTGGGATAACGGCGCAGCCATTGTGCTTTACGTCTTACGCTGCCGGTAGCTATATGGGCTACATAGTCCGGATCGGTGAGGAAAGCTGCATCCTGTTGATACACCAGCAGGTCTTTTTCAGGTCCTCGTTGGAGGATAGCAGCGGTAATAAGTTGTTTGGGTAATTGGGTAGGGACGTCTTTCAGGGAGTGGACCGCAATATCTATACGGTTGTTGAGCAAAGCGATATCCAGGCTTTTGGTAAAGATGCCTTGTACGCCGATCTCATATAACGGGGTGACCAGGTCAATATCTCCTTCACTTTTGATTGGTACCAGTGTGGTCTGATATCCCTGAGCTGTTAGCAGATCCTTTACCCGGTTGGCCTGCCAGAGTGCCAGCTGGCTTTCGCGGGTGCCTATCCTGATTATTTTGTCCATTGTTTATTCCTGATTGACGCCGGTTTCGAAAATGTCATTGATCATGGAGATGTACAGGTCACTCTTTTCAGTTTCCTTACGTACTTTACCGGCCATGAGGTTGATCATCTTTTGTATGATACGGGAAGAGACTTCTTCAATATCCTCCAATTTATACTGGGCGCCGTTTTTTTGCTGATTTATTTCGCGTGTGTGTATTTCGTGTAATTTGTCTTTTACCGCTTTGAGTACTACCGCGTGTTTACGCATTTTATACCAGTATAGGAACTCCTCCATATGTTCGTCAATAATAGATAAGGCCCTGGGTATTTCTTTTTCCCGCAGTTGTAAAGTTTCATCTTGTATCTTGGAGAGTTCATCCACATTGATCAATTCTATATGTGGCAGTGCTGCTACTTCCTGTTCGACATTGAAAGGGATGGACAGGTCGACGATCAGTTTAGGCTGGCTATCCTTCAGCTGAGCGGCTAGTACTGTTGGTTGTGGTGCATTGGAAGCTACCAGAATCACATCAGCGGCCTGCATTTCGGCAGCCAGTTCTTCATAGGGTGCAAAGCGTAAACCATGTTTACCAGCAAAATCTACCGCTACCGTCAGTGTCCGGTTAATAAGGGTGATATCCCTGATCCCCAGGTATTCTTTCAGGTTCTTGCAGGTATTGCGTCCTATTTTACCTACACCCAGCAACAACAGTTTCTTATCACGTATATGGGGTACCCGTTGCTCCAGCAAACGTACCGTTGCAAATGCCACGGATACGGTACCTGCACTCAGGTCTGTTTCGTTTTTGATTAATTTGGATACCTGTATCACACTGTTCACCAACCGTTCCAGAAAACTACCCAGACATCCCTGGGTCTTGGCAAATTTTGCAGCATTCCTGATCTGACCTACTATTTCGTAATCTCCCAATATCTGGGAATCAAGGCCGGTACCTACCTGGTATAGATGCCGGATGGCATCTTCTCCTGATCTGACATAAGCCCGCTGTGCAAAAAGTTCACTGTCGCCATTTGTTTCCGTACAAAGCAAGTTGATCAAGTCCTGGGCGGTAGGTGCAAAGCCATATACCTCCGTCCGATTGCAGGTAGAGAGTATAAAGAGATCATCCAATTCAACAGTTTTCGCGCGCTTCAGCAGGTTTTCATATTGTGCCGGATTAATGGCGAACAATCCTCTGATAGCAGCGTCTGTTTTTTTGTAGTTGATCCCAACGGCGTGAAAGTTGGAAATATCCTTTGAGTGATTGACCTGCATTTTATTCTAAGCTTCCTGGCTGCAAAAATACTGGCATACGCTGCAACTAAAGGCTTTAAGCTGTCATTAGTGTGTCATTTCTATACCTGGTAATACAACCTCCTAAAAAATGATTTTTGTCAGCTTTCCAGCAGCACGGCTGCAAATGATTGCATAAATATAGGCACGGCTGAAAAAGACTTGCAAATATATGACACATCGCCGGAACCGTGGAATAAGTGATAAATACGCGAATGCACATTTGTGTTTATTAGTTAATTACTTTTGCATCAATCTTAAGAAGCACAATGGTATCTAAATCTGATGTAGGGATCGTATTGATGAACCTGGGATCTCCGGATAGTACGGCTGTTCCCGATGTGAAGCGTTATCTGATGGAATTTCTGATGGACAAAAGGGTGATAGACTACCCTTACCTGTTCCGGCTGTTGCTGGTAGGAGGGATCATCGTACCCCGGCGGGCCCCCAAGTCCGCAGAAGCTTACCGGTCTATCTGGTGGGAAGAAGGTTCTCCACTGATCGTACTGACAAAACAATTGCAGCAAGCGGTACAGCAAGATATCGACATTCCCGTTGAGATCGCGATGCGGTATGGCAATCCTTCTCCTGAGGCAGCGTATGACAAGTTGCTGACAGAAAATCCGGGTATACGGGAAGTTATACTCCTGCCTCTATATCCG